>JAUUMM010000008.1:0-61876 GCA_030839365.1 Collinsella sp.
GCGCATAAAGAAAGCCTCCCATTTCTCATGTCCAAGAAATGGGAGGCAGTTCACAGTCTGCCAGCGGGCTTTTCTGTGCGTTGGATAATCTCGGCATTGCGTGGCGCTACACGCGCGTCGCATCCTTGGGGCTCATGGTCATGCTCTGGAAGCGGTTCTCCATGTAATCGTTATCGAAATACTTGCCGTAGAACTGCGCGACGGGAATATCCGGCTCCGTGCCGTTGACGCGCTGGTACCAGTAGTCGAGCGACTGTAGCGTCATGACGCCGTCGGCCAGCATAATGACGGTAAAGATGACGGTAGCCGAGTAGCGGCTTTTCCACGGAATCATGTTGATGAGCTTGAGCAGCCTCGGCAGCAGCAGCTTGATCCAGATAAGGCCACCCAGGCCCCACAGGCAGGCAAAGCCCGTACAGGTGCGTCCGCCCGTAAGGACGGCGAGTGGGTCGGGCATGCCGAACAGTTTCATGTGCGAGTAGCTCCACGACACCACGCCAAATGAGGTCTGCATAAACCAGCCTACAAACACCTCGAAAGCGCCGCCGATCAGGGCACTTACCAGGAAAATGATCAGAGGATTCTTTTTATAGAAGCGGTTGAGCGCCATGGTCATGAGCACCGCGCCAAATCCGTAGATGGGGCTAAAGGGGCCAAATAGCATACCGGCACGGTCCTGATAGACGCCGGGATCGACGACGACCATATGCCAGACTTCCTCGAGAATGAGACCTAACACGCTGCAGACGAAGAATACCCAGAACAGGTTGAAGTAGTTGAGCTTGATGTAGCCCTCGCCGGTTTCGTCGCGGCCGAGCATCCCCTCGGCGGCGGCATCGCGGTCGAGCATCTCTTGCAGACGGCGCTGCAGTTCGCGCTCCTGGCGTAGCGTGGGGTCGACGGTGGCCGACAGCGCAATGAGGATACCGAGCTGAATGGCGGGGCGCAGCAGGAAGGGTCCGATACCCTGGAGCATCACGTCAACTAAAAGCTCCACGACGGTAAATGCGATGAGGACGTAAGACAGGCGGGCGGCATTGCGCCGCTGGTCCTTGATGAGGTCCAGGCCAAAGACGATCAAGATGATCGCGCTTGCCGCCGAGAGCATAATGCCGGCGACGATAAGGCCAACCGCGACCAGGGTGTTATCACCGAGTTTAGCGGCGGCGTTGCCGTTAATGAGTGCGGTGATGACCTGCCACATAAAGACGGCGACC
The DNA here is from genome assembly GCA_030839365.1 of Collinsella sp. Classification (GTDB taxonomy): domain Bacteria; phylum Actinomycetota; class Coriobacteriia; order Coriobacteriales; family Coriobacteriaceae; genus Collinsella. The sequence goes on from JAUUMM010000008.1 coordinate 1,218, forward strand.
GACGGGAGTGTGCCCACGCCGGACAGGATGCACAGGACGGCGTACACTTTAATGATGAGGGGAATCTTCTTGACCTCCGTGGCGCTGGGGACGCTGGGGTCGAGTTCGTTTCGATCCATACAGAACCTTTCTCGCTTTGTCCTAGGTTACTAGGATACGCCGCCGACCTGCTAAAAGACAGGACGAACGTCCCAATTGCAACTTTGCAATCCCCAACGGTGGACGCGGCGGCCATATGGGGGCGCGGGCGCTTGCACTGGGCAGACCAATAAAATGTTTGGCCGCAAAACGGATTATTAGCTCGGTGGGCTTTTAAAAAGCGCTGCTCATGCGCTGGGGAGCGCGTCGCGCCGTGCGTATAATAAGGCGGGTAACGCCAAAATACGAGGCTCTGAGGGGATGCCATGTCTCAAGAAACCATCCGCGCGGCCGAGCGCGCCGCGGGACAGGTGAACGCCATGTCGACGTATGATCCGGACTCTGACCAGCTGCATGAGGAATGCGGCGTTTTTGGTGTCTGGGCGCCCGATCGCGACGTGGCTCGACTGACGTACTTTGGCCTGCGTGCACTGCAGCACCGTGGCCAAGAATCGGCGGGAATCGCTGTTGGTGACGGCGGTACGGTTATGGTCCGCAAGGATCTGGGCCTGCTCGACCGCGTGTTCTCCAATGCCGACTTGTCGACGCTCTCCGGTCAGCTGGCCGTGGGTCATGTGCGCTACGGCACCGCCGGCGCCAAGAGCTGGGAAGCCTCTCAGCCGCACCTCTCTACCATCAATAGCGTCATTATCGCGCTCGCGCACAACGGCACCCTCGTCAACACCGACGAGCTGCGCCGCCAGCTGATCGAGCTGGGCGTGCCGTTCCTCTCCAACTCGGATTCCGAGGTCGCGACCAAACTCATCGGCTACTTTACCCAGCGTACGGGCCACCTGCGCGAGGGCATTCGTAAGACCATGGAGCTCGTGCGCGGCGGCTACGCCATGACGCTCATCAACGAGCAGGCGCTCTACGCATTCCGCGATCCGCATGGCATTCGCCCGCTGGTGCTGGGCAAGCTCGTGGACGAGGGCCTGGACCAGGCCGATGCCGCTTCCGTTTCGCAACTGCCGTCGCAAGACGACGCCGCGACGGTCGACGCTGCCACCCATGTCACCCGCGCCGGCGGCTGGGTCGTCGCTTCTGAGACCTGTGCACTCGATATCGTGGGCGCCGAGTACGTCCGCGACGTCCGTCCCGGTGAGATTTTGCGCATCAGCGCCGAGGGCCTTGTGTCCGAGCAGGGCGTGCCTGCCGCCGAAGAGCCTGCTAACTGCATCTTTGAGCAGGTCTACTTCGCTCGCCCCGACTCCATCATGAACGGCAAGAGTGTCTACGCTTGCCGTTATGACATGGGTCGTCAGCTGGCACATGAGGAGCCCGTCGAGGCCGACCTGGTCATCGGCGTGCCCGACTCCGGCCTGCCGCCCGCGGAGGGCTATTCGCACGAGAGCGGCATTCCCTTTGGCGAGGGCCTCATCAAGAATCGTTATGTGGGCCGTACGTTTATCGAGCCCACGCAGGAGCTGCGAGCCATGGGCGTGCGCATGAAGCTCAATCCGCTGCGCGACAACATCGAGGGCAAGCGCCTGGTCGTCATCGACGACTCCATCGTGCGCGGCACCACCATGGTGCAGCTCGTCAAGATGCTGCGCAACGCCGGCGCCAAGGAGATTCACATCCGCATCAACTCGCCCGAGGTCATCTGGCCGTGCTTCTACGGTATCGATACCGACGTGCAGTCGCAGCTCATCAGCGCCAACAAGACGGTCGAGGAGATCTGCGAGTACATCGGCGCCGATTCGCTGGCCTTCCTTTCGGTCGAGGGCCTGCTGAAGGTCATGCCCAAGGGCGGCTACTGCGATGCGTGCTTTACCGGACGCTACCCCGTGGCGATTCCCGAGAGCTTTGGCCGCGACAAGTTCATGGAGGGCTTTAAGCCCCGCAACCTGGATAAGCCGCTGCATTTTGACGACGACGCCGTGGTCGAGAAATACGATGACCGCAGCTGGGAAGAGGAGCACGGCGAGGCCTAAAACCTGCCATGTGGGGACAGGTTTATTTTGGTAGGTTTTACCTGCTGTTTTGTTGATATGACGGCGCGTGCTGTTATGGCGTGCGCCGAAATGAACGCAACTATGAGCACCGTTTGGCGCCCGCGCGGCGCCACGGTAGTGGGAGAGGAAGGCTCAGATGAGCGACAGCAAGCATGTGACGTACGAGGACGCCGGCGTCGATACCGCCGAGGGTGGCCGCGCCGTCGACGCTATTAAGCAGATGGTCAAGGACACCAACCGCCCCGAGGTTATCGGCGGCATCGGTGGCTTTGGTGGCCTGTTCTCGGCCGCCGCGCTCAAGGATATGGAAGACCCGATCCTGATCAGCGGCACCGACGGCGTGGGCACCAAGCTTGTGCTCGCCCAGATTATGGACCGTCACGAGACGGTGGGCCAGGACCTGGTCGCCATGTGCGTCAATGACATTTTGGCTTCGGGCGCCGAGCCGCTGTTCTTCCTGGATTACGTTGCCATCGGTCACATTGAGGCCGAGCACATGGCAAAGATCATCAAGGGCGTGGCCGACGGCTGCAAGCTCGCGGGCTGCGCGCTCGTGGGCGGCGAGATGGCCGAGCACCCGGGCGTCATGGCTCCCGCCGATTACGACCTCGCCGGCTTTACCGTGGGTGTTGTCGATCGTCCCAAGATGCTCGACCCCGCGAACGTTCGCCCCGGCGATGTGATCCTGGGCCTGCCCTCCACCGGCGTGCACTCCAACGGCTACTCGCTCGTGCGCAAGGTTATCGGTGTCGACGGCATCAAGCCGGGCACGCCCGAGGCCGCCGCTAAGGCCGAGGAGCTAAGCCGTCCGCTCGAGGAGCTCGGCGGTGCTTCGCTGGCCGACGCTCTGCTGGCTCCCACGCGCATCTACGTCAAGCCGATTCTGGAGCTGCTCCGCGGTGGCGCCAACGTTCATGCCATTGCCCATATCACCGGCGGCGGTATTACCGAGAACCTCAACCGCGCGCTCGCCGACGACGTCGATGCCGTGGTCATCCGCAATGGCGCCGAGATGGGCTGGGATGTTCCGCCCGTCATCACCTACGTGTCGCGTCAGGCCGAGCTCGCGCCCAATGAGGCGTGCAAGACCTTCAACATGGGCGTCGGCCTGTGCCTGATCGTCGCCCCCGAGGACGAGGCTGCCGTGACCGAGGCTCTGGTCGCGCTGGGCGAGAAGCCGTTCCGCGTGGGCGAGTGCGTCGAGGGTTCCGGTAAGGTCGTGTACTCCGATGAGCGCTAACGAGCAGATGGCTGCCGCCGAGGGCCTGGGCTTTGTGCCCTACACCCGTCCGACCGGTACCGATACGGCCGAGCCGCTCAAGATCGGCGTGCTCATCAGCGGTTCGGGTACCAACCTGCAGGCGCTGATCGACCTGATCGCCGCCGGCAAGCTCAACGCCTCGATTGAGCTTGTGGTGTCGAGCCGTCCTTCGGCCAAGGGCCTGCAGCGTGCCGAGCGTGCGGGCATCCAGACGCTCACGCTGTCCAAGGATGTCTATGCTGACCCCATCGCAGCTGACGAGATTATCGCGCATGAGCTGCTCGAACGCGGTTGCGAGTACGTGGTGATGGCCGGCTATATGCGCATGGTGCACACGCCGCTGCTAGCAGCGTTTCCCAATCGCGTGGTCAACCTACATCCGGCGCTGCTGCCGAGCTTTACCGGCGCCCATGCGATCGACGATGCGTTTGCTCGCGGCGTCAAGGTGACCGGCGTGACCGTGCACTTTGCCAACGAGATCTACGACAACGGCCCCATCATCGCCCAGCGTGCGCTGGCTGTTGAGGAGAGCTGGGACGTCGACACGCTCGAGGAGCACATCCATGCGATCGAGCATGTGCTGTATCCCGAGGTCGTGCAGATGCTCGCCGACGGTCGCGTTCACGTGCTGGAGAGCGGCAAGGTCGCAATTGATGCGCCTCGCGGCTAGTGGCACACAGTACAATTTAGCCGAGTAGTCAGGGTGGTCATTGGCGCCAAGGCGCAAGTGGCCATCCTTTGTTTTAGGTAGTCATTGGGGACGTTCTTAAACGACTAGTCGTTTAAGAACGTCCCAGGTGACTAGGTGAGAGAGGTGAGCGTGTGGCGGATAACGAAGCGCTGTTTACGCCCGAGCTGGTGTTTTTTGATTGGGAGTGCGCGACGCCGGGCGAGGTGTTTGCGCGGCTCGAGGGCGAGCTTGCCCCGCGCGGCTACATTGCCGAGGGTTGGCTCAACGCCGTCCGCACGCGCGAGGATGCCTGTCCCACGGGTCTCGCTATGCCGGCGGCAAACATTGCCATTCCGCATACCGATCCGGGGTTTGTGGCCAAGCCCTATATCGCGGTGGTGAAGCCCGCCGCGCCCGTGACATTTAACGCTATGGCTGGCATGAGCGCTCCGGTGCCGGCGCAGATCGTCATCAATCTGGGCATCGCCGAGCCGGGCGGCCAGGTCGAGGCCCTGCAGGCACTCATGAACATCTTTATGGGCGCCGATGCCGCAGCCGACGTGCTCGGCCAGACCACGCCCCAGGGCATGGTCGACGCCATCCGCCGCCACTTCTAAGGTGGGGCTGAGTCGGCACTTGGGGACTGTCCCTAACTGCCGGCTGCCAGAGCTGTCCCCTTTGCACCAAAATGGTGCAGATTAATCTGTCCCCAATGCACCAAGCGTGCCGCGGGGGCTGCGTTGTGACACAATGGCGTTTGTTCGATTCGTTATGCGAAAGGCCAACTATGGCAAATAAGAAAAAGAACTCCGAGGCCGCGCCGACGCCCGAGCAGCAGGCCCGCGCTGCCTCCAGCTCTCGCAAGAAGCAGCGCAAGACGTACGTGTCTAAGACCGTCAAGATCGTTCTGGTGGTCATCGGCGTGCTGGCGATGCTGCTTTCCGTCTCGGCGATGGCGTGCTCCGGCCTTATGTCGCAGGCTGAGGACACCTCGAGCTACAAGCTGACCGGCGGTGTTGCTGCCACTATCAACGGCACCAACCTTACCGAGGACACCGTGACCAAGCAGATCATGAGCATGCGCACGTCCTACGGCTACACCAAGGATGAGGATTGGGCGCAGTATCTGGTTGACAACGACCTCACGCCCAAGAAGTACCGCAAGCAACTCATCGACTCCTACACGCAGCAGATTCTGCTTCAACAGGCACAGAAGGAGAACGGCGTGACGGTGTCGGACGAGGAGGTCGAGAAGGCTTGGAAGGACGCGTGCAAGAGCGCGGGCGGAGCCAAGGCCTTTAAGAAGACCCTCAAGACCTACGGCTATACCGAGGACACCTACAAGGACTCGCTCAAGGAGAGTCTGGCGCAACAGAAACTCAAGGATGCCGTCGCGCCCACGAGCAAGCCCAAGGACAGCGAGATTGTCGATTACATCAACGAAAATCTGTCCAGCTACAACGACGCCCGCCGCTCGTCGAACATCCTGATCAAGGTTGATTCCGACGCTTCCGACGAGGACAAGGCTGCCGCCAAGGCCAAGGCGCAGGAGTGCCTGGACAAGATCAACTCCGGTGAGCTGAGCTTTGAGGACGCCGTTGAGCAGTACTCCGAGGACACCGGTTCCAAGGAGAAGAAGGGCGATGTGGGCTGGGATAAGCTCACCACCTTTGTCGACAGCTACCAGACGGCGCTCGAGGGACTCAACAAGGGCGACGTGAGCGAAGTCGTCGAGTCGACCTATGGCTACCACATCATCAAGTGCACCGACTACTTCCATGTCGATAATCAGGTTGATGACATCAACCAGGTGCCCAAGGACATCAAAAAGTACGTCTCCAACGTGGTGAAGACGCAAGCGGCCAGCACCGCGTACAGCGAGTGGCTGGAGCAGTACAAGAAGGATGCCGACATCACCGTCAACCCCATGCCCAAAGACGTACCCTATAACGTGAGTCTGAAGGGTGTCACCAAGAGTTCGACCGACGATTCGTCGACGACTGAGTAATCATGGGGCGGTGCTCGCGCGAGTGCCGCCCACACTATTGAGGAGGATTTGCAGATGACCAACGAAGAGCTGCAGAAGGAAATGATTGCGGCCATGAAGGCCAAGGACAAGGTTCGCCTGTCCATCATTCGCCAGGTTAAGGCCGAGGTGAAGAATATCGAGGTCAATGAGCGCCGCGATGTGACCGAGGAAGACGTCAACAGCATGATCAAGCGTCTGATCAAGCAGACGAGCGAGACGCTGGAGATGTCCATCAAGGCCGGCACCGACCAGGAGCGTACCGACAACCTGACCGAGCAGGTCAAGATTCTGGAGAGCCTGCTGCCCGCGCAGGTTTCGGGCGAGGAGCTCGAGGCCCTGATCGAGCAGGTTATCGCCGAGCTGGGCGCCACGTCCAAGAAGCAGATGGGCCAGGTTATGGGCGCACTCGGCAAGGCCACCGGTGGCAACTTCGATAAGCCGGCCGCGGCAAAGATCGTCGGAGCCAAACTCGCGTAGGGGCCGAGCGGTACATAGTTGATGTTTAGGGGGGCGTGGCCGTCATGGTCGCGCCCCTTTTTGCTGGGCTGGGCACTCATTGGGGACAGGCTTAAATGAGTGCCCGGGCTACGCTCATTGGGGACGGGCTTAAATGAGTGCCCAATGAGCAGGTACTCATTTAAGTCTGTCCCCAATGAGTGGGTGGAAGGTTGCGGGTTCTTTACGGGGATGTAGCGTGGGCTGCGGAAACGTGGTTCTTTCCGTACAATAGTTCAACTCGTGTAAACGCAGGGAAGGGACATTCATGGCAGACATGATCGAGATCAAGCATCTCAACAAGTACTTTGGCGACCTGCATGTGCTCAAAGATATCAATCTCACCGTCAAGCGCGGCGAGAAGCTCGTAATGATCGGGCCTTCCGGCTCGGGTAAGTCGACGCTCATCCGTTGCGTCGATTATCTGGAGGAGCCCACGTCGGGCGAGGTCGTCATCGACGGTACGCCGCTCACCAAAAAGAACCACCTGGAGATGGCTCGCAAGTATAGTTCCATGGTGTTCCAGCAGTTCAACCTGTATCCCAACATGACGGTGCTGGGCAACCTGACGCTCGCGCCCATCAAGCTGCAAAAGAAGAGCAAGGAGGAGGCGACCAAGATCGCCATCGCCGCGCTCAAGCGCGTCGGCATGGCGCATAAGGCCGGCGAGTATCCGCAGAATCTCTCGGGCGGTCAGCAGCAGCGCATCGCCATCGCCCGTGCCCTGTGCACCAAGCAGCCCATCATCCTGTTTGACGAGCCGACCTCGGCGCTCGACCCCGAGATGGTCCAGGAGGTTCTGGACGTTATGATCGAGCTTGCGCAGGAAGATATCACCATGATCTGCGTGACGCACGAGATGGGCTTTGCACGCCAGGTGGCCGACCGCGTCATCTTTATGGAGGACGGCCGCATCCTGGAGGAGGGCACGCCCGAGCACTTCTTCGATAACCCCGAGAACCCGCGCTGCCGCGAGTTCCTGTCCAAGATTCTGCACTAGGCGCGGTGATGGACATGACGGATATGACGAGGGCGGCCGTGTCGCGCCGTCACTTTTTGCAGCTGGCGGGCGCCGGCATGCTCGCGTTGACGGGGACCGCGCTTACCGGTTGTGGCAACTCCACCAGTGGCGAGGGCTCCGACAAGGGGTCCAAGCTTGCGGCCATTAAGTCGCGTGGCCATCTGAATGCCGGCGTTAAGAAGGATGTTCCCGGCTACGGCTATTACGACACCGCCAAGGGCCGCTTTGAGGGCATGGAAGTCGATTTGTGCTACCAGATCGCCGCTGCCGTCTTCGGCGTGAGCTACAAGGAGGCCCGCGCCCAGGAGCTTGTCGAGTTTACCGACGTAACGCCCAAGACGCGCGGCCCACTGATCGATAACGGCCAGCTTGACGTGGTCGCGGCGACCTACACCATCACCGACGAGCGCAAGAAGAGCTGGGATTTCTCGACGCCGTACCGCACCGACTACGTGGGACTCATGGTCAAGAAGCGTTCGGGCTTTACCTCGATTGAGGATCTGGATGGCAAGGTCATTGGTGTGAGCCAGGGTGCCACCACGCAGGGCCTGATCGAGCAGATGATCAAGGACAACGGTTTTAGCTGTAAGCCCGAGTTTAGGGCCTTTAGCGGCTATCCCATCATCAAGAGTTCGCTCGATGCCGGCAATATCGACGTCTTTGCCATGGACCGCTCCACGCTGGCCGGTTACATGAACGAGACCGTTGAGCTGCTGCAGCCCGAGGTCAAGTTTGGCGAGCAGGGCTACGGCGTGGCGACCAAGAAGGGCTGCGACCTTTCGGCCGTGGTCGATCAGGTGATTTGCGATCGCCTGGCCGACGGCTGGCTCGACCAAGAGGTCAAGACCTGGGGTCTTGTATAGGCGCATCGTCCAAGGAAGGAATCAAATGCTCGAAGGATTATTTGACGCCGACCGTTGGTCGACGACATTTCAAAACATGGGGCCCTTCTGGGAGGGCTTTGGCGTGACGCTGCAAGTGGTCGTTGCCGGCCTGCTGCTGTCGCTGGTGCTGGGCACGCTGCTGGGCGTGTTCTCTACCACTCGCTCGCGCGTGCTGCGCGCAATAAGCCGCGTGTACGTGGAGTTTTACCAGAATACCCCGTTGCCCGTGCAGGTGCTCTTTATGTACATGGCCGGTCCGCAGTTTTTGCAGGCCATAACCGGTGCCGATCAGCCGGTGCGCATCGCGCCGTTCGTGCTGGGCTTCTTGGGTGTGGGCCTGTATCACGCGGCCTACATTTCGGAGGTCATCCGCACCGGTATCGAGGCGGTTCCGCGCGGTCAGATGGAGGCGGCCCAGAGCCAGGGCTTCACCCGTGCGCAGGCGTACTGGTACATCGTGCTGCCCCAGACGTTCAAGATCATTTTGCCGCCGCTGTGTAACCAGGCGCTCAACCTGGTCAAGAACACGTCGGTGTTGGCACTTGTGGCTGGCGGCGACCTTATGTACCGTTCCGATAATTTTGTGAGTCTGTACGGTTACCTGCAGGGATACATCGTCTGCTGCCTTATGTACTTCATCATCTGCTTTCCGCTCGCCATGCTGGTGCAGTGGCTCGAGCGCCGCTCCAAGGAGCGTCCGCGCGGCGTGAGCCTGGCCGAGCTGGGGCTCGACAATGTAGAGGAGGCCTAGCGCATGGAAATCTTCAACGCGACGAACCTGCTCTACATCTGGGGCGGCTTTGTTAAGACAATCGAGATCTCGGCGCTGTCGATCTTTTTCTCGCTCATCTTTGGCACGGTGCTGGCGCTTGTTAAAAGCTATGCGCCCCGCCCGTTCCGTATTTTGGTGAGCGCCTATATTGAGCTGTTCCGTTGCACGCCGAACCTGCTGTGGATCCTGTTTATCTACTTTACGGTGCAGGGTTTGGACATTGTGATTTCGACCATCGCCTTTACGCTGTTTACCAGCGCTGTTATGGCCGAGATTGTGCGCGGCGGCCTCAACTCGATTCCGCGCGGCCAGTTTGAGGCAGCGCAGAGCCAGGGCTTTGGCTTCTTTGCCACCATGCGCTACATCATTCTGCCGCAGACGTTTAAGACGATCATTCCGGCGCTGTTTAGCCAATGCACGACCGTCATCAAGGACAGCTCGTATCTTTCGGGCATTAACGTGGCCGAGCTCATGTACACGGCAAATGTCGTGATGGCCCATGCGATCGACCTGTCGCAGGTGCTTATGCTCTACGGCCTGGTGTTTGCGATGTACTTTGTGCTCAACTTTGGTATCTCGCTGCTGGTTCGCGCATATCAGAGGCGAATGGTGGCAGCGTAGAATGTGGCAAAGGGACAGTCCCTTTGTCACATAGAGAAAGGAATCGCGATGAGCGATCTGGAGAATAAGAAGAGTCCTGTGGTCATTACCATCGCGCGCGACTTTGGCGCCGAGGGCCACGAGATTGGTCGCATGCTTGCCGACGAGTTGGGGATTCCGCTGTACGATAACGAGCTGCTGGTACGTGCGTCGCTGCGCGCGGGCGAGTCGCTCGACAAGATGGCTGCCTATGACGAGCGTTTGGCCGTGGAGAACATGGCGTTTCTGCCCGACCGCTACGATGCCCGTTCGTACTCGGACAAGTTGTTCCAAAAGATGAGCCAGGTGATTTTGGACCTGGGCGAGACCGAGAGCTGCATTATCGAAGGCCGCCTGTCCGATTACCTGTTGCGTAATAACCCCAACCACATTGCCGTGTTGGTGACCGCTCCCTTTGAGGACCGCGTCGAGATCGTGCGCAAGAAGCGTGGCCTTAATAAAAAGAAGGGCGCCAAGCTGGTCAAGCAGCAACAGAAGGCGCGTGAGGCGTTCTATAAGCGCTACAGTGCCGGAAAGTGGAAGATGACGAGCGGTAAAGACATCGTCGTCAACCGCGCCAAGCTGGGCCGCGAGGGCTGCAAGGACGTCATCGCCGCTGCCTACCGCTACAAAGTGGCGCAGCTCGAAGGCTAGCCGATCAAAACCACCACAAAGGGGACAGCACCTTTGTGGTGGTTTTTGTTTTAGGCAGAGGGGAAGGCTTTGGCGAGACCGGCGCGCGTCTGCGTGTCGGTCTTTTGGTAGATAGAGCTCAGGTGGCGCTGCACCATGCGCATCGAGATACCGAGCTCCTCGGCGACCTGCTTGAGCGGGCGTTCATCCTGGGTCACGGCTATGAGCACGTCGACTTCGCGCGGGGTGAGGGCGTGGTTGGCGATGAAGGCCTGGCGCTGCTCCTCGACGGTGGGCGCGGCGAGCACTTCTTCTGCCAGCTGCTCGCGCTCGCGCTCCTGCTCGGTTTGGGGTAGGCGGAACAGGCCGGCTGCCACGAATGCCGCGCAGGCGGCGACGAGCAAAACGAGCGCACCGATCATGATGAGGGCAACGTTGCCCGAGGTCACAAGGGCAAGCGAGATGCCCGATGTAGTGAATGCGCATGCATTGTTGGCGGCGCGTCCCATGCCGGCCCAGAGAGCGGGCGCATGCATGTGCGGTGCCAGCTGTGTAAAGGTGGCGGTAAAGAACGTGACAAAAAAAGCCCGAGCTCAGGTAAAAGACGACAAGGCCCAGGTTGGGATCGGCACCGGCCTCGACGGCCAGGATGGAAATGGTCGAGAGCACGGCAATGCCGAGCATGACAAGCCCCATGTATCGGCGCTCGGCAAGATCAAAGATAAGACCGGCGGCAAGGCCGCTTGCCGCCAAAAAGAGGCGCGGCCAGGTCTGCACGGCAATGGTGCCGTGGGCGTTGGAGAGTGTGACCACGTTGTCGAGGGTCGAGAACAAGCAGGCAAGAATCATGACGAGCGCGATGCTCCAGCATGCCTGTTTGGCGAGGGCATGAGAGGGCTCAACAAAGGGATTGATGGCGGGGCTGGAGCTCTCGGCAGCCTTTTGGGGAACGACGCTGAGGGCGGAGATGGCGATCGTCGCTGTGCCAAGGACGATGAGCTCTGCGATACCGCCGCAATTGAGCAGGTTGACGGCGAACTGCATCAGGATGCCCGCGGCATAGGCCGCTCCCGCACCGGTGGCGAGCTTGGGATCATCCTGAAATGCCAACGAAAAGGCGTGGTGAGTGGCGGCGCCCAGCAGGCCGAGTCCAAAGAACGCCACGCACCCCAGAATCTCGAGGGCAAGCGGGCCCGTGGGGGACTGGATCTGGGTCAATCCCAAGATGGCGACGGGAACAGCGGCGTTGGCGGCTGCCAATGAGTGGCCTTTGCGCTGTGCGAGCCCGAGCAGCGGCGCATATCCGATAAAGCCGAGTACACTCGCGCCCAGAATAAAGCCCTGTGCGATCACAACGCGTTCGGCACCGGCGAGCAGCCCGACGTTGACGTCGAAGCGAAACTCGGCGGCAAGGAAGGCGAAGGTAAACAGTGCGAGTGCCAGAAGCGCGTTGATTTTAGGCTTGCTCAGATTCAAGGACAGTCCTTTGGGTGGACGGAATAGTCGTGTCCTCGATTGTAGCGTCCCTGGGACGCGTGTGACGACAACGAAATCATATTGAATTAAACCGCAGGTAGAGGCCTAGGTTCGCATCTACGAACCTAGGCATATGGAGTCATTTGGCACATCTTGGTGGTACAGGACCGCCACAAAGGGGACAGGCACCTTTGTGGCGGTATGTCCCTACGACCAAGGAGGCCGTTATGAACGGAAGTCACTTCGATAAGCAAACTCAGCGTGAGCGCACCTGCTCGCTGGTTCACGGTACTTGGCGTTGTGTGGGTGCCAAAATCGCTTGCGCCGGCGCGTGTGCGCTTATGGTCGGTCAGTTGCTGCTGCCGAGCGTGGCGCTGGCGACGGAATGCGCCGATCCCGCCGCTGGGACGGATGAGGTTGCCGCGGCTCCGGTGACGCCGACGGTTGCGGAGGATGCGGCCGCAACGACCGCGCCTGCAACCGATGCTGCTCCGGCGGCGCAAGCCACCGCTGAGCCTCAGCAGACGGCCCCGACTGGCGCCACCGATGAATCCAACGATGCGGCACCCGCTGAACAAAATACTCCCAGCGACAACGCCGCCACGCCGGCGAATGACGCCATCATGCCCCGCGGTGTGACTGATGTTGTTGGCGGCAGCGACGTTAGGGTCAATACGACCGTGGTTTCCCGCTACACGGACTGCGCGCTTCCGAGCAATGTCACACTCGAAAAGGGCCAGTCGTATACCTATGATTTTCCCGATGTTGAGGGCGGCATGCCGGATGAGCCGCTCTGCGAACTTGTCGAAACCAAGTACTACCGGGCCGATGCTGCTTCGGGCACCCTGGCTGAAGTCCAGGACACATCTATGTCCGATGTGACGGCCCGCTTTGAGCCTGTTGGCGATTACATGAGGCTGACGCTGACCTTTACGGGTGGCGCGGCAGGCGGCTCGTATCGACTCACGCGCAATGAGGCTCTCTATATTGGCACGGCACTGGAGTATACCGGAACTGACTATGAAGGCAGCTCGACTATCCTCAACGAAACCAGGTACGATTATTACCTCCGCTACGTCATCAAGAGCGAAATTACGCTCGTTGCATCGGAAAACGAAGCCCTCCATAACCTGGACGTCAACGACGTGAAGACCGACTACGCGCCCGGCGAGGCGCCGCGCGCGACCGCGACGATCCCCGCTGCTGACGCCGACAAGTACGAGATCGCCTATGAGTGCTGGGAAGAGATGGAGCTCGATATGGAATCCGGGGAGTCGGTACCCGTTGCCTTCTGGTATTCCGACCCCGCGAAGTACACGCCGGGCATGAAGAAGATTGACCACTTCGAAGAGGGAAAGTTCTACATGTACTCCGTTGAGCTGAGGCTCAAGGGCGACAATACCGTGGCCGATGACTGCAATATGAACGTCAACGGTCATTGAGCGCACCACATCAAGACCGTCAACGGCGTCTTCGCGCCAAACGCTGACAATATGCTGTGCGAGCAGCCGATCGACGAATGGCGGGCCATCGACGTTATCGAGATCAACGGTGCCACGACCACCTTCAAGGCGGGCGATAAGCCGGTCTTTACGGCGAATGTTCCGACGGGCTCCAACTCCCTTCCTCAGTGTGAGTTCTGGACGGGCAGCGATGGCAGCGAAGTGAACTCTCAGAAGTTCTGGGATCAGAACATCACGAACCACATCGATGCCTTTAAGCCTGGCGTGACCTATCGCTACGGCATCTACCTTAAGTCGGCGCGCGGCTTCTACTTTACGCCCAACACCAAGCTGGTGATCAACGGCCAGGAGTGCGGCTACCAGGTCGCGGATAGCGTATCCGATGAGGACAGCGGCTGGATTTACACCCTGTGGCTCAACACCGATCTGACCTTTACGCTTGAAGCCACGCCGACTCCCGATCCGCAGCCTACGCCGGATCCCAAGCCGACACCGCAGCCTGAGGTTAAGCCCGAGACCAAGCCCGAAGTGAAGCCCGAGACCAAACCCGCGGCCAAGTCGCCCGCGACCACCACCACGACCAAGACGGTTGAGAAAGCCACGCCGGCCAAGAAGTCCGATACCGCTCTAGTCGCCACAGGCGACACCACCGCGATGACGGCCACCGCCCTAGGCATCGCCGGCGCAACCGTTGCCGCGGCCGGCATCGCCGCAACCAAGCGCCGCAAGCGCTAGGTTTTGGTGGCAGCGCCCGTCCTCGGCTTTATCAAGATCTCAATCTGTAACACCTGGCTGCCCAAAACGGCCCTAGATGTTACAGATTTAGATGAACCGAATGGCCGCTAACCTAACGTCTTGATCTGTAACACGTAGCGGGGAATTTGGTCTCTAACTGTTACAGATTGAGATGAACAGGCGGATGTTCGCACAATATCTTGATCTGTAACAACTACGAGGCTCAACAGGTCCTAACTGTTACAGATCGAGACAAAACGATCGACCAGGCCCCAAACTACCACAAAGGTGCCTGTCCCCATCGTGGTGGTCTGGCGGCCGGTATAGAAAAAGTCCCCGCCGGGCGCGTGCTCGACGGGGACTTTGCCGTTTGGTGGCTAGCGCTGCAGGTGATTACTCGCCCAGCAGGCTCTTGGTGATCGAAGCGGCGGCCTTCTTGCCGGCGCCCATCGCCAGAATGACCGTAGCGGCACCGGTGACGATGTCGCCGCCGGCCCAGATGCGGGGATCGGTGGTCTGGCCGGTCTCCTCGTCGGCGACGATGTAGCCCCACTTGTTGAGCTCCATCTTGCCGCCGATCTTGGCAGCGAAGGGGTTGGCGTTGGTGCCGATAGCCGAGATTGCGACGTCGCAGGGAATCTCCTCGATGGCGCCCTCGATGGGCACCGGGCGACGACGGCCGGACTCGTCAGGCTCGCCGAGCTCCATCTTCTGGACCTTGACGGCGCACACGGAGCCGTCCTCGCCAGCGACAAACTCGAGCGGGGAGACGAGCGGCAGAACCTCGACGCCCTCGGCCTTAGCATGGTGCAGCTCGGCGCGACGGCAGGGCATCTCGTCCTCGGTACGACGGTAGGCGATGATAGCGTGCTCGGCGCCCAGACGCTTGGCGGTACGGACGGCGTCCATAGCCACGTTGCCGCCACCAAAGACGACGACGTTCTTGCCGTGCTTGGTGGGGGTGTCGTACTCGGGGAACTTGTTGGCCTTCATCAGGTTCACGCGGGTGAGGTACTCGTTCGCGAAGAAGACGTTGGGCAGGTTCTCGCCGGGGACGTTGAGGAACTTGGGCAGGCCAGCGCCGGTCGCCACATAGATGGCGTCGAAGCCCTGCTCGAACAGCTCCTCGGCCGTGGCCATGTTGCCCACGACGGAGTTGTACTCAAACTTGACGCCCATGTCCTCCAGGCCGTCAATCTCGCGCTTGACGACCGCCTTGGGCAGACGGAACTCGGGGATGCCGTAGACCAGCACGCCGCCGCCGGTAAAGAAGGCCTCAAAGACGGTGACGTCAAAGCCATTGCGGGCGAGCTCGCCGGCGCAGGTGATGCCGGACGGGCCAGAGCCCACGACGGCGACCTTCTTGCCGTTCTTGGGAGCCATCTTGGGCGTGGAGGCGAGCTCGGGGCGGTCACCCAGGAAGCGCTCGAGCTGGCCGATGGCCACGGGCTCGGACTTCTTACCACGGATGCACCTGCCCTCGCACTGATTCTCCTGCGGGCAGACGCGGCCGCAGATGGCGGGAAGCATGGAGTCCTCGCGGATGGTATCGAGAGCGCCGCCGAAGTCCTTCTCGCGGATCTGCTCGATAAAGCGGGGGATGTTGATGTTGACGGGGCAGCCCTCAACACAGAACGGCTTCTTGCAGTTGAGGCAGCGCTCGGCCTCGGCCAGCGCCATCTCCTCGGTGAAGCCCTTGTCGACGGGGCGGAAGTCGCAGGCGCGCTCGGCAGCCGGCTCCTCGTTATCGGGGGTGCGGGGCGACTTCATATCGGCAACGAAACGACCGTTAACTAGTGGCATGCGCAGCTCTTTTCCTCATAGGCCTTGAGGGACGCGCCCTCTTCGGAACGGTAAGCGGCCTGGCGGGCACGAAGGTCATCCCAGTCGACCAGGGTGGCATCGAAGTCGGGGCCGTCGACGCAAGCGAACTTGGTCACGCCGCCCACCTCGACGCGGCAGCAGCCGCACATACCGGTGCCGTCAACCATGATGGGGTTGAGCGACGCGGTGATGGGGGTGTCGTACTTCTGGGCGGTGAGGGTCGAGAACTTCATCATCGGAACGGGGCCGACGCAGAAGACCTGGCTCACGGCCTTGTCCTGCAGCAGGCGCTCCAGCGGAGCGGTGACAACGCCCTGCTCGCCGTAGGAGCCGTCGTCGGTGGTGATGTGGATGTGGTCCTCGTCGAGGAGCTCGCGGAACTGGTCCTCCATGAGCAGGAGGTCCTTGGTGCGGGCGCCCATGATGGCGTGCACCTCGTGGCCGGTCTCGACCAGGTGCTTGGCGACCGGGAAGGCAATTGCCAGGCCGACGCCGCCGCCAATGACGGCGCAGGGGCCCTCGGCCATCTCGGTGGGAACGCCCAGCGGGCCCACGACGTCGCGCAGCGACTCGCCGGCCTCGTAGGTGGAAAGCATCTCGGTGGTCTTGCCGATCACCATGAAGATGAACTCGACCCAGCCCTCGTCACCGTTCCAGCCGGCCAGGGTAAACGGGACGCGCTCGCCCGTCTCGTTGGCGCGAACCATGAGGAACTGTCCAGCGTGCGCATGCTTGGCGATTGCGGGCGCCTCGATGCGGAACTTGAACACCTTCTCCGAGAACTGCGTCTTCTCCAGGATCTTATACATAGAACCCCTCTCTTGTTAGGGCCGCCGAACCGTGCCTCCACGGAAATGGACGGTAGCCCGAATAAAACCGTACGCGCACAGGCGTTGTGCAGACATACGGTGCAAATTATACCCTCATGGACATGTCACTTACGTGTGTCTTCGGCGGTTGGGAGCAGGGTTTATCCACTTTGACCTACCAAAGGGGGAGAGGTTTATTTTGGTCGGTTTTATCAGGTAAAACGGCAAATGGGGCCGGCCTCGGGTTGTGATGAGGCCGGCCCCCTTTGGGGCACTATGTGTGTATGGCGGCGCGCGGTTTATTGCGATGTGGCCGCCGCGGCGTTTTCGCAGGTAAAACCTGCCAAAATAAACCTGTCCCTAAATGATAGGTTTTAGTGCTTGCCGTTGGCGGAGGCGGCGCCGTTGACGTGGTCGCGGGCATAGATCACGCCGTGCACGATGGCGAGACCCGCGGCATCGGCCGCGCGGGCACAGGTGTCCTGGAAATCCTCGGCCTCGCGGGCGCGCAGCTGCTTAAGTACGTAGTCGGCGACGGCCATCTTGCCGGGAGGGTTGCCGATGCCAGTGCGGATGCGGCTGAAGTCGCGGCTGCCCATCTTGTCGATGATGGAACGCAGGCCGTTGTGGCCGGCATGGCCGCCGCCGACCTTGACGCGCACGTCACCGGCGGGAATATCGAGCTCGTCGTGGATTACGAGCAGCTCCTCGGCCTTGATCTTGTACTCGCGGCAGAGCTTGGAGATGGGGCCGCCCGAGGTATTCATGTACGACTGCGGCTTGACCAGCACTATCTGGCGCTTGCCGCCCTCTTCCTCGGGGTCGTTGATGTTGATGAGCGCGACCTCGGCGCCGGCCTGGTTTTTCCAGTACGTGACGCCGGCCTGACGGGCCAGCTCGTCGATCGCCTTAAAGCCGGCGTTGTGGCGGGTCTCGGCATATTCCTCGCCAGGGTTGCCAAGCCCGGCAACCATGCGAATCTTAAGCGGCTGTGCAGCTGCCATGTTCATCCTTTCGTTACACAAAAGTTCAATCAACGACAAAGGCTACCACGCCCGCCGAAGGCGAGGAAAGGTTGCAGCAAAGTCATTTCAGAAAACAGCTGCCCCGAGACAGCAGGAAGCCCCGGACACGCCGGGAGGGGTTATCAAAGCGAACATCCCGCAGCCGCAAAGCGGCGAGGACGTTCGCGTGATAACCCCGCAGGCGTGTCCGGGGCTTCCGGAGGGATGCGAGGGTCGAGCGACTACAGCGCGAAGTCGCCGCCGACGAGCGTGGAGACGGGCTCCTCGTGGTAAACGGCGGAGATGGCCTGAGCGAACTCCTCGGCGACCGAGATGGTCTTGATCTTGCCGCCGACCTCGACGGGAATGGCGTCGGTGACGACGCACTCGACGATCGGGGCGTCGTTCAGGCGCTCGATGGCCGGACCGGAGAAGATGCCGTGGGTGGCGCAGACGTAGATGTCGCCAGCGCCCATAGCCTTGAGCTCCTTGACGTTGGCGCACAGGGTGCCAGCGGTGTCGATCATGTCGTCGTTGATGACGCAGGTCTTGCCCTTGATGTCACCGATGATGCCCATGACCTCGGCGGCGTTGTGGCGCGGACGGCCCTTGTGGGCGATGGCCAGGTCGCAGCCGAGCATGTCGGACAGCTTCTTGGCGGCCTTGGCACGACCCACGTCGGGGGAGACGACAACCAGGTTGTCGGTGTCGAAGTGCATGTCGTTGTAGTACTGGCCAAACAGCGGCAGTGCGGACAGGTGGTTGACCGGGATATCAAAGAAGCCCTGGATCTGGCCCTGGTGCAGGTCGAGGGTGATGATGCGGTTGACGCCGGCGCGCTCGAGCAGGTTGGCGACGAGGCGGGCGGTGATGGGCTCGCGCGGGCCGGCCTTGCGGTCCTGGCGGGCATAGCCGTAGTGGGTGATGACGGCGGTGATGGAGCGGGCGGATGCGCGCTTGGCAGCGTCGGTGGCGATGAGCAGCTCCATGAGCATGTCGTTGACGTTGCCGCCGGCCACGGACTGAATCAGGAAGACGTCGGCGCCGCGGACGGTCTCGTCGTAGCGGGCGTAAATCTCGCCATTGGCGAACTGCTTTAGCGTAAGGCCCGAAAGCTCGACCCCAAGGTACTCAGCGATCTTCTGAGCGAGGGGACGGTTGGAGGAACCGGAATACACGCGGATGGACTTGCGCATATTCTCCGACTTCTCGGGATCATTAATCGGCATTACCCTTCTCCTTTATACATCGAATGCCATATAGATGCCTTTTTGCATTGTAACCGTGCTGCGGGGTTAATCGGGTCTTGATAACGTCTTTACCGTCAACGGACACGAACCGACCACTCATCCGGTCGCGCAGGTCACGATAGAAAAAGGAGCCGTCCCCGTGGGAACAGCTCCTTTTGTGCTTGGCGAAACGTTATGCCTCGTCGTCCTCGTGCAGACGGCGGCGATAATCGGCGGCCCAGCCCTCAATATTTACCTGACGGGCGCGGCCCAGACCGAGTGCGTCGGCCGGGACCGGCTCGGTGATGACGGAGCCGGCGGCCACGAGCGCACCGTCGCCAATCTGGGCGGGCGCGACCATCATGGTGTCAGAACCGATGAAGGCATCCTTGCCGATGACGGTCTTGTGCTTGTGGACGCCGTCGTAGTTGCAGGTGATAGAGCCCGCGCCCACGTTGACGCCGGAGCCCATGGTGGTGTCGCCGATGTAGGACAGGTGGGGCACCTTGGAACCCTCGCCGATCGTGGACTTCTTGATTTCCACGTGCGTACCGGCCTTGGAGCCGTCGAGCATGTGGGTGCCCGGGCGCAAGTAGGCGCGCGGGCCGCAGTCGACGCCGTTCTCGATGACGGCCTCGATGGCGATGGTCTCATCGATGATGCAGCCGCTGCCGACGGTGGTGTCGGTGAGACGGCTGTTGGGGCCGAGCTGGCACTCTTCGCCCACGGTGACGTGGCCGATCAGATGCGTCTGCGGCCACACGACGGTGTCGCGGCCGATGGTGGCGTCGGGGCCGATCCAAGCCTGCGTGGGGTCGATGAAGGTGACGCCCTCGGCCATCCAGCGCTTGTTGATGCGGTCGCGCGCGATGGCGGTGAGCTGCGCGAGCTGAATGCGGCTGTTGACGCCCAGGCCGTCGCGGTAGTCGTCGCAGTGGAAGATGGAGACTGCCTGGCCGTGGCCTTTGAGGATCTCGAGCATGTCGGGCAGGTAGTACTCGGACTGCGCGTTGTCGTTGCCGATCTCGTTAATGTGGGCGGCGAGCTGCACGCCGTCGAAGGCGTAGCAGCCGGCGTTGCACTCGAGCAGCGTGGCGGCCTGCTCGGGCGTGCAGTCCTTCTGCTCGATGATACGCTCGATCTGACCGTCGGCGCCCAGCTTGATGCGGCCGTAGCCGAAAGGATCGGGCGGGGTCATGGTCATGACGGTGCAGGCGAGCTCGCCGGTAGCGACGGTCTGCGCGAACTTGGCGACGGTGTCGGCGGTGATGAGCGGCAAGTCGCCGTTGAGCACGACGACGGGGCCTTGCGTGATGCCGCAGGCCTCGAGCGCGACCTTCACGGCGTGGCCGGTGCCCAGGCGCTCGGTCTGCTCGACGCACTCGACCTTGGTGGCGCTGTTGGCGTAGGTGCCGTCGATAAGGGCGCGCATCTCGTCGGCGTGGCTGCCGATGACGACCACGACACGGCTGCAGCCGGCCTTGATGGTAGCGTCGACGATCCACTGGACCATGGGCTTACCCAGGATCTTGTGCGAAACCTTGCAGTGGTTCGACTTCATGCGGGTGCCCTCGCCGGCAGCGAGGATAATTGCGGTTGCGTCCATGTGATCTCCTGTTACGTTATAGAGACGTGTGTTTGGAAACGATACACGGCGCAATATGATACCGCAGGCATATGTTGAGCGCGTAGCGATTGGCTCATGGCGGCCGATGTCGGTGCCGCCGGCGTGGCGTTTGCGCTGCTTGCGTGCGGCGTTGGCGGTGCTGCGGAGCTGTCGTTTGAGCGAGGGGACGGGGGTGCCCGTGGACAACATACAAGAGGAGTTTGGCGGCGAGCCCGTCGCGGCATTCTCGATGTCGCATCCGGCTGTGCCGGCCCTCTACATGGTGCTGACGCTGGGGCTCACCATGTTCTCGATGCAGCCGGTGCTGATTGCGCTGTCACTTGCGGGCGGGCTGGCGTATGGATTTGCGACGCGCGGGGCTGCCCGCACGCTGGGCGCACTCCGCTGGCAGCTGCCGGTGATTTTGATTATCGCGCTGGTCAATCCGCTGTTTAGCGCCTCGGGCTCGACGGAGCTGTTCCGTATTGGCATGCGCGCGGTGTATCTGGAAAGCATGGTATACGGCCTGTGCATGGGCGGGCTGTTTGTGGCGAGCGTGCTGTGGTTTGAGGCCGCGGCGTCGATGCTCGAATACGACAAGGTGCTCGCGCTGCTGGGCAATGCCGCACCGGTGATTGCGCTCATGATCTCGATGTGCATGAGGCTTATCCCGCAGTTTTTACGCCGCGGTCGTACGGTGCTGGCGGTGCAGGATGCGATTGATGTGCCGGGCCGCGCGCCCACCGATCCCGTGCGATCGCGCCTGCGGGCGTCGAGCGTGTTGATGGGCTGGGGCATGGAAGATTCGCTGGAGCGTGCGGACGCCATGCGCTCCCGTGGGTGGGGCGCCGCGACGCGTCGAACGACGTATGCGCGGTATCGGCTGGGGCGCGGCGATGTTGCCGCGCTGGTT
Organism: Collinsella sp.; assembly: GCA_030839365.1. Classification (GTDB taxonomy): domain Bacteria; phylum Actinomycetota; class Coriobacteriia; order Coriobacteriales; family Coriobacteriaceae; genus Collinsella. The sequence goes on from JAUUMM010000008.1 coordinate 22,777, forward strand.
GGACTTGCGCTGTTTGGCATGGCCACGACGGCAGTGGCGTGGACTGCGACGATGCAGTATTCGTTTTACCCGCAACTATCGGTGCCGGCGCCGTGGCTGGGCTATGTCGTGTACGCTGCCTGGATGATGCTGCCTTGCGCGTCGCACGCGATTGATGAGAAGAGGTTTGGCTGATGGCTCGGTTGGATAGGAGCTCGGCGGCGGGTGTGGCATATGGCTCGGCCGCGCCGGCGATTGAGGTGCGAGGCCTTAGTTTTGCCTATCCCGGGGCCGAGGCACCGGTGCTCGAGGGGCTTGATTGGCGTGTTTCCCAAGGTGCGTTTGCACTGCTTGTTGGCGGTACCGGTTCGGGCAAGTCGACGCTGCTGTCGCTGCTCAAGCCCGAGATCGCGCCGGCGGGTACGCGCTCCGGCGAGCTGCGCGTGCTGGGCGAGCCCGTCGCCGACATGGATGTGCGGGCATCGGCGGAGCGCGTGGGCTATGTGTTCCAGGATCCCGAGAACCAGATCGTGTGCGAAACCGTGTGGCACGAGATGGCGTTTGGCCTGGAAAACTTGGGGCTAGCACGTGATGAGATGCGCCGTCGCGTAGCTGAGACCAGCTATTTCTTTGGGCTGGAAGATTGGCTTCACCGCGATACTGACACGCTTTCGGGTGGTCGCAAACAGTTGCTGTCGTTGGCGGCCGTTCTGGCGTTGCGCCCGCGCGTGCTGCTGCTCGACGAGCCCACGTCTCAGCTTGATCCGGTTGCGGAGAAGAATTTCCTGCACGCGCTGTTTCGTGTGAATCGCGAGCTGGGCTGCACGGTTGTTGTGGCGACGCATCAGCCGCGGCCGATGCTCGAGTATGCGACGTGTACGCACCGGATTGAGGGCGGTCGCGTGCGCGAGGTGGCGGATATGTCTTCTTTGGGACGCCGAGAATCGCTGTTTTCCGATGACATGTTGGGGTGGGGTGCCATCCGATGTGCAAAAAACGGAGTATTCAGCAGGCGTGAGGACAATTTGGGTTCTCTGGAGCCGCCCGGGGACGTATCGAGCGCGAAAAAAAGTTCGGAATTGGACAAATCGTCCGAATTTGTGGCGCAAACGTCGCTCGAGAACGGCTCGGAAGCCTTCTCGCGCACGGATGGAAGCAGAATACTCCAAAAAATGCACGGCGGGTCGGCTACCACCCTGTCGGAAGGCTGGTTTCGCTACGATCGAGCGTCCGGCTGGGTGTTGCGTGGGCTCGATGCGTCGTTTTCGGCCGGTGCGGTGCATGCGGTTGTTGGCGGTAACGGCTGCGGCAAGTCGACGATGCTCTCGGTGCTGGCGAAGACCGCCAAGCTGCAGCGCGGCCGCATGGTGCGCGGAGCGGCCTCGGCGGCGCTGCTGCCTCAGAATCCCAAAGCATTGCTGGTTGCCGAGACGGTTCGCGATGAGCTGATGGAATGGGCCTCGACCTGCGGATATGACGAGAACTTGGCGCGGGAGCGTGCGGCGAGCTTGGGGTTGTCGGGTCTGGATGGACGCCATCCGTACGATCTTTCGGGCGGGCAGCGTCAACTGCTTGCATTGGCAAAACTGCTGCTAATCGGCCCCGAACTGCTATTGCTCGATGAGCCCACCAAGGGTCTAGACCTGTTCAGCCGCCGCATCATTGCCCGCGCCCTGCGTGACCATGCGAAGGCTGGCGGCACCGTCATCATGGCTACGCACGATTTGGACTTTGCCGAGCAGGTAGCCGACGACGTCGTCATGATGTTTGACGGCGAGATTGCCTGCATGGAGCCGCCGGCCGACTTCTTTGCCGATAACGTGTTTTATAGGGCGTGATGGGATGACGGATTATCGCGTCGCGCGCTTGCTTGCAAAACTGGAGGTCCCGCTGTTGTTGGCGGTGCCGGCGGTGATGGCTGCCGCGTTGCTGTCGGGTGTTGAGCAGGCAGCATTGGCCATGCTGGTTGTGGTGGCGCTGGTGCTCGCGCTGTTCTTTGCGGGTTACGAGGCATCTCGTCCGGGTTTGCGCCAGATTATGCCCACGCTGGTTCTGGCAGCATTGGCCGCGGCGGGGCGCATCTTGTTTGGCCCCATTCCCGACTTTAAACCCGTGAGTGCCATCGCCATTATCGCGGGGGCGACGCTTGGTCGCCGCAATGGTTTTATGGTCGGTGCGTTGGCGGCGCTGACCAGCAATTTCTTTTTTGGGCAGGGCATGTGGACGCCGTGGCAGATGTATGCCTGGGGGCTCGTGGGATACGTTGGCGGTGCGCTGGCGCATGCCGGCGCTTTTGATCGCGCCGATGGCACCGTGCGTATGCCGGCGCTGCTGACCTACGGCTTTGCTTCGGGTTTGCTGTACGGCGTTGTGATCAACGCCTACGACATTATCGGTTTTGTTCAACCGCTCACGTGGGCGGGTGCCATGGCACGTCTTGCCACGGCAGTGCCGTTCGATATCACACACGGCCTCGCGACCTGCGTGTTCTTGGCTGCCTTGTACAAGCCTTGGTGCCGTCGCATTAACCGTGTCGTCGTGAAATACGGGCTGTAAGGCATTTCGCGTTCCCTCACGAGCTTGCGGTGGAATGGTTCTCGTTTTTGGCTATTTGCTGCCCAAACAGGAACTATTCCACCGCACCTTATAGAGGGAGAGGGGTCACATGATCTGTTTTCCTCTGTCCCCTAGAGGAATTACTTGGGGCTAGAGCTCTAGCGTGAGGGTGACGGGGCAGTGGTCGCTGCCAAAGATGTCGCCGCGGATGCCGGTGTCGCGTACGTTGTCGGCGATTGCGTCGCTCACCAGGAAATAATCGATGCGCCAGCCGGCGTTGTTCTTGCGAGCATTAAAGCGGTAGCTCCACCAGCTGTAGACGCCCTCGACGTCGGGGTTTGCCGCGCGCCAGGTATCGGTGAAGCCGGCGTTGAGCAGCTCGGTAAACTTGCCGCGTTCTTCGTCCGAAAAGCCCGCGTTGCCGCGGTTGGACTTGGGGTTCTTAAGGTCGATCTCCTCGTGCGCCACGTTAAAGTCGCCGCAAGTTACGACGGGCTTGCCGCTCTCGCGCTCAAGCGCGCTCAAAAAGCCGCGATAGGCATCGTCCCAGGCCATGCGCACATCGATGCGCGCGAGTTCGTTTTGCGCGTTGGGCGTATAGACGTCAACAAACCAAAACTTGTCGAACTCGAGCGCGCAGACGCGGCCCTCGGTCGCGGCTTGGGCAACGAGCTCGGCAGCCTCGCCTTCGCCGGCGTAGGACAGCAGCGCAGCGGCGTGCAGCACGCGTAGCGGTTCCTGGCGGCTAAAGACCGCGGTGCCCGAATAGCCTTTACGCTCGGCGTAGCTCCAGGTTTGGTGATAGCCGGGCAGGTCAATATCGACCTGGCCTTCTTGCAGCTTGGTCTCTTGCAGCGCCAGGATATCGACGTCGAGTTCTTGCGCGATCTGGATAAAGCTCGGGTCCTTTTTTAGCACGGCGCGCAGGCCGTTGACGTTCCACGAGGCGAAAGTGTAAGTCTGAGGCATGGTGTCCTTTCGACGGGGTTGGCAGGCTTAAGATTAGCGCAACGGGGGCGGGGTGGGCTCCGTGGGCGACGGCGCAATCGCGGCCGCCCCGACCAACATGGACGGAGGACAAACATGACGCAAGCGATAACAGATCCCAGGCAGGCCTCCGCCGCGCTGGCGGAGCTGTTCAATACCCACGAGCGCGTGGTGTTCTTTGGCGGCGCTGGTGTTTCCACGGCAAGCGGCATTCCCGATTTTCGCAGCGTGGACGGCCTGTATCACCAGCAGTTTGCCTATCCGCCCGAGACCATGCTGTCGCATAGCTTTTACGAGGCGCATCCGGCCGAGTTCTTCGACTTTTACCGCACCAAGATGATCGCGCTTAACGCTAAGCCCAACCGCTGCCACACCAAGCTGGCCGAGCTGGAGCGCGCCGGCAAGCTCGACGCCGTGGTGACGCAAAACATCGACGGCCTGCATCAGATGGCCGGCTCACAGCGCGTGTTCGAGCTGCACGGATCGGTCCATCGCAACATTTGCCAGTCGTGCGGCGCGGTCTATAGCGCCGAGTGGATTTGCTCGCGCGAGCACGAGGATGCCGCGGGCGTGCCTGCGTGCCCCGCGTGCGGCGGCCGCATCAAGCCCGATGTAGTGCTCTACGAAGAGCCGCTCGACGAGCATGTGTTGACCGGTGCCGTTGCCGCCATCGCCGCCGCCGATGCCCTCATTGTGGGCGGGACCTCGCTCGTGGTGTATCCGGCGGCAGGCCTTACGCGATACTTTACCGGCGATACGCTGGCCATATGCAACCTTGCTCCCACCGATCAGGATGCAAATGCCGACCTGCTGATTTCTTGCGACATCGCGGCCGCGTTTGCGTTCTAGCCCGCGCGCGCGGATACAATAGAAAGACTGAGTGCAAAGCGACCCCGCCGCCAGCTCCCCAGACTCGGCGGCGTGGGCATTTTAGGAGGATGTTCATGGCGAACGACAGCAAGACATGGCGGTGCGGAAAGTACGAGCTCAGCTTTGACCGTCCGCGCATCATGGGCGTCCTCAACGTGACGCCCGATTCGTTTAGCGACGGCGGGGAGCACTTCGACCCCGATGCCGCTATCGAGTACGGCCTGGCGATGCTCGATGCCGGCGCCGACATCATCGACGTGGGCGGTGAGTCCACGCGCCCTGGTTTTACCCCGGTCAACCCCGACGAGGAAGCTCGCCGCGTGCTGCCCGTGGTGCGCGCGCTGGCCAAGGAGGGCGCCATCGTCTCGATCGACACGCGTCATGTGGCGGTTGCCAAGGCGGCCGTGCGCTGCGGCGCCTCGATCGTCAACGACGTGACCGGCTTCACCGATCCCAAGATGGTCGAGTTTGTTAAGACGAGCACTTGCGGCGTCATCGTGATGCATGCCGGCGAGGTCGCCGCGCCCGCACGCACGCACGCAACGGTGCAGCTCGATACCTCGGCAGCGGCGTTTGTTGCCGAGAAGGCGCGCGAGGCGGCTGCCGAGGCCGCGCGTGAGGCCGAGAAGCCGGCTCGCCGCCGTCGCGGCAAGTTGCTAGGCGAGCCTAAGCCGGAGGCCAAGCTTCCGGGCGGCGTGGTGCAGCCCTCGTTGCCGTTTGGCGAACCGGAGCCCACGTCCGAGCCTTCAAGCGAGCAGGAGACGCCGGCCGCCGAGCAGGCTACTGCCGCCGAGACCGTCGCGCCCGCGCCCGAGGCCGCGCCCGCAGCCACCGAGGCCGCATCGGAGTCCAATGACCGCCTGGCCGCCATGATGCGCCGCAGCGCCCGCCGCGAGGAAGCCTACGTGCCCACCTCGCAGCTCCGCCGCTTCACCCTGCCCGATTCGGCGCCCATCATGCGCCGCGTTATGGGCTTTCTGTCCGACCAGGCCCGCACGCTCATCCATGCCGGCGTGTCGCGCGACCGCATCTGCATCGATCCTGGCCCGGGCTTTGGTAAGTCGGCTAACGAAGGCATCGTCATCCAGCGCGAGACTGCCAAGATGGCGTCACTGGGCTATCCGCTCATGTGCGCCGTGTCGCGCAAGCGCTTTGTGGGCGCCGTCTCGGGCGTGACCGAGGCCGCCGAGCGCGATGCCGCTACGTTTGGCGTGTGCCTGGGCGCCATCCAGGCCGGTGCCAACATCGTGCGCGTGCACGACGCCGCGGGTTTTGCGCAGTTCCTGAACGGCTACTGGGCGGTTGCCAAGCCACAGCCGCGCCGCGCGTTTGTGGCCGTGGGCTCCAACCTGGGGCATCGCTGCGACAACATCCGCGCCGCACGCGAGATGATCGCCGAGATTCCACTCACCTGCGTGTCCAACTCCTCCAAGATCTACGAGAGCGAGCCTGCCTACGAGACGCGCCAGGACGCGTTTGCCAACGCCGTCATCGAGATCAAGACCGAGCTGGCGCCGTTGGTGCTGCTCGACGAGCTCATGAAGATCGAGGCCGAGCTGGGGCGCGACCGCTCCAAAAAGGCCAAGGCCAACGGTCCGCGCACCATCGACCTGGACCTGCTGTGGATGGACGGCGAGACCCACGGCGGCAAAAAGCTGCGCCTGCCGCATCCACTGATCGGCGAGCGCGATTTTGTGCTGGTGCCGCTTGAGGACTTGATGCACGACCCGGCGCGGTTCTTCCGCTACAACGGCGTCGAGGTCAAGGAGCCCGAGGACCGCGTGGGCCATATCGTGGGCGAATTGGGGCGTATGTAGATGATCGAGATGAATGCTGTTGCCGCCGGTACCGAGCTTGACGCCGCGCGTGACGCGGGCCGCGAGGGTGCGTCCGCGGGCTGGTGCGCTTGGAGCGCGGGCGAGGCGTCGTTGACGTTTTCGCTGGTCGTGCGCCCGGATGTGAACATGCATGCCTTCCACGGCCTGCCGTTTGTGGCCGCGATGGGCATGATGGGCGCGCTCGTGGGCACGGCTTCGACGCCGGGGTTGGGCCTTGCCGGTAAGGTGGGTATCCAGTGGCCGAGCGATATCGTGTGCGGTGCGCCTGCGTTTGAGACGTCGTTTGCACGCGTCTCCGTCAACGGTGGCGCCGGTGCCGCAGGCATGTTCGGTGCCGTGACGGTGGATATTGAGCGTTCGGCGCTGAGCGAGCTTGGTGTGGACGTGGCTGACGAAGCGCTGGTCGAGGAGTTGGCCGCCGCCGTGCTGACCCGTGTGGACACCTGGGCGGTTGTTGCCAACACGCCGCAGGGCGCTGCCGGTCCGCTGGCCCCCGTGTTGGGCGAGTACTTCGACATGGTGCCGCTGCTGGGCCGCCAAGTTGCGGCGGTGTCGCCCAACGGCTTGCCGCTTGCGGTCGGTGTGTTTGCGGGCCTGGACATCTGGGGTCGCGCGACCATTAAGACCGATGCCGGCGAGCAGGAGTTTCCGCCCGAGGCCGTACGAATTCGCGGGCTGTAGCGCGGGGCGTTCGCGCCCAAAGATAGACATGACAACAAGACCCTCCTCGGCCTGTGCCGGGGAGGGTTTCGCCTATCTGGGGAATAGGCTTGGCGAGCATTTGCGGGGACTGTGGCATCGGGCGTGCTTGACTTAAGCCCCTGCTCTATCCCAGCTCCTGCATGCGGCGGTAGATTTCGCAGATACCCTTGATGGTGAGCTGTCCGTCGACCACGTCGAAGGCGTCGGTCGAATCGGCGACGATGCTGGCGAGACCGCCCGTGGCGATAACGGTGGCGTCCTCGCGGCCCAGCTCGCGCTTCATGCGCGCGACTAGGCCCTCAGCCATTGCGGCGGCGCCCGTTACGGCGCCGACCTTGATGCACTCCTCGGTATCGCGGCCGATGGCGTGCTCGGGCGCCTCGAGCGGAACGCTGGCGAGCTTGGCGGCTCGGGCGGCGAGCGCGTCCATCGAAATGCGGATGCCCGGCGCAATCGCTCCACCAATGTAATAACCGTCCTCATCGATGACGTCGATATTGGTCGCGGTGCCAAAGTCCACCACGATTGCCGGCGCGCCGTAGAAAGTTTCGGCCGCAACGGCGTTAGCGACGCGGTCGGCACCTACGGCCTGGGGACGCGCCGCGCGCAGCTTGGTCACCGCGGCCGTCTGCGGTCCGATGACGATGGCGTCTGCGGCAATGCGGTCGGCCACGGCGTGCCATTCGCGCGAGAGCTGCGGCACCACGCCCGCAAAGGCGATCGCGTCGACCGCGTCGAGCGAAAGGCCGTACATCTTAAAGAAACCCATCAGGCGCACATGGATCTCGTCGGCGGTATAAGAGCGGTCGGTGGGCATGCGCCACGACTGCACCAGCTCGTCTCCGTCAAACAGGCCCATGGCCGTCTGCGTATTTCCCATATCGATAGCGAGCAGCATGTCTACTCCCGGTGTTGGCATAAAAGGACGCGCACCATTGTATACGTGCCGTCGACGGCGCTCGGCTGCGATTCGTTTACGGTGATAGGGGCTGAGGGGTTTTAAATATGAAGGAATTATGCTCTACGAGATTTTCCTTGCCGTTTACCGAACTCCCGTGTAATATTCTTTCTTGCGCACATGAGGCGCCCAGACATTGCGGGGTGGAGCAGTCTGGTAGCTCGCCGGGCTCATAACCCGGAGGTCGTAGGTTCAAATCCTGCCCCCGCGACCAAGAACTTGCAGCTCGTCGGCCTAGCCGGCGAGCTTTTTTGTTATTTCGGGACCGTGTTTTCGGTTCAATTCTCGGCCTCTCAATCAAAGATCTCGATCTGTAACATCTAGACCCGATTTGGGCGGCTAGGTGTTACAGATCGAGATATACCGGTGGGTTGGGTCGTGTTTGTCTAAATCTGTAACACGAGGGACGGATTTTGCCGAGTTGTTGTTATAGATTGAGATTTTCTAGCAGGCGGGTTTGGTTTGTCTCGATCTGTAACAGTAAGACCCGGTTTTGCCGCGTAACTGTTACAGATTGAGATAAACCGGCGGGCCGCCCTGCCCCATCCACCTGCCGCTACCTGCTGTCCGCCGATTTCCGTTGCGCTGTTGTATTCCCATGCCATATCCTCTAGACAACTACGCGGCATCATCGCCGCCGCGCCTACAAGAGAGGAATGTCCATGACCGCACCTGCATCCAAGCTGCTTCAGCCCATTACGGTTGGCCCCCTTGAGCTCAAAAACCGCATTATGTTCCCGCCGTTGACCACCGGCTACGAGGAGCGTGACGGCTCCATTGGCGAGCGCAGCCTGGCTTTTTACGAGCGCTTGGCCCGTGGCGGCGTGAGTTACATCGTCATCGGCGACGTTGCTCCCGTCATGACCGCAAGCCCCACGCCCAAGCTGGCGACCGACGCCCAAATCCCCACGTTTAAGGCCCTGGCCGATGCCGTCCACAAGCACGGCGCCAAGGTCGCGCTGCAGCTGTTCCACCCCGAGTACGACGTGCCCGGTGTCGGCCGCATGGTCATGGGATCCATGGCCGCCGCCAAGGCCGCGCAGGAGGCCAAGGCCGCCGGCGACGAGGAGACCTTTGCCGCCAAGATGGCCGAGTCCAACGAGATCCGCAACCAGGCCTACGCCAAGCTGCACCACGACATGCAGCACTTTGTGAACGAGGCGAGTGTGGAGCAGCTCACCCAGATCAAGGAGGCTATCGCCGCCTCGGCCGCTCGCGCGCAGCAGGCCGGCATCGACGCCATCGAGGTCCACGGCGACCGCCTGGTAGGTTCGCTGTGCTCGGCCATCCTCAACCAGCGCACCGACGAGTACGGCGGCTCGTTCGAGAACTGCGTTCGCTACGCGCTGGAGGTCGTCGCTGCCATTAAGGAAGCCGCGCCGCAGCTGATGGTGGAGTACAAGCTCCCCGTGATCATGGAGAACCCCGACGGCACGCCGCGCGGCAAGGGTGGCCTGCAGCCCGACGAGGCCTGCGAGTTTGCCAAGCTGCTCGAGGGCGCGGGCATCGATATGATTCAGGTCGCACAGGCCAACCACACCGGCAACATGGGCGACACCATTCCGCCCATGGGCGCCATGCCCTACAACTGGACGCTGCCCGTGGCCGAGCGCGTCAAGGCCCTGGTCTCCGTGCCGGTGGCAACCGTCGGCCGCGTTGTCTCGGTTGAGGCCGGCGAGAAGATTCTGGAAGACGGCTCCGCCGATATCATCGCTTATGGCCGCTCGCTCATGTGCGACCCCGACATTGCGCTGAAGGCCGCCACGGGCGAGCCCATTCGCGAGTGCCTCAACTGCAATAAGGGCTGTGTCGACGCGATTCAAAACCGCAAGTACATCTCGTGCGTGCTTAATGCCGAGAACGGCGACGAGGCGACCATCGCCATCAAGCCGGGCGAGGGCGACAAGAAGATCGCCGTGGTGGGCGGCGGTATTGCCGGCCTGGAGGCCGCGCGCGTGGCGGCCAAGCGCGGTTACGACGTGACCGTCTACGAGGCGAGCGATCATCTGGGCGGCCAGATTGTGCTGGCGGCCGCGCCTCCGCGCAAGGACGAGATCATGCGCTCGGTCGAGTACTACGAGAAGATTCTGCCTGGCCTGGGCGTGAAGGTTGAGCTCAACCATGCCGCTACCGCTGAGGACCTCAACGCCGCCGACGCCGCGATTGTGGCCGTGGGCGCGCACGACGTGGTCATCCCCGTTCCGGGTGCCGACTCGGAGAAGGTCGTCTCGAGCTGGGACGTGCTGGCCGGCAAGGTGGAGCTTACGGGCCGCGTCGCCGTCATTGGCGGCGGCCTGGTGGGCACCGAGACTGCCGAGTACCTGCTGCAGCACGGCTGCGAGGTGGCGATCGTGGAGATGCTCGACAAGATTGCCGCGGGCGAGTCCGAGACCATTCTGCCGCTGATTATGAGCGACTTTGCCGAGCACAACGTGGAGCAGCACGTGAAGACCCGCCTGACCGCCATTACCGACGAGGGCGTGGAGGCTGTTCGCACCACCGAGGACGGCGCCGAGGAGCCGGTGAAGATCGCCTGCGATTACGTGGTGATGGCCGTGGGCTCCAAGGCCAACGCGTTTGACCTGGATGGCGTGACGGTGCCCGTGACCTGCGTGGGCGACTGCTCGGGTGAGCGCACCGCCGACATTGCGAGCGCCATTCGCACGGCGTATCACGCGGCCAACGAGCTGTAGTTGAACATCGCGGCCAGGCGGGACGGTGGCACGGATCCGTCTCGCCCGGCTGTGTCCCGTCGGGTGTCAATCGGTGCGGGGCCTGCAAGCGCAGCAGGTCCCGCCCTTTTTGTTTTGCTCCGGTGGATGGCAATGCGCGGTAATCATGAGGAGTGAGGACGTCTACTGTCTCGCAGATCACTCAAAATTATTGGGGGAGGGGTTAATAACTATATCCTCTATACCAAAGGACATAAAGAGATGCCAATTTTGTTGACAAGCGAATGACGATTAGCTGCGAGTTAGCTACCAGCGTAAATAATCGATAAAGAAATGTCGTAATTTGGTGCCAAATGCCCAGATAACGCCGCGTCTATTTTAATTAACTGCTTTGAGCAAACAGTAAAATGCTACTATCTAACTTGCACGTAAGAAAGCAGATTAACGGTTAAGGCTAAGAAGTGGCAGGTATGTCGGAAGCAACTAGGACTCGCACGCATGCGCCTGAGGTTAGGCAGCGCGCCGTCGAGATCCTCCAAGAGGGGGTCGGTCATCGCGCCCTCGCTGCGGAGCTTGGCATTCCCCAGGCCACGGCTCGTCAGTGGGCCCGCGCGTATGCCGTGGGCGGTGCCGACGCCGTTCTCAACGCCGGTTCGCATCATCACACCTATTCGTACGACGTAAAGCTCGCTGTGGTTAAGGACCGTCTGGAAAACGGCTTGACGGTTCGCGAGGCCATGATCAAGCACAAGATTCCCAGCGAGTCTTCGGTCAAGGCTTGGTGCCGTCAGTACCGCGAGAGCGGTGAGTCCGCACTGGTCGATAAGCCGCGCGGTCGCAAGCCGCGCGTTAAAAAGGCGGAATAGCAAACGGGATGGTGCGCCCACAGGGGCGCATTTTTCTTGCCGCGCCAACTTTTTGGACCGGCGCGAGCTTATTGGGACATCCTCCAAAGTGCCCAATAAACCGCGCGCAGTGGCCCGCGCGTCCGTCGCTGCGGTAAAGGGACGTCACCCCTCTACTCCAATGCGGACAGACTCCTTGCCCCGTACGCCTAAAACTCCCCAGTTGACCGAAAACCTGCCACCGCAACCCCGTAATTGAGCTATAACGTTAAACAATTGCAGCGTTTTTGCATGGGGGAGTGATGGTATGACGCTACTGTATTTCCTTACCCTGTTTCCGCTGGTACCGGCGCTGGGCATGCTGCTCGCGCGCGGTGACCGCACCCGCGATGCGGTGGGGCTCATAGGCTCCGGCATTATTATGGCGGTGACAGTTGTAGTCGCCGTCATGTTTTTTGGCACGGGTCCGCAGAGCTTTGAGGTTGCCCCCGGCACCTCGCATGTGCTCTCGATCATCAGTTCCGTTATCGACGTCATCCTGTGCGCCGTCATCCTGTACAACGCGTACAAATATAGGAACGCGCTCACCACGGTGCTCAGCGTAGTCCAGTTGGTGGGCTCGCTCGCCTTTGCAGCCATGACGCTGCCCGCGACCGAAGCCGTCACCGCAACCCCGCTCTACCTGGACTACATGAGCGTGATCATGGTCCTCGCCGTCGGCATCGTCGGCAGCCTTATCTGCGTGTATGCCCTGGGCTACATGAAGGACTTCCAGGCCCACGACGAGCACGAGGCTGCGCTGCGCGGGCAGACCGCGCCCGACCGTCGCCCGCAGTTCCTGGCGCTTATGTTCCTGTTCCTCTCAGCCATGTTCGTCATCGTGACGAGCGACAACCTTGAGTGGCTGTTCTGCGGCTGGGAAATCACCACCGTGTGCTCGTTCCTTATGATTGGCTACACGCGCACGCCCGAGGCCATCAAGAACGCCTTTACCCAGATTATCCTCAACATGCTGGGCGGTATCGCGTTTTTGGCGGGCCTTATGTTCTTGCACGTTAACGGCATGCCGCTGACCATCTCGGGCATGATCGAGCTTTCCGGCGCCGGTACCGCGCAATCCGCACTGCTGGTGATGCCGGTCATCCTGTTGTCGCTCGCCGCACTCACCAAGGCCGCACAGATGCCGTTCCACACTTGGCTGTTGGGTGCTATGGTTGCCCCCACTCCCACGAGCGCCCTGCTGCACTCGTCAACCATGGTTAAAGCCGGCGTGTTCCTAATGGTCAAGCTGAGCCCGCTCTATGCTATCTATCCCGTAACCGGCTTTATGGTCACGAGTGTGGGCGCCATCACGTTTTTGCTTGCTGCCCTCATGGCCATCTCGCAGAGCAACGCCAAACGCGTGCTCGCGTACTCCACCATTTCCAACTTGGGCCTCATCAGTGCCTGCCTGGGTGTCGGCGCGCCCGAGGCCGTATGGGCGGCCATCTTCCTGATCCTGTTCCACACGGTGGCAAAGTCGCTGCTGTTCCTGTGCGTGGGCACGGCCGAGCATCATATCGGCAGCCGCAATATCGAGGACATGGACGGTATGTTCAGCCGCATGCCGCACCTGACGCGCCTGATGATGCTGGGCATCATGGGCATGTTTGTGGCGCCGTTTGGCATGCTCGTGTCCAAGTGGGGCGCCCTGGTGGCGTTCGCGCAGACCGGCAACGTGCTCATGATTATGGTGCTGGCCTTTGGCTCGGCCGCGACGTTTTTCTTCTGGGGCAAGTGGCTTGCCAAGCTTTCGGGCGTCGACCCCACGGCTCAAAACGTTGAGGTCAATGTCCATAAGACCGAATGGATGGCCCTCAACACCATCGCCGCGCTGCTGATTCTGTGCTGCGTGGCGTTCCCGGTTATCTCGAGCGGTCTGGTGTCGCCTTACTTGGCCATGGTGTTTGGCCGCGTGCCGTACGTTATTGGCAAGGACGCCATGTACCTGATGGTGGTTATCGTGGCGTTTATCGCCGTGGTGCTGCTGACTTCATTCCGAGTGAGCAACAAACCGCATGTAAACGTATATCTTTCGGGCGTGGGAACCGACAAATATCGCCATTTCCGCGGCTCGATGGGACACGAGGTGAAGGCCGAAAAGCGCAATTGGTACTCGGAGGACGCCCTTGGCGAGAAGCGTATTGGCCCCGCGGGTAGCGTCGTGTGCTGCAGCATTATCTTGTTTGCGCTGCTGTGTTGCGCGTGGATTGGGCCCGAGCGACTTGCCATGAGTGCGCCCTCGGTGCTGCGCGGCAAGTATTTTGAAGGTTCGGGCGTCGTGGGCATTTTTATTGGCACCGTGGCATTTGCCTTACTGGCGCCGCTTGTGGGCGGCCTGATCGACGGCGTTGACCGCAAACTTTCGGCCCGCATGCAGGGCCGCGTGGGCCCGCGCCTGCTCCAGCCTTTCTACGATGTGGCCAAGCTGCTGCGCAAGGCCCCCGCCAGCGTAAACACCATGGACGATACCTACATGGCGTGCGCGCTCATCTTTACCGTGGTGGGCGGCGGCATCTTTGTGTCGGGTTCCAACACGCTGTTGTGCGCTTTTATGGTGACCCTCGCTGCGATCTTTGTGGTGTTGGCGTCCGCCTCGACGCAAAGCCCGTTTGCCCAGGTCGGCGCCGACCGTGAGCTGCTGCAGGTCATGAGTTACGAGCCCGCCGTTTTGCTGATGAGCGTGGGCCTGTACCTTGCCACCGACAGCTTCGATTCCATCGCCGTGACGGGGCAGTCGGCCCCCATCATCGTGTACAGCGCGCCCATTTTCCTCGCGCTGCTCGCGGTGCTCACCATCAAGCTGCGCAAGTCGCCGTTTGACCTTTCGTACTCGCATCACGCGCATCAGGAGATTGTCCAGGGCGTCGCCACCGAGATGAGCGGCGGCACGCTGGCCAAGATGACCCTTATGCACTGGTGCGAGACCGTGCTGTTTTTGATGTGGGTGGGCATGTTCTTTGTTTGGGACAACCCGGTGAGCTGGGTTGTAGCCCTGGTCGTGATGGCCGCGACGTATTTTGTCGAGGTCCTGATCGACAACACCTTCGCGCGCAGCACCTGGCGCAGCTGCTTTAGGCTCGGATGGGGCGTGGCGCTGGTGTTTGGCCTGCTCAACCTTATGCCTATCCTCGTTGACGTATTTATTTAGGAGGCGGCATCCATGGATCATAAAATGTCGCGCTCGCCGTGGGTTATTCATTACGACGGTTCGAGCTGCAACGGATGCGATATCGAGGTGCTGGCCTCGCTCACGCCGCTGTTCGATGCGGAGCGCTTTGGCGTGGTCAACACCGGCAACCCCAAGCATGCGGATATCTTTTTGGTGACGGGGTCGGTCAATGCCCAGAACCTGCCTGTCGTGCGCCAGATCTACAACCAGATGCTCGAGCCCAAGTGTGTGGTGGCATGCGGTATCTGCGCGTGTTCGGGCGGCGTGTTCCGCGATGCCTATAACGTGATCGGCGGCGTGGACCGCGCGATTCCCGTGGACGTGTACGCGCCCGGGTGCGCCGTTCGCCCCGAGACGGTGATCGATGCCATCGTGGAGGCGTGTGGCATCCTGGACCAGAAGGAGGCCGTGATGCGCGCCGGCGGCGATCCGCTCACCGTGGGCGGCGCCGCTACCTGGGACGGTGGCGTTGAGCTGGGCGAGGACGGGTTTGTGGCTGCTGCGGGGGCCGGCGACGCGCCTGCCGCTGGCGACGCACCTGCCGGGACGCCCGCCGCTGCAAAGGAGGCCGAGTAATGCAAAAGGCAATCTACACTACCGTCGGGATCGATGAGCTGTTGCCGCATGTGCAGGCGCTCAAAGGTACCGGCGCGCGCTTTGTGCAGATGCATGCCGAGCGCTGTGTGGACGACGGATCGTATCGCCTGGTCTATACGTTTATCGACGTTCGTGCTGCTCAGGAGCATATTGCGCAGGACGGCAGCTATGCGATCGAGAACCTGGTGGTTGAGGGCATCGACCAGTATCAGGAGATTCCGTCCATCAGCTCGTACTATCCGGCGGTATTCCCGTTTGAAAACGAGGCGCACGACCTATTCGGTCTTGCCATCACCGATATGCAGATTGACTTTAAGGGCTTTTTCTACCAGGTCTCGACTGCCGAACCCATGAGCGTTATCACGCCCGAGGTGAAGGCCGCGCGCGAGAAAGCCATGAAGGTGCGTGCCGCTGCCGAGGCCAAGGCGCGCAAGGCCGCGGCCGAAAAGGCCGCCGCGGCTGCGGCTGCTGCAGGGGAGGGTGCTGCGAGCGCCGGCGACGCCGCGGGCGCCGCTGCTCAGCCCGCTGCGGCTGCCGGCTCCGATACTCAGCATGACGATGCCGCTGCCAAGGCCGCGCTCAAGGCCGCTGAGATGGAGGCAAAGCTCGCCGCCATGGATCCCGAGAAAGCGGCCAAGGTCCGCGCGGCGCTTGCCGCCAAGGCCGCCCGCGACAAGCAGAAAAAGGAGGCGTAAGGTCCATGGCACATCGCTCCGTTATTCCGTTTGGCCCGCAGCACCCGGTGCTGCCCGAGCCGCTTCATCTGGACCTGGTGATCGAGGATGACCGCGTCATCGAGGCAATTCCTCAGATCGGCTTTGTGCACCGCGGGCTCGAGAAGCTCACCGAAAAGCGCGACATGCATCAGTTTGGCTACATCGCCGAGCGCATCTGCGGCATCTGCGCCGTGGGCCACAGCTGCGGCTATGCCAGCGCCTGCGAGCGCATGCTCGGCATCGAGGTGCCTGGTCGCGTGCAGTATATCCGCACCATTCTGCACGAGCTTTCGCGCATTCACTCGCATCTGCTGTGGCTGGGTCTGCTCGCCGACGCCTTTGGCTTTGAGGCGCTGTTCTATCGGTCATGGACCCTGCGCGAGCAGATACTCAAGATTTTTGAGAGCACTTGCGGCGGGCGCGTGATTCTGTCGATTAACGAGATCGGCGGCCTTAAGCACGATATCGAGGACTCCGAGCTGGCGGGCATTGTCCAGACGCTCGATGCCATGCGTCCTGACTACGAGGCCCTGGTGCATACGTTTTTGGACGACAACAGCTGCGGCGAGCGCCTGCATGGCGTGGGCATGATTAGCAAGAAAGACGCGCTGGAGCTTTCGATGGTCGGTCCGTTTGGGCGCGCATCGGGCGTGGATTACGACGTGCGCATGTTTGACGACGGTGCCTATGCGGATCTGGCTGCGTTTGAGCCCATCGTTGCTACCGATGGCGATTGCTATGCCCGCTGCCAGGTGCGTTGCGCCGAGGTCACGCAGGCCATGGACATCATTAAGGAGCTTGTGGGCAAGATTCCGCACGACGGGATTGGCGGGCGCACCAAGCTTACGCCGGCCGACGGCGCGCGCGGCGAGGTTGTGATTGAGCAGCCGCGCGGCGAGGCGTATTACTATGTGCGCGGCAACGGCACCAAGAACCTGGACCGTTTCCGCGTGCGCACGCCGACGTCGCAAAACCTGGCGGGTCTGACGCATGCACTGCAGGGCGTGCTCATTGCCAACGTGCCCATGATCATCCTGACCATCGACCCCTGCATTAGCTGCACGGAAAGGTAGGCGCGGCATGAGTTTACTGACATTTGCCAAGACGGCCTTGGGTTCTATGGTCAAGCAGCCGGTCACGGTTTGCTATCCGCAGGAGAAGCTCGCGGCGCCCGAGCGCTTGCGCGGGCATATCGTCAATGACATGGATGTGTGCATCTGCTGCGGCATGTGCGCACGGCGTTGCCCGGCGGGCGCGCTCGCGGTCGATCGCAAGGGTGGAACGTGGTCGATCGACCCGTATGCCTGCGTGGTGTGCGGTGAGTGCATCGAGAGCTGCCCCAAGCACTGCCTGACTATGGACACCGCCCGTACCCCAGTCGCAGCGGACAAGACTCCCACAGTAGAAACCAAGCCGGAATAGCGCGAAGACGGGGCCGGTGGGGCAAAAATGCCCCACCGGCCCCGCGCTTAATGCGCGGTGGAGCCGCCGCGAACAAAACTATGCCGGATTACGGGGCCGGATAGCGAACCTCCGACCATATAGAAAACCGCAAAAACAAAACCGCAGGTAGATAGCCTGCCGTTTTCCAAAAAATGAAGGTATGGATGAGGGTCCCGACTTTAGCCCCGTAAACCGGCATAGTTTTGAAATAGCACCATATCCGTAACAGCCCTTTAACTCCCGTGGACGGAGGAAAACGGACCATTTTGGCCTTGCGAGGGCTGCCGCGTGACCCGTCTGCCACGAAATGGGCTCATCTACTACGTTTAAGCCGCTACCCTCAACCATGGCAAGTAATGCGAAATAAAAACTGCAGGTAGAACGCCTGCGGTTTTTCATGAAAAGCGGGTATGGTCAAGGGTATCGAGTCAAACGTAGTAGATGGGCAGGTTTCGTGGCGAGCGGTTTCGGCTGATCCCTTGGGGACGGAGGAAAACGGCTCATTTTGGTCCCGCGAGGCTGGCGGAGACACTCGTGCAGGGCCGCCCGAACAAAACTATGCCGGTTTACTACGATGAATCCGAGATTCCTGACCACACCAGCATTTTTGCAAATATCGCAAGTGTTCTACCTGCGGTTTTGTAAGTGCGCAATTTGCCGTGGTCGGAGATATGCGGTTCATCGTAGTAAACCGGCATAGTTTTGAAATGGCATCAAATTGGCGGCAGCCAGCGGCTAGCCTCGCAGATAGGCGATGGCGATTTGGGTGCGGTTGCGTAGCCCCATTTTGGCTAGGATTGAGCTGATGTGGTTGCGTACGGTGCCTTCGCCCATATAGGCGGTGGCGGCGATCTCTTTGTTGTCGAGGCCGCGGGCGATGAGCTCGGCGACTTCGAACTCGCGGTCGGTCAGGCCGGCAAAGGCGGCGGGCCGGCGGGTCGCGCCGGCCTCGACGTCCGCCCCATCAAAGTTGATATCTTCGATCGCCTTGCCCTCGAGCACGCGTTTGCCGTCCATGACCTGCGCCAACGCCGGCGGAATGGCAGCGACATCGGTCTTGATCAGGTAGCCGCGGGCGCCCAGCTTGAGCGCCGACACAATGTACTCGTCATCCGAGAACGTCGTCAGAAACACCACGCGCGCCGCAGGGTCGTGCTCAAGGATCTCGCGCGCGGCCGAAAGGCCGTCGCGTCCCGGCATCTGGATGTCGAGCAGCGCAATATCGGGTGCGTGCTCGGCGTAGAGCGCCACCGCATCGTTGCCGTTGGCACCGGTGCCCACCACTTCGATCTGCGGCTGGGCGCCCAAGATAATCTTGAGCGAATCGACCACCAAGCGGTCGTCGTCGACAACGATGAGCCTCATCGGCCCTCATCTCCTTGCTGTTTGGGAACGGTGGCAAACACACGCCAGCCGCCGGCGCCGGCACGCGGGCCGGCGGTGAAGGTGCCGCCAAGCGCCTCGATGCGCTCGCGCATGGAGGCGAGCCCCATGCCCTCCGCGGTGCCGCGGCCGCTTGCTTGGACCTCACCCACGCCATCGTCGGTAACAATGAGCTGGTAAAACGACGGATGCTCCATGCACCGTACGGTGACGGTCTGGGCGCAAGCGTGGCGTATGGTATTGGAGAGCGCTTCGCGCAGGACCGCTGCAAAGCAGTTGGCGACGTTTGCGGGCGCATGTTCGGCCATAACTTCAAGCTCAATCTGCGGGCCGCCGTCCGAGCGTGTGCCTTCGACAATGCGTTCGAGCTGCACGGAAAGGTCGACGGCGTTGTCGTTGAGCGCGTGGACGCTGGCGCGCACAAGCTGGAGCGCCTCGTCAACCGTGCGTTTAACGTCGGCGAAATCGGCGGCGACGCCAGGCTCGTCGGCGTGGACCACGCGTAGGGCTTCGGCCTGCAGTGAGGCGCGCGTGAGCTGGTGCCCGACGTTATCGTGGATCTCGCGCGCGATGCGGGCGCGTTCGGCGAGCGTCGCGAGCTCGACTTCGTAGTCCTGGCGATCGGCAAGATCGCGGTTGCGCGCCTCGAGCGCGAGGGCTCGTTCCTGCAGCTCGTCGCGGGTGCGGCGCATGCGCCGCTGCTCGCGCTCCAACTGGGCGGTGCGTAGCGATAGCAAGGTGGCGGCAACCGAAAGGATGGCGGTCAGCAGGAGCGTTCGTGCGGTAAGCGCATCGGCGCGAAGGTCCGCGACGAGCGCAAAGGCAAAGACGGAGCCAATGCCCAACGCGACCCAGGCGTGCTCGCGGCGCACGCGTCGCGCGATGTCATAGAGGGCGAGAGGCGCAAACGGCACAAACGGCGGCACGAAGACAGCCGCGATGATGCAGGCGTAGCTCGCTGCCTCGCTTGCGCGTCGGGTGCGTTTCCCCTGTGCGACCTCGGCCAGCGAGGTGGCAATAATGCCAAGGCAAAACGCCACAACCAGACGAGCGTCCACGGCAAGACCCATGGCGGCCGCAATACAGCACGCCAGCACGATCGATTTGTCGAAAAGCCTGTTCATACGGGTATTGTACGCGAAGCTGCGCGTGGTGGAGGGGCCGCCTAGCGCAACCGTGACATTCCTCCCGCACGGTGGGGCGGTCGCGTCAGCGGGCCACGCGACCGAGCCCCCGCACTCGTGACAAAGCTCACTGGTGCGCGCCGTCCGCTCCTGCGATGATGCAATCGTACCGGGCCGCAATCAACAGAAGGGCCGCCTCATGACAGACATCGTCCACGTCGAAAACCTCGTCAAGCGCTACGACGACCTTATCGCGCTTGACCACTTTAACCTCAGCATCGCCCCCGGCGAGATCTTTGGCCTGCTGGGCCCCAACGGCTCGGGCAAGACCACGTCCATCAACTGCATCCTGCAGCTGCTCGCCTACGACAAGGGCACCATCGAGCTGTTCGGCGAGCCCATGACGCCCGCCCGCTACGACCTCAAGCGCCGCATCGGCGTGGTCCCGCAGCAAGTTGCGGTGTTTGACGAGCTTACCGTGCGCGAGAACATCGACTATTTCTGTAGCCTCTACGTTAACGACCGCAAGCGCCGCCGCGCGCTGGTGGACGAGGCGATCGACTTTGTGGGCTTGGGCGACTTTACCAAGTTTCGCCCCGGCAAGCTCTCGGGCGGCCTGGCGCGTCGCCTCAACATTGCCTGCGGCATTGCGCACAAGCCCGAGCTCATCTTCTTTGACGAGCCTACGGTGGCAGTCGACCCGCAGAGTCGCAACGCCATCCTGGAGGGCATCTGCCGCTTGCGCGACGAGGGCGCCACGGTGGTGTATACCAGCCATTACATGGAGGAAGTCGAGCAGATTTGCAGCCGCATCATGATCATGGACGGCGGACGTGTGCTGGCGCAGGGCACCAACGACGAGCTCAAACGCATGATTCAGATGGGCGAGAAGATCGTGATCGAGGTCGGCGAGGTGCCGAGCGCGGCGCTCGGTGCCGTCGCGAGCCTGCCGCATGTCCTGGATCTGTCGGCGACGGCAGGCCAGCTCACGTTTTCGTGCGAGGCGAGCCCGCATAACCTGACGGACATTCTCGATGCGCTGCGTTCGCATGACGTGACGCTCGGCCGCATTTATTCCGAACCACCGACCCTCAACGACGTGTTCCTCGAGATCACCGGCCGCGAGCTGCGCGACTAGGGGGCAGTCATGTTCAACACCATCATCACTACGGTCAAGACGCTGCTGCGCCGGCCGAGCACGTGGGTCTGGGGCGCTCTCTTTCCCATCGCACTTTCCACGATGTTCATGTTTATGTTTGCGAATCTGAGCTCCGACGGCACGGTCGACCCGGTACCGGTTGCCGTCATAGCGGACGAGGCCTGGGACGCCTCGACCTTTAAGGACGTGGCGACGTCGCTTGCCAAGGAGGGCGACAATCAGCTGCTCGAGATCCACGAGTGCGACGACGCAGCCGATGCGAACCGTGCGCTTAAGGCCGGCGAGGTCGCGGGCATCTATACGGTCGACGACGCAGGCGCACCCAAGCTCACACTGCTATCGAGCTACGACAGCTCGCGCGCATCATCGGTGCTCACCGACCGCAGCATCCTGGAGACGGTGGCAAGCTCGTATACACAAAATGCCGAGCTCATGTCCCAGATTGCCCAGGACAACCCGGCGGCACTCGCCGACCCCGAGGCGGTTGCGCGCGCCCTGTCGCTCGAGGGCGGCACCCGTCGCGTGAGCCTTACGCGCACCACGCCCGACGGCACGGTCATCTACTATTACGCGCTTTTTGGCCTGGTCGCGATGATGTCTGCCGAGTTTGCCGCCTTGAGCGTTGTCGACCTGCAGCCCAATCTGTCGGGCCTTGGCGCGCGCCGCTGCGTGGGCGGCCTTTCCAAGACGGCGTCGCTGGCCGGCATTTTTGTCGGCTCGTGGCTGGTCTCCTTTGCTTCGATGGTGATCGCGATCGGCTACGTGCGCCTAGTCGTGGGCGTCGACTTTGGCGGGCGCGAGGGGCTGTGTTTGGTGGGCGCCGCCGCTTCCGCGCTTGCCGCCACGGGCTTGGGGCTCTTTGTGGGCACGCTTCCCGTTAAGGGCGGCAAGGCGTCCAAGTCGGGCATCCTCACGGGCTTTGCCACCACGTGCGCCCTGTTCGCCGGCCTCTACGGCGAGCCGGCGATGGCGCTTGCCGACGACGTCGCCCGCGCCTGCCCGGCCGAGTGTTGGCTCAACCCCGTCAAGCTTGTCTGCGACATGTTCAACCGCCTGTATTTCTTTGAGGACTTGGGCCCCTTTGTCGTTCGCGCCGACGCGCTGGTCCTCATGACGCTGGTGTTTGTCGCCGCCGCTACGCTGATCTTTGGAAGGAGCCGCTATGAGCACCTTTAAGACCGCGCTTCGCATGGCGCTCGCACACCCGCTCTATCTGCTTATCTACACGGTGTTCATTTCGCTCATGGGCGTATTCATCGCGGCATCGGTGAGCTGGAACTCGTCGCAGCTCACCGAGTACAAGCCCTACGACACCAACGTGATCGTGATCGATCGCGACGACAGCGATCTTTCGCGTGCGCTTACCAAACATCTGGGTTCGCGCTTTGAGCTGGTCACGGGCGTCGGCGACGACACCTACGACCTCGCGGACGCGCTCTCCAAGAGCAATAGTGCCAAGGGCAGCGCCGACTGCGTGTTCTTTATCCCGGAGGGGTTCGAGGACGACCTGGTCGCGGCTGCCCGCGCGAGGGAGGCCCTGCCCAAGCTCGACGTGACCTACGGTTCCGGCACCATGGCGGCGGCGCTTTCGTCTGCCGAGGCCTCGCGCTGGATCTCGCTCGCGGGCGCTGCGGCGGCGCTTGAGCCCGCTGCTTCTAACGGCGATGTTGCCAAGGCCGCCGAGCATGCCGCTGCAAAGCGCGCGGAGGTCCAGATCGAGCAGGTCAAGGTCGACTCGACGGCTGCCGCCACGCTCGAGTCGTATTTCAACTTTGGCGCGTACGCGATCATCTCGTCGGTCATCGTGTCGGTGGGACTGGTGTTCTCGGGCATGAACGAGCCCGAGCGTGTGCGCCGCATGGAGGCCGGCCCGGTCTCCGAGCGCCAGCGCTCGCTTGCTGTGTTTGCGGCCGCCGCCGTGCTCACCGTCTGCATCTGGTTTGTGTCGAGCATGATGGGCGTTGTGGGCTTTGCCGGCGCGGTCGCCGAGGTCGGCGTGGGCCGTGTGTGCCTGGCGCTGGCAGCGACGTTTGCCCTGGCGTGCACGCCGCTGGCCGTTGGCTTTGCCCTTTCGAGCCTGGGTGCGCGTGAGGAGCTGCTCAACGGTGTGGGCAACCTGCTCGGCATGCTCATGACGTTTTTGGGCGGCGCTTGGATGCCGCTGTCGCTCATGGGCTCGGCCGTGCAGACCGTGGCGCACTTTGTGCCGACATATTGGGTGAACGATGCGATCAGCAAGGCACTTGCCTCGGATCTGACGTCTGCCGTGCTGAGCGACATCGCCTGCGATCTGGGCGTCACGGTGCTCTTCGCCGCCGCCATTGCCGCCGTAGGTCTGGCCCTCGCACGCGCCAAATCCCGCGCCTAGCCACCTAGTCATTTAGAGCGTCCCCAATGACCAGTCTGAAATAAATCCCGAGCCTCGCTCCAAAATAGTTCGCCATGGTTTACTATTACGCTCATAAAGTAGCAATAGGCTAACAATGGGGGATAGCATGGCGACAAAGCAAGCGTATGTCCAGGTCAAAGGGCTCAAGAAACACTATGGCGACGGTGATGCACGCCTGACGGTGCTCGACGGCATCGACACGTCCATCAACCGCGGAGAAATCTGCGTCATGCTGGGGCCCTCGGGCTCGGGCAAGTCCACGTTTCTTAACCTGATTGGCGGCCTGGAGGATGCCGACGGCGGCTCCATCATGGTGGACGGCTGCGACCTCACGGTGCTCAAACCTACCGATCTGGGCGAGTATCGCCGCCGTGAGCTGGGCTTTGTCTTCCAGTTCTACAACCTGGTGCCCGACCTCACCATCAAGGAAAACATCGAGGTTACGGCGCACCTGTCCAAAAACCCGCTCAATGTCGACGACCTGCTGCGTTCTCTGGGCCTCTACGAGCACCGCAACAAGTTTCCGCGCCAGGTCTCAGGCGGTCAGCAGCAGCGCTGCGCCATCGGCCGCGCACTCGTCAAAAACCCGGGCCTGCTGCTGTGCGACGAGCCCACGGGCGCACTTGACTACAAGACGTCCAAGGAAATCTTGCAGCTCATGGAGGATGTCAACCGCACCTACGGCTGCACCATCATCATCGTCACGCACAACGCCGCCATCGCTCGCATGGCCAACCGCGTGCTGCGCCTGCGCGACGGGCGCATCGTCGAGGATGAGCTCAACGAGTCGCCCATCGCGGCCGCCGAGCTCGATTGGTAGGCGGCGCCATGACACCTCTCGCAAAACGTCTCCCGCGCGAGCTGCGCCGCAATATCGGCAAGTACCTGGGCATCTTTTTGCTTATGTGCGGAAGCATCGCCCTTACCTCGGGCTTTTTGCTCGCGGCGCATTCCATCGGTTGCCTTATCGACGACATGCGCGATGCGTACACGATTGAGGACGGCCGCGTGACCACCTCCTTCGAGGCCACTAAAGACCAGCTCAAGGCCGCCGAGGACGCGGCCGACGACGTCGGCGGCGTCACGCTCTACAAGAATTTCTCCATCGACGCCATCATCAAAAAGACCGCCGGCAACGACGGCACCAAGCGCACGCTGCGCACCTATGCGCATCGCACCAAGGTCGATATCGCGTCCTACTGTGAGGGCAAGGAGCCCAAGGCGGATGACGAGGTGGCCATCGACCGTGTCTTCGCCACCAACAACGACCTCGCCGTGGGCGATAAGGTTGAGCTTGAGGGCCGCACCTACATCATCTGCGGCATCATGACCCAGCCCGATAGCCAGGCGCTGTTCCTCAACAATTCGGACTTTACGGTGAACACCATCACGTACGGCGTGGCCGAGGTCACCGATGGCGGCTTTGCCGCGCTCGAAGATGCCGGCGGCGCACCCGCCTACACCTACTCCTTCACCTTTACCGATCGCGACCTCCCCACCGCGGACCGCATCGACGCCGAGCAAGAGATGGTCGAGGCACTGACCGACGCCGATGCGCGCGTGGACGATCTGATCGATGCCGATTCCAACCAGGGCATTGGCTATGCGCGCGACGACGTGGACGGCGACTCCATGATGTGGATGACGCTGCTCGACATCATCATCGTGATCATGGCGTTCGTCTTTGTGGTCCTTACCGACGCCACCATCGAGGAGGAAAGCGCCATTATTGGCACGCTGCTCGCCAGCGGCTATCGTCGTCGCGAGATCGTGCTGCACTACCTTGCGCTTCCCGCCATCGTGGGCGTGGTCGCGGCGCTTTTGGGCACTGCGCTCGGCGTTGTGTTCTTTACCGAGCCCATGCGCAGCCTCTATTACGGTTCGTACAGCCTGCCGCCCTTCCAGGTGTACTGGAGCTGGGAGATCTTTGTGAAGTGTGCCGTGGTTCCCGCCGCCGCGCTCATCCTCATCACGCTGGTGGGTCTGCTTCGCAAGATGGGCAAGACGCCGTTGCAGTTCCTTCGTCACGAGGCGAGCGGCAAATCGGGCACCAAGCGCGGCCTGCAGCTGCCGGAGCGCATGGGTTTTGTTTCCCGCTTCCGCCTGCGTATCTTCCTGCGCAACCTGGGCAACTTCGCCACGCTCTTCGTGGGCATTGCGTTTGCCTCGCTGCTACTGCTCTTTGGCCTGGCGATTCTGCCCACGATGACGCACTACGCGGACAACCTCGAGACAAGCCTGGTCGCCGAGCACCAGTACACGCTCAAGGCGCCGCTGGAGCTCGAGGGCACTGCCGAGGAGCGCGAGCAGTGGTCGGCACTCGAGCGCTTGCAGTCGGTTGACGGCGCGCTGCTTTCTGCCGCTCAAGATGCGGACGACGAGCTTGACGACGCGGTCGATGCCGCGCAGGCGGCTGCCGATGCCGCGACCAGCTCTCCGTCTGCCGAGAGCCTGGTCGCGGCGCAGGACGCGCTCGCCAAGGTCCAGGACAAGAAGGATGCGCTCTACGCGCGCCTTGACGATCTTGCCGATGCCCTCGGCTGCAACCGCGATGAGGCCATCGACCTGATCGACAAGGCCTCTAAGATCGACACCGACAACGACGATATCCACCCGGTCAATACGACCGACAGCGGCGCGGGCGCAATTGCACAGGCCGAGAAATACGCCATCTACCAGCTGCAATACGATCGCGGCGATGGAAATGGCGAGGAGACGATTTCCGTCTACGGCATTTCATCCAATTCGCGCTATTGGAAAGACCTCAACGTCGGCGACGGCCGTGTCGTCTTTGGCGGCGGCCTACTCGACAAGTTTGGCTGGAACGAGGGGCAGGAGGTTAAGCTTCGCGACAAGTACGAGGGCAAGAATTATTCCCTTGAGTACGCGGGCAAGGACTGTGCCTGGGGCTCCAAGTCGGACATGAATATCTATATGAGTATCGACGACTTTAACGAGCTGTTCGGCAACGACGCTGCCTACTTTAACGGCTATGTGAGCGACGAGAAGCTCGACCTCGATGCTCGTTACTTTGCCGGCGACACCACGCCCGACGACATGCGCGCCGTGGGCGACCAGTTCATCGGCATGATGAGCAAAATGATCGGCATGATGGTTGGCCTCGCGGTGTTTATCTTCCTGCTGTTTATGTACCTGCTGACCAAGGCTGTTATCGACCATAGCGCCCGGTCGATTAGCTACATGAAGGTCTTTGGCTATCGAGATAGCGAGATCTCGCATCTGTACATCCGCTCGATCACGCTGTGCGTGGCGGCGTCGCTCGTGCTGAGCCTGCCGGTGATCATCGGCTCGCTCACGGCTATCTTCCGCTCCATGTTGCTTGCCTACAACGGCAATATCGAGATCTACGTGCCCGCTTGGTCCATGGCTGCATGCGTCGGCATTGGCTTTGCGACCTACCTGGTCGTGGCGCTGCTACACACGCGTTCTGTCAAACGTGTGGGCCTGGCCGAAGCTCTCAAGGTGCAGGAGTAGTCATCGGGGACAGTCTTAAACGACTAGTCATCGGGGACAGTCTTTGCTGACTTGCCGGCTCGCCGGCCGGCTGGAAAGGACTGTCCCTAGCTGCCGGCACTTGGGGACTGTCCCCAACTGCCGGGTGGCGAAAGAGTGTCCCTTGCGACTACTCATTTAAGAACATCCCCAATGACTAGGTGCCGTACTTGACTTTAACTCTGCTTTAACTGGTACCATCCTCTATGTCTGTAACGCCATATAGACCGAGGGGATATATCTATGACCGTAACTGCACCCGCAGCACCCGCCAAGGTGTACTTCACCAACCTGCGCACGCATGCTCGCGAGAGCCAGCTCGACAAGCTCAAGCGCCTCATTCGTCACGCCGGTATTGGGCAGATCGACTTTGAGAACAAGTTCGTCGCCATCAAGATTCACTTTGGCGAGCTGGGCAACCTGAGCTTTTTGCGCCCCAACTACGCCCGCGCCGTCGCGGACGTGGTGAAGGAGCTGGGCGGCAAGCCCTTCCTCACTGACTGCAATACGCTCTATGTCGGTAGCCGCAAAAACGCGCTCGAGCACATCGACACCGCCTACCAGAACGGTTTTACCCCGTATGCCACGGGTTGCCAGATCATCATCGCCGACGGCCTCAAGGGCACCGACGAGGCGCTCGTCCCGGTCGAGGGCGGAGAGTACGTGCACGAGGCTAAGATCGGTCAGGCGCTCATGGATGCCGATATCGTGATCAGCCTCACCCACTTTAAGGGCCATGAGCAGGCCGGCTTTGGCGGCGCCATGAAGAACCTGGGTATGGGAGGCGGCAGCCGTGCCGGCAAGATGGAGCAGCATGCCGCCGGTAAGCCGAACGTCGCGACCGAGCACTGCGTTGGCTGCCGTGCCTGCGAAAAGATCTGCGCGCACGACGCCGTCTCGTTCAACGACACCCGCGAGCGCGAGCTTGCCAGCGGCGCTACTCGCACGGTGCACGTGGCCACCATCGACCACGATCGCTGCGTGGGCTGCGGACGCTGCATTGCGGCATGCAACCAGGACTGCATCAAGCCCGGCTATGACGCCGCGGCCGACGTGCTCAACTGCAAGATCGCCGAGTATACAAAGGCCGTTGTCGACGGCCGCCCGAGCTTCCACATCTCGCTTGCCATGGACATCAGTCCCAACTGCGACTGCCATCCCGAAAACGACACACCTATCGTCAACGACATCGGCATGTTCGCGAGCTTCGACCCGGTCGCCATCGACCAGGCCTGCGCCGATGCCGTCATGGCATCCGAGCCGCTGCCCAACACCGAGCTCACCGATAGCGCGGTCAAGATGGAGCACAGCCACGAGCATCTGGAGGGCGAGCAGGCCAAGGATCCCTTCTGCATCACGCATCCCGACACCGACTGGCGCGTGTGCATCGCGCATGCCGAGAAGATCGGCCTGGGCACGAGCGAGTATGAGCTCATCGAGGTCAAGTAGCGCCTAACTATTGGACAAAATAAGCGCCTTTGTAGCACAACGTTAGTAAAAGCCGCCCGTGAGCACAGTGCCCACGGGCGGCTTTTTGGAAGTGCTAGGGGGTCAGATAGACCAGTAAACCGTCCTATTTCCTAAAAATACTCGTCGAGGAAGTTGTCGACCGTGTTCCAGTAGAGTTCGGGGTCGACCTGCGCGCTCTTGGCGTGGGTGGCGCCATGGACGGTGAGCTTTTGCTTGACCTTGCTGGCGCACGCGTCGTAGTTTTGGTCGAGCATACTGTACGGCACAAAGGTGTCTTGGTCACCGTGGATAAACAGCATGGGAGCCGTCGCGCGCTTGAGCTGTTCCACGCTGCTCGCCTTATGAAAGTCGTAGCCCGCGCGCACGTTGCATACCAGGTTTGCTACATCGAGCAAGGGAAAGCTGGGCAGGCCGAACACGTCCTTGAGCTGCAGAGAAAACTCGTCCCAAACACTCGTATAACCGCAGTCCTCGATAATGCATTTCACGTTTGCGGGCAGAGATTCCCCTGCGACGTTCATGGCGGTTGCCGCACCCATCGACTCGCCAAAGACCAGGATGCGCGCCTCGGGGTCAGCCTGAACGATTTGCTCGATCCATGCGACGATGTCGAGGCGCTCGGGCCAGCCCATGCCGATATAGTCGCCGCCGGAGCGCTCGTGAGCGCGGGCGGCGGGTGCGAGTACGTTCATGCCGCGGTCGTGGAATCGCTTGACGTATCGGGCCATACCGATGGGCTCGTTGGTATATCCATGCAGGCAGACGGCGTAGTCGTGTGTGCTCTCCGACGCAGCAAAATACCAGGCGGCAAGCTCGGTCCCGTCGTCCGCGGTGAGGCTGCTGCTCTCGCGGTTTTCCTTAAACCACGCCCGCGCCTCGGTTTCCTCGGTATCCGGCTGCTCACCTTTTTTGTCGTTCTTGCTATCCTGCATCATCTTCATGGTGTACGGCGCTTGGGGATTCAGGGCAAAGTCGAACAAGAAGTTGCCGGCAAACCCCAACAGCGCGACAACGAGCACCAGCGCAACGACGCCGGCTATCTTGAGCTTTCGATGGGAACGTGCGTT
Organism: Collinsella sp.; assembly: GCA_030839365.1. Classification (GTDB taxonomy): domain Bacteria; phylum Actinomycetota; class Coriobacteriia; order Coriobacteriales; family Coriobacteriaceae; genus Collinsella. Next base: position 52,256 of record JAUUMM010000008.1, read on the forward strand.
TTGAGACATAAGAAGCTTTCCTATAAGATGTTAATACATCAACATTTAATGCAAGCGCATTATGGACGTTCGCCGTTGATGCGTCAACAGGCAAAGAATGGGTAAACAAAGGGTCACGTATGGTGCAAATTTCGCACGTACCTAGACGCTTTGATATAGTGTTGAGAACTCTTTACGTTGGAGGATGTAACCGGCATGTCCGATTCGAGCGACAGTTCTAAGCCGCGACCCAAGACCGCGGCCGTTCCACACTACACGGTGGGCGAGGAGATCATGAACTCCGTCACCCATGGTGTCGGCTGCCTGCTGGGTATCGCGGGCCTGGTGCTCCTGATCGTATTCGCTGCCCTGCGCGGCGGAGGCCCGGCCCACATGGCCGCGGCGATTGTCTATGGCGTCAGCATTATTCTCGAATACCTAGCCTCCACGCTCTACCACGCGATTCAGCCCGCGCGCGCCAAGCGCGTGTTTCGCATCATCGACCACAGCTGCATCTACCTGCTCATAGCCGGCAGCTATACGCCGTTTTGCCTTATCACGCTCGCAAACGACGGCGGCCCTGCGCTGTTCTTTGCCGTATGGGCCATCGCCATTATCGGCATCGCCCTCGAGTGCTTCCTACGCGAGCGTCAACCGCACTGGGTAAGCGGCCTGGTCTACCTGCTGATGGGCTGGCTCGTTGTCTTTAAGCTGCCCGAACTTGTGGCGCTGCTCAACCCCGTGGCACTTGCCCTGCTCGCCGTCGGCGGCGTGTGCTACACCGCGGGCGTGCCGTTCTATATCGCCAAAAACGTGCGCTACCTGCACAGCGTGTTCCACCTGTGGGTGCTCGCCGGCAGTATCTTCCAGTTCATGGCGGTGATCCTCTTCGTAATCTAGCGACCACGCCTGCGCGCTCGCGTCCTTGTTTGGGCGCCGGCGCAATTGCCGTATCCGCCGTCAACGTTTTAATCCGACGTCCCGAATCTTGGAGGTTCGAGAAACTCCCGATGGACATAACCATCTCCCTTATCACCACCCTCGTTTTGACCCTCATCAACGGCTACTTCTCTATGTCCGAGATGGCGCTCACCACGGCCAAGCGCGCCGTGCTGGAGCACGAGGCCGAGGAAGGCGACAAGCGCGCCGAGCGTGCCATTAAGCTGGCTGCCGACTCCGACCAGCTGCTCGCCACCATCCAGGTTGCCATTACGCTCGTGGGCTTCGCCTCGTCCGCCGTCGCCTCGACGAGTCTGTCCGACCCGCTCGCCACGTGGCTCATGAGCTTTGGCATCGCGCCGCTCTCCGCCATCGCGCGCGGCCTGGCGCCGGTCATCATCACCGTCGCCGTCGCCTTTGTGTCCATCGTGATTGGCGAGCTCGTGCCCAAGCGCATCGGCCTTGCTAACGCCGAGGGTGTATCCAAACAGGTCGTGGGACCGCTCTCCGTGTTCCAAAAGATCGCCCGCCCGCTCGTGTGGCTGACCGGTGCTTGCTCTGACGGCCTGGCCCGCATCCTGCGCATCAAGAGCGCCGATGACCGCCAGAACGTCTCGGAGGAAGAGATCAAGTACATGGTCTCGGAGCAGGACGACCTGCTCGACGAGGAAAAGCGCATGATCCACGAGATCTTCGACCTGGGCGACACCGTTGCCCGCGAGGTCATGGTGCCGCGCGTGGACACCACCATGTGCGAGGACGACGAGACGGTCGCCGACGTGCTGTCTACCATGCGTCAGACCGGCTTTAGCCGCATCCCCGTCTATCACGAGGATCCCGACAACGTCGCGGGCATCGCGCACATCAAGGACCTGATCCAGCCCGCGCTCGATGGCAAGGGCGACCAGCCCATCGCCGGCTTTTTGCGCGACGCCACCTTTGTGCCCGATACCAAGGACATCCTGCCGCTGCTTTCCGAGATGCAGACCTCGCACGATCAGATTGTGGTCGTTGTGGACGAGTACGGCGGCACGGCCGGCATCATCACCATCGAGGACATCGTCGAGGAGATCGTCGGCGAGATCGAGGACGAGTTCGACCCCGACAACAAGTACCTTACGCGCCTCTCGCGCCGCGAGTGGCTCGTCGATGGGCGTTTTTCGTGCGATGATGCGATTGAGCTTGGATGGCCGCTCGAGGAAAGCGATGATTATGAGACCATCGCCGGCTGGATTTTGGAGCTTTGCGACTCGGTGCCCGACATCGGAGAGGTGTTTGAGGTTGCGGGATACAAGTTTAAGGTGCAGTCGATGCGTGGCCAGCGCATCTCGCTCATTCGCGTGATTGCTCCGGCCGAAACCGATAAGAAGGATTCCGAGTCCGCGGCGGACGAGCCGGCGGCGCCGGGTGCGGATGCTGTGATTCCGCACGACGGCGACGAGTAGGGCAAGGAAGAGTAGGGGAGAGTTATGGCAGGCCTGTTCAACATCCTTAAGGTCACCGTCAGCGAGGACAAGATCTGCGCGCATGTGCTGGTGAACCCCGGCATGCCGCTCATGACCTCGGAGGACATCGAGGCCACGGCGCGCGTGTACTACCTGGTGCCCGCGATTGCCAAGCACCTGTGCCTGGGCGATTCCGGCCGCGAGTTCCAGGACTGCATGGGTCAGACCGAGCTCTGCCACCTGCTGGAGCACGTGACGGTCGAGCTCATGAACGAGACCGGTCTTGCCGGTAGCATCTCGTGCGGCCGCACGCGCGTAAGCGAGCATGACGAGCGTGTCTTTGAGGTCGAGCTTTCGTGCCCCGACGACGCACTGGCCATCGGTGCGCTGTCGTCGGCCACCTTTATGATGGACTGGGCGTACCTGCACGCCGACCAGCCTGCCCCCGACGTGGAAGGCACGGTCGCGGGCCTGCGCAACCTGGTGCTGGGCATGCGCGCCGAGGCCGAGGGCAAGGATCCTCACGAGGCCGTCGCTGCTGCGAACGGCGAAGATGCTGCCGAGGACGAGGGCGCTGACGAGGGCGATGTGCCGGTCGACGCCGAGCTCGTTGCCGATGCGACCGCCGAGCCCGTTCCCACCGAGCCCCAGGGCGTCCCCAACTTTGACGACGAGCCCCAGGTGGCGATTGATACCGAGGGCGCGGTTGCCGAGAACCACGAGGCCTCCGCTGCCGTCTTTGGCGGTGCGGCGACGGTTCCGGCGGGACCTGCGCATGAAGGCGGCCTGCCGCTCGTGGACGGCGCCGGCGAGGACCCGGGTGCCACGGTGGCCATGCCGGCTATGCCCCAGGAGTAGGCCTACGCGTTTATCACCATCACGTACCTGCGCCTTTGCCGTACGCAGATGAGCGGAGCGGCAAGTGATGCGCTGCGGGTATAATGGACAGCATTCAAACGGTGGGCACCGACGTGCCCGCAGGAGAGGAATGATCATGGGTAAGACTTTCAGCTTTGTCTCCGGCGCACTTTTTGGTGCCGCTGCCGGCGCTATTATCGGTGTTGCTCTGGCCCCGCGCTCGGGCGCCGAGACCCGCGCCATGGCTGCCGATATCGCCAACGACGCCTGGGACAATATGCGCGACACCTACGAGCACAGCGCCGAGGAGGCCCGTGCCGCGGTCAACGACTTTGGCCCGATGGTCGACGCCAAGACCGATGACCTGCGCGCCAAGGTCGACCTGGCCCGCGAGCGCATGGACCAGCTGCGCGAGCAGCTCAACGACGCCATTTCGGGCGGCAACGTGACGCCTGCCGCCGACGTCGTGGTCGAGAACGCCGTCGAGGCTGATACCGAGGCTGCGGAGCCCTCGACCGAGGCATAATGCGCGCCGGGGATTTTGTCGGCGCCAAGATCTATCGCAAGCCTACCGAGGACAAGCGCACCAAAAAGGACGGCACGCCGCGCAGCCCTAAAAAGCTCGGAAAGATTCACTTTCCGGTCTTTACCCCGGGCGGTACGCGCGTGGTCGGCTTTATGGTCCGCCAGTCCGATATCGCGGGCATGATCGAGCGCCCCGATCGATTCGTAGCGCTCGACGCCATTGGTGTCTACGAGGGCGCCATTGCGGTCGACGACGTCAAGGGCACCTACGATGCCGCCGCGGCCAAGCGCCTCGATATCAACCTGGACGATTGCATCATCTGGGTTGGCATGGACGTGCGCACGGAATCGGGCGATGTCGTGGGCTACTGCTCGGACGTTGAGTTCAAGCCGCGCTCGGGCATTGTGCAGACGTTCTATGTGACCGCCAGCGCCGCATCGAGCATGTTGGTGGGCGACACGCAGGTGCCGCCGACGATGCTGCGCGGCTACGAGAACGGCGCGATGATTGTCTCGGACGAGGTCAAGTCGCTCGGGTATTCGGGCGGCGCGGCCGCTAAGGCTGCCGAGGCCAGTGTCGTGGTGGGCGATAAGGTCAAGAAGGGCGCCAAGGTGCTCGATGACAAGGGATCGGTCGCCGTGGACAAGGGCAGCCGCGCACTGGGCAAGCAGCTCGGCAAAACGCGCGGTATGTTCAAGGCCTTTAAGGACGAATATCAAAAGGCGAGCGGGGGCTCGTCAAAAGCTAGCAAATAGCGACGTACCAAATGATGGGAGGCGAGCCGGAGACATGTTGCTCCGGCTCGCTGTGTTTATGGGGGAGGGCATATGCGCCAAAACGGATCTAACTTAAACGGGCGCTCGGGTGCGCGTCCGACGGCGCGCCGCGACCTGGGGCAGCTGCCCAGCGGTCAGCGTCGACGTCGCCGTAAGCCCGGCGCGATGTACCTCAACCATAGCCGTGGGTTTAGCGATCGCAGCGCGCGCATCGGCAACGGGCGCTCGCCGCGCCGACCGTCTCGCCTGCCCTATGCGCTCATCGCCGTGGGTTGCGCGCTCGTGCTGTTTATCGCTGCCGTCGTGGGCTACGTCAACCGCAGCGTGGACGTGGAGCTCAACGGGCAAAAGACCGCGGTGCGCGTGGGCTCTACGTTGCAGAATCTTATCGACGATCAAAGCCTGACCGAAACGTATGACGCCGGCGACCTGCTGGCCGTCGATGACAGCGTGCTCAAGCGCCATGGCGGCGAAAAGCTGTCGGTGAAGGTCGACGGCAAGCGCGTGAAGCAGGGCAAATGGGATAGTCGCGAGCTTGCAGGTGGCGAGAAGGTGACGGTCAAGGACGGCCGCAACGTGTACGAAAAGCACGAGGTCCAGGCCACGACTATCGAGCCAAAGCTTAAGGTCGAGGGCACGGGTGCCATTGAGTATGTCAAAACCTGGGGCGTTCAGGGCCGCTCCGAGGTATGGGTCGGCGAGCAGTCGGGCAAGACGCAGGACCGCGGCGAGGTCGTGCCCGCCACCGACTGCGTAGTCGAGTGCGCAAGCGTAGCGCCCAAGGGCAACGAAAAGTACGTGGCCCTGACATTTGACGAGGGTCCGAGCGGCGCGACCAAGCAGATCTTGCAGGTGCTCAAGGAAAAGGGCGTCACGGCGACATTCTTCCTTTCGGGCGATGCGGCTGAGGCCTCGCCCGCTACTGCCAAAGCGATTGTCGATGCCGGGTGCGAGGTCGGCTCCAACAGCTACAGCGATGATTCGCTCAAGGGCGAGGATCGTGAGACGGTGCGCAAGCAGATCACAAAGGGCACCGAAGCAATTAAGTCGGCGACCGGCGTCGAGACGATGTTGCTGCGTGCCCCCTACGCCGCGTTTGACGAGCAAAACTGGATTGATGCGATGGACCTGGTCTCCGCCGTGGTCTCGTGGAATATCGACTCGGGCGACTGGCTACTCAACGGTGCCGACGAGCAGGTCTCGACGGTGCTCGATTCGGTGACGCCGGGCAATATCGTGCTGCTCACCGATAGAGACGAATGCGCCGAGCAGACGCTCGAGGCGCTGCCGCAGATTATCGATGGCCTTGTCGCCGACGGCTACAAGATCGTGACGCTCAGCGACCTGGTCAAGACGGACACGGCGTTGAGCAAAAAGCTCACCTCGCTCACCAAGGTCTCCATGCCCAAAAACGCCGTGTTCCCCCAACTCCCCGAGGACGACGACACCACAGAGTAGTCATCGGGGACGTGCCTAAACGACTGGTCGTTTAGGACGGTCTTAATCGCTTTGTCCCACCGTGCTCATCCGGCTCTATGTCACGGATACGTCAGCGTTTGGTATGCCTGCAATGTTCAGCGCATAAATTCGGTGCCGCAGCGCGATGCTGATGCTATAGTTACTGCGGTTAATGAGGGTCAAGAGAAAGGTTACAGGTGAAATCCAAACCTCGACCATACAGTCGATGACCCCATGCAGGTGCTTTCTGCGCGTGCACGGGGTGTGAGCGCCGAGCGGCGTGCCGCCCGCGCATGCGTATACATATCAAAAAGTCCACGGATTGCGTGCCGGCATGGTCGCGCGGTCCGTAGGAATAATGATGGGGAGCACCATTGAATTATCTGAGTGAGATGCTCAAATTGCCAGTCTTGGACGTCGACGGCGAAAAGCTCGGCGTGGTTAACGATTTTGGCATTGCAACCGGCGAAGTTTTCCCGCACGTGACGTCGCTCGCGTTCCGCGGTCCCGGCAAGACGCCGTTTATGATCAGTTGGCGCAAATGGGTCGACCGTATCGACGAGACGGGCGTACACCTTAAGACGTCGGCCACCGAAATCCGTTTTTCGTACTTGCAGCCGACCGAACTCTTGCTTGCCCGCGACGTGCTTAACAAGCAGATTGTCGACACACAGGGCATGAAGGTCGTGCGCGTAAACGACATCAAGTTTTCCATGTCGGGCGAAAATCAGCTGCGCCTGCTGGGTGCCGAGGTCGGCGCCCGCGGTCTGCTGCGCGCGATCAGCCCCACACTTGAGCATGTCGTCGAGGGCTTTATGAAGCACCTGGGCAAGCCGCTCAGCGAGGACATTATCGCCTGGTCTTACATGGACCTGCTCGATCGCTCGACTAAGAACATCCAGCTCTCGGTGTCGCACAAGACGCTCGGTGAGCTGCATCCTGCCGACATCGCTGACATCATCGAGCAGCTCGACCCGCGCCTGCGCGCGCAGGTGTTCGCGCAGCTCGATACGGCACAGGCCGCCGAGGCCATCTCGGAGTTCGATGACGATGAGCTTATGACCGAGATGCTCGAGGGTCTGTCCGACACCGACGCATCGTCGATGCTGGCCATGATGGACCCGGACGATGCAGCTGACCTGATCGACGAGCTCGATTACGAGAAGGCCGAGAAGCTCCTGCGCCTGATGGGCGTCAAGGAGGAGAAGGCGATTCGTAACCTGCTGGGGTATGAGGACAACACCGCCGGCCGCATCATGACCTCGGAGTTTGTCTCCCTGCCCGCCACGGCAACGGTCGGTGACGCCATCGAGGCGATTCGCGAGCTCGACGAGGACTTCGAGAGCGTCTACTACGTCTATACCGAGGATCCGAGCGGCATGCTGACCGGCGTGCTTTCGCTGCGCACGCTGATCGTAGCCGACCGCGACGCCACGCTGGGTCAGCTGGCCTATCGCGACCTGGTCTATGTGTCGCCCGACGAGGACCAGGAAGACGTGACGGACGAGATGACCAAGTACGACCTGGTTGCCATCCCTGTCTGCGACGAGAACCGTCATATCCTGGGTATCGTGACCTTCGACGACGCCATGGACGTTATCGCCGAGGAGCATCAGGAGGACCTGCAGATCGCCGGTGTCGGCTCGGGCGATAGCGCGTCGGACGACTCGACGAACGTGCTCAGCTGGTTCGTGCATCGCCAGTACTGGGTTGTTGTATGGGGCATCGCGTCGTGCATCATGGCGACCGTGCTGGGAACGGCGCTCGGCTCCGCGCATCTGGTGGTGTTCCCCATGTGCGCCATGCCGCTCGTGCTGCTGGCGGCCTCGCGCATGGTGTCGTTCGTCAAGAACTACTTCCTCGAGTACGACGGCCACGACGACGAGCCCAAACCGTACCTGGGATTCTTCTTCCAGAGCACGGGTATGGGCCTGATCCTTTCGCTCGTGACCTACCTGTGCGCGCAGCTGGTGCGCACCGCCGCGTTCCCCGATGCGCCCATGTTTGAGGAGCAGCTCTTTACCGGCTGCTTTAATATCGCTGCCATCATTTGCCTGGTTGGCAACATGAGCGCCGTGATTTACCTGATGGTGCTGTTCTGGCGTGACGAGCATGACCTCAACACGTCGGGCACCGCCATGAACGTCATTGCCGTCATGATCTCGTGCGTAGTGTACTGCGCCGCTGCGGTGCTGCTCACCATGTCGGTCATGGGTTAGGTGGTCGCGTGCAAAATACCAAGCAAAAGTCGGGCACCAAGCAAAAGTTGACCATCGCGGCCATCTTTGGCGCTATGGGCCCCGGTCTGCTGGCGGCGCTTTCGGGCAATGACGCCGGCGGCATTGCAACGTATTCCAGCGCGGGCGCCAGCTATGGCTACAAGATGCTCTGGATGCTTCCCGTCATGACCGTGCTGCTCATCGTGACGCAGGAGACCGCGGCGCGCTGCGGCTGCGTCACGGGCAAGGGCCTGGCGTCGCTCATTCGCGAGCGCTTTGGCGTGCGCAAGAGTGTACTTGCTATGGCGGCGCTGTTGATCGCCAACACGGCTGTGACCATTTCGGAGTTTGCGGGCATCGCCAGCGGCCTTGCTCTCTTTGGCGTTCCGGCGAGCATCTCGGTGCCGTTGGTGGCGCTGCTGGTGTGGATGCTTACCATGTCGGGTAGTTTCCAGCGCATCGAGAAGATTCTGCTGCTGGTGAGCTGCGTGTTCGTGACCTATGTTGTCGCCGCGTTTATGGCTGGCCCCAACTGGGGCGAGGTTGCGGTCGACTTGGTCGTGCCTAACATTCAAAACGACCCCAGCTATGTGTCGCTCGTGGTTGCAACGATTGGTACTACTATCGCCCCGTGGATGATCTTTTTGGCTCAGAACAACGTGGTCGATAAGAACGCGGGCGAGGATGACATTGTGCTGCAGCGTATCGATACCGTGAGCGGCTCGCTTGCCGCCGATGTTATTGCCGGCTTTATTATCATCACGACCGGCACGGTGTTGTTCCCGGCGGGTATTCAGATTAGCGATGCTGCCGATGCTGCCCGCGCGCTGGAGCCTATTGCGGGTCAGTGGTCTACGGTACTGTTTGCCTCGGGCCTGGTCGCGGCGAGCTTCTTGGCTGCCTGCGTGCTGCCGGGCGTTACGTCGAGCGCTATCTGCGAGGCATTTGGCTGGGAGCGCGGTGCCGACCGCAGCTGGGACGAGGCCCCGGTCTATCGCGGCATCATTACGGCCATCATCGGTATCTCTGCCGTGCTGGTGCTTATGCCCGGTGTCGATCTGTTCCAGATTATGATGACCTCGCAGGTCATCAATGGCGTGCTACTGCCCGTGGTTCTGGTGTTCCAAGTGGTTATCGCCGCCGACCGTCACATTATGGGCGCCAACCGCAACGGCCGCGTGTGGAACGTGCTCACTTGGGCGACTATCGCCGTGATTACGGTGCTGACGGTCGTCATGTTTGTGTTGCAAGCGATGGGCTACAGCGCTTAGCGCCTCTTTTGGACTCCAAACAGGCCGCTGCCATGGGTTGCGGCCTGTATTTTGCTTGCTGTAGGGGGTTAGTTATATGGCAGTGGGCAAAAAATGGAGGCTTCGGTAGTTTGTGTGACAAGGGGCTAGCCTAGGCAGCAACGCTCTTCG
>JAUUMM010000063.1:0-6815 GCA_030839365.1 Collinsella sp.
ACGCCGGGCCGACTCACTTCGGATCGGGCGCTACACCAACTTTCTCGACATTACCGAACTACTACCACACTACCGCTATACCACAGTGGGGCTGGGTTTTAAATACGCCTTTGGAATGATGCGGATTCTGGCCAGCATGCGGAATCAACGCCTGCTTGTGTATCGAATCACAAACGCTTCTTAACTGTATATCATGTATGGAATGCAATTATTCATAGTAAGGGAATCGAGGGTTGACCCTCGATTCCCTTATCTATTAGTCGCATTTTAATAAGGCTAAAATTAGAAAGCGCAGAATTAAGCTAACACTTTATAAATGATAGTAGCGATTTCCGGGTTCTCCCACGCTGAAATTTGGGTTAATGTACGGATCGCCTTCGACATAGTATTTTGCCCAGCGATAATTCATGTATGCGACTTCTTTGTGGAACCGAATCTGCTTTTCCGTATTGTTTTCAACGCCTCTAGAAATCGACTCGTAGTGATAGAGCTCGACTTCGGGCGTGTATACGATCAGGTCGTTAATCTCGCGTAGCTTTAAGCAAAAGTCAACATCATTAAATGCAACTTGAAGCTCTTCGGTGAAACCTCCGACTTTCTCATATTCGCTACGCTTGGTCATTATGCAAGCTGCAGTGACAGCGCTGAAGTCTTGTTGCGCATCGTTGAGTGCAAAGTAGCCCCAATTATTCCTTGGCATGCTCTGGCAAAGATGTCCCGCCACGCCGCCAGTGACGCATAGGCCCGCGTGCTGAATGGTGTTGTCGGGATAGTAGAGTTTTGCACCGACTGCGCCAACATCCTCACGTGCGCAGATGCCAAGCATGGTCTCGATCCAATTGGGCGTAATTACCTCAGTATCGTTATTCAATAGCAAGAGATAGTCGCCCTTGGCGTGAGCAACGCCAAAGTTCATGAGCTTGGAGAAATTGAATTCGTGTTCCCAAGTTACAAGACGAACGATGTCAGGATATTTTGCTTGCAACTTATCGTAATAATCGAACGTCACCTTTTCTGTGCTGTTGTTTTCGATTATGACGAGCTCGTAATTGTCGTACGTTGATTTCTCAACAATTGATGTAATGCAGTTGTTCAGAATGTCGGCGTGGTCTTTAGTCGGGATGATAATTGACACGAGCGGGTGGGAATCTGGCACAGCGTAGGTTACTTTATATGTAAAGGGACGACGCGCTTGTTCGACCTTCGCATTGAGCCCAAGCCTGTCCAAATGACTCTGGACCGCTTTGATACCTGCGATAGTGGCATACGGCTTGCTATCGGCATTTGCTGCGGTGGAGGTCTCGCTTAGGCGCCAGTGGTATAGAACCTTCGCAACATGATGAACTTTCCTTGCCTTTTCCACGGCGCGGAGAGTCAGATTATGATCCTGTGCTCCATCGAACTCTTTTGTGTTCGGCTCTAGAGTGTCTAGCAGGGACTTACGGATGGTAAGCATGTGGCAGATATAGTTATTGTTTCTGAGCAGATCGATATTGAAATCCGGCTTAAAGAACGGCTGCGCTAACTTTCCATCGGGCATGAGTTTATCTTCATCACAATAAAGAAGATCGACGTCATTATTGTTTTCAATTGCCTCGGCATATGAGAACAACAAGTCCGGTTCAAGAATGTCGTCATGGTCAAAGAAGCTAACGAAATCGCCCGAAGCTACGGCAACGCCTGCGTTTGTGTTTTCGGAAATACCCTTATTTTCGGTAAGATTAATTGACTTAATTCTGTTGTCGCGGGCTGTTTCCTGCTCAACGCGAGCCTTTAGTTCCTGATTGTCAGGGCTTGCATTAACTAGGAGGAGCTCCCAGTTTGCATAAGACTGGTTTTTTACGGATTCGACCATATCGTTAAAAAACGAAATGGGCGTGTTGTAAAGAGGGACAATGATGCTGAATTTCGGAGCGCTATTGAAGACGATTTTTCTCTGCTTCTCCAGTGCGCCAATGGTTGCCTTATGCTCTGTAAACCATTCGGGGTATTCAGGGTCAAACTGCGCATGGGTAAAGAGGAAGTTGGTCTCCTCAAGAAGCAAGCCTAATTTATCAGGCGTTAAGCAGTCAAATGCACTGAATGAAGGGTGATTTTGATCGCCAATTATAAAGTAGTAACGATCAAACGCCTTTGGCATGCGGATCGAGAGCTGTGTTTCAAGTTGTTTTTTCTCGGATGTAAATCCAACACTCGTTACATTTGAGCCGAAGTTGACTATGCTCAGCTCAACCTCATTGAGGAACCGATCGAGGCAGCGAAGTTTGATTTGCGAGTCGTTGCGGTACGGTGTTCTAACCGTGCACCTCAGGATATACTCGTTTGAATCTTCGATGCACTGCCAAAAATCAATCGTCGCCATCTCAAACTCTGAAACGTCATCGTAATTTCTGAGTTTGCTGCACATGTCAGGTTTAATTTTGTAGTTAAGACGCGACTCCCATTTGATGTTCTTGCAATTGAGCGAAAGGGAGTCGCTGCTCAGGTTACGACCGTCTTTGCCGATTTCGCTAAACTCAACTTTAATGGATCGGGTGTCGGGGTCGGGGATTACAAGAACGTATGAGTCTGATTCGCCGTTATTGTCCTTGAATTTTAGAAGAGACAAAGGTAAACGGCGGTCGTCAACCGTTGCCGCTTGAGCTTTTATGCTGGAGCCTTCATGGATGCCTTCTATTTTAAGCTGCTGGTAGATTTTCCAGTTTCCTCTGCATACTCCGGTTGTTTCGACTCGCATTGTTTGCCTTTCGTTTGTTGGACACTGCTCATTGTACTTATTCACTTCATGTCTCGCTATAAATGCAGAGAGGAGTTCCGTGATTTCTGGCATTCTTAGATGTGTCGCTATGAGTTCGTCAGACGCTCCGTTCCGCTGTGTTAACATCGAAGAGGACATCTACGTACATCACGCTTTCTGTCGCTGTTGAGGTTCAGGTTATTGTCCTCGCGGCGCTCTGCTTCCTAGTCGTTGCTCATTTCGGGTCCATTGACTTCAAGGGGGTTATTATGAAAGTTGTCTTGTTTGTTGGAGGGGCTGCAAGGGTCCTAGGCGGGGGCTGCGCCCAACGAACGGATTGACGTGACGTGCGAGGTGTGTCCTAGGCCCGGGGGTTCGAATCCCCCGGCCCCCTCCGTAAAGAAAGAACCGCCATTGGGGCGACCCTTATCTCCTGGGGTGGCCGATTCGGCCGCCGCCACTCTTTTCCAGGTCTGCGGACCTGTGTTCGTCCTGGAACGGAAACAGGCTCCTCGCTATCACCCAGAGTATTCCGATGATCTCGGCGGTCGTCGCGCCCATCCAGGAAATTATCACCTCGGTAGGGATTTCGCGCTGCAGCCACATGAGACGGGCGGTGTACGCGACGACGAGGGTGTTGCATGCGACCAGCTGCCACTTGACGCACTTGAGCGCGGCCTTTCCGAGTTCGGACCGAAGGTCGTTCTCCGCCTCCATCCTCTTGACCACGCTCTCGGCCTGGGCCGCCTTGGCTCGCCGTTCCCGCTCCTCGCTCGAGCATTCGACCCTGACCTCGTCTAAATGGGCGCTTTCGATGGGGAAGATGTTTGCTCTCCTTTGTGCCGAACCCATGAGGTCGATTGCCTCTTGTGTCCCTTTTGGTGACCTGCTTCCGCGCTGGTCTGCGCTATCGCAGCCCAAGGTTTTCCACCCTATGGCCCACGGCGGTTACGGATACGTCGAGTATGTCCGTCATCTCACCGATGCTACAATTGCCCGCCCAGAGTTTCGCTACGACCTGTGCCGGCATGAGGAGCGCGGCGGCAAACGAGTTCGCCCATATCTCCTCGGGGTCTGTCCCTCGAGACGAGAGGGCGTCCCTTCGCTCAATGACCCCAGCAACCTCCCCGTCTCCTAGGTTTTGGTACGAGTGGATGTAGAGGCGCTCCGTCACCTCGCACGCCGTTATGTGCCCACCGCCTCATCCAGCTCGTCCGCGACCCTGTAGTGCGTGTTTGTGTCAATGGCTAACTGAACAGCGCATTGGACCAAATATGGTCCAATGGTTGGAGTCTTGTGGTCCGTAAGGACGTGAACCAAAGAGGCTGCATGCTTGGCTCTCTCCGTCCTTCTTTTGTGCAGTTCTGCAACCTAGGTTCGGCCTCGCGTATACTTATATCATCTGTGTACACCCAACTCTGGAGGTCCAACCTATGAAAGGCATCATCCTCGCCGGCGGGTCCGGCACGCGCCTGTACCCGCTCACGCTCGTGACCTCCAAGCAGCTGCTGCCGGTCTACGACAAGCCCATGATCTACTACCCGCTGTCCACGCTCATGCTGGCGGGCATCAAGGACATCCTGGTCATCTCCACGCCGACCGACCTGCCCAACTTCCAGCGCCTGCTGGGCGACGGCTCGCGCTTCGGCGTGGACCTCTCCTACGCCGAGCAGCCCTCGCCGGACGGCCTGGCGCAGGCCTTCACCATCGGCGAGGAGTTCATCGGCGGCGAGCCGTGCGCCCTGGTGCTCGGCGACAACATCTTCTACGGCAACGGCCTCAGCCGCCACCTGAAGAAGGCCGTCGAGAACGCGCAGTCGGGCCGCGCCACGGTCTTCGGCTACCACGTGGACGACCCCGAGCGCTTCGGCGTCGTCGAGTTCGACGGCGAGGGGAGGGCCGTCTCCATCGAGGAGAAGCCCGCCGAGCCCAAGAGCTCCTACGCCGTCACCGGCCTGTACTTCTACCCGGGCGACGTGGCCGCCAAGGCCCACGAGGTCAAGCCGTCCGCGCGCGGCGAGCTGGAGATCACCACGCTCAACCAGATGTACCTGGAGGAGGGGACGCTGTCCGTCGTCACCCTGGGCCGCGGCTACGCGTGGCTGGACACCGGCACCATGGAGTCACTCCACGAGGCCGCGGAGTTCGTCCGCGCCGTGGAGCACTCCCAGGACCTTCCCGTGTCCGTGCCCGAGGAGATCGCCTGGGAGAACGGTTGGATCACGACCGCCGAGCTTGAGGAGGCCGCCAAGGCCTACGGCAAGTCGGTCTACGGGCGGCACCTGAAGAAGGTCGCCGCCGGCGAGATCGTCAACAGCCCGCGCGAGTACTAGCGCAAGCTTGTTTTCTTTTAGGGGTCACCGTTTATCTGGTGGCCCCTTTCGTTATGATTACGTTGACCATAAAGACAATATGATTGGGAGTGGATGTGTTAAGCGTCTACTTTGGCGATATGCCAGAAGCGATTTACAACACAGCGACATATTTCAAAAACTCTTACCGGTCTTCTTGGATTACGGATCCCTATGCAGTCTCGATAATTAAAGATGTTGATCGATCGGATGTTGTCTCCGAAAACGTCATCGAAAGCCCTGTGCTTGGATCCATCTCCCCACTCCAGCTTTCTGGTGGCGTGAAAACGCTGCTGCTTATGAGATTTGATCGTAAGCAAATTTTTAACGCTTCTACCTGTGGTGACAACTGTGCCAAGTGGATTCTCGACATGGCGAAAGACCGCAAGCTTGTTGTGAATCTCTATCATGTGATGGACTTTGGTCGCGAGGATTTTAAAATCAAAGTCGTGAACAGCGGCCGAATCGTTCATAACATGGCCGAATTGATTCACGAGTCGATTCCGTATCTGTAGGTGCTGCTTATGAACGGTTCGCATCTCATTAAGATTTCCCGCCGTAGGGGAACCAAGTACACATTTACCATCAAGCGGAACATCACTATTGTGCGTGGCGATAGCGGCACGGGTAAGACGACGCTGTTTGACATGGTCGCAGACTACATGCGAACGGGCGAGCAGTCGGGCGTTTCCTTGCAATGCGATTGTCCCTGTGTCGCCCTGACCGATTATGATTGGCGAAACCAGCTTTCGTCCGTTCATGACTCGATTGTATTTGTCGATGAGGGCTTAAAAGAGATCCATTCTGATGAGTTTGCCCATCATGTGCTGTATTCCTCGAATTATTTCGTGCTGATCTCAAGGGCTGATTTCCCCAATCTTCCGTATAGCGTGGATGAGATTTACAAGATTAAGACGAGCGGAAAATACCATTCTTTCGTCCCTGTTTATCAAGATCGCGGGAATCATCGTTATGCTATTTCCCGGTCGGCGCCAAAACAGGACTTTTCTATCCTTCTATGCGAGGACAGTAAGTCTGGTTTCCAGTTCTTTGAACGGCATTTCGCTGACAGTGAGCTTACCTGTACTTCGGCCATGACGAACAGCGCGATTTTGGGCTGGTTGGATCAGCATCTCGACGATCGCGTGTTTGTTGTCGCGGACGGGGCGGCATTTGGGTGCTATGCGGACCGCGTCCTTAAGCTGCAAGACATTCACCGCGATACTGTTACGGTTTGTCTTCCCGAATCATTCGAGTGGCTTCTACTGAGCTCCGGCGTAATTTCAGAGCTAGATGTTAAGACGGTTTTGGAAACCCCAGAAGCCTTTGTAAACAGTGAGAAGTTTAAAAGCTGGGAGGATTTCTTCTATAAGTACTTACGTGAAATAACTGGGGATTCGGTTTTTCACTACGACAAAGACTGCATTTCGGAGGCGTTTTGTACAGGAGGTAATTCTGCGAAGGTTATGGCTCTTTTCGCATGCCGAAATGTCCGATAGTTTTGTTGAATAGCGTCGCGGCGTCACTTCCTGCGGCATACTAAAGAAGCTGTACATGCTTCAGATTGGATTTTCATGTCTGAGATTTTCGAACCCAAGAATATCATCGTCACTGGCGGCTGCGGCTTCATCGGCAGCAACTTCGTGCACTACGTGGTCAACAACCACCCCGAGGTGCACGTCACCGTCCTGGACAAGCTGACCTACGCCGGCAACCCCGAGAACATC
>JAUUMM010000064.1:0-6745 GCA_030839365.1 Collinsella sp.
GGCCCTTGCGGCCTAGTCGCTATTTAGGGCGTCCAAGATTTGGGGCGCGGTTCACACGCGCTGCAGGGTCTTTTTGCATGTCATGTTTAGTTGTTGCCAACGCCTTAGAGAGCGGCGACGACCTCGATCTCGACCAGACCGCCGGCCGGAAGGGCGGCAACCTGGAAAGCGCTGCGCGCGGGGAACGGAGCCTCGAACTTGGAAGCGTAGATCTCGTTCACGGCAGCGAAGTCGGCGATGTCGGCCAGGTAGACCGTGGTCTTGACGACATCGGCAAAGGTGGCGCCGGCAGCGGTCAGCAGCGCCTCGACGTTAGCAAGGGACTGCTTAGCCTGGGCCTCGACGCCCTCGGGCATCTTGCCGGTTGCGGGGTCGATGCCCAGCTGGCCGGACAGGAACACCATGTTGCCGGTCTGGATGCCGGGGGAATACGGGCCGATGGCTGCGGGTGCGTTATCGGAAGACACGACGGTCTTGCTCATGTTTTTCTCCTTACGATCAGATAGAGAGCGTGAGCGCGGCGTTCGCACCGGGAGGCACAATTCGGTCTGAACACCGCGCTTGATTTGGGATAGTACTCAAGGTTTCCGCGCGATGCAAGATTATTATCACGTTGCGAGAATAATTTATCGCCCAACGGCGCCTGTCGGCCGCTGAACGGCACGACCGGACGGTGAAGCTCAAAATGATCCGTTTCCCTCCGTCCCCCATGGATCACCTGATCCGCTGGGGACGGAGGGAAACGGATCATTTTTGCTGCAAGGGCTGCTGAAGACTTTGTCCTGCTTGGGCTGCGGTCATCGTCCGCCGCAACAGCGCCACTATACTTTTGAATATCTGAGCATTTTGAAAGGCAGGATATGACCGCAACCGCCAGTCGAACCACCAACCGCAGACCCGAGCTTTTGGCGCCCGCCGGAGGGCCCGAACCCTTTGCCGCCGCACTCGCCGCGGGGGCAGACGCCATCTATTGCGGCATGGGCAGCTTCAACGCCCGCCGCAAGGCCACCAACTTTACCGACGAGGCCTTTGAGCAGGCCTGCCGCGCCGCGCATCTAGCCGGGTCGCGCGTCTACGTCACGGTCAACATCGTCATCAAGCAGTCCGAGATGGGCGATGCGCTGCAACTCATTCATCGCTGCTCCACGCTGGGCGCCGATGCCTTCATTATCCAGGACTGGGGTCTGTTCTTTGAGGTCAAGCGCACCATGCCCGGCATCGAGACACATATTTCGACCCAAGCGAACATCCATGACGACCGCGGAACCCTTTGGTGCCGCGAGCAGGGCGCCGACCGCGTGACCCTCTCGCGCGAGCTTTCCATCGACGAGATTGCCGCCATTCACGATGCCGCGACCGATGTGGACCTTGAGGTCTTTAGCCATGGCGCCATCTGCTTTTGCTACTCGGGTCTGTGCCTGCTTTCGAGCTTTGCCATGGCGGGACGATCGGCAAACCGCGGCATGTGCGCCCAGCCCTGCCGCCTGCCCTACGAACTGATCGACGAAAACGGTCGCGCGCTCTCCCCCGCCGGCCGCGAGCGTGCGCTATGCCCGCGTGACACCAACACCTCGCAGCTTGTTCGCCGCCTGTATGACGCCGGCGCCGCGTCGCTCAAGCTCGAGGGCCGCATGAAGGCGCCCGATTACGTGTACTCCATCGTCGATGTGTATCGTCACGAAATTGACGACATGCTATCCGGAGCCACCGTTGCCAAGGACGAGGAAGCCGCCCGCCAGCGCCAGCTCAAGCGCTGCTTCAACCGCGACTTTACGCATGCCTATCAGGACGGCGCCTCGGGCGACGAGATGATGAGCTATGAGCGTTCCAACAACCGCGGCCAGATCGTGGGCACGGTGCTGGGCAGCCGCCCGGCCAACCGCGATGTGCGCGGCCTCAAGCCCGACGACCGCCGTCGCCGCGCCGCCATCGCCCGTATTGAGCTGTTTGAGCCCGTGGGCAAGGGCGACCTGTTGGAGCTTCGCCACGACGACGAGTTTGACCAGTTCCTGACCACCATTGCTGCCGATGATGCCGCCGCGGGCGACATCATCGAATGTCGCGTACCCCGCAGCATGCCCGAGGGTTGCCGTGTGCGCGTGATTCGCAGTCAGCGTGCCATCGACGCCGCCGGCGCCGCGCTCAAGCGCGATGTGCTGCGCCGCCGTGTTGTTGATGTGTCCGTCGTGGCGCGCCTGGGCGAGCCGTTTACCGTCACACTCACCTGCTGTGACAACCCCGCGCTCGCCGCCACCGCCACAGGCTTCACCGTCGAGGCCGCCAAGACTCGCGCCGTCGAGGCGGCAGACCTGGTTGAGCATGTGGGCCGTATGGGTTCCTCGCCCTTTGAGGCTGCGAGCTTTGACGTTTCGCTCGACGCCGGCTGCGGCATGGGCTTCTCCGCCGTGCACAAGGTGCGCGCCGCCGCCTGTAAAGCATTGGAGGAGACCATTCTGGCGCCGTACGAGGAGCGCGCGAAAACGCTCGAGATTCCGTTGCTCGACAAATGTACGCGCGCCATGCCCGAGCATTACCGCGATGAGCCGCAGATCTGCGCCGCCATCACCACGCTCGAAGCCGCCGAGGCGGCTCGCGCCGAGGGCGCCGCGCGCATCTATATGACCACCGACGCGCTCGAGGCTGTCGGACTCTCCCCTGCCGATGCATTTGAGCAGGGTATCGTGCCCGTACTCGACGAGGTCTGCCGCGCCGTCGACCACGAGCGCGTCGATCCTTGGATCAATGCCGGAGCCACCGTCGCCGTCGGCAATATCTCCGAGCTCGCCGTAGCCGCGCATGCCGGCGCCACGGCCGAGATTCGCTCTTGCCTGCCGGTGCACAACATACCCTGCATGAAGGCGCTTGCCGAGCGCGGAGCCGGCGCATTTTGGCTCTCGCCCGAGATCACGCTCGACGAGATTGCCTCGCTCGGCGCCGCCGCGCCCGCGGCTCTGGGCATCACCGTCTTTGGCCGTCCGCGCGTTATGACGAGCGAACACTGCATTCTGCAGGTTGCCAACGGCTGCATCCACGATTGCGCCAACTGCCGTCTGCGTGCCCGCAAGCTCTCGCTCAAGAATATCGACGGAAAGGTCATGCCCGTCCGCACCGACATCCACGGCCGCTCTCGCCTGTACGATGCCTACCCCATCGACCTCACGCCGCAGGTTCCTCAGCTGCTCGATGCCGGTGTGCGTCGTCTCATGGTTGACGGAACGTTGCTCGAGACGGATGAGGTGAGCCGTGCCGTCGCCCGCGTCCGTCGTGCCGTCGAAGCAGCACAGGCGGGCCGTAAGCCCGCCGCCCGTCTGCGCGGGGCGACCTCGGGCTGCATGTTTGTGGGAATCAGCTAACCGAAAGGCTTACACGTGAACGAAGAACCTCAAGTCCTCTACTGCGACGCCTGGCTCATGGCCATCGACAAGCCCGCCGGCATGATCGTCCACGGCGACGGCACCGGCGAGCGCACGCTCACCGACTACGCCAGCGACCTGCTGCTGGCGATGGGCGACGGCTTTGCCGCGACCGACATGCAGCCGCTCAACCGCCTGGACCGCGACACCACCGGCGTGGTGTTGTTCTCGCTCGACAAGCAGACGCAGCCCGCCTTTGACCAGATGGTGATCGACCACGCTTTCGAAAAGCACTATCTGGCGCTCGCCGAAGGCAAAATCGACTGGAACGAAAAGCTCATCGACAAGCCCATCGCCCGCGACCGTCACGACAGCCGCAAGATGCGCGTCGGCGCCAGCGGCAAGCCGTCTCAGACGCGCGTGAAGGTGCTCAAGCGTCTTAAGAGCCGTCGTGGCCTGCCCACGCGCTCGTATATCGATGTCGAGCTGCTCACCGGCCGCAAGCACCAAATCCGTGTGCATCTGGCAAGCGAGCGCCATCCCCTGGTTGGCGACGACCTGTACGGAACGCCGCGCCCCTGCGGCCTGATGCTCCACGCCCACAGCGTGTCCTTCACGCATCCCGTAACCGGCGAGCACATCCACATCGAAGCCCCCTGCCCCTGGGAGCCCTAAACCACCACAATGGGGACAGGCACCTTCGTGGTGGTTTTGCCCCAATGGCTCAGCCGCGGTCCCAAAACGTCTCGATCTGTAACAGTTAGAACCCATTTTCCGGTCTATCTGTTACAGATCGAGACATTCGAATCCCCCTCAAGGGAAAATCTCAATCTGTAACAATAACTCGTCAAAATCGGTCCCAGATGTTACAGATCGAGACAAAGGGACGGCAAGGTTCGGAAGCATCTCAATCTGTAACACCTAGCCCACTTTTAACGGTCTAGTTGTTACAGATTTAGACAAAACGGCAGACAACAAAAGCGGCATCGCCCATCGAGGGTGTTGCCGCTTTTCTATTGAGGAACCTAAATGGTTTTGACCTTGCCCTGTCGCTAGACCGTGATGACGTTATCCATCGCCCGATACTTGGCGGGGACCTCACCTGCGGTAATGATCGTTGCGTCGCGGAAGTCCGCAAACTTGACGGGCGCCACCATGCCAAATTTGCTGGCGTCCGAGATTACGAAGCGTTTGGCGGTATGGCGCATCGAGATACGCTTGACCTGCGCTTCCTCGATATCCGGTGTGGTGAGACCTTGCTCGGCGGCGATGCCATTGGAACCCCAAAAACCGCAGTTGAAGTTATAGCGGTCCAGGGTTGCCAAGGCATCAGGGCCAACGAGTGCTTCGGTCTCGGGCTTGAGCTCGCCGCCCAGCACCACGGTGCGCATGCCGCGCAGAGCGAGGTGCTGAGCATGGAGCACGGAATCGGTCACATAGGTGACGCCCTCAAGGCGCGGAAGATGCTCGATGAGCCTAAGCGTCGTCGAACCTGAATCGATGTACACAAAGCTCTCGGGCTCCACAAGCGCCGCCGCACGGGCGCAGATGCGCTCCTTGTCATCATTATGGAGATCGCTGCGCTCATTGAGCGTTAGGTCGCGCGTCACGTGCGCGCGCTCCAGACTTGTCGCGCCTCCGTGCACCTTGGCGATACGGTGCGCGCGGTCGAGCGTTTGCAAGTCACGGCGAATGGTGGACGGTGTCACGCCCAGGGCTTCGGCAAGTTCCGGTACGGTGACCGAGCCGGTCTGCTGTACCATCGACACAATCGCGTTGAGCCTATCTTCCGCAAGCATCGCTTACTCCTCCTCGGGGTACACGACTCCCCAATCGGCGCGGAGCTTGGTCATAAGCTCCATAACATCGGAAGCATAGCCCAGAAGCTCGCGCTTCGAATCATCGCCGGCAACGGCCTTCTCCAGGTCGGCCATCTCGTAGCACAGAGCGTATGCCTCGGTGCCAGCGTGGACCTCCTCACGGTGACCGTCTGCAGTCCACACGATGGTTGCATGGTCGGCGCGCGGATAATCGTTGACCTCGATATAGCACTTATCGAAACTGATGACCGAGCGCTTGGGCTGTTTGGAGTGGAGCGTAAGGCTCACGACGCCCAGCTGCTGCTCAGCATTACGGCAGACAATGCCACCCGCGACGTCAACGCCAGTCTCGCAGGTATTGCCCAGAGACACGACCTCGGCTGGCTGGCTGGCCATAAACAGGCGCATGACGGACAGGGCATACACGCCAATGTCGAGCATGGCGCCGCCGGCAAGGCTACGGTTGTAGAAGCGGTTGGTCAGGTCGCCGTACTCCTTATAGCTGCCAAAGTTGAGCTGAGCGAGATTCATGCGGCCGAACTCGCCAGCATCCATGCGACGGCGCAGCTCCTGATACAGCGGCATGTGAAGCACCGTGGTGGCGTCCATAAGGACCACGTTATGCTCGTCGGCGATGGCACGGGCCTCGTCGAGCTCGGCGGAGTTGAGGGTAATGGCCTTTTCGCAGAGCACGTGCTTGCCGGCGGCCAGCGCGGCACGCAGATAGGTGATATGCGTGTTGTGCGGCGTGGTGATATAGACGGCATCGATGTCTGGATCGGCGTAGAGGTCCTCAATCGTCTCGTACACCTTCTCGACGCCATACTGCTCGGCAAAAGCCTGGGCCTTGGACAGCGTACGGTTGGCGACACCCGCGAGCTTGCGGCCGGCCAGAGCGAGGGACTGGGCCATTTGGTTGGCGATAACGCCGCACCCGATCACGGCCCAGCGGAGCTCGGGGGCCGTAAAGATATCATCGGGGAACGGCTGATCCTGGACCGAGGCAAACGCCGCCTTTGCGGCTGCCTCGGCGTCGAGCGGAGCCTGTTTGGAATCTGCCATATGTGCCTCCTGAATCATCGGAAGTTCTTCATTTCCAACAGCCCTATATTCGCACAAATGCGCGCGCATTTGCTCGTATTTGCGTGTTTATTTGCTTGTCGGTCATTATTTAGCCATAGTTAGCAGATATTTGCGCGGCCATGCGAATCATCGCGCAAGACTCTGCGCGTAAATGCGCATGCGACAATCCTTGTGAAACATATAGGGGCGGAGCACCAAAGCCCTAAAGACAGAGCCAGCTGTATTACTTCACCCCTCTGGGGACACCAGACATCGAAGGACTGTCCCTAGGTGCCGCTTTCGTTGAAGCCTATCCTAGATGGCCAGATATACAGATCTAAAGACCGTCCCTATCAACTAGTCATTTAAGTCTGTCCCCAATGACTGCCAATCAAGGCCACTCATTTAAGTCTGTCCCCAATGAGTGGGGATAGAAAAAGGCCCGGATGCCGTGGGTGAACTGCCTCCCATTTCTTGGACATGAGAAATGGGAGGCTTTCTTTATGCGCG
>JAUUMM010000009.1:0-59686 GCA_030839365.1 Collinsella sp.
GCGACACTGAAGTGAGTGTCCATCCTCGCAGTATCCGGTTCTCAAGGTGCACGCCTGCGCTGGTTCCCGGTTCCACCGGGCCGCGCGGCAAGGAGATATATTGCCAGACCGGAGGGGCCCCGGGGGCGGGAATCTGGGCGTACACATTTCCTACACATCTTGTGATCCGACTAACGTTTGCCAGCCGTTAACTACCGCTCGCCGAGCATCTCTTTATATAAGGCAGTCTCATGGTTAAAGCGGATACGTCCCCCTAGCTAAAGCACAGCCAGCATCGAGCAACTCATCACGTTCTTCCACCGAGAACCCCTCGGCGTAGACGCGCACCACTGGTTCGGTCCCGCTAGGACGGACCAGCAGCCACGTGTCATCCTCGAATGACAGACGCAAGCCGTCCATATGACTAACGTTTTGCGGCACCTTGCCACAAATCGACTTGGGGTTTACGCCCGGCAGCAGGGTTCGTAACGTTTCGGCATCTTCGGCCTCAAGGCGCAAATCGCGTCGACCGTAACTCGTCTTACCAAAACTGTCCTCGAGTTGGTCGACCAGAACGCCCAAAGGCGCGTCCGTCTTTGCCATAAGCTCACACAGAATCAGACAGGCGAGGATTCCATCGCGCTCGGGCATATGCGCGGCGATGCCGATACCACCGGCTTCTTCGCCGCCCATGAGGACGCCGCCCTTCTTCATCTCCGCCGCTATATATTTGAAACCGACTGGTTTGACGGTCACGCGGCAGCCAAGCGCCTCGGCAATGCGACGCACGAGCGTCGAGCATGAAAGATTGACGACGACGCGCCCCTCCAAATTACGAAATTGAACCAAGTCGCCCAAAACGAGCGCCATGATCTGATGCGGATGTATATATCTGCCGCGCTCGTCAACCGCGCCGATACGGTCGGCGTCGCCGTCGGTCACCAGGCCAGCGCAAGCTCCGTCCTCGATAACCGTGCGCTCGCAAGCGTCCACCCACGGTTCAACGGGGTCGGGGCAGATATCTTCTTGGTCAGACGCCTGCCCGGCGTGAATCTCGTGCACCTCAACGCCAAGCTCGTGCAGCAAGTCGGCTAGATAGCCCTGGGCTGCGCCGCCCATGGGATCGACAACCACGCGCAAGTGCGCGGCGCGGATGGCTTCGGCATCGACAAACGATGCCACCGCCTGCATATAGTCAGGAATGATATCCGCGGTGCGATATTGCCCCTCGATCCCCATTGGCTCGGGAGCCATAGTCTCTTCGAGCTCTTCGATGACATCCTGGTTGGCGGTCGAGCCGTCACCCATGCGAATCTTGAGGCACAGATAGCCCTGCGGATGATGGGACCCCGTCACCATGAGCGCGCCGCACGCTTCACCGTCATAAGCCGCCGCCCACGTAAGGGCAGGGGTCGGGACAGGTCGCGAAGCGAGCACGGCGTCTAGCCCGTGCGCTGCTAGCACGCCCGCCGCAAGCTCAGCGAACTCGCGCGCCAGGGGCCGGGTGTCGAACCCTATATATACCGTTTTGCCCGGATTGGTCTTTTGCCATAACTCGCCGACGGCATCGGCGATACGGGCAACGTTATCGGCAGTGAAGTCCTCATCGACGCGAGCGCGCCAACCGTCAGTTCCAAAATGAATTATCGCGCACACGCGCAGACACCTCACAGTGTTTGGATCATGGTACGCATGGGGTATACCCGCAACATGCACTCGGCAACCTGCCGGCACCAGCATTCACCATTTGGGCAAATGCTGCCGAGGACATGCAAGCAATCAGAACCACCCTTAAAAAGGGTGGTTTGCTCTTAGGGTATAACCCACGGGCCCCGGGCTCGCGTCTAAAGGCGCGGGCCCGGACTTCGTCCAGGCCCAGTGCATCTTGACCCGTGGCGCGCCGGTCGAACCGGCAGCATCACCCCCTCTTGAAGGGGTCCTCGTACTCCTTCACGCTCAGCTTGTCCAGCGCGATGTCGTGGGACTCCTGCTCCCTGATGTACTTGGCGATCGTCGCCTCGTTCAGGCCGACGGTGGACACGTAGTAGCCCTCCGCCCAGAACTTCCTGTTGCCGAACTTGTACTTGAGGTTGGCGTGCCTGTCGAATATCATCAGCGAGCTCTTCCCCTTCAGGTAGCCCATGACGCTCGCGACGCTGTACTTCGGCGAGATCGCCAGCAGCACGTGCACGTGGTCGGGCATCAGGTGCCCCTCGATTATCTCGATCCCCTTGTACTCGCACAGCTTCCTGAGGATCTCCCCTATGTCGCTCCTGATTTGGTTGTAGATCACTTTGCGCCTATACTTCGGCGTGAACACGATGTGGTACTTGCACATCCACTTCGTGTGGGAAAGGCTGTAGGCCTTCTGGGCCATGGCGACCACCCCTTCGACTCGAATTCTTGACGGCCTGAACAATCGTCAATATCGGTCGGAGGGGTGGCTTTGTAAAGCCGTTTATCTCCACCCGCGTAGCGGGTGGTTTAAAGCTGGCCGCTGCGCGGCCAGCAGACTAAAGTCTTGAAATAAAAAAAAACCGCCCCGTATGGAGCGGTTTTGCCCTTTATATATCGAGCGCCTCGGCCATCGCGGCCGTAGTGATTGCCGTGGTTCCACAGCAACTGCCCACCATTGCGGCACCGGCATGTCTCCATTCGATGCATGCGCGCGCGAAAGCTTCGGGGTTCTCGTGCCATACGGGGCCATCCTGAGTCTGGACCGGATCGCCTACGTTGGGACGCACCGTGACGGGAGTAGTCGCCGATGCAACCATCCTGGGCACCGCCGCGTTCGCGGCCGCAAGCGAACAGCAATTAACACCAACCGAGTTTGCGCCGTGTTTTTCGGCGTACAAAACGGCCGCCTCGATGTTGAGGCCATCGCCCAACAGGTCGCCTTTATCGTCAACGACAAAACTCACCAGAACAGGCATGCCGTCGGCGGCATCTCGGGCGCCGGCAAGCATGGGCTGCAAATTACGGATAGACGTCACCGTCTCGATCAGCAGACCGTCAACGCCGGCATTGAGCAAGGCGTGCGCCTGTTCGCGCGCAATGCCTCGGATTTCACGATACTCGGCAGAGTCCTCGGCAAACCACTCAATACCGATCGGGCCCATCGAGCCCAGCAGCAGTTGCGGGTGCGCCTGGCGAGCATCGTCGACGGCCCCGCGATTGACCTCCGCCACGGACGGCGCAATCTGGTCGTGCTTGAGGGCATAGCTTGATGCCTGAAAGGTGTTGGTAATGAGCACCTGCGCGCCGGCAGCGACATACAAGCGATGGATACGAGAAACGGTCTGCGGCTCTGCCAGATTCCAAAACGCCGGTGGAATGTCGGCGGCATCGTACTCACTCAACAGAACACTGCCCATGGGGCCCTGCGCCAACAAGGTCTCGCTCGACAAGCGGCGCGCAAGTTCCTCGGCACCAAAGCGGTTGTAATAACTCGTATCCATATATATCCCGCTATTCCTCGACGCTGATTCCCTGCTTTTCGAGATAGGCGAGCCAGCGGTTCATCGTGTCCTCGGAAAGCGCATGCTCCATCATGCAGGCCTCGGAATCGGCTCGCTCAAATTCGACACCGAGCTCCTGAACCAAAAACGTGCGGATGAGGCGATGACGGTACCAGATAGCCGTACCAACCTCGCGGCCGCGATCGGTCAGGACTACCTTGCCGTAGTGCGATTGCTCGACAAGTTCGGATGCCTTGAGCGCCGAAACCGCTTTATTGACCGATGCCTTGGAGACGCCAAGGCGCTGCGCGATGTCGACCGATCGAACGCCGTTGGTTTCCCCCTCTTCGCTTTCAATGCGAACCATGCACTCCAAGTAGTCTTCGTTCGCCACCGTCAGATGTAGTTCGCGCGAGCTATTTGTCGTATCCATGATCTTCCGTCCCTTCTGCATTCAATGGCTGATTCTACCCCATCCAAGCGTCGCGGTATGCCGTGGCATACCGTGCTAGAGTTCTTGTTGCACACGACGACCAAGATTGGAGCGGTCTTTATGGAAAACACCACCACGAACCCCGATGTCCTCGAGCGCTTTTTGCGCTACGTCCAGATCAACACGCAGTCCGAGGATGCAAACTGCGACCAGGTACCCTCGAGCGCCGTTCAGTTTGACCTTGCCAACGTGCTGGCTGAAGAGCTGCGCGAGCTTGGTGCGGAAGATGCCCACGTGACCGAGCACGCCTATGTCTGCGCGCATATCCCCGCAAGTGCGGGCGCTGAGGATAAGCCCGCCCTGGGCCTGATCGCCCATCTCGACACCACCGAAGTTGCACCGGGCGCCGGCGTGAAGCCGCACATCGTACACCACGAAGGCGGCGACCTGGTCTGCGGCACGGTTGACGGTAAGCCCGTTGCCATGAGCACCGCCAAGCTTCCCGCCCTGAATGACCTCGCGGGTGAGGACCTGGTCTGCAGCGATGGCACCACGCTGCTGGGCGCGGACGACAAGGCAGGCGTCGCCGAGATCATGTCGCTTGTCGCGCGTATCGCTCAGGACCCTTCTCTGCCCCATCCTGCACTCGGCATTTGCTTCTGCCCTGACGAGGAAATCGGCCACGGAGCCGAGCTGTTGGATATCGATACCTTTGGCTGCAAGTACGCCTACACGGTCGACGGCGGCCCCATCGGCGAGCTGGAGTGGGAGTGCTTTAACGCCGCCGAGGCGACCGTCCGCTTTGAGGGCCAGTCCATCCACCCGGGCGACGCTAAGGGCCGTATGGTCAACGCAGGCAATCTGTTCTGCGACTTCAACGCGTTGCTCCCCTACGTGCAGCGCCCGGAGTATACGGAAGGCTACGAGGGCTTTTATCACCTTGAGGGTGTATCTGCGACCGTCGATCACGCCACAGCGCGCTATATCATCCGCGACCATGACGCCGCCAAGTTCCAGCAGAAACTCGACCTTATTGATGCCGCCGCCTCGATGCTCAACCAGCGTCTGGGTGAGGAGCGCGTGACAGTCGAGATTAAGCAGCAGTATCGAAATATGGCCGAGATCGTTCGTGACTATCCCGAGCTTATTGATGTTGCCAAGGAAGCCTACCTTGCCTGCGGCGTTGAGCCCCAAGTGCTGCCGATTCGCGGCGGCACCGACGGCGCCCAGCTGTCGTTCCGCGGTCTGCCCTGCCCCAACCTTTCCACCGGCGGCTATTGCTACCACGGCGTCAACGAGTTCGTCCCGGTTAGTTCGCTCGTCAAGATGACCGACGTGCTCCAGGAGCTCGTCGCCCGCTTTGCATAGGGAACTCGAACAATCCAGGTAAGCAAAACCGCCCCGTCCTCAAAACCGAGAACGGGGCGGTTTTTGGTGCAAGGGGAGTAGTCAGCACCGCAGGTTGAGCCAACGTCAGCGAGCGACGTCCAAGGCGAACAAGTTGGCATGAAAAAGGCAGGGCATTGACCTTCTGGTCATGTCCTGCCTTTTGAATGACAAATTGTCGCCTTGGGCGGCGCGCAGCGTCGAGCCGTTACGGCGTTTGGTAAAACGCCGTAACTTAGTAGTTGGCTTCGTAGCCGTTGCCGTCGCCGGTGGGCTCTTCGTAGTAGTCCGAATCGCTCGAATCGCTTGAGTCATCGGAATCGTCAGAGCTGACCGATGAGGTTGCGGTACCGTTTGCGTAGTCGTCAGACGTGTTGTTGTTCAGGTCGCCGATCGTAGAGCTGAAACCGTCGGAAAGACCCATGGTGTTGGGACCCTTGGGATCCTTGCCGGCATCGACACGCTCCATCATTTCCTTGAGCTCGTCCTCGTAGACAAAGACGTAGCTCACACCGTCGATCATGGTGCTGTCGTCGGCATACGAGGGCAGGTTGGCCGAGTAGATGCCGTCGACATCCATACCGCGCATGGCATTGACCGTAGCCACGATATCCTGAACGCTCATATCGGTCACGAGCATATCGGACAGCGAATTAACCAGGCCAAAGATCTTCGTGGCATCGAAGTTATTGAGAATCTGGTTGGCAAGGGCGCCAAGCACCTGACGCTGGTGGCGCATGCGCGTGTAGTCGCCGTCGGCATAGATGTAGCGGCAGCGGGCATAGGTAAGGGCGGTGGCGCCGTCCATATGCTGCTGACCAGCGGTAATCTTAATATCCAGGTGCTCGGGGTCGTCAACATCATCGGTTGCGTTAATGTCGATACCGCCAACCGAATCAATCAGCGCCTGCATACCGTCGAAGCTGACCTCGGCATAGTGGGAAATCTGAACACCGCACAGCTCGTTGACCGCCTCGACCATGGCCTCGGCGCCGCCAACGGTATGGCAGGCGTTGATCTTCATGGTCTCGCCCTTGTACTCGACCTTGGTGTCGCGCGGAACGGAAATGAGCGTCGCCTGCTTTTGCGTGGGGTCGATGCGTGCCAGGATAATCGAGTCGGCACGATACGTATCCTCGCCCGGACGGCCGTCGGTGCCAAGAAGCAGCACGTAGAACGGATCCTTTGCCTCATCGGTGTCAACCAGAACCCGACGCAGATTGTCGGTAATGACATTAGAATCGCCGAGCTTGCCCATAATGGTGGCAAACCACAGGCCGGCAGCGGTAGTGGCACTCAGCAGCACGCCAAGCACGACAATGAGCGCGACGTGACGAATCGTGTGGCTACGACGACGTTGGCGAGCGCGCTCGGAATAGCGAGCCACGTTATCGCGACTGTAGATCTTGGCCTGCGCACCAGTTGAGGGTCTTCGGGTGGCGGTATCCGCGAGGGGCTTTTTATTAAACATAGGCAACCTGTATTAGTAGATGACGGGATCGGGGACGGTAGCATGCTCGACATGCGCGCCGAGCGCCTGCAGCTTTTCGACAAACTGCTCGTAGCCGCGCTTGATGTGATGAATGGCCGAAACCTCGGTCGTCCCGTCGGCGATCAAGCCCGCTACGACGAGGGCCGCTCCGCCACGCAGATCGGGCGAGGTAACCTGTGCACCCGAGAAGCCCTTGACGCCATGAATCATGGCGTGATGGCTCTCGATACGAATGTCGGCACCCATGCGCACCAGCTCAGAGGCAAACATAAAGCGATTCTCGAAGATGTTTTCGGTAATAACGGAACTGCCATCGGCAAGGGCGGAGAGTACCATAATCTGCGCCTGCATGTCGGTCGGGAAACCGGGGAACGGAAGCGTCTGGATATCGACCGGCTTGATACGCTCGGCACGGTTCACATGGACGCCGTCGTCGGTACGCTCGCAGTCGATACCCATGAGCTCCATCTTCTTGAGCACCATGCCCAAGTGAATGGGGCAAAAGCCCATGACATCGACACCGCGATCGTCGGCCATCAACGCACCGGCAACGATAAAGGTACCGGCCTCGATGCGGTCGCCCACTACGCGATGGGTAACAGGATGCAGTTCTTCCACGCCCTCGATGGTCACGACGGGCGTACCCGCGCCGACAATCTTGGCGCCCATCTCGTTGAGCATGTTGGCGAGATCGACGATCTCGGGCTCGCGGGCGGCATTGTCGATAACCGTGGTGCCCTGCGCGCGCACGGATGCCATGATGAGGTTCTCGGTCGCACCGACGCTGGCGAACTCGAGCGTGACGGTGGTACCGCGCAGACCTTGGGGCGCATTAGCGTTGATGTAGCCGTGGGCGGTATCGAACTCAACGCCCAGGGCCTCAAGACCAAGAATGTGCATATCGATCTTGCGAGCACCCAGGTTGCAGCCGCCCGGCATGGCGATCTTGGCGCGATGGAAGCGACCCAGCAGGGGTCCCATCACGGCGGTGGAAGCACGCATCTTGGCAACGAGCTCGTAGGGGGCCTCCCAAGAATCGACCTGAGAGGTATCAATCTCGAGCGTGTGCTCGTCAAGGACATCGATTGTGGCGCCCATACCCTTGAGCACCTTGCCCATCACGTGGACATCGGAAATATCGGGCACGTTCTGCAGCGTCGTCTTGCCCGGCGCCAGAAGCGTTGCCGCCATGAGTTTGAGCGCGGAGTTCTTGGCGCCCGAAACGGGCACAGAGCCTCCGATGGCGTGGCCACCCTCAACGCGGATAATATCCAAGGTCTACCCTTTCAAAAAGCATGCCCGGGATGGCTGGGCCATCCCGGGCATGATGTGTTCGCAAATGGTCGAACGCTAAATCGTTTGACTATTGGGCAAGCTTGAGCTTACACCATGCGATTTCATTATAGAGGTAGGCGCGGCGTGCATCATCCTCCGACAAATTACCCAGCTTCTCTTCAAAACCTTGAATATCAGCTTTAAGCTTGTCGGCATCGACGGTCGCCAAATCGCAAGCGCGCTCGGCGAGAACGGTCACGACATCGTCCGCAACCTGGGCATAGCCGCCGGCCACGGCAAACGTGTGGTCGACAGTGCCCATGGCCTTATCGGAAACGCGAACGTAACCGCGGTCGATCGTGCAGATCTCGCTGGAGTGAGCAGGCAGAACGCCAAACTCGCCATCCGTGGACGGAATCGACACAAACGCAGCGTCGCCCTCATAGGCGCAGCTCACGGGGCACACGATGCGGATACGCATAACCTACTTCTCCCCCATCTTGCGGGCGCGCTCGCGCACGTCCTCAATCGTGGAAGCATAGCGGAAAGCCTGCTCGGGCAGGTCATCGGCCTTGCCGTCGACAATCTCGGCGAAGGAGCGGACGGTATCCTCGACGCGGACGTAGACACCGGGGTTGCCGGTGAACTTCTCGGCGACGTGGAAGGACTGCGAGAGGAACTGCTGGATCTTACGGGCACGGTTGACCGTAAGGCGCTGCTCCTCGGACAGCTCGTCCATACCCAGGATGGCGATGATGTCCTGAAGGTCGGAGTACTCCTGCAGGAGCTCCTGGACCTTGACGGCGACACGGTAGTGCTCCTCGCCGACGATCGAGGGATCGAGAGCGTCGGAGGAAGACGCGAGCGGGTCGATAGCCGGGAACAGGCCGAGCGACGAAATACTACGCGAAAGAACCGTGGTGGCATCGAGGTGCGTAAACGTCGTGGCAGGCGCCGGGTCGGTCAGGTCGTCTGCGGGGACGTAGACAGCCTGGACGGAGGTAATGGAGCCCGTCTTGGTCGAGGTAATGCGCTCCTGGAGGTCGCCCATCTCGGTTGCCAGCGTGGGCTGGTAACCAACGGCGGACGGCATACGGCCCAGCAGTGCGGAAACCTCGGAACCTGCCTGGGAGAAGCGGAAGATGTTGTCAATGAACAGCAGGACGTCCTGGCCACGATCACGGAAATACTCAGCGGTGGTAAGGCCGGCCAGACCGATGCGCAGACGCGCTCCGGGCGGCTCGTTCATCTGACCATAGACCAAGCAGGTCTTGTCGATAACGCCAGACTCGCTCATCTCGAGGAACAGGTCGGTGCCCTCGCGGGTACGCTCGCCGACGCCGGTGAACACCGAGGTGCCGCCGTGCTCCTGGGCGAGGTTGTTGATGAGCTCCTGAATCAGAACGGTCTTGCCGACGCCGGCGCCGCCGAACAGGCCTGTCTTGCCGCCACGGATGTAGGGCTCGAGCAGGTCGACGGCCTTGATGCCGGTCTCGAAGATCTCGGTCTTGGTGGTGAGCTCGTCGAAACGGGGCGCTGCATGGTGGATGGGGTAGAACTCCTCCACCTCGGGCATGGGCTTGCCGTCGACGGGCTTGCCCATGACATTCCAAATGCGGCCGAGCGTCTTGGGGCCGACCGGCATCTTCATGGGCTCACCGGTATCGGTGGCGATGAGGCCGCGCTGCAGGCCGTCGGTCGAGGACATGGCGACCGTGCGGACGACGCCGCCCGGAAGCTGGCTCTCGACCTCGAGGATCGTGCTCAGATGACCGATCGGGGTCTCGGCCTCGACCGTGAGCGCGTTGTAGATCGGGGGCACCGCGCCGTCAAACTTGACGTCGACGACAGGGCCGATGATACGAACGATGCGACCATCACCGGCAGTCGTCTTCTTGGTGGCTTCCTCGACCGCAAGCTTTACGGTGTTATTAGCCATTACTGTTCCTCCAATGCTGAGGCTCCGCCGACGATCTCGTTAATCTCGGTCGTGATCGAAGCCTGACGCACGCGACTATACGTGCGGGTAAGGGTCGAGATGATCGCGGTGGCGTTTTCCGTCGCGGAGTGCATGGCCTTGCGGCGTGCACCCTGCTCGGCAGCCGCCGAATCGATCAGGGCCTGGTAGATGACCGTCAGGATATACGACGGTACAAGCTTGCCGAGAACATGCTCGGGAGAGGGCACGAACTCGAACGTGGACGAGATGCGCTTAGGGGCGTCGGTCTCGTTCTTACGCGGACCGTGGGCCATAGCGATCATCTCGGGATCGAGCGGCAGCAAGTGCTCGACGCGAAGCTCCTGATCCACGCGGTTCTTGGCGTGGTGGTAGACAAGCTCGACACGGTCAAGCTCACCGGCACGATACGCATCGCAGATATGAGAGGAAATCATGCGAGCCTGATTGAAATCGGGCTCGGAGGAATTGCCCTCAAAGTGCATGATGACGTTCGCGCGGTCGCGGAAATACGTGGCCGGCTTGCGTCCGCACGCAATGATCTCGCACTCGATGCTATTGTTCGCCCAAGAAGCGGCGAGCTTTTCGGCCGTGCGCTCCACCGTCGTATTGAAACCGCCGGCAAGGCCGCGGTCCGAAGCAATGACGACAATCAGGCCGCGCTTTACCGTCTCATGCCTCTGCAGCATGGGGTCGGTACCCGAGCAGGAGGCGTCGCCGGCAACCGTCAACATGACGTCGGTCAGCGCCTCCTTATAGGGCTCGGCCTGCTTGGAGCGATCGAGGGCACGACGAATCTTGGCCGTAGAGACCATTTCCATCGTGCGCGTGATCTGCTTGGTCGTGGTAACCGAGGAGATTCGCTTCTTAATGTCGCGAAGGTTGGCCATAGGGCTTAGTTCTCCTCTGATCCAGTCGTATCGGCATGGTGCTTTGCCATGAACTGCTGCTTAAAGTCGCCGATGACGCGCAGGAGCTCAGCCTTGGTGTCATCGTCGATCTTCTTGGCGCGAACCTTGTCGAGCAACGAGCCAAAACCGTTGTCCATGTACTCGATGAGCTCGGCACGGAAGGGAAGCACGTCGGCGATCTCGAGATCGTCGAGGAAGCCCTCGTTGCCGGCAAACAGCGTAACGATCTGCTCGGAAACCTCAAACGGCTTGTAGCGCGGCTGCTTAAGGAGCTCGGTCATGCGAGCGCCGTGGGTAAGCTGCTTCTGCGTAGCCTCGTCAAGGTCGGAGCCGAACTGCGTAAAGCCGGCGAGCTCCTGATATGAAGCGAGGTCCAGGCGAAGGTTGCCGGCAACCTGCTTCATGGCCTTGGTCTGAGCGTCACCACCGACGCGGGACACGGAGATACCCACGTCGACTGCCGGGCGCTGGCCCTGGAAGAAGAGCTCGGACTGCAGGTAAATCTGACCATCGGTAATGGAAATGACGTTTGTCGGAATGTAGGCCGAAACGTCGCCATCCTGGGTCTCGATAATCGGCAGGGCCGTCATGGAGCCGTAACCGTTCTTCTTGGACATCTTGACGGCACGCTCGAGCAGACGAGAGTGCAGGTAGAAGATGTCGCCAGGATAGGCCTCGCGTCCGGGCGGACGATGCAGCGTCAGCGACATCTGACGGTAAGCCACGGCCTGCTTGGACAGGTCATCGTAGATGACAAGCACGTGACCGCCGGGGTTGGTCTCGCTGGCGGGCTTACCGTCCTCGCCGTTGTACATGAAGAACTCGCCGATAGCGGCACCGGCCATAGGCGCGATGTACTGCATAGGGGCAGAATCAGCAGCGGTTGCCGAAACGATGATGGTGTAGTCGAGCGCACCGTGCTGAGCGAGGGTCTCGCGGATGTTAGCAACCGTGGAGGCCTTCTGGCCGATGGCGACATAGATGCAGACCATGCCCTTGCCGCGCTGATTGAGGATAGCGTCGATGGCAATGGCGGTCTTACCGGTCTTACGGTCGCCGATGATAAGCTCGCGCTGGCCGCGGCCGATAGGCACCATGGAGTCGATAGCCAATAGGCCGGTCTGGACCGGCTCGCACACCGGGGTACGGTCGATGACGCCGGGGGCCTTGAACTCGATGGGACGACGGTGCGTGGCGACAATGTCACCCAAACCGTCGATGGGCTGGCCGAGCGGATTGACGACGCGGCCGAGCATTGCACGGCTCACGGGAATATCCATAATGCGGCCAGTGGTGCGGCACTCGTCGCCTTCCTTGATGGAGTCGACGGCACCAAACAGAACGGCGCCGACCTCGTCACGGTCAAGGTTCTGGGCGAGGCCGAATACGGTCTCACCGGTATCGGAGCTCTTGAACTCCAGAAGCTCGCCTGCCATGGCACTCTTGAGGCCGGAGACGCGCGCGATGCCGTCGCCTACCTCGTCGACCGTTGAAACCTCATGCGTATCGACCGTCGCGGAGAGGCTCGTGAGCTGCTCCTGCAGTTTCTTGGCGATATCCTGGGCATTGAGGGTTTCGGACATTAGGCTTCACCTCCGTACGAATTAGCAGAGTTTGCGAGGGTCTCCTGCGCGATGCGCAGCTGCGTCTTGACGGAGATGTCACGACGCTCGCCGCGGGCCTCGAGCACCAGGCCGCCCACGATAGACGGGTCGACCTGCTCGATAAGGAATACCTTGCGGCCGAAGTCCTGCTCGCATTTCTTAGTGATGGTTTGACGCAGCTCGTCGTCGAGCGGGATCGCCGTGGTGACGGTCACGCCCACTACATCCTCGTCTTCCTCGGCAACATACTTAAAGGCAGCTGCCACCTTGGGAAGAAGGTCGAGCTGGTCGCGCTTGGACATGGTGTCGAGCACGGCGATGATCTCGGGGCTGGCAGAAGCCAAGCGCTCGACCATCTCGAGGTCCTCGAACACATGGTTCTCGGCCTTGGCGGCTTCCAAAAGGGAACGCGCGTAGGTCTCGAGCACCTTGTCCTGATAGCGGCTAGTCGGCATTCAGGCTACCTGCTTCCTGGATGTAGCGCTCGATGAGCTTCTTCTGCTCGGCATCGTCCTCGAGTGCCTCGCCCACGATCTTGGTGGCGACGGCAACGGACAGGTCGGCGATGGAGCTCGCGGCACCGGCGTAGATGGACTTGCGCTCGTCCTCGACGGTCGTATGGGCCTTGGCGATGATCTCCTCGGCCTCCTTGTGAGCAGCCTCGATGATACGGGCGCGCTCGGACTCGGCGTCCTTACGGGCCTCGAGAACGATGTCGGCAGCCTGACGACGGGCGTCGGTGACGATCGAGTCGGACTCAGCGCGCTTGGCGATAGCCTCCTGCTTGGTCTTCTCGGCCTCGTCGAGGCTCTCCTCGATCTTCTTGCCGCGCTCCTCCATGGTTTTCATGATGCCCGGCAGGGCGACCTTGGCCAGCACGATCCAGATGATCAGGAAGGCGATAAGTGCCGGGATGAACTCCGCCATCTTAGGGATGAGGATGTCCGCACCGGCAGCGCCGTCCTCGGCGAACGCGGAAACCGGCATGAGCAGCGCGGCCGCGGACGCGGAGAGTGCGATCGCGCTCTTCTGGGATGAAAGATTCATACTTGACGCTCCGTGCTATTTAACGATCAGCGCGACAACGAAGCCGATCAGAGCCAGAGCCTCGCCGAAGGCGGAGCCCATGATGAAGACGGTGAACACGCGGCCCTGGACCTCAGGCTGACGGGCCATAGCACCCGTAGCACCCAGAGCAGACAGGCCGATAGCAAGACCAGCGCCGATAACACCGAGACCGTAACCGATAACTCCCACGATTCCTCCTTTGTCGTGCGTGTCTTATTTCACGCAGGATAACCTTATTTATAACTGCCGGGCTCCATGGGTACGGGCACCAGCGGTTTAACGAATTGCCTTACCTTTAAGGCGCGAACGGAAGACTACTCCTCCTCCGCAACCTCCTCTGCCTCGGAGACATACACGGCGGTAAGGACCGTGAAGACATAAGCCTGGATGGCGCCGACTACAAGCTCGATCGCATAGATCAGGATGAGGATGGCAAGCCAGGCCAGCGAAGGCAGGGCGCCGACGGCGTGAGCCGCGGAAACCTGCTGAAGCAGCGGCTGCATGAACATGCTCGCCATGATGGCGAACGAGCCCATGACCACGTGTCCTGCGAACATGTTGCAGAACAGACGGACGGCAAGCGTGATGAGGCGCAGGAAGGTCGAGAAAAGCTCGACGACCCACACAAGCACGTTCATCGGGAAGCTCACGCCCTGCGGGGCGAGGCTCTTGATGTAGCCGATCACGCCGTGAGCCTTGCATCCGTAGTAGATGAAGTACACGAAGGCGAAGATGGCGAGCGCGGCGGTGGAGCCGATTGCGCCGGTGCCGGGCTTCATTCCCGGAATCAGGCCAATCATGTTATTGATCAGGATGAACAGGAAAAGCGAGCACAGGAACGGGAAGTGCTTCTTCCAGTTCTCACCCACGACGCCCTTGCCGATATCGTTCTCGACGTACTCGATGATGTACTCGAAACCGTTGACGAAGAAGCCCTTGGGAACCAGGGTCTGCTTCTTCTTGAACACGGCCAGGACGATCAGGAGCACGATCGTGGAGACGATCAGCCAAAACGAGTACTGCGTGATGCCGCAGCTCAGATCGCCCACGACAGGGGTGGAGCTGAACTCGCTGACCAGATGATTAATCTCATCAGGCAGCTTTTCAAAAATTTCCACGACTTACCTTTCGACCTCATGAGGATCTCGCAGCACCTTGGCGACGCGAACCGCGCAGGCGGCCATAAAGGCCACGAAGCCGATCGCCTCGCCCAGGAGGAACATGCGAAACGCCTCTCCGAACAACGCAAACACAACCAAGGTAAAGACGAGCAGGGCGATTGCCGAGACCGCCAGGCTCACCATACCCTTGAGCATGTCCGCATTCTGTTTATCGTCAAGAACCGGCTTGAGCGTAAAAACAAAGGGAAGAAAGGCGACCGCGCCCGCGATGGCGCCTGCAACGATAGCGAGCAGATCGGCTATCTGAAACACTGGCGTCCTCACTTTCTTTTTTTAACGCTTCCCAGAACAGTTCCCGCCAAACATTGGTGACTATTGTACGAGCCAATCGCTAAAGTACAACCGAAAAAGCATCGGTTAATACGCACCTGTTCGTTTTCTTAAGACCTTCTTTATGCCGCAGGTAGGTAATACGTTTTTCTCGAACCCCTCTGGGCTAAACGTCCGTTAACAGGAGTGCGCGCGGTCGCCTTTTGTTCGACCGCGCGCACCGTTTCTTCGTATTTGCAGCCGCGGCCGTCTTAGCCCAGCGACTAGAGCGTGCCGAAGATGCGGTCGCCGGCGTCGCCGAGGCCGGGAACGATGTAGGCGGCCTCGTTGAGATGGTCGTCGATAGCGCAGGTATAGATATGCACGTCGGGATCCTTCTCGGTCAGTGACTTGAGGCCCTCGGGGGCCGCGACGATGCACAGCATGCGAATGTCCTTGACGCCGCGCTCGCGCAGATAGCTGATGGCCATCTCGGCCGAGCCGCCCGTGGCGAGCATAGGGTCGACGACCAGACAGATACGCTGGTCGATATCCTTGGGCATCTTGCAGTAATACTCGTGAGGTTCATGGGTAACCTCGTCGCGCTCCATGCCGATGTGGCCCACGCGAGCGGAGGGCACCAGGTCGAGGATACCGTCGACCATGCCAAGGCCCGCACGCAGGATGGGCACGATGGCGAGTTTCTTGCCGGCAAGCTGTTTGAACGTGGCAGTAGTGATGGGGGTCTCGACCTCGACGTCTTCCATAGGCAGGTCGCGCATGGCCTCGTAGCCGTCAAAAAGCGCGAGTTCGCGCACGAGCTGACGGAACTGGTTGGTGCCGGTGTTTTTGTCGCGCAGGATCGACAGCTTGTGCTGGACGAGCGGATGATCGACAAGCGTCACACGGGACGCATCGTAGGTGACGGTCATGGGTTGATTGCCCCTTTCGTTGCAGCCGCAAAACGGCCTTGCTGACAAGGCGCGCAGCAATGTTGCCGCCGCACGCCATGCAATAGTTTAGCGGTTTGTTGTATCGAGCAGCCCATCGCAGCCCTACTGTGCGGTACTGAGCGAGCGCTTGACTGCATCACGCCAGCCCGCAAGGTTTTGCTCGCGACGCTCGGCGGACATATGGGGAAGGAAGGTCCTAACGATCTGGGCATTTTGCTCCAGCTCTTCAAGGTCTTCCCAATAGCCGACGGCAAGACCCGCCAAGTACGCGGCACCGATTGCCGTGGTCTCCACCGTCTCGCATTGCAGCACGGGGATATCCAGCAGGTCGGCCTGGAATTGCATGATGAACTCGTTGCGCGAGGCACCGCCATCGACAGACAGGCGCTCAATCGAAAGCCCCACGTCCTGCTCCATGGCGCGCAGCACGTCGTAGCTCTGATATGCCATGGATTCGCAGGCGGCACGTACGATGGTCGCACGGCTCGAGGCGCCGGTCAGACCGCACACGATACCGCGGGCATGCGGGTCCCACCAGGGAGCACCCAAACCTGCAAAGGCGGGAACGAAGTAGCAGCCCTCGTTGTCGCTAATCGAAGCGGCGAGTTGTGCCGACTCGCTCACACTCGAGATGATGCCCATGTTGTTGCGAAGCCAGTTCATCGTTGAACCGGCGGCAAAAATAGAGCCCTCGAGCGCATAGCTGACT
The DNA here is from genome assembly GCA_030839365.1 of Collinsella sp. GTDB lineage: Bacteria > Actinomycetota > Coriobacteriia > Coriobacteriales > Coriobacteriaceae > Collinsella. Next base: position 16,656 of record JAUUMM010000009.1, read on the forward strand.
TTGCCGTCCGCAGCGATACCGATGGTGGAGACCAGGCCATTCTTGGATTCGACGATCTCGTCACCGGTGTTCATGAGCATAAAGCAGCCCGTGCCATAGGTGTTTTTGGTCTGGCCGGGATAGAAGCAGCAGTGGCCGAACAGCGATGCCTGCTGGTCGCCCGCCACGCCCATGATGGGCGGCATGTTGGTCATGATGTCGCTCGCGACGCGGCCGTAGTCGCCCGAGCTCCAGCGAACCTCGGGCATCATGGAACGTGGAACGTCAAAGAGCGCCAGCAGGTCGTCGTCCCAATCGAGCGTATGGATATTAAAGAGTGCCGTGCGGCTGGCATTGGTGTAGTCGGTGGCAAAGACCTGGCCGCCGGTGAGGTTGTAGATGAGCCAAGTGTCGATGGTGCCAAACATGAGGTCGCCCGCCGCCGCGCTCTCGCGTGCGCCGTCGACGTTGTCGAGAATCCACTGCACCTTGGAGGCCGAGAAATACGGGTCAAGCGTAAGTCCCGTGCGGGAGCGCACCAGCTCCTCGCAACCCTGTTCAACCAACGCGTCGATCGCCGGCGCGGTACGACGGCACTGCCATACGATGGCGTTATAGATGGGCTGGCCGCTCACGCGGTCCCAGACCACCGTGGTCTCGCGCTGGTTGGAGATGCCGATGGCGGCGATGCGATCGGAATGGATGCCGCTCTTAAACTGAACCTCCATCATCACGCCGATCTGGCTGGCAAGCACCTCCGTGGGATCCTGCTCCACCCAGCCGGGGCGCGGGAAGCTGGTTTTGACGCTACGACGCGCCTGGGCAACGATGCAGCCGTATTCGTCGACAATGGCCGCGAGTACCGAGGTAGTGCCGCAGTCGAGCGCCATGATGTAGGAACCGCCAAAGTTAAACGAGGCATCTTCCATGCCCAGGCTGCCCAGATTCAACGACATCGCTTACACCCTTCTATTGCATCGGGTCGGACAGGACCCGCTCGATCTCTGATGCGGGAAGTGCGCCTTGGCGCAGGATCTGGAGCCCGCCGTGCTGGAACGACACGATGGTCGAGGCGTAGCGACACGGGGTCTCACCGGCGTCGACGGCAACATCGACCCCCTCCAGGATGCGGCCCTCGACGGCGGCAAAGCTTGCCGGCGAAGGCGCGCCGTGCGTGTTGGCGCTCGTGCAGGCAAGGGGACTGCCGCAGGCGCGGATGAGCGCTTGGACCACGGGAGAGGCCGAAGCGCGCAGGGCCACGGTGTCGTCGGCAGCGCGCATAAAGGTCGGCACGCAGGGGGCTGCCTTGACCACGATAGTCAGGGCTCCCGGCCAGCATCGTCGCGCGAGTACGCGGGCATCTTCCGGGATATCCACGCCATAGCGGTCGAGTGCTTCGACGCCATCGACCAGCCAAGCGACGGTTTGCGTGAGCTCACGTTGCTTGAGAGTGAAGATACGGCGATAGCCGGTGCCGAGCGCAGGAACTGCGGCGCCATTGACGGCAGCCTGCGGATCGCGCGGCCACGATGGGAATTCGCTTGTATCTTGGGGCACGGCGCCCGAGAAGGCGTTGACTGCCACGGCGACACCGTAGACGGTCTCGGTCGGAATCAAGGCCAGGCCGCCGCGGCCGAGCACCTCGGCCGCGCGCTCGACGGCAAGCCGATGCGGCTCACGCGCTCCCTCGAATACCCGATAGACCGTCTGCATGTGTATGCCAGCCCCTTACGCTCTGGTGCAAGTTTGTTTACTGAGGGGCATTCTCGCACGAAACGTTCAACCTATTTGCCCAGAGCGCATGTTGGTTTGGTGAGCGGCTCTTGTAGTCGGTGAAAGTGAGGGGGTTAATTGAAGATTTTTAGCGCGCAAGCGTAACGGTACGATCGGGAAACTCGATGCTTGCAACCAGTTTTCCGCCGAGGCTCTCTGCGTACCTGCTCAGCGTGTCAAGCCTCATCGAACCCAATTCCCCACGCTCGAGCTCGGATACGCGTTTTTGAGAAACGCCCATCGATTGGGCGACCGACGCCTGTGTTAGATCTTTTAGCCTGCGAATCTGAGCAAGCTTATAGGCTTCGATACGATCGCGAGTCCTCTCCTGCTCGGCGGTAATGGAGTCGCGTGTTATCCCGCGAGATTCCATATACTCATGCAGTTCCATCTCGATCGAGCCTCCTTACGTGGCGACGGTATATTTGCTCGGCCTTTGGAATGTTGATCGCATACCAGCCGTTCCATTTTGCCCTTGACGATCCCGCTCGCGACTTATCACCCGCCAATAGCAATACCGCCTGGCGCTTGGGGTCAAAGGCGAAGAGGATGCGAATCACCTGCCCACCACACGACGTCACTCTCAGCTCCTTTAAATGATGAAGCTTCGAGCCCTTTACGCGGTCAACCAGCGGACGACCAAGGCTGGGACCTTCCTTCTCGAGCACCAAAAGGTCTGCATAAATCTGCTTCAGCGTAGCTTCATCCTGCTCATCAAGCCAAGGTTCAATGTAATCAAGCACGATACGGTACCGATGCAGCTGATTTGACATACCTTTCTCCTTCTATAGTAGAAGTTTTACGGTATATTGCAAGGACAAACTTGCGCAAATGTCTATTAATTCAGCTTAAATACGCTGTTTGGGCTCGGTGACGATGGCTCGGACGATGCGGGGGCGATCGGTGAGGTCATGGACGATACGCACGTCCGAAAGGCCTGCCTGGCGACAGAGCTCGGCCGCGGCATCGAGGGCACCCTCGTAGAGCTCGCAGGCAAACAGGCCGCCGGCGCGCAGCATGTAAGGCGCCGCATTGAGCAGGCGGCGGAAAATATCGAGGCCGTCGGCGCCGCCCTCGAGCGCCAGGTCGGGCTCAAAGTCCTTGACCTCGTGCGGCAGCGAGCGCATGACGTCGGTCGGGATGTAAGGCGGGTTGGAGACGAGCACATCAAAGGTGCCCCACTCTTCGCGGGGAATGGAACTCACCAGGTTGGTGAGGCTAAAGGCAACCTCATCTGCCGTGAGGCCGAGGGCGTCGCGGTTTTTGGTGGCCAGATCGATGGCGCGCGGCTCGATATCGGTGGCGGTGCAGGTAACGTGGCCGCGGCGCTCCCAGGCAAGGGAGAGCGAAATGCAGCCCGTGCCGCAGCCGACCTCGAGAACGCGGGCAGTGCAGGGCTCGGTTGGGGCAGATACGTTAGCCTCGGCGGCATCTTGCGCGGGAGTCGCCTGTTGGTCGTTGTCCTCAATGGCGATGCCGTATTCGTCGAGCTCGGGCTCGGGGGTTTCCATGGCCTCTGCTTCTGCCGCTTCGGCTTCTGCTGCCTGCGCGGCGGCTTCCTCGGCCTCGCGGTCGGCCAGTTCCTCGGCATAGGCGCGGCTACCGAGCACGTCGCTACCCAGCGCAGCCTCATCGGCGGCCGTCAGGTTGGCGGCACGGCGCTCGGCGGCCGCGCGTTCGTCAGCCAGCGCCGCCTCGGCTTTGCGGGCCTGCTCGACCTCATCGTTCCAAGGCAGCTCAACACGCTGACGGGCAGCAGCCTCGGGGCTCAGCACCTCGGCATCCAGATAATTGAGGACTTCCTCGACGAGCATCTCGGTCTCGGGGCGCGGAATGAGCACACCGGGGGCGCACGCGACGTCGATCATGCGAAACTGCGTGCTGCCGGTGATGTACTGCAGCGGCTCGCCCTTCGCGCGACGGACGACCGCCGCGTGCATGGTCTCGAGCTGCGATGCGTCGAGCGTCTCGTCCATGCGCATATACAAGTCGATACGCGCCAGGCCCGTGGCCGCGCACAGCAGCCACTCGGCAGAAAGACGGGGATGCTCCTCACCGCGCTCGGCCAGGTACTCCTTGGTCCACTCGAGACAACGCTTGATGGTCCAGATCTCGTTTGCCATGGGGTCCTCCCCTCTTAAGCGCCGGGCGGCGCGCGAATGTCGGAGCAGATTGTACGCGAGGGTGGCACGCGGCAAGGGACGATTGGAAGCGATTATCGAGAATCAGCCCAGAATTTTGCACCGAGCTCGCTCAAAGTGTTCATTCGCCGACGTCCAGATTTGCATTCGTCAAGCTTTTGGCAAGGTTGCCCAAAAACTGACCAATATCTAACCAAGAACATACCAAATCACTTGACGCGCGACTCATCAAAAAATGCACTGCGACTTCTTGGACGATTTTTTGAGCAATATTTTCAATAGCAGATGAATGCTATTAATTACTTTGAGCAGGTAGGCAGCTTAATTTCTAACAAAACAGATTAAATAAACTCGAAAAGTAATTTACCCAACCTAGTCATTTAAGAACGTCCCCAATGACTACCTCTAAGGCGCCGCAGGTTGAGCATACCGCATCCGGAGCAAGGCAACGCCGCATGTAGAGGACGGACAGCGAGCGGGTCGCATTTGAGACAAGGTGACGTGAAACGAAAGGGCGCTGACCTTCTGGTCGCGCCCTTGAAGTTGAACGTCAGATTGTCCAAATGCGGCCCGCGCAGCGTCGGCTGGTCCGCCGTTCGGTAGAACGGCGGAACCTACACAGCCTGTGCCAGCTTCTCGGCTCGCTCGGCGGCGGCGAGCGCCTCGATGACGGTGCCGAGCTGATCGCCCAGAAGGACGCCGTTGTAGGTGGAGTTGAAACCGATGCGGTGATCGGTCACGCGGTCCTGGGGCTGGTTGTAGGTACGGATCTTCTCGGAACGGTTGCCGTGGCCGATCTGGCTCTGGCGCTCGGCACCGAGCTCGGCCTGCTGCTTCTCGAGTTCCATCTCGTACAGACGGGCGCGCAGCATCTGCATGCAGACCTCGCGGTTCTGGATCTGGGAACGCTGCTCCTGCGACTGCACCACGGTGTTGGTGGGCAGGTGGGTGATGCGCACGGCGGAGTAGGTGGTGTTAACGCACTGACCGCCAGGGCCGGAGGCGCAGTAGGTGTCGATGCGCAGGTCGGACTGGTTGATCTGGACGTCGATCTCCTCGGCCTCGGGAAGTACGGCGACGGTAGCCGTGGAGGTCTGAATGCGGCCCTGGGACTCAGTCTTGGGAACGCGCTGGACGCGGTGCACGCCGGACTCGAACTTCATGACGGAGTAGACGCGGTCGCCCTCGACCTTGAACTCGATGGACTTAAAGCCACCGGCCTCGCTGGGGCTGGAATCGAGCACGGTAGTCTTCCAGCCGCGCGACTCGCAAAAGCGCTGGTACATCTTGTACAAGTCGCCGGCGAAGATGGCCGCCTCGTCGCCACCGGCGGCGGAGCGGATCTCGACGATGGTGTTCTTGTCGTCGTTGGGGTCGCTCGGGATGAGCATGTACTTGATGTCTTCCTCGAGCTGGGGAAGCTTGGCCTCGTTTTCGGAGATGTCCATCTGGAGCATCTCCTTCTCATCGGCATCGGTGGTATCGTGCAGCATTTCCTTGGCAGCCTCGATGTCATCGAGCGCGCCGATGTACTCGCGCGAGGCGGCAATGAGGTCGGACTGGTGCGCGTACTCCTTGTTGAGACGCGTGAACTCCTTGATATCGGAGGCGACGGCCGGGTCGGAAAGCTTCTTCTCGAGCTCCTCGTAGGCCTTGATGATCTTTTCGAGCTTGTCGCGCATGACGGACTCCTTTATATGCGTGAAGGCGAAAATCGGCAGAATTGATGGGGCGCGGGGCGCCGCTGCGGGGGTAAGCCCAGCTAGAACATGTCGATCTTCAGATACATGCGCATCCCTTCGCGTATGAGGTACATAGTTGCGGTCTAACCCATACATGATAGCGTGCGCAGGCATACCTGCATATAACCCGCACGGAATGCGACAAAGGGTCAGTCTCTTTCCTTGAATACAACTTCATCCGAACGCCTCCCGCATTCATCCGCACATATACGGATAAATTTGGGAATCCGATACCCTGAGGGCCGGATCGGCCGGCCCCGGGAGATCGGAGGACGCCATGTCCGGAAAGGGCGGGAAGGGCGCCGCGAGGGCGGTCCCAAGGACCCACGGCAGGCTCACCGGGTACGAGCGGGACACGGTCCAGAGGATGCTGAAGCGCAGGGTTCGCTCGGCCACTTCCTCGAGAGGTTCAAGGGCGTATCGACCCGCAGGCTCCACAGCTGCCTGATGTGGTTCAGATGGCTGCGCGAGGCCGCACGCGTCGGGGACAGGACGTCGCTCATGCGCGAGCAGCTCGACGACGGGCGCTACGAAAAGATCCGGAAGAAGATGATGGAGCCGGAGTACGAGTTCCATCTGGAGCCGGACGTGCAAACGGTGGGTTAACATAGCCTTTCACCAAAAAGGGCGAGCGGCCGTGCCCTGCGACCACCCGCCCTCAATCAAAGCCCTTCTCGGCCGCCGTAGCTACCGGTTCCGGCGCCGCAGGATAACGCCTGCGGCGATCAGCACCACCGCGCCGCCCGCGATGCCACCCAGGGCCATCGGCGACAAGCTGGTATCGCCCGTATACGGCAGACCCGGCTTCTCCTCCTTCGGCACCGGTGACTTGCTCGGCGGATTGGTGGGCGGCTCCGTCGGCGGGGTGGTCGGCGGCGTGTACGTGTTCTTGAACACCGGCGCCACGGCGCCGTCATAGGTTACCGTCGCCACCAGATGGCCCGCACCGTCGTCCGTCACCGTCACCGTTACCCGGTGCTCGGCCGCGTCGTACGTCACGTTCTTCTGACCGTCGTCCACCTCGGAGATGCTGTAGGCGTACGTTCCGGGCTTGTCGTACGAGATCGCCTCGAAGCCCACCGTGCCGTCCGCCGCGTTCTTTGCGGTCTGCAGCACCTTGCCGTCGGCATCCTTCAGCTGGAAGGAGAACTGCCCTTCCTTCAGGTCCTCGCCGCTCAGCACCTTGGAAGCCCCCAGCTTCACCTCAGTCGCGGCCGGCGCGTAGCTGTTGCTGAACGTCACCGCATCCGCAGCCTTGCCGCCCGTGCTGTAGGCAACCTGCGCCTCCAGCGCGTGCGTCTCCGCATCCTCCGTCACCGTCACCGTCGCGGTAAAGACCGTCGTGTCGTAGGTGACGCCGTTCGCCGTCGCCCCTGCCCGCTCGGACACGGTGTAGACGTACGTCCCCACCTTGTCCAGCTGCAGCGGCGCGAAGCCGAACGTACCGTCGGCGCCGTTCTGCACCGTCTGCACCACGTTACCGTCGGCGTCCTTCAGGTCGAAGGAGAACTCACCCTTGGCCAGGTCGCGGCCGGTCAGAGCCTTCGTTCCGGTAATCGTCGCCGTCGTTGCCGTCGGCGTGTAGGCGTTGGTGAAGGTCAGATCTGCAGCCGTCTTGTTCGCCGTCGCGGTCAGCTGGCCGCTGCCGTCGTCGGTCACGCTCACCGTCACATCCAACACCGCATCGCTGTAAGTGATGGTGCCATCTTGGCCCGCAACCTCCTTCACCTGGTACGCATGCGAACCAGTCGCAGTGTACGAGATGGCCTTGAAGGTAAACGCGCTACCCACGTTCGTGGTCCGGTCAATCTCCTGCCCGGTGGCCACGTCAATCAGCGCGAACGTGAACTCGCCATTGGCGGGCGTCCGCGTGGTGGCCGGGTCGGCGTTCTTAAGCACCTTGGTGCCGGAAATCTGGTAGGAGATCGCGCGCGGCTGGTAGCTGTTCGCAAACGTCATGGTGTTGGGGGTTACGCCGTTCTCGGTGCCCTCGCTCGGCTTCGCCGTGGAGCTCTCCACCACCAGCTTGCCGTCGTTGTTGTCTGCCACCACATAGGTCAGGGTGTACGTCTTGCCGGTGTAGGTCACGCCCGGCACGCCCGGCGCGTCGTCCGTCGGCTGCACCTCGCGGACCGTGTAGATAAAGGTGCCCGCATGGTCGAAGGTCAGCTTGTCGAAGGCAACCTTGCCGTGCGCATCGTTCTTCTGGGTCTGGATCACCGAGCCGTCAGACCCCACCAGCTCGAAGGCGAAGTCTCCCGCCTTTAGCTGATAGCTGCCGTCGTGCACGTCAACGCTCTTGGTGAGGGCGATCGCGCCGGAGTCCGTCGCCTGTGCCTCGTAGGTGTTGGTGAAGCTGGGCTTCGTGACATTCGTGCCGTCGTAGGCGACGCTCGCCTGCAGCGTGCCGGCATTGTCCGCAACCGTCACCACGGCATGGTGCACCGCGGCGTCGTAGGTCACGTAGGCCAGATCACCCTTCCGCTCCACGATGGTGTACTCGTGCGTGCCCGGCTTCGCGTAGGAGAAGGCGTCGAAGTTAACACTTCCGTCCGCGCCGTTGGTCGCGGTCCGGACGGGCTTGGCCCCGGCAAGCTGCTCAGCCGTCAGGTTGCCCTCGTACACATCGAAGGTGAACTCGCCGCACTTGGGGACGATCGGCGTGTTGTCGTCCTTCTTCACATAGCTCTTCTGCGCACCGAGGGCCAGGCCGGTCGCGGCCGGCTGGTAGGTGTTGGTGAAGGTATCCGAGCCGGATGCGCTCGTCACGATCGCCTTCGCATTCAGTGCTCCGTTCCCGCCGTCCGTGACCGTCACCGTATAGGTGAGGGGATGGCTGTCATAGACCATGCCCGGCTCCGCGCCCGGCTGCTCCACGATGGTGTAGGTGAAGTCCTTGCTCGCGGCGCCGTCCAAGTCGGAGAGCTGGAACTCGCGCGTGAAGCTGACCTTGCCGTTTGCATCGTTCTTCGCGGTGTCGAGCACGTTGCCGGCAGCGTCCTTCAGGTCGAAGGTGAACTCGCCGTCCGCGGGCTTCGTCGTGTGGTCGAAGCCGTCCGCAACCTTGATGGTCTTGGTCGCCGTCAGGATTACGGAACCCTTTGCGTCGTAGGTGTTGTTGAAGGTGGGAGCCGTAGCGGCACCGTCATAGGTGACGGTCACCTTCGTCTTGTTGTTGTCGCCCTGGTTCTGCTCTACCTTGACGTGGACCTTGACTTCCTTGGCGTCGTAGGCCACGCCGTCGACGGTCTGGCCGGCTTTCTCCTCCTTGAGCGTGTAGTCGTACTCGCCCAGGTTCAGGTTCTTGACGGCCAGCTCGACCTTGCCGCCCCGGTCGTTGGTGCCCTTGGCGACCTCGTTGCCGGCCTGGTCGTACAGGCCGAAGGTGAACGCGTCGGCCGTCAGGTCCTTGCCCGTGAGGATCTTCGTCGCCTCGACGGTAACGTCCGTCGTCGGCTTCGAGTTGGTGAAGGTCGGAACGTCGGCCTCGCCGTCGTAGGTGGCGGTCGCCTTTAGCTCGCCCTTCTCATCGGAGACCTTGATGTGGACCTTCACGTCCTTCGTGTCGTACACGACGGTCGGGTCGTTGCCGGCAACCTCCTTGATGGTGTAGTCGTGATCGCCCGGCGTGTCGTAGCTGATTGCCTGGAAGGCGACCTTGCCGTCCTTGTCATTCTGGACGGTCTGGATCACGTTGCCATCCTTGTCGAGCAGCTGGAACGTGAAGTCGCCCCCTGCGAGCTCGCCACCCGTGAAGCGCTTCGTCGCCTTGAGCGTTACCGAGGTCTCCTTCGGGTGGTACGTGTTCGTGAAGGTCTTGTCTCCACTCGTTACCTGCGGTGTGGCCGTCAGCGAGCCGGTGCCATCGTCCGCGACCGTCACCTTGTAGATGAGCGCATGGGTGTCGTAGACCATGCCCGGCTCCGTGCCCGGCTTCTCCGCGATGGTGTAGGTGAAGTCCTTGCTCGCAGCGCCGCCCAGGTTGGAGAGCGTGAACTTGCGCGTGAACTTCACCGTGCCATCGGCCTTGTTCGTCGTGGTGCCGAGCACCTTGCCGTCGGCGTCCTTCAGCTCGAACGTGTATTCGCCGCCCTTCAGCTTGGTGTCGTGCGTGAAGCCCGGCGCGACCGCAACGATCTTGGTCGCCGTCAGCTCCACGGATCCCTTTGCGGTGTAGGTGTTCGTGAAGGTGGGGGCATTGGCCTTGTCACCATCGTAGGTAACAGCGGCGTCCAGCTTGCCGGCATTGTCCATGACCTTCACCACGGCATGGTGCACCGTAGCGTCGTAGGTCACGTGGGACAGGTCGCCCTCCTGTTCCGCGACGGTGTATTTGTACTCGCCGGCCTTGGTGTAGTCGATGGCCGGGAAGGTGACGGTGCCGTCCTCGCTGTTCTTGGCGCTCCGGATGGGTTGCTTGCCCTTCAGCTGCTCAGCCGTCAGGTCGCCCTCGTACAGGTCGAAGGTGAACTCGCCGCCCTTGAGCGTGGCCGGCGTGTTGTCGGGCTTCACATAGGCCTTCTTCGCCGTGAGCGCCACCGAGGTCTCGGCGGGCTGGTACTTGTTAGTGAAGGTCGGGGCATCGTTCTTGCCGTCATAGGTGACGGTCGCCTTCGCCTTGTCGCCCTCCGCCTTCACCGAGACGTGAACCTTCACCGCCTTGGTGTCGTAGGTGATAGTCGGATCGGCACCGACGTTCTCCTCCTTGAGTTTGTAGTCGTACTCGCCGATGGTCAGACCGGTGAGGGCAAGATTGATCTTGCCCTCCTTGTCGTTCTGGACGATCTTGACGGGATTACCCGTGGACGTGTCGCCTTGGTACAGGCCGAAGGCGAACGCGCCGTCCGTCAGCGCCTTGCCCGCGAGAACTTTCGTGGCCTCGACGGTAACGTCCGTCGTCGGCTTCACGTTGGTGAAGGTCGGCACGGCCTTATCGCCGCCGTAGGTGACGGTCGCGTCCAGCGTGCCGTTCTTGTTATCGGTAACGCTGACCTTGACCTTCACTTTCTGACCGTCGTAGACGATGGTCTGGTCGTTACCGGTAACTTCCTTGATGGTGTACTCGTAGTCACCTGCCTCGGTGTAGTTGATGGGCTGGAAGGTAATGTTGCCCTTCTCGTCGTTCGTGACGGTCTCAATGGGCGTGCCTTCCGCCTTGTCACCCTTGTACAGAGCGAACGAGAAGTCGTTCCCCGCGAGCGCACCGCCCCTAAAGCGTTTCTTCGCCGCCAAGGTCACGGAACCCTTCGCAGCATAGCTGTTGATAAAGGTGGCGAGGTTCACCTTGCCGTCCTTGACCTCAGCCTTGATGGGCTTGGCCTCAGCGTCACCATCCTTCTTCACCGTCACGCCCGTGACGGTCAGCTTGGCGTCCTTATCCTCGACCCTTACCGTGACGGTATAGGTCGAGGCGTCCATCGTCCAGCCGGCGTTCTGCACGCCGTCCGCTGCGGGATCATCATCAGCGTTGTGCACCTCGGTGAGCGTGAACGTGTACTCGCCCGCCTTGTTGAACGTCATATTCGAGAAGTCGACCGTCTGGCCCTTGTCCTTGATAATCTTGTCCTTCGTGGCCTTGGACTCCGCGTGCGCGTCGCCCGCCAGGTCGTCCGACACACCCAAGTCGCCGGCGGCGATCTTCTGCTGTGTCTCTTCCGTGGCGGTCAGCGTGAACGAGAACGCCTTCTCCGTGCTCTCAACACCGGAGATCTTCTTCGTCACCTGCGGGGTCAGCTCGTCGCTGGCGTCTGACTTGTAACTGTTCTTGAACGGGACGGTAGGCGTAGCGGGCTTCGCATTGCGACTCGAGACCGTCTTCACGTAGTTGGTCGTGGTATCGAGGCCCTTAATCGCCTCGGCCGTCAGCGCATCAACGTTGCCGCCCCCGCCAACAAGCGCCGTCACGCCCGGGCCCTTCGCGATGGTCGTCTCGGTGTAGAGCTGGCCTTTGTTGTCCGGATTCGGCTTCACCGCAATGAGCACGTAGGCGTCACCGGGGTACTCGGTGTCATACGTGTATCCACCAGCGTTGGCGCCATGCGCCTCAGACACCTTGTACACATACACCTTGTTGTAGCTCAGCTGCGTGAAGTTCATCTTCAGCTTGCCGGACATCGTGGCGGTCTGCGTATCGTCACCGTCATCCTTGCCCACGGTGTTCTTGAACGACTTATCGGTATCAGCCGGCTCCGGGGCCGTCGTACCGTTATACGTCATCGCCTCGATGGTGAACGGGAACATGCCATTCTTCAACGGGGTACCAACCAGAGTCTTGGTCACATCGATGCCCGCGTAGGTACCAGAGGCCGCATAGATGTTGGTGAACGCGGCGGCGTCCGTCACCTGCCGGTCGGCATCCGTCGTCGCCTGCTTGTTGTCGTACGCAACCGACGCGGTCAGCTTACCGGTGTGCTTGCCGTTCTCGATATCGGTCACTGTGTACGTCACCGTGGACGTATGGCCGTCATACGCAATACCAGTCTTATCCGCGTCGGTCGGCTTCGTCTCGTTCACATTGAACGTATACGTGCCCGACTTGGTGAACACCAGGTCGCCCGCACCGAAGGTTGCAGAACGCGTCGCGTCACCGGCGCCTGCGATCTCAACCTTAGTCGTCAGATCGCCGGTCTCATCGGAGTCGGTAGCCTTCCTCTGGGTAACGACCTTGTTTTTAACCGCATCCCTCGTCGCATCATCCGCCGGCGTCAGGGTGAAGTCGAACGCATCGCTCGTCTCCCACGCGCGCCCGGTGAACGTCTTTTGCACGTTAACCGGCGCCGACGTCGCCTGGGTCACCGTGTAGGTGTTCTTGAACGGGATGTATCCGTTGGCGTCCGTCAGCTGCGTGCCGTCGGCCTTCCAATACGTGACCGTGGAGGACAGGCACTTACCCGTCCCAGACTCGTTATCAACCTGCTGGTTCTTCACCAGCACGTAGTACACCGTATCGTCGTAGCCCATGCCACTGGACGTCGATGTATCGGAATCCTTGACCTCGGTCACCTTGTACACGTAGGTGAGGTTCTCGCTCTCCATCGTATAGGTGATCTGCGGGAACGCAGCGATACCGTCGTCATCGTTCTTCGCCGTGGTCGTGGTGGACGTGCACCCCTTAGACATGGGGACCTTGCTGGCACCGACGCTGTAGGAGGTGGCGAGCTTGCCGAAATCGATGGCTCCACTCGGCACGGCATCATTCTTCATCCCGCCGAGTGCCTCGAGCTGGAACGTGAACTTATCCTTCACAAGCGGATTTGCACCGGACTGGTCGGCATACGTCTTCTGCACGTTGAAGGAGATGGTCTTCTCATCGGTGTTATAGGTGTTCGTGATCTTGGCGATTTTGTCAGCGACCTCGATCGGGTTGTCCTTTTGGCTCATACCGTCGTCGGTGTAGGTCTGCTCCATCTTGACTGCCGGCTGCGACAGCGTGCCGTCGCCGTTATCCCTCACCGTCACCGTGACGCGGTAGGAAGCGCTCGAATACCCGAACCCGGGCAGCCAGTCAGCGTCGTTTTGAGACGGCGTGGCCTCGGCAATGAGATAGGTGTAGGTGCCGGGCTTGGCGTACTCAATATTGCCGAAGTCGAACTTGTCCCCGTTCTTGACGGTCTTCACAACCTGCGTCATACCACTCACGGGCGCATCCTCGGCACCGTCGGGCATCGGCGTGCCCTTGTCCGTGCGCAGGTAAATCTTGAAGCTATCGCCACCCTTCCAGTCACGGCCCTGGAGCACCTTCTGTGCCCAGAACGCATTGGTGAGCTTCACCGGCGGCTTTACGCTGTAGGTGTTCGTGAACGCCAGCTTGTTGGCCTCGGTCACCGTGCCGTCGGCGTTCTTCTTCGCGATCGTGCCGGAGATGCTGTCGCCCTCGCCGCTCAGGGCGTTGCCGCCCTGCTCGCGCTTGGTCAGCGTGAAGCCGGCCGGCATCTTGTCCGTACCGGTCAGTTCCTGCACCGTGTAGGTGTCGTGCTCGGCGAGACCGTACACGCGGATCGTCTGGCCGTCCGTGATGGTCTGCTCGCGGCCGTTCTCGAGGTCGAATATTTTGCCGACCTGCTTCTCGCTTGCGGTCCCCGCGTTCTCAAACACCGCGGCCTTGTACGTCTTCCCCGCCGTCGTGGGCACGGTGAACTTGAAGGTGAACCCCGCGTCCGGTTTTCCCGTCAGGCCCGCTGGCACCACGACCTTCTTCGTCACCTCGAGGCTCGCCTCGCGCTTGTTCGCTACGCGCACACAGGTGGCGCCCGTAAACAGGGCATTCAGGTTCATGTCGTCCAGATCGGCGCGGGCGCCCTTCGCATTAGTGTCACCAGACACGTCCTGGGTGATACCCATACGTATCCAGCCCGTCTCGGTCTCCAGGCGGTAGGGTTTGCCCTCCTCGGTGGGCCCATACTGGTACATGCGTCCGTTAGCGCCGTACTTGAGGTGCACTGTGTCGTCTGCACCCACGGGTTCGACATCGGTCCACGTCAGGTTGCCTTTAACATTGGTCTCGCCATTCGAGGTCTGCCGCGTACCCTTGATCCACGTGAGCGTGTTGTCGATGTCGCCCTCTGCGCCAAACTGGCCCAGACTCTTCATGAGCGCGCCCGGGCCCACGAACGTCGAAACGCCGTCATCGTCCGTACCAGCATCGGCATAGACGCCGTCATCGTCCACAATCACCTTGGTGAGCGTGTCGTTAAGCAGGAAGCCCTTGGGCGCCGAGACCTCCTTTAGGAAGTAGGTGCCATTCTTGAGCGGCTTGTTGCCGTCGCTCGTACACGGGAATATGCCCGCCCCTTCGAGCCGGACCGGGTTGTCGACCGACCCCGTCGTCAGGGTGTCATAGGGGCCCTGATCGTCCTTGGGCACAACCTTGCCGTTCGCGTCCGTTGTCGCCTTGTACAAGCCGAACGTTGCGCCGTCTACGGGGTTGCCCTCGGTATCGGTTTTCTGCACGAACAGGCGATTCTGGATGTTCGTGACGAGCAGGCGCGTGGCGAACTGCCGCTTGAAGTTCGTGCCGTCTGCGATGTCGTCGCTGTACACGTGGACGGTGTTCTTAGGCGTCGCGTCGCCGATCGATCTCGCCGTTGTGTGGTAGATGGCCACCGTGTACTCGGCATCCTTGCGGGCCTCACCGCTCAGCAAGTAGTAGTACTTGGAGATGTCACCGGGCAGATTTTGAATCTCTACCTGGTACTGGCCGCTCGTGTTGAGCGTGAAGGCGTGCAGGTCCTTCTTCGCCGCCTCGATAGCGCCGGCCGTGCCCGGCTCCTTGGCGAGGGTGTATCCCGCTCCCGTCGATGGGTCGCCCGACACGGCGTACCAACTGCTCGGATCTTTGATGCTTGCGCTTTTATCGCGCTTGAGCACCACAGCGAACAGTATGCCGGAGTCCAGGCTGACAGCGTCGTTGGGCTTCGTCAGGTCATCATTCGCCTTGTACACGATCGACGGCGCGGTGATGGTCTCCTTCGCGCCGGCGAACGCACCCGTCCGCCACACGGCGCTGCCCGCGTCCATACCGCCGCGGTTGATGATGACGCCGCCCGCGCCGTTCTTGTCGCTCGTGGGCTCGTACTCGAGGTGCATGCTGCCATCCGTCGTCGTGAGATTCGAGCGGTATCCCTTGGGCACGCTCGTCTTCTCCTTCAGGAGGTAGTACTTATTGCTGTGATCCTTGTTGTAGAGATCGTCGAAGTTGATGACGCCGCTGCCATCGTCGTTCGTGAGCGTTAGGCAGCCGGCCTCGTCCGTGGTGCCGGAGCCGAGAAGCGCGCCCTCGGTTTTGAAGTCCTTATCGGTCTTATAGAGCTGGAACTCGGCACCCTGTACGAACTTGCCGTCCTGGTCGAACTTTATGATGTCGGACTCGGGCACCGTCACGAGGTTGAACTTGAGCTCCATGTTGGAGTAGAGGGCGCCGCGCTCCAGGTAGAAGAACTTGAGGGTGTGGTTGGTGCCGTCGGCGAAGGTGCTGCCGTACCACCTCGTGTCGCCGTCCTTGCGCGCCTCCTGGTACTTGCTCAGCAGCGTGCCGTCGCTCTTGCCGTTCACCTTAATGTCGCCCGTTTTAAAGTTTATGTTCAGACTCGCGCGGTCGTGAATACCGCCGATATCACCCACGAGGACATCGTCGATGAACACCCAGACATCATCATCGCCGGCGAACTCGAAGGTCATGTCCTCATCTTTGTTCGTCTTGCCGCCGTCGGGCTGCACGAATCGCGTGGACATTGAGAGACCGAAGTGATGGTTGACGGGCTTGCCACCGTTGTAGCTCGCGGTGTTGTCTGCCGTGATGCCATTTTGGACGAGCCGGTCGTTTTCCTCATTGAACACCTTGTCTGCCGCGTCGAACGGGAAGAACTGACCCTGGTGGGACGAATTGCCAACGCCCCCGGTGTCATAGATGTCGAAGGCATTCTTGTTAGCGTTGTAGGCTGCGTAGTTGTGGGTGCTGTCATAGACGTAGTAGCCGCCCTGAGCCTGGAGGAGGCCCGTCACGCCAAAATGGGACGTCTTGCCGGTCTGGGCAGAGGAATCGAACAGATAGCGGAGGGACTTGCCGCCCCAGGTACCGGAAAGCCGCGGGTAGCCGTCGAAAAGCGTGTTGTTGACGATGCCGGACTGCGGGTTCTCGCCGCCCGTCCAACGGTTGAGCGACTCACCACCCTGGCCGTCGTTAAACTGGAACCGGTGGTTTGCGTTGATGCCGCCGTTGCCGGAAACCGACAGGTGATCATCGGGATTCACCCAGTAATCAAACAGGTTGATTGTTGTCCCCGAAGGCGAAATCGTCGTAACCGTGTGGTCCGAAAACGCCGCTTCCGCACGGGTCGGCAGGAAGAAACTCGCCGTCAGCGCGACGGCGAGGGCCAAAACAATCACATATGGCGAGACCGGGCGCAGCCCACGACGACGACCATAAGACATGACGGACCACCGCTCGCGCGGCCGGTGTTCACCAGGAAGTTCCCTGCTTAGACACCCCCCCCGGTAGCATTATTCACGAGTCGAGACGTCGTCTCTCTGAGCTCCTGCATTATTTCCTCCCCAGTCACACGGCGACCTGCCCGGGTGCTCCCCGGGGGCCGAGGCAGTCTGGCACATGCCCGCAGTCGTTCAAGGAATACCAACCCCAGCATATGTCTCTTAAGATATCTTAGTCTTATTCTATGACAGTTTTTGTCTCATTACCGATGAAATCGGCTCAGTCCCTTTGTCGCATGCTAGAGCGTGTGGAGCAGGGCGATGAGGAAGCGGATGCCTTGGAGGTAGGCGCGACGGGTGATGCGCTCGTTGGTGCCGTGGACGCCGCGGTCGCATTCGTCATCGTCGACCACAAAGGCGGAGAAGCGGATGCACTCGTGGCAAATGCGCTGGTAGTTGGCGGCATCGGTTGCACCAATCACGGTCGAGGGCACGATGCTCATCGGCTCTTGGCCCACCGCAGACGATCCGTTTTCCTCCGTCGGCTTGGGATCACGGAAATAGCGGGCGGCGATGGCGCGGACGGCCTCGAGCCCCGGACCGCCCACGCGCGGGGACGGCGAGGGCTCGGAGCTGCCGGGGCCCAGCTCGACCTCGACTCGGCCGGCGAGCCCAGCGGTGGCAACGGCCTCGCGGCAGCAGGCCACGACATCGGCCACGCTCGTACCCTCGAGCATGCGGAAGTTGATATTGACCCACATATCTTGCGGCATTACGTTGGCACCGGTACTGCCGCCCTCGATTTGCGTGGGCGCACAGGTGGTGGTCACAAGCGGGTACAGCTTTTTGCTGGCAAGGCAGTCGCGCACGATGGCATCCTTGCTGGCAGCAATCTCGTCTGCGGTATAAAGCCCCAGCTCGACGAGCTGCGCGGCAAGCAGATCGGTCACACGCGCCGGCCACTCGATATCGCAAATCGCGGCAATAGCGCGGCTGAGCACTTCGAGCGACGTGCCACCGTAAGGGTTGGAAGAATGCCCGCCCTCACTCTTCGTCTTGAGCACGATATCGGCATAGCCCTTCTCGGCAAGGTCGGCGTGCATGAGCCAGTCCTCGCCCGCGCTGTACTCGGCAGCCGAAACGATGCGGTAGTCGCCCTCGTCGATCAGGTACTCAAGCTCAATGCCGCGCTCCTCGAGCGCGCGGCCGATGGCGCCTGCGCCGTACTGCGTAGTCTCCTCGTCCTGGCCAAAGGCCAGGAGCAGCGTGCGCTCGTGCTGCCAACCGTGTGCCAGCGCATACTCAACCGCCTCGAGAATGCCTGCGACCTGGTCTTTCATATCGATAGCGCCGCGACCCCAAATGTAGGTGTCGTCTACATGCCCGCTAAAGGGGGCGTACGTCCAGTCGTCCTCGGTACCCGGCACCACGGGGACCACGTCCATGTGACCCATGAGCACAACGGGCTTGAGTGCGGGGGCGGAGCCGGAAAGCGTCACCAGCAACGAATGATCGATGAGCTCGACCTTACCCGCTGTAAATACGTGCGGCCAGGCCTGCTGCATATAGGCGCGCAGGTCGTCGAACGGCTGCCAGTCCACTGCCTCGGTATCCATGCTCGAAATGGTCGGAAACGACAGCACGCAGCCCAGGCGCTCGCACGCGCCGACCTCGTCGATATCGGCAAAATCATCCTCGTGCGCAAAGAAGCGCCAAACCTCGGCCATGCCTTCCTCCAAAAACAACGTGGCAAAGAGGCGGTCCCTTTGCCACGTTCGCTTGCATTATTTGTCGTTGAGATAACGCGAGAGGAACTCGCGGGTGCGCTGGTGCTTAGGATTGCCGAAGAGCTCGGCCGGCGCGGCGTCCTCGAGGACCACGCCCTTGTCCATAAAGACCACGCGGTCGGACACCGTGCGGGCAAAGGCCATCTCGTGCGTGACGACGACCATGGTCATGCCGTCGGCAGCGAGCTTGCGCATGACCTCGAGCACCTCTCCCACGATCTCGGGGTCGAGTGCGGAGGTCGGCTCGTCGAACAGCATGATCTGCGGATTCATGCATAGGGCACGAGCGATGGCAACGCGCTGCTTTTGGCCGCCGGACAGGCGACCCACGGCGGCGTGCGCGAACTTCTCGAGCCCCACGCTCGTCAGATGCTCCATCGCGACCTTCTCGGCCTCGGCCTTGCTCATCTTTTTGAGCGTGACGGGCGCGAGCGTGCAGTTGTCGAGCACATCCATGTTGTTGAACAGGTTAAAGCCCTGGAACACCATGCCGATGTCCTCGCGCAGCTTGTTGATGTTGCAGCGCTCGGCCGTGAGGTCCTGGCCGTGGAACCAGATGTGGCCCGCGTCCGGGGTCTCGAGCAGGTTGAGGCAGCGCAGGAAGGTCGACTTGCCCGAACCCGAGGCGCCGATGATGGTGACGACCTCGCCGGGATTGACGGACAGGTCGATGCCCTTGAGTACCTCGAGCGAGCCGAAGCTCTTGCGCAGGCCCTCGACGCGGATGAGCGGCTCATTGGTCTGTGCGGCGGCCGCAACGCCGGTAATGGCGGTATCTGCCATGATGATTCTCCTCGTCTTGAGCCTAGTTGGAGCTGGGCAGCGTGACCGGAGCCTCGGCGCCGAGCTTTTTGCCAAAGGCCTCGAGCAGGCGGCTCGCCACGAGCGTCAGGATCAGGTAGACCACGAGCGCCACGCAGTAGACCTCCATCTGGCGGTAGTACACGCCGGCGACGGTGGTGGTGGCGTACATGAGGTCAAACACGCCGATGACCGAGAGCACCGACGAATCCTTGATGTTGATGATGAGCTCGTTGGTGAGCGCCGGGATCGCGTTTTTAATGCCCTGGGGGAACACGACTTTACGCATAGCTTGCCACTGCGACAGGCCCAGCGAGCGCGCCGCCTCGGCCTGGCCGGGATCGATGGACTCGATGCCGCCGCGCAGGACCTCCATCATGTAGGCGGTGGAGTTGAGCGAGATGGTAACGAGGCCGGCGGTGAAGGTGCTCCAAATCTGGTTGGCCTGGGCGGTCTCGAAGCCCATGCCGCGCAAAACGGTGAAGCCCGCGTAATAGATGAGCAGGCCCTGGACCATCATGGGCGTGCCGCGCACGATGGTGGAGTAGATGGTCGCAAAGCCGCGGCCGATACTCTTAAAGAAGCGCACCAGGTCGTTATCCACGCGGTCGAAGGTCTGAATACGCAGGAACACAAAGAGCAGCGCCAGGAAGAATGCGATGACGGTGCCGAAGGTGGCAAGCGCGATGGTGATCTCGATACCGCGAATGAAGAAGTCACCGCTCTTGTAGGTCATGTAGACCAGGCTCGACAAAAAGTCGCTGGGGTTGGAATCCGAGACAATGCTCACCTGCACCAGGTCGATAAACGACATGACGCAGCGGTCCACGAAAAAGATCGCCGCGATGGCGACCACGACGTAGCTGCCCAGGCGTGCGCCACGACGGCAGCGCTCGGATGCGAACGGCGACTTTTCGCGATAGTCGTTCCAGTGCATGAGCTTGGTGACCAGCGCCGCCGCCGACACGACGAGCCAGGCCCAAAGGATTGCCCAGAGGCAGTCTTGGAACACGCCCGTAGGCGCCAAGAAACTCATCGGCGTGGGGTTGCGCTGGCTAAACGCCAGGCCGAGCGCCGCGATGACGCTCGTGCCCAGGTATACATAACGGTGGTCTGCCTTGATAAAGGAGGCCAGGCGATTGATGGTTTTCATGCTGCCTCCCTATGCCGGCTGACGGTCGAGGCACGCGTCCCACATTTGGTCGCGCTCCTCTTGGCTAATGCCCTTGAGTGTCTTGTCGATGAGCTTAAGCAGTTTGTCCGAGCCCTTGCGGCAGCCGACGTTTGCCGTGACCTCCTGCTTAAAGCCCTCGCCCTCGGCAAATTGAATGGGGACGATGCCCGGGTTTTGGGCCATATAGCCCTTCTCGTTCTCGGTGTTGTAGGTCACGGCGTCGCAGGTGCCCTGCAGCAGGTTCGAAAACACCGTGGGGACCGAATCGACCGGGTTCTTGTGCACAACGCCCGGGATTTCGTCGATGACGGTATCGAGCATGGTGTCCTTTTGGCCGAGGACCGTAGCGCCGCTAAAGTCGCTGAGCTTGGTCGCATTTTGGTAGGGCGAGCCCTCTTTTACGAACAGGCCAAAGTAGCCAATGAAGTACGGGTCGGAAAAGCCGACGGACTCCTCGCGCTCGGGCGTGGCGCTCATGCCGGCAATGATGAGGTCGATCTGGCCGTTGTTGAGCGAATCGATAAGGCCCGAGAAACTCTGCTTGACGGCAACGGGCTCGCCACCGAGGGCCTTGCAGACGATCTTGGCGATCTGCACGTCGTAGCCATCGGCATAGGCACCCTGCACGTTGTCGATGGGGATGGTGTACTCGCTGGCCTCGGAGACCTGCCAGTTGTACGGGGCGTAGGCCGCCTCCATGCCAATGCGGATCTTATCCTTGCCGATCACGGAATCGGACAGGTCGTCGCGACCGCCGCCCGTCGTGGGCTGAACCACCTTGAGCGTTGACGGGCGCTGACAGCCGGCAAGCGCGCCGGCGACGACGGAAGCGCTCGCAGCGAGGGCGCTACCCAAAAAGATGCGACGGCTGCATACCGGCTGGCGCTGCGCATCGCACTGTTGGGGAGAATGCATAATCTGCCTTCCCTGTTGAATCGTATGCTGACGACTTAACAGGATATACGCCAGCGACCAGCAGCGCAGCACAAGCTCGAAAAATTAATAGACACACGGTAGCCATTGGGGACGCCGATGTTTTGGCAATGCCGGCGAGCGACGTCCAGAGCGAACAAGTGGCATGAAAAAGGCAAGGCATGACCAGAAGGTCTATGTCTTGCCTTTTGAATGACAACTTGTCGCTCTGGACGACGCGCAGCATCGACCGAGCGGCGGAACCTCTAGAGCAAGGTAACGCTAAAGCTGCGAACATCCGTCTCGCCGGGAGCCAAGGTGATGGTGTTGACCTTGTGCTCAAAGACGTCGTCCTCGGTGTCCATGGTGGTGTGACCGGTCCAGGGCTCGAGCGCCACAAACGGAGCGTCGTTGGCGGCAGACCACACGCCGATGTACTTAAAGCCCTCAAAGTCGATCTTGACGCCGTGGCCCGACTTGCGGCCGCGCAGTGTGAGCGTGGAGCCCGGAGTATCGGTGAACATGATGGCATCGTTATCGAAGCTGCGGTGCGTGATGGGCAGCACGTCCGAGTTATCGGGCGCCTTGTAGCTGCCCTCGAACGTCATAAGACCGTCGGGCGTGATGATGGGAGCCTCGTTGGTCCAAGCCTCGGTAAACGCCAACTCGTAATCCTCGAACGCCTCGTCCTCGGCACCGGGGGCGGGCACGTTAAATGCGGGGTGGCCGCCCACCGAGAACGGCAGGTCCACGTCGCCGGTGTTGGTGACGGCAAAGGTCTGCGTGAGGGTGGCGTCGCCGGTCAAGGCATAGGTCATGTTGAGCTTAAAGTGGAACGGGAACGCCTTGAGCGACTCGGGCGTATCGGTAATCTCGTACGTTACCGAGGAGCCGTCCTCCGAAACCTCGACCAGCTTGTGCTCGACAATGCGCGCGAGTCCGTGGCGCGGCATCTCGCAGGTACCGGCCGCAGACGTTGCCGTGTTGTTGCGCAGCGAGCCCACAATGGGGAACAGGATGGGCGCGTGCTTGCCCCAAAAGGCGGGGTCGCCCTGCCACAGATACTCGTTGCCGTTGAGGGCAAGGCTCGTGAGCTGGGCGCCCATGGAATCGATGGCCGCGGTGAGGCCGCCGCGCTTGATGGTAGTAACGGTAGACATGCTACTTCCTCCAAAAGTAAACAATAGTGTCGAGGGCTATTGTCCCACTCTTGGCGGCGGGACGGGACGGCAGGCGATTATTGAGTAGCCATAGCGGAATGAGCGGCGAGTGCCTACTGGGTATCCACGTAAAGGTCGAACCCGCCCTGCGGTGTAGTGTCGACCGTGTCGGGCGCCTGTGAGTTAAAGTTCACGGGGACCATGCGCTTTGAGGCGCGGAAGCGCGTGCCGTCGGTGGCGACGGGCGGTTCATCGACGGTGAGCTCGTAGTCGCCGGGCTTGAGCTCGATGCCGTCACCAGCGGAATTGACGTATTGATACTCGTCGATCGTCTGCCCTTTGAGCGTGCGCCCCACGATATGGATGAGCATTTGGCTGTCGCCGCGCGCGGTGTCCCACGTCGCGCCGTCCTTGACCTCGACCGACACATGTACCGAGCGCGTGCGGCCGAGCGATTGCTCGACAGACATCTCGACCTTGGCGGCGTCTTTTCGCTGTTGCTCAACATGGCTCCAGACGTTTCCAATTACCGAGCATGCGATAACGCCGGCCATGAAGGCGATAAGGATGGGGCCGAGCGGAGAGCGACGTCCTGCATCTTCCTCGCGAGACAGATTGGGGCGACGTGTGGGCGCGGGCGCCTGGGCACCCTGCGAGGGCACGTCGAGAATACTGAAGGATGCCGTGCTGTCGGGATCGATGGTGTGACGCGGCTGCGGGGTCTTTGCCGGCGAGATCGACATGTCGGCTGGCTCGCCGAGCGTGGCCGTAGCGTCGGCCTTGGCCTCGTCTGCCTCGGCCTGGGCCCAAGCTTGTTCGAAGGTCAGGGGCTCGACGGAATCGAGGGCGGCGTCCGAGTCGGCGGCGACGTCGTTGCCGGTCTCGTCCTCGTCGCTCGACACGTCACGCGGCGTAGGCTCGTCCCACCCCTCGTCCGGAGCCTCACCCTCGCTATACCACCATTCAAAGTTATCGATATCCATACGGGGCGCCCCTTAGGCCTCGCAAATAAACACTTGTTAGCCTTATACCCCCAGACGGCACGAGGGCTCGCACGGAATGCGAAAAAGGACTGCTCCTTTGTCGCATCGAAACGGATCTGTTTGCGTTTAGCCGCGGGTAATCTTATTTCTCAACAAGAAGTCGACTGCCCCCACGATTCTGATGCCATCGATGTCCGTTGGATGGTCGCCATCCCTGACAATCAGGATCTTCTCATACGAATCAGGAATTTTTCCTAGCGTGCTTAGCTTGAGCGGTCGCAGCTCGCGTTCTCTCGTCGCCTCGGCATCGATCCGCTCGGTAACCTGGATATATTTGCGGTCCGATCCCTCGCCGATTGCGACAAAGTCGATTTCCCCCGCGCGCAGATGGCCGCAAAACACTTCGTATCCTTCAAATACAAGCTGGTTGTAGATAACGTTCTCGAGCATCCTTCCGCTATCGCTACCTCTATATCCGTCAAGATAGCTGCGAATTCCCGTATCAGCTATGTAATATTTACCGCCTGTCTTAAGAAGCTCCCGCCCCTTGATGTCATACCTTTTTACTTTGGTAAACAGGTACGTCTCTTCCAGAGCGTCAATATATGCCGACACCGTCGATGCGTTGGTCTTACCGCCCGCCGATTCGTTGAGCGTCCCTACGATTTTGTTGACCGAGGTTTGGTTGGAGATGTTGTCTGCCAGATACGCACAGAGCCGCTCGAGAACATCGCGCTTGGTGATAGCTCCGCGACCCCTACGCGTCGCACGCGACAGGATATCGCGCGCGACGATCGTCTGGTAGAGGCTACGGATATAGTCGCGGCACAGCTCACGTCTCGGCTCATCATGGGCCAGAAACGGCATGCCGCCATAGGTTATGTACTGCTCAAGCACGGTATTTGAATTAAGGCGATCGCCCGTTTTGGAAACAAGTTCGACCCTCTCACCAAGCCCTTCAGCGGCGACCGCATCAATCGAGCGAAAATCAAGATATTCGCTAAACGTGAGAGGCTGCATCTTGACCTCGACATATCGGCCCGAGATAAGCGTTGCGAGCTCGCTCGATAGCAAAAAGGCATTGGAGCCCGTGACATAGATATCGCACGGCAAATCCACTCGGAGCGAGTTGACCGCCTTTTCCCAACCTTCGACATTCTGGAGCTCGTCAAAGAACAGGTAGGGATGATCGATGCCGTCGATGCGCTCCCGGACCATACGATAAAACGTCAGATAATCCGTAATTCCCGTGTACTCTAGAGATTCCATCTTAAAGGTCAGCAAACGCTCGGCTGGCACCCCCTGTTGCGCCAGATAGTCCCTCATCATGTCCAATAACGTTGATTTGCCACAACGGCGTATGCCCGTCACGATTTTGATGAGGTCGGTATCCTGAAAAGCAATGAGTCGATCAAGATAACGGCTTCGGCGAACGATATCCATAGAGTCTCCCTAGCGCCCGGCCAGACATGAAATCTTATAAACTTGCATTTTTTGCAAGTTTATAAGATGTTACCTTAGAAACTTGAAGAATTTGCAAGTTTCTAAGGAATGGAATGTGACAAACGGACTGTCCCTTTGTCACATCGCGAGGGCAGCGCGAATGGAGGGGGCCTCGAGGGCCTCCTCAAGCGCAAACTTGCCCTCGCCCACTGCAACCTTTGTCGTGTGCATACCCATGGGATCTCCTGCCGCCCGCGATGTACCTGAGACCATCTTCGCCTGTATTGCGACTATACAGGCAAGCCCTCCATGTGACAAAGGGACTGTCCTTTGTCGCATTCTGTTAGAGTTGCAGGGATTGAATCCCGCTTATTCATGCGACATTGGAGTGACAACCTTGACCGCTGCAACCACGCCTAAAAGTAAGTCAACCGCTGCCGCGCTCTCCCCCGCGCGCACCAAGCTCTGCCTGGCACTGCTCGTGCTGTTGGGATTCTCGCTCGGCTGCTCCGAGTTCGTGGTCATCGGCATCGAAAGCGACTTGGCGACGGAGCTCGGCATCTCGCTTGCCACCGCGGGCCAGCTTATCAGCGTGTTCGCGCTTGTCTACGCTATCGCCACGCCGGTGCTTGCGCTCAGCACGGGGCGTTTTCGCCGCTACCAGCTGCTCGTGTGCTACAGCATCGTCTTTGTGCTCGGCAACCTGGTCATGGCGTTGGCGCCCAACTTCCAGGTGCTGTTTATCTCACGCATTGTCCTGGGCTCCGTCTCGGGCGCACTGCTCGCCGTGGGTGTGACGTACATCCCCGAGCTGCTGTCCCCGCAGCAAACTTCGCTTGCCATCTCGGTGGTATATGGTGCGTTTTCCGTAGCAATGGTCTTTGTGACCTCGATTGGCAAGTTTGTGGCCGACACGCTCGATTGGCACGTGGCCATGTACGGCACGCTGACCTTTGCCGTTTTGATCTGCGGAGCGCTCGTGGCGTTTATGCCGCGCGCCGGGCAAACCGACGAGCCTGCCACCTTTCGCGAGCAGGCGGGTCTGCTACGCGAGCCGAGCATCATCACCGGCATGCTCATCTTTTTGTTTGGCGTGGGATCGGTCTACGTATTCTACGGCTACGTGACGCCTTATCTTGAGCAGGTGCTGGGTATGGGCACCGTTCAGGCGAGCACCACGCTTATGGCCTACGGCGTGTTCTGTCTGATCTCGAACATCCTGGGCGGATGGATCGATGCACGCTTTGGCATGAAGGCGCTGCTTGTGACGTTTGTGCTGCAGGCTGCGGCGCTACTCGGGCTGTTTGCTGTGGGCGGCACCATGCCGCTCGCGCTGGCCTTTGTCTTTAGCTTGGCGCTGCTCATGTACTTGTTCTCGGTGTCGTGCATCACGCACTTCATGGACGTGGCACGCAGCCGCCATCCCAAGTCGATGGTTCTCGCAAGTTCGGTTGAGCCCATGGCGTTTAACGTCGGCATCTCGTTTGGCACCGCAGTGGGCGGCGCCGTGGTAAGCAGCGTTGGCATTGCGTACGTGGGCGCAGTGGGCGCCGCGTTCTCGCTTGTCGCCTGGGCGCTTACGCTGGTGACGATTAAGCTGGCTCGTTGGGAGCGCAAGCGGGCGAGGGCGTAAACGTAAGCGTAGGCGTAGGCGTAGGCGTAGATGCGATACTCGAGCTCGATGATGACGATCGAAAGGAAACCGCATATGCAACGCGTACTGTTTATCTGTCATGGCAACATCTGCCGCTCATCGCAATCGCAAACAACGCGGGAAGCCTGCCGCTGCTTATCTGCGCCATCCTGATCACGCTGCTTGCCATCTGAGTGTACCGCACCATGACGGTGGCCATCGTGGCTGACATCACGCCGCGCCCGCTGCGCACCAAGGCCGACTCCGTGCAGAAGATCGTGGGCTACGCCGACACGGGCGTCATGCTGGTTGCCATCTCGGTCATGGTCCCCAACGTGGAGCGCCCCGACTACCTGCCGCTCTTCCTGCTGCAGGCCGCCTTTGTGCTGGTGTCTGCCGTGGTGTACGACCTTCTGGTCAAGGAGCCGGCACTGGTGCAGAAGATGCGCCAGAAGAGTCTCGAGATGGGCATCCGCGAGGACGAGGTCGAGAAGGACGACCCCCCGGAGGCCGGTGGCAAGGAGCACGAGGCCGAGTAGGGCGGGTGCCGGCGCCCTTGCTGCCGGCGGTCTCGGCTCCAGACAGCGTACATAAAGATGAGCCAGACCTCCGAATCCGCCCGATTCGGGGGTCTTTCTCGTCAAAATGTACGCTAAATCCATGAGGGTATATAATGTGACGCTCTGCTCGAATGCATGAAGGAAGGGGTGACGATGCCTGCTCACGAGAAGCGTGTCTTGTCGCTTGACGGCCTGCGAGGGCTCGGGGCGCTGACAGTGTTCCTGTATCACGTCGACATCATGGTCAAGCCGTTTGGCGCGGGGGGTCCGAGCCTCTTCCCTGGCACCGCGTCGGTTATGGTGTTCTTCATCCTGTCTGGCATAGTGCTGTCTCTTGTTCCCCTTAAGCACATGGGAAACGGCGGGTACGACTGGCTTGGCTATTACCCAAGAAGGGTCGTCCGCCTTTGCGTGCCGCTGTTTGCGGCGATTGCACTGGCCCTTCCTGCGGGCTACGTGGCATGGCGCCTGGGGTCCACGTCGCGCTCCGCGCTTGCCGTCGCCTACGACGCGGGCCTTCCCACTGCGGTTCATGACATCCTCATGCAGCTCGACGTGCTGTTCAACGTGTCCAATGGCCTCAACGACCTCTTTGGCGCGCAGCTCGTCCGCGTTGACTCTCCCGTCTGGTCCATGAGCTGGGAGCTCTGGTTT
This sequence comes from Collinsella sp., assembly GCA_030839365.1. GTDB lineage: Bacteria > Actinomycetota > Coriobacteriia > Coriobacteriales > Coriobacteriaceae > Collinsella. The sequence continues at coordinate 44,324 of JAUUMM010000009.1, forward strand.
AGCCTGACGCTTCCGCTGGCCATCTGGTGCATATCAAGGATTCGCCGGACGGGTCTGGCGGTTGTTGCGGCCTTTATTGCGGTGCTTGTCTCGTACTGGACGGGCTACTTTCCGCTGCGCCTTTGCCTGATGTTCTGGCTTGGCGTCATGGCGGCCCGGCAATTCGACAAAATCAAGGCCGTCAAGCTTTCAATCCAGGCCGAGCTGGCGCTGCTTGTGGCCTCCGTTGGCGTTATCGAGCTCTCGCTCGTGTGGCATCCCGGCGGGGTCCTTGAGGCGTTGGAGTCCACCGCCATGAACGCGGCCTGCCTGGTGGTGGTTGTCGTCGCGATCGCCGACGGGTTCACGCGCCGTGCGCTCTCTGCGGCCCCCATGGTCTTTTTGGGAAAGGTGTCGTACAGCCTCTACCTTACCCACGCCATTGTCATCGGTGCGCTCGCTGCCCTGCTGCCCAGGCTCGGGATTGTCGACCCGCTCGCGATTGCCGCGGTCTCGCTGCCCGCAAGCATGCTCGTCTCCGTTGCCTTCTGGCGCATCATCGAGGTTCCCAGCATGAACCTGTCGCGCTCGCTGGCATCGTCAGGGCCTAGGGACGCCGTTCGATAATGCGTCGTACTTGGCTTCGTTTGGAGAGAGCTGGTCATGAATAGCCCAAAGCCCGTCCATCGCGTTCTCTTTGTCTGCCACGGCAACATCTGCCGCTCGACGATGGCTGAGTCGGTGTTTACCGAGCTGGTGCAGCGCGCCGGGCGCGCAGGCGAGTTTGTCATTGACTCCGCTGCGACCTCGACCGAGGAGATCGGCAACCCGCCGCATCATGGCACGGTTGCCAAGCTGCGTGAAGTCGGGATTCCCGTCGTTGCGCACCGTGCCCGTCAGGTGCGTCGCGCGGAGTATGGCGACTGGGATCACATTGTCTATATGGATGCTGAGAACGCGCGTGGCCTGCGTCGCATCTTTGGCGACGACTCCGACGGCAAGATTACGCGCTTGCTCGATTGGACCGAGCGCCCCGGCGACGTGGCCGACCCCTGGTACACCGGCAACTTCGATGCCACCTACCGCGACGTGCTCGCCGGCTGCACGGCGATGCTCGAGCAGCTGTAGGCAAGCGAGGTCGCGGGCCACGCCTTCGGCGCGAAATGAGCGTGGATAATCTCCCGCATGAAAAATGAGCGTGGATTTTCTCCCACTTTGAGTGTTCAAGTGCGCTCTAAACGGGAGAAAATCCACGCTCGACTACTCGTCGACGATCTCGGCAAGCCAGACGTTCAGTGTATCGACTTCGGGGCAGCAGAACTTTGCCGTGCCGGGCTCGTTGCCAGGCACGGTTCCGCCATAGCGCAGGATATCGATATAGGGAAAGCCCACGTGACAGGCCATGGCGCACATCTTGCCGCGATCGCGGTCGAAGTCGAAGACGTCGCCGGGCTTGTGACCATGGTGGCAGCGGCACGCACCCAGCTGATCCACGCAGCTCACGCGGATACGCGGACGCTTGCCACGCGGCGCGCCGAGCGGCCTGTTCTCGCCCGCAGGCTTGACGCCGCTCTCGCCAGCATTACTCATGGTCAATCACATCCAGGCAGGCCTCGATGGGCAGGCCGGCGGACTTGTCCTCTTGGTCGGCATTGCGCTCGATAAGCTCAGCCACCACACGCATGGCATCGGCCGTTGCGCGCTGCAGACTCCAACCTGCCATAACGCGGCCGACGAGCACCGCCGAGAACGTGTCGCCCGTGCCCGGGAAATAGACCGGAATGAGCTCAAAGGGAATCGTGAAGTACTCCCCCGCTACATGGTCGTAACCGATAACCGCGTTCGTGCCATTGACCACGGCGCTCGTAATGACCACAGACTTGGCACCCAGCTCGCGCACGGCGTCCACAAGGACGCGGGCCTCATCGGGCGTTATTTGCTCGGCGATAGGCCTATCGGCAAGCAGGCACGCCTCGGTATAGTTGGGTACCGCGTAGTCTGCGCACTCCAGCAGGTGCCTCATAAGACCAATCGTGGACTCGGGCACGCCCGCATAGAGCTTGCCGTTGTCGCCCATGATGGGATCGACGAACACCTTGGTGCCCTTTTGCGCACGGCGGTGGCAAAAGTCCGAGATGATGCGCGTCTCTTCCTCGGTCACGATAAAGCCGGTCGAGATGGCGTCGAACTCAAAACCGAGCTCCTCCCAGATAGCGAGGCTTTGGCGCACGTACTCGGTGGTGTCGTGGATGTAGAACTTGGGGTAATTGAGCGTGTCGGAAACGAGCGCCGTCGGCAGGTTATGGATGCGGTAGCCCATGTGCGACAGCACCGGCAGCATGGCGGAAAGCGCGACCTTGCCGTAGCCGCACATATCGTTGATCAGCAGCAGCTGAGTGTTCTTCATGAGTGTCTCCCTTGGTTCGGGCGCGGCGCGGCAGCGCCACAGTGCGACTAAGTGTAGCGCAGGGGACGTCGTGAGCGGAGTCGAGCGGTTACGGCGTTTGGCAAAACGCCGTAACTTAATAAGTTTGGTACCTTGACAATCAATCTATGCGCTCCTAAATTGGTTAGGCACAAAACAATTCCTCTACCTAACTAAAGAAAGGAGCAGCACTAATTCATGTGCGATGAACCTCTTAGCCTTTGTTCGCACGAGCCCGGCGGCGACCCGTCACGGTCGGCGGATGCACCCGAAGCGGTTAGCTCGGAAGACAAGCTTGCCAAGCGCATCCTCAATAATCTGGGCTTTTGCGGCCATTACATGCATTTTCATGGCGGAGGCGTGTCCGGCAAGGCGCCCATCATCTGCCTGCTGGCCAAGCAGCCCGGCGGCGAGATGTCGCAGCAGGAACTCGGCATGCACTTTGACCTCAAGCCGGGGTCGCTTTCCGAGATCCTGTCCAAGCTCGAGGTCAACGGCCTCATCGAGCGCAGCCGTAACCCCAAGGATCGACGGCAACTCACCATTCGCCTGACCGAAACCGGCCGGGAAAACGCCCGCATCGACCAGGCGGCCCGCATCCGCTTTAGAGAACGGGCCTTTAGCGCGCTCACCCATGACGAGCGCGAAGACCTCGCCGAAATGCTCGATAAAATCCGTGTAACCTGGGAGGAACTGGATGATTAAAACCCTCATGGGCAGCATCCGCGACTATATGAAAGTCGCTGTTGCCACGCCATTGCTCGTGCTTGGCGAGGTGCTCTGCGAGATGCTGATTCCATTTATCACCGCCAACTTAATCGACGCCATCAAAGACGGCGCCACCGTAGCCGAGATGCTTCCCACCGCAGGCTTTTTGGTGCTCATCGCGCTAACATCGCTTGCTTTTGGCGCCGCGGCCGGCGTCACCTGCAGCCATGCAAGCTGCGGGTTCGCCAAGAACCTGCGTCACGACCTGTTCTACAAGATCCAGACGTTCAGCTTTGCCAACATCGATGAGTTCTCGAGCTCCTCTCTCGTCACGCGCCTGACCACCGATATCAACAACGTGCAGCAGGCCTTTATGATGATCATCCGTATCGCCGTGCGCGCGCCGCTGGTATTGATCTTCGCCTTTACCATGGCGTTTATCATGGGCGGCAGCGTCGCCATGGTCTACCTGGTCATCATTCCGCTGCTGGGCTTTGGACTGTTCTTTATCATCTTTAAGGTGCGCCCCATCTTCTCGCGCGTGTTCCACAAGTACGATGCCCTTAACGAGTCCGTCGAGGAAAACGTCACCGGCATGCGCGTGGTTAAGAGCTACGTGCGCGAAGACTTTGAGAAGGAGAAGTTCGCGACCGCCGCGCGCGACGTCCAGATGGACTTCACCCGCGCCGAGAAGCTGCTCGCCTTTAACAACCCCATGATGAACATCTGCGTCAACGGCGCGTTTGTCGTCATCATCTACCTGGGATCCAAGCTCATCATCACGAGCCAGGGCACGCTGTTCGACGTGGGCCAGCTCTCCTCGATCTTTACCTATGGCTTCGCGATCCTCATGAGCCTGATGCAGCTGTCGATGATCTTTGTCATGGTGACCATGGCCGACGAATCGGCGCACCGCATTACCGAGGTGCTGGCCGCCGAGCCCACGATCGCCGATCCCGCCGAGCCCGTGCTCGAGGTTGCCGACGGTTCCATCGACTTTGACCACGTGAGCTTTAAGTATTCCGCGCATGCGAAGCGCCAGGCGCTCGACGATATCGACCTGCACATTAAGAGCGGCGAGACCGTCGGTATCATCGGCGGTACCGGCTCGGCCAAGTCCACGCTTGTAAACCTCATCGCCCGTCTGTACGACGCCACCGAAGGCACCGTGCGCGTGGGCGGCATGGACGTACGCGACTACGACCTGGACGCGCTGCGCCACCAAGTGGCCATGGTGCTACAGAAAAACGTGCTGTTTAGCGGCACCATTGCCGAGAACCTGCGCTGGGGCGACCCGAACGCCACCGACGAGGAAGTCCGCGAAGCGGCACATCTGGCCTGCGCCGATGAGTTTGTCGACGGCTTCCCCAAGGGCTATGACACCTGGATCGAGCAGGGCGGCTCCAATGTCTCGGGCGGTCAGAAGCAGCGCCTGTGCATTGCGCGTGCCCTGCTGCGTCGCCCCAAGATCTTGATCCTGGACGACTCCACCAGCGCCGTCGACACCAAGACCGACGCCAAGATTCGCGCAGGACTGGCAAGCTATCTGCCCAACACGACCAAGCTCATCATCGCCCAGCGCATTAGCTCCGTGCAGGATGCAGACCGCATCATCGTCATGGAGGGTGGCCACATCGCGCAGATCGGCAACCATGATGAGCTGCTTAAGATAAGCGAGATCTACCGCGAGACCTTTACCTCGCAGAACAAGATGTCTGCCGAGGGCGAAGGGGCCGTCGAGGCCGACACCGAGGCATCCGCAACACAAGCTCAGACCCAGGAAGGAGGCGAGGCACATGAGTAAGGCAACGACCGCCGAGCGCGCGCTCAACCGCAAGGGCGGCACCATGTCGCGCCTCATCAAGACGCTCTTTGGCTTCTACCCCGTGCTTTTGCCCCTCGTCGTCGTCGGCGTGGTGCTCTGCGCCATCATCAACTCCATCGGCGCGACCTTCCTTCAGAGCGCCCTGCAGATCATTAGCGACTCGTGGCAGTCGGGCGACTGGACGACCGCACAGCCCAAGATTCTGCAGCTCGTGACCACCCTCGCCTGCATCTACGGCGTCGGCATCCTGTCCTCACTGTTCTGGAACCGCGCCATGGCCATCGTCACGCAGGGCTCGCTCGAGAAGCTGCGCGAGAAGATGTTCAACCGTATGCAGGACCTGCCGATTCGCTACTTCGACACGCACCAGCGCGGCGACATCATGAGCCACTACACCAACGACATCGACACGCTGCGCCAGATGATCAGCCAGTCGCTGCCCAACCTGCTCATGACGACCATCGTCATCGTCACGGTGTTCTTTATCATGCTGTACTACAGCGTTTGGATGTGCCTGGTCATTGTGGCAGGCGTCGCCTTTATGACCTTTATGACCAAGCTGCTCGGCTCCAACTCCGCGCGCTTCTTTATTGCGCAGCAGACCGAGCTCGGCGTGGTCGAGGGCCATATCGAGGAAGTCATGAACGGCCAGAAGGTCGTCAAGGCATTCTGCCACGAGTCTGCCGCCGAGGCCGATTTTGACGAGCGCAACGAAAAGCTCTTCGAGGTCTCGCAGAAGGCCAACATGTACGCCAACATCCTCATGCCCATCCTTATGAACCTGGGAAACCTGCTCTACGTGCTGGTCGCACTGGCAGGCGGCATTTTCCTGGCGCTGGGCGTGCCCAACCTGAGCATCTCGGGCATGGCGCTGTCCATCGCCGTCGTGGTGCCGTTCCTCAACATGACCAAGCAGTTCTGCGGACAGATCGGCCAGATCTCGCAGCAAATCAACGCCGTGGTCATGGGCCTCGCCGGCGCCGACCGTATCTTTGAGCTCATCGACGAGGAGCCCGAAGCCGACGAAGGCTATGTGACGCTCGTCAACGCTCAGGTGAACCCCGACACCTGGCAGCTCGAGGAGGCCGACCACCACACCGGCATGTGGGCGTGGAAACATCCGCACCGCGCAACCGGCGAGATCGAGTACGTGCCGCTGCGCGGCGACCTGGTCATGGACAACGTCGACTTTGGCTACACGCCCGACCACGAGGTGCTGCACGGCGTGTCCGTATTTGCCAAGCCGGGCCAGAAGGTCGCGTTTGTCGGCGCCACCGGTGCCGGTAAGACGACCATCACCAACCTCATCAACCGCTTCTATGACATCGCCGACGGCAAGATTCGCTACGACGGCATCAACGTCAACAAGATCCGCAAGGCCGATCTGCGCCGCTCGCTGGGCGTCGTGCTGCAGGACGTAAACCTGTTCACCGGCACCGTGATGGATAACATCCGCTACGGCAATCTGGATGCCACCGACGAGGAATGCATCGCAGCGGCAAAGCTCGCCGGTGCGGACGACTTTATCACCCGTCTGCCCGACGGCTACGACACCATGCTCACCGGCAACGGCGCCCAGCTGTCGCAGGGCCAGCGCCAGCTGATTTCGATCGCCCGCGCCGCCGTCGCCGATCCACCGGCGATGATTCTGGACGAGGCCACGAGTTCCATCGACACCCGCACCGAGGCTATCGTGCAGGCAGGCATGGATAAGCTCATGGAAGGCCGTACGACGTTTGTCATCGCACACCGCTTGTCCACCGTGCGCAACTCCGACGCGATCATCTGCCTGGACCACGGCCGCATCATCGAGCGTGGCAACCATGACGAGCTGATCGCCAAGCGCGGATATTACTACCAGCTCTACACCGGAGCGTTTGAGCTGGAGTAGTTCGGCCCGCCGAGATGGCCGATTTGCCGCTCATTCGTCGGGCATGACCCTAAGGTCAATGCCCTCCTCTTTCGGGGCAAATCGACTCATCTCAACGACCCAAACACAATGCGCCGCAACGAATAAAGCCTCCGCAGCCACACGAGCTGCGGAGGCTTTTCTATGCCCTTTGTTACAAGCTTACCGTTCCTCGCGTTGCGGCCCGGCTGCCTCGGCTGTCTTTACGCGGTTCTTGTCGATGTACATGTTTTTGTCGGCCTGGGAAAAGAGCTCGCGCATCGTAGGCGGTTCATCAAAATCACTGGAAAGTGCATAGCCCACCGCATAGCTGATAGGCATGTCGGGGTGAGCCTCGGAATACTCGTTCACGTTCGCACGAACCCGAGCGAGACAGGACTCCACAGCAGTTCGATCGGCATCCCACAGCACCGCGATAAACTCATCGCCGCCGTCGCGGCCCACAAAGCAGGTCTCGGACGCCACGCACCCCAGCTGCTGGGCAAAAGAACGGATGTATTCGTCGCCCTTCTCGTGGCCGAAGTTGTTATTGACCGTATGCAGATTGTTAAGGTCGAAGACGCACACCGCAACGGGCGCCTCCGCGGAGACAGGCCGCTCCTGCCCCAAGATCTCCTCGCACTTGTTCTTGTTGGGCAGTCCCGTGGCTTCGTCGAGATAGACTTTGCTCTGCAGCTCGCGGTTGAGCGCGGCAGTGCGCACCGCGCGAACAAGTTCGACCGCAAAGGTCGCCACCAAGCCCACGATGTCGATGATCACCAAGCCCTCGAGATAGTTGAGCGCCGACGCCTTCTCCTGAGAGTAGTCCTCTGCGAGTCGTGTGGCATCGTCACAAATACCAAAGAACTCCTCGCTCATCGCGATGATATCGGTGCTCTCGTAGCCGACTTCGCGCACGCGGCTGATCTCGGCGCAAAGCTCATCAAAATAATTTGCAAGCTCGGTCATCTTTGCCTGATACTCGTCGTCGTCGAGACGGACGAGGTTGAGGTCGTCACTTCCGTAACGCAAACCGTTGATGTATGAATCCACGGCTTTGAGCAGGTCATCTTGAGGCTGGCCCGCATCCTCGAGCTTAACGATTCGCTGCGTGGTACCGCGCACCAGACCGGCGTAATTGACCACGCGCGCCGTGCCCTGGATATCGGAGACGAGCAGCATAACATTGATGAAGAAGAAGATGAGAACTGCCGTGAGCACCATCATGAGCAGGCGCACCGCCCGGCTGGCTTTCTTGGCGACAGAAGTATTCACAAGTTCACTCCCCCAAATGACAAAAGCACAGGTAGTACGCAACGTGCTGGAATTCACGTGAGGTCAACTCTACCAGATGATTTTTCTAGGACGGGAATTAAAGAATCATCGACACGATAGCTATTTGAGAAGTTGTGCCATGGCGTTGACGAATTTTTGGACTTGGAGGGTGGGCTCGAGCGGGTAGTGCAGAAAGACCGGTACCTCGCGACCGCACAGGAACGGCACGCCCACAAAGGCCGGGTGCACGCCCGACCATGCGCCGCAGGTGAGCACCGCGTCGCCCTTTTCCTCCGCCTCGTTAAAGAGCGCGAAGTCAAAGCTGTCCACGTCGATGACATCCACGCCGCCGTCGGCCAACAGGTCGATGCGCAGGCTGTCCATGGCGTCGTTGCCGTGGCGCAGTACGCGCAGGCGCATGCCCTCCAAGTCGGCGACCGTAATGCGTGTCTTGCGCGCCAGCGGGCTCGTGCGCGGCAGGTCGATATAAAACGGCACGTTGACGATGCGGAGCTTTTGGCAAGTGTCGCCCCAGCGTGGGGTCGAAAAACTCGACTGCACTACATCAACCTCTCGACCGAGGCTGCGCATGACGGATTCGCGCTCGTCATAGAGGTCGCTTACCGGCACGATCTCAAATCGCAACGATGGCTCCAGCTCGTGCACACCCGTCCACATCGACAGCGTCTGGCGCCCCGGGCACATCATCGACACGCCCAGGCGCACGGCACCGCCATCGCCCGCCGCGCGTCGGGCACGGCGCAGCGCGTCCTCGGACTGCCGCATGATCGAGCGCGCGTCGTCCACCAGCAGAGCGCCCGCCGGCGTCACCTTGACGCCCGAGTGCGAGCGTTCGAACAGCGTAATACCGAACTCCGCCTCAAAACCCGATACCTGCTTGACGAGTGCCGGCGTCGACACACGCAATTTTGCCGCCGCACGCGAGAAGCTTCCCAGCTCCGCGGCGGCCGATATGGCCTCAAGTCGTCGATCGTACACGTCAATCTCCCGTTTTCGCGCCCGTGACCGCATGGTGCCACAGGGGGTTGTTTTCGCAGGTCACACGCTCAATTGAGAATGAGCTGCATCGCACAGTGTAAACCTACGGTTAACGCCATTCTAACAAATATGCAATTCACCTGCGCAAATGCAAAGCATACGATAACCTGCGAAAACCACGTGGGTCGATTAATGGGAACGACCCACAGGGAGGCACAAGAAGGGAAGTTCCTATGAGCAACTGGCTTAAGCTCGAGGGCGATGTCTGCGCCGTAACCGGCGCACTCGGCGGTATGGGCGTCGAGATTTGCCGCGAGTTCGCCCGCAACGGCGCCAACGTCGTCCTGCTCGACCTGGACGAGGAAAAGGTCAAGGCCGCAGCCGCCGACCTCGCCGCCGAGTTTGGAATCCACGCCGAGGGCTACAAGATGAACGCCACCGACGAGGCCGAGGTTCAGGCTGCCGTCGACGCCACCATCGCCAACTTCGGCCGCGTCGACGTCCTCGTCAACACCGCCGGTATCCTGCGCTTCGCCGCCATGGAGGACCTGCCGCTGAGCGACTGGGAGCAGGTGCTCAACGTCAACCTCACCGGTTACTTCATCACCTCGCAGCGCTTTGGTCGCGAGATGATCAAGGCCGGCCAGGGTCGCCTGGTGCACATCTCGACCGTCGCCAGCCACTCCCCCGAGACGTTCTCGGGCGTGTACAGCTCCACCAAGGCCGGCGTCAACATGATGTCCAAGATGCTCGCCGCCGAGTGGGGCCCCTACGGCGTCCGCTCCAACTGCGTCGAGCCTTGCTTCGTTAAGACCCCGATGTCGGCCAATTTCTACGCCGACCCCGAGGTCGAAAAGAGCCGCAGCCGTCTGATCGCCACGCGCCGCATCGGCGAGGTCAGCGATATCGCCAACGCCGTCATGTTCCTGGCGTCCAAGCGCTCGGACTTTACCACCGGCGATGCCATCAAGGTCGACGGCGGTTTCTCCAACATGATGGGCGACCTCACCGCCAAGCCCGGCGGCCGTCGCGCCTATGCCGACAACTACCTTAAGAACAAGGGTGTCGAGCTCTGGTCCGATGAGTCCGGCGTCGCCAAGCCGACTGACCAGTAAACCAACCTGACAGGGAGGCCCCGCGGACACGCCCGCTCCTCCCCCGTATCGATTAGAAAGAATCCAATGGCTTCCACCAACTCCAACAAGGGTCGCGCCGTCGTGCTTTCCGCCGCGTGCGTCACCATGTTCTTCATCAGCTCCATCGCGCTGTATTCCGTCGTGAGCAAAAACCTGCTTGCCGTTTACCCCGAGTGGTCCAGCGCCCTTACCTGGGCCTTCCCCGTCTTCCAGACCATCATGGCCGTGACGGGCATCTTCGCCGGCCGCATCTCCGATAAGATCGGCCCCCGCAACGTCGTGATCGCCGCCGCCGTGTGCTACGGCGTGGGCTGGTTCATGTCCGGCACCGTCACCGAGCCGTGGCAGTTCTACCTGTGGTTCTCGCTCGTCGCCGCCGTCGGCAACGGCCTGGGCTACAACCCGGCGCTCACCACCGGCCAAAAGTGGTTCATCGACAAGAAGGGCCTCGCCTCCGGCATCACCCTGGCCGCTTCGACCGCCGGCCCCGCCGTGCTGTCCCCGGTGCTCGCCTCGCTGCTCATCCCGAGCCTTGGCATCTTTGGCGCCCTTAAGGCGCTCGGCGTCATCTTCTTTGTGATGATCGCCGCCTCCGCCCTGTTCCTGAAGGCCCCCGAGGCCGGTTGGCTGCCCGAGGGCTTCGAGGCCCCCAAGGGCGGCGCTCACGCCGGCACCTTCGGCGACCTTACCCCGGGCGAGATGGTCAAGACCCCGCGTTTCTGGGTCCTCATCATCACCTTTGCCTTCGCTGCCACTGCCGGCACCCTGCTCGTCGGCAAGGTTGCCTCCATCGCCGCCGTCCAGCTCTTCGCCGACCCCACGAGCGCCGCTGCCGTCGCCCTCGGCGGTGTGGTCGTCTCTGTCAACACCTGCGCCAACCTGGTCGGCCGCCTGTCCTTTGGCCAGATCATCGACAAGCTTGGTGCCTACAAGTCGCTGCTCATCAGCCTTGTCGTCACCATCGTCGCCCTCGTTATCATGTCGATGAGCTTTACGCAGTGCATGTTCTTCGTGGCGCTCGCCCTGCTCGGCTTTAGCTTTGGCGCTCTGCTCGTCATCTACCCGCCGCTCACCGGTGGCGCCTTTGGCACCAGCAACATCGGCGTCAACTACGGCATCATGTTTTTGGGCTACGCCGCTTCCACCTGGATCAGCCAGCCCATCACCGCCGTGCTGTATCACGCCGAGGCCGGCAGCGCCGCCTACCAGCAGTCCTTCTACGGTGCCATTGTGATCGCCGCCATCGCCGTCGTGCTCACCGTCTACATGATGGTCTCCGACAGCAAGAAGAAGTCCGCCTAGTTTTACCGATGCGACAAAGGGACAGCCCCTTTGTCGCATTCCACCGGTCACCAGTATTAAGGAGTCGAAATGTCTGAGCTCAACCCCGTCCGCATTGCCGTTATCGGCGCCGGCGCCATGGGCCGCAACCACATCCGCTTTGTCACCGAGGAGCCCGAGGCCGAGCTCATCGCCATCGCCGACGCCTTTGAGGGCGCCCGCGCCACGGCCGAGGCCGCCGGCGTGCCGTTCTATACCGATCCCGCCCAGATGATGGACGAGGTCAAGCCCGAGGCCGTCATCATCGCCACCCCCAACGACCTGCACCTGGGCGTTGCTCGCGAGGCTGTGAAGCGCAACATCGTGCCGCTGGTCGAAAAGCCGATCTCCAACGACCTGGAGGATGCCCAGGCCTTTGCCGCCGAGGCCGAGACCGCCGGCGTGCCCGTGCTCGTGGGTCAGCACCGTCGCCACAACCCCTTCGTCAACAAGGCCAAGGAGATTATCGAATCCGGTGAGCTGGGCAAGCTCACCGTGTCGAGCTTCCACTACATGATCTATAAGAACGACGAGTACTTCGACGTCGAGTGGCGCCGCAAGAAGGGTGCCGGCCCGATCCTGGTCAACCTGGTGCACGACGTCGACCTGCTCCGTTACCTGCTGGGCGAGCCCGTTGCCGTCCAGGGCATGCAGTCCAGCGCCGCCCGCGGTTTTGAGACCGAGGACTCCGCCGTGGTCAACGTCCGTTTTGCCGATGGCGCGCTTGCGAGCATGACCATCTCCGACGCCACCGCCAGCCCCTGGAACTGGGAGGCCACCGCTCGCGAGGACCCGCAGTACCGTCCCTTCGACGCCGACGCCTACTTTATCGGCGGAACTAAGGGCGCCCTTTCGCTGCCCCGCCTGCACCAGTTCTCCTACGACGGCGCCTCCAACTGGCACAAGCCGCTGCAGATGGAGATTCCGGCAGTCGACCCCGCGCTGCCGCACAAGATGCAGCTCAAGCACTTTGTGAAGGTTGTCCGCCGCGAGGTCGAGCCCGTCGTGACGCCCGCCGATAACGTCAAGACGCTCACGCTTCTCAACGCCATCAAGGAGGCCGCCGAGACCGGCCAGCTCGTCGAGCTGTAACGCCTTAGGGCAGACCGCGGCAGAAGCCCCATGCCGAACCCTTCGGTCCGCCACCAACAAGCCCCTCTTCTTTGCCCCGCGAGCAGCCTCCTGCCCGCGGGGCATTTTGCTACCTTTCCGACGATTTTTCTGGGGCGAGGGGCCATTTTGCACCTCGGCCTGATTCGTTCGCCACGAAATGCGCCTATCTACTACGTTTAACCGATCGCCCTCAACCGTGCCAAATTTCGCGAAGTAAAAACCGCAGGTAGACGGCTTGCGTATTTTCGGAAAACCGGGGGATGGTCGACCCATACGGGTTAAACGTAGTAGATAGGTCATTTTCGTGGCACGGCCCAAAACAGTCTTTTGGGACGGGTGGTATCCTTGGTAGCTCTGTGCTGCAAACGCACCTTTACCGCAAGGAGTTTCATGGATCTTATCGCCCAGCTCGCCCGCGAGCTCAACCTTAAGGCCGCCAACGTCGAGGCGGCCGTCAAGCTCATCGACGAGGGCAACACCATCCCCTTTATCTCGCGCTACCGCAAGGAAGCCACGGGCGGCATGGACGACGTCGCCCTGCGCGCACTCGACGAGCGCCTGTCCTACCTGCGCAATCTTGAGCAGCGTAAAGAGGACGTCGTTCTGCTCATCGACGCCCAGGGCAAACTCACGCCCGAACTCGAGCAGCAGATTCGAGAGGCCACGCAGCTCCAGCGTGTCGAGGACCTCTACAAGCCCTACCGCAAAAAGCGCATGACCCGCGCACAGAAGGCCCGCGAGGCAGGCCTGGAGCCGCTTGCCAACATGATCATCATGCAGGCCTCGGCCAAGGGCAGCGCGCTCGACACCGCCGCGGCCTACGTCAACGAGGAAGCCGGCTTCGACACGCCCGAGAAGGCGCTCGCCGGCGCGGCGGACATCGTGGCTGAGACGGTGGCCGAAGACCCCGAGAACGTCGCCGACCTGCGCGCCTTTACGCAAAACACCGCCGACATCGTCGTCGAGGCCACCGACCCCGCCGAAAAGACTCCCTACGAGCCCTACTACAACTATGATGAGCCGCTGCGCCGTATACCCAACCACCGCGTGCTGGCTATCGACCGCGGCGAGCGCGAGGGCAAGCTCCGCGTGCGCGTGAACGTCGACGGCGCTGCCGCCACAGCGCGCCTCAGCAGCCGTTGGCCCCGACGCCAGGGCGTCTTCGCGCCCATCTTCGATGCCGCCATCGCTGACGGTTACAAGCGCCTCATGGCCCCCTCGCTGGAGCGCGAGGCCCGCGCCAAACTCACCGTTCGCGCTCAGACCGAGGCCATCAACGTCTTTGCCAAGAATCTCGAGGGCCTGCTCTCGGCGCGCCCTGTGCGCGGCGCCCGCGTGCTCGCGCTCGATCCGGGCTACCGCACCGGCTGCAAGGTCGCCGTCATGGACGAGACCGGCAAGCTACTCGACCACGGCGTGGTCTACCCCACCAAGCCGCGCCACGACGTCGCCGGCACCAAGCGCGAGCTCGCCCGCCTCGTCAAAAAGGACGGCGTCAACACCATCGTCATCGGCAACGGCACCGCCAGCCGCGAGACCGAGGAAGTCGTCTCGGAGTTCATTGCCGAGCAGGCGCCTGGGCTGCGATACACCATTGTTAACGAGGCCGGCGCGTCGGTGTACTCCGCCTCCGAGCTCGCGAGCCAGGAGTATCCCGACCTGGACGTCACCGTGCGCGGCGCCATGAGCCTGGGCCGCCGCCTGCAGGACCCACTGGCAGAGCTCGTCAAGATTCCGCCCCAGTCCATCGGCGTGGGCCAGTACCAGCACGACCTTGACCAGGCCGAGCTCTCGCGCACCCTGGGCCACGTGGTGGAGGACGTCGTCAACCGCGTGGGCGTCGACGTCAACACCGCGAGCGCGAGCCTGCTGGGATACGTTTCGGGCATCACGCCGAGCGTGGCCAAGAACATCGTGGCTTTCCGCGAGGAAAACGGCGCCTTCACCGATCGCCGCCAGCTCAAGAAGGTCCCCAAGCTGGGACCCAAGGCATATCTCAACGCTGCAGGCTTTTTGCGAATTAGCGGCGGTAAGAACCCGCTCGACGCAACGAGCGTCCACCCCGAAAGCTACGAGGTGGCCACGTCCGTCTTGGAACGCGCCGGCGTTAAAGCAAGCGAGCTCAGCCGCGGCGGCGTGCCCGACATCGAGCGCCGCCTGGGCAGCATCTCGGCGCTGGCAAGCGACCTGGACTGCGGCACCCTGACGCTCATCGACATTGTCAACGAGCTCAAGAAGCCCGGCCGCGACCCGCGCGACGACGCGCCCGAGGTGGCCTTTAGCCGCTCGGCACTTTCCATCGACGACCTGGAGCCCGGCATGGAACTCAAGGGCACGGTGCGCAACGTCGTCGACTTTGGCGCCTTCGTCGACGTGGGTGTGCACCAGGACGGCCTCGTGCACATCTCCAAGCTGGCCAACCGCTTCGTCAAGCACCCGAGCGACGTGGTGCGCGTCGGCGACACGGTAAAGGTGTGGGTGGAAAAGGTCGATCGCGACCGCAAGAAGATCTCGCTCACCATGGTGCAGGGGAAGTAAACCACCTAAAGCAAGGGTCCCCCCTCTCGCGACGTGCAAAATCGCGAGTATTCTGCAATTTCCGCCGCCCCGAACGCCCCTCAGAGGCAATAAAGTCAAAAAGGCTTATAGGACAAAATGTGTGTCCCGATAGAACATCCGTTTCTATCCATTAATC
>JAUUMM010000010.1:0-59632 GCA_030839365.1 Collinsella sp.
GGTGGTTTCTGATGCGGCGCGCTGCGCGCCCCGCACAGGCTAAAGCCCGTAATGAAGCCCGGAGCTCCCCCACGGGGAGCTCCGGGGCACCCGTCTCAGGGTGCCCTGTGCAAAAAACGGCAAATATGAGTACTGCTACCAATTTAGTAGCAGCGTATTTCCGCCCCACGAGCCCTTTTTGAGTTCCGCACAGCCCGCTTGGCGCCAAGATATTCCACATTCGTTTATTATCTCTTCGCTGAATCCAGTTTTTCGGCCCAAGTTTCTTTATTTTTGCTGTCACTAATCTAGTAGCAGTACTCATATTTGCCGTTTTTTGCACAGGGCATATAAACAGACCCCCTATAAAGCCATAGTTTTACGCCGGCTTGAGCCCAAAGCACGCTCGGAGCGTATTCAGCAGAGCATCTTGCCTCTTTCGACGAGCCTCTACACGATTCTGATATCGCTTACCCATACGCTGGTGGATGCGCCATGCGAGCGCTTCCATCGCCTCCATGTCGCAGAGCATCTCGTTGCTGACCGTCGCGACCTCGATTCCCATGGACGCCAAACCCGTATTGCGTTTTTCATCGTGAATGCGCCCGCCGCGAGACGAATGGCCCTGTTCACCGTTGTATTCCAGGTCAAACCGAGCTGCTTCCTGATAGGCATCGCAAACCGCATACGGCATCCCCGAGATCGCCTGCGCACGGTCGTTGAACTCGATCTTGTGGTCGGTCTTAAAGGGACCGCAGGCAAATCCGCCATAAGAAAACGGAAGCGAAAACATGGCAAGCATGATGCATTCCATGGGTGAGCGCAGGTTTTCCGACAGAAAGGGGCACAGCCGCCGCAGCTGCTTGGCCGCGCTCCCCTTGCATGCCGCAAGGTAATCTGCCAGGCGATCGGGCGTCAGCACTGGCTCGACCTCAAAGTAGCCCACATCTGACGGCTGGTCCTTATCCTTTGCAAGCCTGTTCACGGTAGGCGAGCTGTAAGGGGGCAGATACTGCCCGCGATCGCTCAGCGAAATCTTGGAGCACAGCTCCTGGGCCAGGGCAAATGCCTGGATACAGCCGACTTCGCGCGCAACGGCGGCACAGAGGGCCTCGGGAGACAAGCTGTACACTCCCGGCTCCACCTCCAAAATCGAGGCGTCCGGCAGGTCTGTAGAACAAACGGACCAGCTTGCACCAGGCATGCGGCGACGCTGCTTCGCCGACCCCACCAGCAGGCACAAGTCTTCTTGGACCTCGCCACTCACGGCCCCGATCCGCACCAAATCGGGAAGATAAATGTCCTCGGCCGAGGGAGACGATGTATGCAGCACACGGCGCTCTTCATCGGGATCGAGGTCTCTCCAGCTGATGTAACCCATTTGTCGGCGCTCGGCGCGCATCATGCGCAGCGCCGAGGCACCGGTCAGGACTACGGAGGCCGCCAGTTGCTCGCTTGTCGGCTCGATGCGCCGCGCTATCTTCACTGCCACAAAACCACCCCCTACCAAACGCGTGCGATAGCGAGGCCATCGACTGCTGCGGCGCCGGCACGCTTGAGTTCCGCCGAGGCTGCTGCCATGGTCGCGCCCGTGGTAATGACATCATCGATGAGCAGCAGACGGCGGCCGCGCACATCCTCGACCGTCTCGTACATGCCCCGGGCATGCTCCCGGCGCTCATCGCGGCCGAGCTCTCGCTGGTCACCATGACCGTATTTGACCAGGGCGTCCAGCAACGGGACACCCGAAAGATCGCAAAACGAGCGCGCGATTGCTTCCATATGGTCGAATCCACGCCGCCGAAACGCCGCCGCAGTCGCGGGCACAAACACCACCGCGTCCGCACCGGACAACACACCGCCGTAACGATCGGATGCTGCCACCTGGGCATGCAAGGCAGTGTCGTAGAGCAACTCCGCCAGATACGGTGCCAGACGGCGCTCGCCCGCATCCTTGTACGCCTTGATGATGCGCGGCAGCGGATGTGCATAGACGGCACACGCCAGGCAGCGATCGAGCGCCTCGGCCATTGCCGAAGACGTGCCCTCGACCGAGCACTCGGTACACAGCAAATCCCCAAACGGGGCGCCGCATCGGATGCAACTATGACACGGATCGATGAGCGCGAGCGATGCCAGACAATCCTGGCAGATCAGCGCACCGGAACGCTCGCAGCCAGCGCATCGCGTGGGCGACAACGCCTCGAGCGCCTCATACGTCGCGCGCTCGGCAAGCGGTAGCAATTCGTCCGCAAACGGTAGGACGCCTGCGCCCTGCAAGCGAGTCAATACGTTCAGATGTCTCTTCATGACACAACCCTCCCTACGCGAAGGCGAAGGGAGGGTTGTCGGTGTAGAGCCATGATACCCAGAGGTGCTGGGGTCAGGCGGGTTACATCCGCTTACGGACGTTATTCGCCGGCAGGCGGTTGCGGTACGGACGAGGTGCGGGTCGAGCCTTCGCCACCGTCCTGGCGCGGCTTGCGGGAGCGACGGCGACGGCGACGCTTTTGACCCTGGTCGGTCGAGCCCTCGCCGCCGCGATCCTCACGCGGTTCGCACTCGTCGCGAGCGCCGCCGTGCGAAGCCTTGGCGGCAGCTCCTCCGCCATCGCCGGGGCGACGGCGCGTGACCTTGACTTCGCCATCCGAAACCTGATCGGCCACAGAAGGAATCGAGGGTTTCTGCTGCGCGCCCGAGGAATGGCGACGACGCGGACGTGGCGCGCGCTCCTCCTCGCCACGCGGCTTGCCAGCCTTGTCGGCAGGCGCATCGGAGGCCGAGACGCCCTTGGGAGCGGCACCGGCCTCGCGAGCAGCTGCGGCGCGGAAGGCATCCTCGCGCTCCTCGCTCGACAGGTGACGGCGACGACGGCGCGTGGGGTTCATGCCACCGCCGCGGTTTTGCTGCTGGGGCTGCTGAGCCTCGCGCTCACGGGAAGCGTTCTTGCCCGCGGCCTCGCCATTGTCGACGGACGCTGCGCGCTTGCGGCGGCGACGACCACCGGCTGCCTCCTCGGCCTCGGGCGCCTCGGCCTTGCCGCGGCCCTTTCCGCGGCCACGACCCTCGCCCTGGCCCTGAGCAGCGCGAGCATCGGATTCGGCATCGCGGCGACGGCGCTTGGGCATCGACGTGCCGGCCAGACGATCGGCACTCGACAGGCCATCGCCCACATCGACGCCGCTCTCGCGATCGAGCTCCATGAGCGCCAGGCGCATCTCGGGCGACTCGATGCGCTCGAGCACGTCGCGCGTCACGCAGTCGGGGCGGCAGTTGCAGCCCTGCTCGGCGGCCTTCTTTTTGCAGCCCTCCGAGCACGTCATATCGGCCAGGTTGACCTTAAAGACTTTGCCGTTCTCCAGGCGCAGCACCAGCTGCTCACGCGGCGTGTCATATTCCTGGATACGCGCCTTGCCAAGCGGCGTATCGATGAGCGTCTTCTTTTTGGGCGCACGGCTCTTAAAGTCCTTGTACGCCTCGAACTCATAGCGCAGACAGCACATCAGGCGGCCGCACACGCCACTGATCTTGGACGAGTTGAGCGGCAGGTCCTGCTCTTTTGCCATGCGAATCGAGACGGGCTCAAACTGTCCGCCAAAGCGCGTGCAGCAGAGCTCCTGTCCGCACTGGGCATAGCCGCCCACAAGGCGGGTCTCATCGCGCACACCGATCTGACGCATGTCGACGCGAATGTGCAGCGTCGAGGACAAGTCCTTGACGAGCTGACGAAAATCGACGCGCTCCTCGGCCGCAAAATAGAACACGGCCTTCTCGCCGCCAAACAGGTACTCGACGCCGACCGGCTTCATCTCGAGGTCGAGCTCTTTGACGAGACGGCGGAAATCAACCATCGCCTCATCGCCCTGGATGGCCAGGTCGTCGGCAAGCTGCAGGTCGATGTCGCTCGCCACGCGCAGCACGGGCTTGAGCGGCTGGCCGATCTCATCTTGCGGCACCTCGAAGGGATCGGCCGTGACCAGGCCGATCTCGGTTCCGCGCTCGGTGGAGCAAATGGCATAATCGGCCTCGAGGATATCCAGATCCTGCGGATCAAACCACAGGTCGCGCGAGGCGTAGGTAAACTTAACGGGTACGACTAACGGCATTTCAGTGCCTTCCTGATATCGAACAGCATGACCTCGATGGCCAGCTGGGGAGTAACGTTTCTGGCGATGTTGCGCTCGGCGGTCGCGACCGCCTCGAGCGCCCGGGTGGCACCCGCAACATTCGTCGCGGCGGCAAGCCGCCCGATCGTGTCGCGCACGTCTTCGTTCACGACGTCGGCCGCCTCGTCCTGAAGTGTCAGCAGCACGTCGCGCATGAGCGTCCGCGCGCTCGCCAGCGCTTCCATGATACCCGAACGCTCGCGCGCGTTGAGTTCGCGCTTGTTGCGGTCCTCAAGCTGCTTCAATGCTCCACGCGACAGGTAGTCGGCGTTTTGCTCGAGCACCTTTTCCTGTGTGGACTTGACCTCGGCGAGCGGCGCCTTAACGGCGACGATGAGCGACTTGGCGCGGCTGAGCACATCAGCCTCGTCGGCAGCGATGAGCGAATCGATGGCGCGGACCATTTGGCGGCGAGCATCCTGGCGCTCGGCACTCTTAAGGAACTCGATGCCGCGTGTGGGGCTTCCCGCCACGGCGACCGCCATGCGGCAACGCGCGAGATCCTGACCCGTCGCGCGGCTCACGGCCTGCGCGGCCACGGTGGGCGACACCAGCCGAAACGGCACGCACTGACAGCGGCTCACGATGGTGGGCAACATCACGTCTGCCGAGGTGCCCAACAAGATGAACATAACGCCCTCGGGCGGCTCCTCGAGTGTCTTGAGCAGCGCGTTGGCGGTGTTAGCGCGCAGTTGCTCGGCACGATCGATGATGTAGACCTTGGCCTTGGCACGGATGGGCGCCAGCGGCACGTCATCGAGCAGCTCGCGGGTCTGGGCAATGAGGTAGCCCGTGGCGCTCTCGGGCGTGTAATAGTGCACGTCAGGATGCGTATGCCGAGCAACGCGTACGCAGCTGTCGCATGCTCCGCAGCCGTCCTGCTCGCACAGGAAGGCTTGGGCGAGTGCCCATGCGGCATCGAGCTTGCCGGCACCAGGCGCGCCCAAAAACAGATAGGCGTGCGATGCGCGGCCGCTGGCGACGGCGTTGGTCAAAAAATCGCGAACGCGCTCTTGGGTGTCGAGCTTGGCCAGCAGGCTTGCCTGAGCGGGGGCCATGTTACTCGGCCTCCTTGGCAAGCGCGGCGGCGACAGCATCTTGCGGAATGTCGAGACCGTACGCGCGAATCTGCTCGACCGTCTTCTCGAAGACTTCCTCGACGGTCGCAGTGGCGTCGATGAGCTTTACGCGGTTTGGCTCCTCGGCAGCAATGGTGCAAAATCCCTGGTAAACGCGCTCTTGGAAGGCCATGCCTTTTGCCTCCATGCGATCTGCCGCGCCACGGGCTGCCATGCGTAGCGCCGCCTGCTCGGGTGTGATGTGGTAGACGAGCGTGAGCGCCGGATGCGTACCGGCGACAGCCAGGTTGTTGGCATCGCGTACCATCTGACGGTCGAGGCCATCGGCAAACGCCTGGTAGCAGGTCGTGGAATCGTAGAAGCGATCGCACAGGACCACCTTGCCGGCCGCGAGGGCGGGCGCGATAACCTCGTGCACCAGCTGGGCACGCGCTGCCTCGTAGAGCAGCAACTCGCAGGTGTCGCCCATCGCCGTATTGGCGGGGTCGAGCAGCAGAGCACGGATCTTTTCGCTGATGGCGGTGCCGCCCGGCTCGCGCAGGCTCACAACCCGGTAGCCAGCGAGTTCGAGCGCGCGGGCAAGCAGACGCGCCTGCGTGGACTTGCCGGCACCGTCGACGCCCTCGAGCGTGATAAAGCTATGTCGAGCGGGCTCAAAAGCCATGAGCGCAGCCCCTTCCTACAAGGCGCGTAAATGCAGATATATCAACCAAGCCATGATACCCCAGGGGCAGGCGCGCCCCCAATGGCTAAAGGTGTCTTTCCAAAGTTGCGGTGAAATAGGGACTGATTGAAGCTCTGAGACCGCCAAACAGTCCCTATTTCACCGCAACTTATGATGGGGACTTTTGGACGCTGGGTATAATCGTCGTATTAATTTGAAATGTGGCGAAAGGAGTGGCAATGTCTCGGTATTGCGCCTCGTGCGGCAAACTTCTTGCAGATGATGCCAAGTTCTGCACCTCATGCGGTGCACCCGTTGAGCAGACAACCGCAAGCAATGGCCAACCCGCGTTTGAGCAGACCGGCTTCCTCGATACGCCGCAAGCTAAGCCGGACGACCCCCTCGCCTATCGCCCCGACCCCGCCGCCAGCCCCGCAGCGGTCGAAACGACGCAGCGCATACCCGTCGCGGACACCCCGCCCCAACAGCAACCGGCTCCCGCATACGCGCCCGCTTCGCCACAGACCCCCGCTCCCAAAAAGAGCGGCACCGGGCCGCTTATCGCCGTTATCGTTGTGCTGGTGGCGATCATCATCGCCCTGGTCGTTTTCTTTGTGATCAAGCCTTTCGACAACGCCGCCACGCAGACGACTGCCGAGGTAGCTAAGCTGCACCATGACGTCGATGACGATGACCTAAAGCCTCTCGGCGATCCCAACAGCCTGTACGACGATGATGACGATGACGACGAGGATGGCGGCGAAGCAACGCTCTCCGAGCAGAACCTCTACCGCCGACTGAGCGAATACTACGACTTGCTCGAAGACCTCGACAACTACGTCCGTGGCTGCGCACAGAACTTCAACGGCAGCTATCTGGAAGAGGATCGAACCACCCGTCAAAATCTCGCCGACGTCGCCGAGCGCACGGAGGACACCATCGAGCAGTATTACGACATCGTCGAGGACCTAGACGTCCCGACGAGCTCCAAGAACTACAGCTCCTGGAAAGACATCGTTGCCCTGTACGACGACCTGAATCACCGCATTGACGCAATCTGTGATGCCTGGGAGATCAGCCTGAAATACGCCAAGCCTGCGGACCACAAGAATGAGATCGTGGCGCCGCTGTCGCGCGACAACGTGGCGGGCACCAATGACAATAAGTACCGCCTAGACTTTGAGGAGCGCTATCCCGGCGCCAAACCCGTCGAAGTGAACTAGCGCTTTGTCGTTCCCGAGCCGGCAGTTAGGGACGTTCCTAAACTGCCGGCAGAAAAGAAACGTCCCTAACTGCCGGATAAAAAACGAGCGAGGATTTTGAGGTCCTCGCTCGTTTTTGTTTTGGGCAATGTTTCGACTGCGCCGCTACTTGTCGGCGGCTGCTTTCTTGGCAGTCGACTTCTTCGCGGTCGTCTTCTTGGCAGCAGTCTTCTTTGCCGCCGTCGTCTTCTTGGCCGCCGTCGTCTTCTTGGCCGTGCTCGCCTTGGTCGTGGTCTTGCGACCGCGGGCGGGCTTCTTCTCCTTGGTCGGGCAGTCCATGTTCACGCAGATGCGCCACGGGCCGCGCGCCGTGTTGACCACCACGATGGGGGCGCCGCATTCGGGGCAAGTCTCACCCGTCGCCTCGAGCTTACCGCGCGCCGGCAGAGGATAGCTCACGCCGCAGTCATCGTAGTTGGTGCAGCGGATAAAGCGCTTGCCGCTCTTCTCGCTCTTGTGCGCGATCAGGTCGCCATGGCGTCCGGCCTCGGCGCACACCTTGCACTCGCCCACCTTAAGGTCAGGCTCGTAGTTGGTGGGGCACGTGGGGTTCACGCAAATCTCGAAGGCCTTCTGGCGGAACGGCTGGCACTTAATGCGCGGCGCGCCGCACTCGGGGCACACGGCCGCCTCGCCCTCGAGCGGGCTTACCTTGACGCCGCTCGGCACCGGATAGGTCACGTCGCAGTCGGGCCAGCCCATGCAGCCGATAAAGCTACCGCGGGTCTTGGCGCTCGTCTTCATAACCAGATCCTTGCCGCACTTGGGGCAGGCACCCACGCGCGCATCGGCCGTGACGGCGTCGCTGATGGCGTCGCCGAGCTCCTGCGTATGTTTGAGCAGCTCGTCGAGCACACCGGCCAGCAGCGCGCGCGAGTGCGTCACGACATGCTCTTCGGTGTCCTCGCCGCGCTCGACGCGGGTCATGTCGCCGTCGAGCTCGCTGGTCATATCGGGGCTCGTGATGCGCGGGGCAAATTGCGTCAGCGCGTCGATGATGGCGATGCCCAGCTGACTCGGCTCAACGGGATCATTTTTGAGATAGCGCACGGCATACAGGCGCTCGATGATGCTCGCACGCGTGGACTTGGTACCCAGGCCGCGCTTTTCCATCTCCTGCACGAGCTTGCCCTGGCTGTAGCGCGCGGGCGGCTCGGTCTGCTTGGCCTCGAGTTTAATGTCGAACACGTCGACCGTATCGCCCTGCTCCAGCGGCGGCATCTGCTCATCGCGCTTAAGTCCATACGGATACGCCTCGCGGAAGCCCGGAGTCACGAGCACATCGCCCGAAGCCACGAACGGCTCACCGTTCACGTCGAGCTCGAGCTTGGTGTTCTCGATGGTCGCGGGACCCATAAGCGTCGCCAGGAAGCGGCGGGCGATGAGGTCGTAGAGCTTGCGCTGACCGCCGTCGAGCGTGGACGGATCGCCCTCGCCCGTGGGGTAGATAGGCGGGTGGTCGGTGGTCTCGACTTTACCGCGCGTGGGCTTCATGGGACCAGCGAGTACCTTTTTGCACACGGGCGCCAGCGCCGGGTTGATCTTTGCCAGGTCACTCACCACGGCGCCCAAATCGAGCGTCGCGGGATACACGGTGTTGTCGACACGCGGGTAGCTGATGAGGCCCGCCATGTAGAGAGACTCGGCGATGCGCATGGTACGCGCAGGCGAGATGCCCTCGGCTGCGGCGGCAGCCTGCAGCGAGGTGGTCGCAAACGGCGTGGGCGGCTGCTGCTTGCGCGAGCGCTTGGTCACCGCGGCGACGGTTGCCGTCGCGACGCCGTCAACATGGCCGTACGCCGTCTCAGCAGCATCCTTGTCGGTAAAGCGTGCCGTCTTGTGCGCAATCTTAAAGCGGTCATCCTCGGCAGCGCCCTGCGCAGCACCCATGCCGCGAATCTGCCAATAGTCCTCGGGCACAAACGCCATGCGCTCGCGCTCGCGCTCGACCACCAGGGCAAGCGTCGGCGTCTGCACGCGGCCGGCAGAGCGCACGTTACCAAAGCCGCCAAACTTGGCGAGCGTCAGGTAACGCGTGAGCACCGCACCCCAAATGAGGTCGATGTGCTGGCGGCTCTCGCCGGCGTCGGCCAGATTCTGGTCGAGCGAGACGAGATTATCGAAGGCCTGCGTGATCTCGGCCTTGGTAAACGAAGAGTACTGGGCGCGGGCGACCGGCAAGTCCGGCGCAACCTCGCGCACCTTGTTGAGGGCGTCCGAACCGATCAGCTCGCCCTCGCGATCGAAGTCCGTGGCGATGATGACACTGTCGGACTTCTTAGCCAGGTTCTTGAGCGAGCGAATGAGCTCCTTCTCGGCCGGTAGCTTAATGACGGGCGCCCAGGTGAGGTAGGGCAGGCTCTCGAGCTTCCAGCCCTTGATGGAGATACCGTCGGCAAGAAACGGCTTACGCTTGGTGTCGTAGGGCGGACGAGCCAGGCCATCGGGCATGTCGGCCGGCAGCATCTCGCCGTCCTCGGTCACCGAATACCAACCCAGCTTTTTATCGAACAGCACGCTGTCGCAAAAATCGGGCGCAAGGATGTGACCGGCGAGACCGATCGTCACACACTCCTCGCCCTTCCACTCAAAACGGTAGATGGCGGTGTTGTACACCTTGTCCTTTTTGGGTTTGCCCGTGGACAGACGCTCGGCGATCTGACGCGCGGCGTCGTTTTTCTCGGCGATGATGAGCTTCAAAAGAGGCTCCTATCTCGTGTCTCTGCGGCTACGCCCGCCCGTATGGCGGCCGATTTACGCCCTTGCTTGCTCGATCTGCCCGATGAGCCAATCGCACCAGGCATCCATGCCCTCGCCCTTGCGCGCGCTCACGGCAAACCGCGGCGCCTGCGGATTGAGGTCATCGAGTGTCCTAGTATACCTATCCATGTCAAAATCGAAAGCCGGGGCCACGTCGACCTTATTGAGCAGCTGCGCGCCGGCGTGCTGGAAGATGCCCGGGTACTTGATGGGCTTGTCGTCGCCCTCGGGCACCGAGAGAATCATGATGGACAGGTTCTCGCCCAGGTCAAAGTCGACCGGGCAGACCAGGTTGCCCACGTTTTCGATAAAGATGACGTCGATATTTTGAAGACCCACCGCCTGGTCGAACGCGTCAACGGCCTCCATGATCATGTTGCCCTCGAGGTGGCACAGGCCACCCGTGTTGATCTGGATGGCGGGCATGCCGGCTTCCTTCATGGTGATGGCGTCGACATCCGAGGCAATATCGCCCTCGATGACGGCACAGCGCAGGCCAGCCTTGTCGCGCAGGCGCTCGTTGGTGCCCAGGATCGTGGTGGTCTTGCCCGAACCGGGGCTCGACAGCACATTGATCACATAGGTGTTTGTCTCTTTAAATCGCTGTCGCAGCTGATCTGCCAGGCGCTCGTTGCGCGACAGAATCGGCGACGCGATATCAATCGTTTTCTCAGCCATACTCGGCACTCCTTACTTTGGCCCCTTTATACCCCATCACCAGATGGCTAGCGGGCTAATCGTCGGGGGTTTCGATTTCGATACTTGCGATGTCGAGCTCGCGGCCGTGCAGCAGACGCACGTTGGCGCCGCCACATTGGGGACAGCGGCAATGGAAGCGATCGTGCTCAAAGACCTCCCCGCAGTCCAGACACTCGCTTTGTGGATGGACTTCCTCCACGGCAAGCTCGCAGCCTCGCGTGAGCGGGTCCTCATCGCGAAATGTCTCCCACGCAAAGTCGAGCGCCTCGCGCACAACTTCGGTCATATCCCCGATACGCAGCGTTACCAAAACGGCGCGCGAGGCCCCCGCCCCACGCGCCGCGCGAATCACTGTATCGAGTATGCCGTTGACAATGCCAACCTCGTGCATACCGATTTACTCCTCGTCGTCCTCATCGTCCGAGAACAGGTCCAGACGGCTCACAAACAAGCCCTCCTTGCCCTCGCGCGCGGTAATGACCACGCGGGCAATGGCGAGCGAAATCTCGTAGAGCGAGAGCAGGGCACCATACATGAGGCCCAGCGTAACGGGCGAGCCGTCGGGCGTAATCACAGCCGAGCCCACAAGCAGGCCCACGTACACGTAGCGCCAGGCGCCGCGGAAGGCCGCGTAGGACACGATGTGGAAGACGGACAGGTAGAAGATGATGAGCGGCAGCTCAAACGCCACACCAAAGCCGATCATAAAGAGCAGCTCCATGTTGACGTAGTTCTCCAGGTCGGGCAGCGCGGTTGCGACGGCAGAGGTCTCGCCGATGAGCCACTCAAAGCCTGCCGGGATAATGATGAAGTAGCAAAAGATTGCGCCCAGGAAGAACAGCACCGTCGAGGCGAGCACCGTAGGCACAACCCACTTGCGCTCGTTGGGACGCAGTGCCGGCAGGAAAAATGCCAGAATCTGCCAGATGATCATGGGCGTGCACATGACCACGGCCATCTTGATGGCCAGCGAGAAGCGCAGGCCAAAGCCGCCGAGCGTGGTGGTGATGTAGAACTTACCGTCCGGCACAAAGGAGCGGATGGGGTCTTCCAGGATGTCGAGCACCACGGGCGTGGCGAAATACAGCACGATGGCGGCGGCAAACACCGACACGACCACGATAGTCAGGCGGCGACGGAGCTCTCCCAGGTGATCGAAGAGCGGCATGCGCGCAGGTCCGATAGGCATTACTCATCGCCTCCCTTCGAGGCGTCGGCGGTGGCAGCCTCGTCCTCGGCCTCGAGCTCGCGAGCGAGCTGGTCGACGACGGCCTTGCGCTTGCGGGGACGACGGGCGTAGAGGTCAGCCGTCGTGGGCTCTGCCGGCTCGGGCTCGGACTCTGGCTCTGCAGCAGGCTCGGGCTCGACGACAGGCTCGGCGGCAGCGGCAGGCTCGGCGCCCTCGGCCTCGGACTCCTCAGCAGCACCCTCGCCCTCGGCGGCAGCCTCGCTCGCGGCCTTCTCGGCGGCAAGGCGGGCACGGCGCTCGGCAAAGGTCTCCTTCTTTGCGGGCGCAGCCGTCTCGACGGCATCCTCGTCTGCATCGGAATCGTCATCGACGGCAGTCTTCTTGGGCTTGACCGGTGCCGAAGCGGCCTCACTTACCGGATCGATAATCTCGGACTGAACAACGGCCGTCATCTTTTCCTGCGTCTCGCGGAACTGACGAATGGCACGGCCGATCGTGCGGCCCATCTGTGGGAGCTTATCCGGGCCAAACAGCAAAAAGCCGAAGACCACGATGATCGCGAGCTCACCCTCTCCAATACCAAACACACATACCTCCAAGGCTCGATGTGAGTCGAGCCCGCACCGCGCCATTCGGCCGGAACTCGTCTATTCATTCGGTCAAGTATAGCGCCCGGACGCCAAAACGTCCGAGCGCATCACAAACATATGCCAAACGGCACGCCCTTTTTGGGGGCAAAGATTATGCCGCCGTGATCGAAATCTCCTGGTCGACGCCCAGCAGCTGAACCACGCGCATCACCTGGGGCTGCACATTAGTGCAGCTAAAGCGCTTACCGTGGTCGACCGCGTGGTGCGCGGCGCCCACGAGCACGCCAATGCCCGTCGAATCGATGTAGCTCACCTGGGTAAAATCGAGCTCAACGGCCTCAGTGGGCTGCTCGAGCGCCAGGTCAATGGCATTGCGCAGGCTATCGGCGTTAGAGATATCGATCTCGCCGGTCACCTTAATGGTGTAGATCTCCGGTGTGGGGTTGGTGGAAATACCCAAATCCATGTATACGCTCCTTTACGTATCGAAAGTGCGGATAGTACTGGGCGCGGACTTGCGGGGCCCTAGGCGTTAGGCGCGCTCGGCACGAGCAAGCTCGGCAGCGACGAGCTTGACGGCCAGCACCAGTACGTCGAGTGCTGCCTCCAGGTCCTCGACCGTGGGATAGCTCGGCGCGATGCGGATGTTGGTATCGCGCGGATCCTTGCCATAGGGCCAGGTGGCACCGGCCGGCGTGAGCTTGACGCCCAGGTCGGCGCAAAGCGCGGCGACCTTCTGGGCCGAGCCCTCGGGACCATCGAAGCTTACAAAGTAGCCGCCGCGGGGGTGCGTCCAGGTGGCACAGCCCGTATCGCCCAGGCCCTCGGTGAGCTTGCGCTCAACGGCCTCAAAGCGCGGACGCAGGAACTCGGCATGCTTTTTCATGTGCTCCTTGACCGCCTCGATGGTGGGAAGGAAGCGCACGTGGCGCAGCTGGTTGAGCTTGTCGGCGCTGATGAGGCCGGCCTTCAGGCGCTTGGAGAACTCCGCGATAACCGCGGGGCTCGCACCGATAAAGCCGATGCCGGCGCCCGGGAAGGTGATCTTGGACGTCGATGCAAAGGCCACCACGCGGTCCTCGGTGCCCGCCGCGCGAGCGAGGTCAAAGATGTTGGCGAGCTCGTCGGTCTCGTCGTACAGGTCGTGCACGCAGTAGGCGTTGTCCCAGAAGATGCGGAAATCGGGCGCGGCCGTGGGCATCTCGACCAGGCGACGCACGGTGTCCTCGCTAAAGGTGATGCCCGTGGGGTTGGAATACTTGGGCACGCACCAGATGCCCTTGATGGAGTCGTCGGCGGCAACCAAGCGCTCGATCTCGTCCATGTCGGGGCCGTTGTCGGTCATCGCGACGGGGACATTCTCGATACCCAAGTCGGCAGTGATGCCAAAGTGGCGGTCGTAGCCGGGAACAGGGCACAGGAACTTGACCTTCTTGCCGTCATGCGCGGCCTCATAAGCCTCCCAAGGCTCGCTACCGCACGAGCCGCAGCGCCAGAACATGCCGGCGATATCGTGCTCGATCAGCAGGCTCGACGAACCCAGTACGAGCGTCTGCTCGGCGGGGCAACCCAGGAACTCCCCCGCCAGCTTGCGTGCCGAGGGAATGCCCTCAAAGCAACCGTAGTTGGAGCAGTCGACGTTGCCGTCGTGCAGATCGGCATCGGCATTGAGGATATCGAGCATGGGGCGAGAGATGCCCACCTGGGAGGGCGACGGCTTGCCGCGGGCCATGTCGAGCGCCAGGCCCTTGGCCTTGACCTCGGCGACCTCGGCTTTGAGCGCCTCGATGGCGGCATCGAGTTCGGTGGTTTCCATCTTCTGGTAGATCGTCTGCATGGGTGCGACCTTTCGCGAAGCGGGACGTTGCAGTTCGTCTAAGTATAGACCGCCACTGCCGCAACGGTATGAAGCCGTGATAGATTAAGTCCATCGCAATGAATTACGACATCGCCGCGCATGCCGGCGTGGGGCGCCCAAGGAGGCACTATGGAGTACGGATCGTTCCAGGCCGAGGAATTCGGCGACCTGCAGCGCCTGGTCGACGGACTGTTTTATGACCGCCGCGCCATCGACCGCCTGGATCTCATCGTGCAGGCCGAGATCTTGGACCTCGCGCCCGACCTCATGGAAATCGTCAACCTTTTGCCGCCCGGCTACTACGACCGCCAATCGCTTTGCGACCAGCTCAACTCCGCCTTGGCCGCCCACGGCTGGGGCGCCGTCTACGGCACCGTGGAATAAACCTAGTCATTTAAGAACGTCCCCAATGACTAAAACGCCGCTTGTGACGGTGTTCACGGGCGGCGTTTTCAAACTTGTTTGTGCTTTTACTCGTTCTTGGGCGCGGGGTGTTTGCAGACCACACTCATGTAGATCATGCCGAGCACGGCCGCGGTGACCGAACCGGCAAGAATGGCAGCCTTGGCGGCAAGAACCTCAAACTCGGCCGTCGGGAAAGCGAGGCCGCTGATGAGGATCGACATCGTAAAGCCGATGCCGCCCAGAATGCCCACACCGGCAATCATGTGCCAGTTGACGTTGCGCGGCAACTGGCAAGCCTTGAGCTTGACCAGGGTAAATGTCATGCCAAAAATACCAATCGGCTTGCCCAGCAGCATGCCAAAGTACACGCCGAGCGTCACCGGGTCGGTGAGCAGTGTGCTCATGTCCACGCCCACTAGGCGAACCTGTGCGTTCACGAACGCAAAGATCGGCAGAATCACAAAGTTGACCGGCGTGGAGATCAGACGCTCCATGCGGATGAGCGGCGGGGTCACGCGGTGCATGACGCGCTCGACCCTGGTGGTCGAGACGGTAAAGTCATGCTGGCCCAGGATGTGTGCCTCGTCGTCGTAGCGGTCATCAAGCAGCGGCAGGCACTCGCCCAACCAATCGGTGAGGCTATCGAGCTTGACGCCGCACTTGGCCGGGATGGTAAAGGCCAAGATGACGCCGGCGAGCGTGGCATGTACGCCGCTCTTGAACATGCAGAACCACAACAGCAGACCCAGTACCGAATACGGGGCAAGGCGGTAATGCTGCGTCTTGTTGAGCCACACGAGCGCGCAGGTCACAAGCGCAGCGGCGCCCAACCAAAACGGATTGGGGCTCTGACCGTAGAAGATGGCGATGGCGGCGATGGAGATAAGGTCGTCGGCGATGGCGAGCGTCGAGAAGAACACGCGCACGCCGTTGGGCACGCGGTTGCCCAAAAGCGACAGCACGCCCAGCGCAAAGGCAATATCGGTTGCCATGGGGATGGCCCAACCGTTGCGGGCGCCGGCATGGTTAAAGATCAGGTAGATGCAGGCGGGAACGACAACGCCGCCCACGGCCGCCAGCATGGGAAGCATGGCCTGACGCGGATTCTTGAGCTCGCCGACCGTCATCTCGTACTTAAGCTCAATGCCCACCAACAAAAAGAAAATCGCCATGAGGAAGTCGTTGACGAAAAGTTCAACGGTAAGACCGGCCGTAAGGTTGCCCAGACCCACATACAGCGGGGTCTCCAAAAAGTGATGGATGGCCTCGTAGGCATCGGTATTAGCGCAAATGACGGCGGCGATGGCGGCGATGACCATAACCGCGGCGGAAATCGTGCCGTTCTCGGCGATGCGCTCCCAAATGTCGTGGCGTTCAAAGCGCTTGCGCTCACGGACGTTGAACAGCTGCTCGGTTGCTGCCATGGGCGGCTCCTTTCACGGGAAAGCTCCCGTCTTAAAAAAGCACGGCCCGCCCAAGTGGCGGCGCCGCGCTCTAACGTATTACGCTTGCATCTAGCCTACCCTGCACGACAAGCACGCAGGCGTGGCCGAAAAGCGGAACCACAGGTTGAACATTATTTGCTCAACGGCACGGGCACGCCTGTCCAAGAGACGACGCGGCGCATGCACAAAAAACGACCGGAGCGCGGGGCGTCCGCGATCCGGTCGTGGCGTTCGGTCAACTAAACCTAGCAGGCGGCCATGATGGGGGCAGCGACCTGCTTCTTACGGGAGAGGACGCCCGGCATCCAGACGCCGTCGTGCTCGTCGGCAATGCCCAGGCCCTTCTGAGCAGCCTCGGTCTCGCCCTCGAGCAGGACCTGCGAGCCCTCCTCCATGATGTCGGTGATGCACAGGACAATGCCGTCGGCACCCTTCTCGGCGGCGTAGGCGCGCATGGCCTCACGGATCTCGTCGATCATGCCGAGCGCGCGGCTCTTGTCGACGGTCTCGTACTGGCCGATGAGCAGCTTCTTACCGGCGGGCTCGAACATCTTGATGTCGTTGCCGACCATCTCGGCAGCGGTGAAGGAGCCGGACGGACGGGTGAGGAAGACCTCCATGCCAAACTTGACCGGGTCGACGCCCACCTGCTCGCCGAGCTTGGCGGCGACGACGCGGTCGACAGCGGTGGTGGTGGGGCTCTTGAGCATGAGCGTGTCGGTCATCATGGCCGAGAGCAGCAGCTTGGCCTGGACGTCGGAAAGCTCAACGCCGAGCACGTCGGCGAGCTTGGTGACGATGGTGCAGCTGGAGCCCCAGGGCAGGCAGATGTAGTGCAGCGGGCCGGCGGTCTCGAAATCGCCGATGCGGTGATGATCGACGACGCCAAAGACCGTGGCGTCCTTAAGGCCGGCGACGGACTGGGCGGACTCGTTGTGGTCGGTGAGGACGACGAGCTGACCGGCCTCGACGGACTCAATCACGCGGGGCTCGGCAATGCCGGCGTCGGCGAGCAGCTTGGCGGACTCCGCCGGAAGCTGACCAAGGGCGCAGGCCTCGTAGGTGTTGCCGGCATACTCAACCTGGTTGAGCAGCTGGGACAGGACGACGGCGCTCATGATGGCGTCGTTATCGGGGTTCTGGTGACCAAAGACAAGAACGTTTGCCATGGATATCCTCCACTTGATATGTGTACTTGGACGTAGCTATGGTAGCACGCTGGCGCCGAGCCTTCGCAGACGGAAGGGGCACGGCACAATTTGGGGCAGGCATGGGGGCCAAGGCCGTCCCTTTTGCACCATGTTGGTGCAAAGTAACCTGACCCCCTTGCACCAGCTATTTACCGGCGGCGCGCAGGGCTACGTATGCGGCACCGATGATGCCGGCGTCGTTGCCGAGCGAAGCGACCTTAATGGGCGTCTCGCGCGAGGCGGAAAGCGCGTACTGCTTAAAGTGCTCGCGAACCTTGTCGAGATAGACATCGGCCGAAGCGGAGGCGCCGCCGCCGATGAGGAACATCTCGGGATCAACCACGTTGGCAATAAGCGCCAGTGCACGGCCGAGATAGTCGGCCATGGTATCGGCCGCGGCCAGCGCGAGCTTGTCGCCCTCGCGGCAGGCCTGGAACACGTCCTTGGAATCGGAGGGGCCGGTCAGCTCGATGGGCTCGACGCCCGCCTTCTTGCACTCGGCAAGGTAGTTGCTCACCACGCCGGTGGCGCTGGAATACTGCTCCAGGTGGCCATGGCCGCCGCAGCCGCAGGTGCGCTCCTCGGCCGGGTTCAGGCACATGTGGCCAATCTCGCCGCCAGCACCCACAACGCCCGATACCACGTCGCCGTTAACGATAACGCCGCCGCCCACGCCGGTACCAATGGTGACCATCACCACGTTCTGTACGCCCTTGGCAGAGCCGAGCCAGGCCTCGCCCATAGCAGCAGCGTTGGCGTCGTTCTCGTACTTAACGACCGCGTCGGGGCAGTGCTCCTGGATCGCGATCTTGAGCTCGGGCAGGTTGATGGCGATGTTCGCCTTGACCTTGGCATCGCCCGATGCCGGGATGGGGCACGGAACGGCCAGGCCAATGCCCGACACAAAGGCACGCGGAATCTGGGCCTTGGCGACCACCTGGTCGATAGCCTCGGTCACCGCGGCAAAGCCCGCAGCGTCAACGATGGGAGGCGTGGGCACGCTGGCCTTGGCAAGCAGGTTTCCGTCCTCATCGAACAGACCCTCCTTGACCGAGGTGCCGCCGACGTCGATGCCGATGTAATACTGCTTAGGTTCCATGGGAGCCCGCCTTTCTCGTTTAAACATTGCCTGTATGGTACCGCTCCCAAGGCAAAAACCTGCCAAAAAGGACAGGTTTGTTTTGGCAGGTTTTATCTGGGGAAGCGCAGAGTACGAGATTCGGTTCGCTGGGTGTTATATCGGTTCGGCCCCGTCCTCGGACCGATCATTTCTCAACACGACACTACTCAGACGTTTATCATTTAAAACGCTCTAATTTTTCAAGCGGGGCGACTTTTAATTTTATCTTTCTCGAACTTTTCAATAACTCAATAGAGATACTTAGGTGTTAACTATACTTTCTTTTATACTCAATCAGGTTGGAAAGGAGGTTCCATGATTCCCAAATACGAAGCGATAGCTGCAGATATTCGTCGCACTATCGAGGATGGCGCTCTTAAACCGGGCGACAAGCTTCCTACCGTCGTTGAGTTCTGCAAGCTCTATAACGTTTCCAAAATCACCGTCAAACGAGCTATTGAACAAATCACCGAAGAAGGTCTTATTACCAGCCGGCGTGGATCGGGTACCTACGTTAAGGACACGGCGGGGCTTCCCGGCCAGGCGTTTTTCCAGGGCAAAAACGACCGTACCCAGGGTTTTTCGTATGAGCATCGCGGGGAGAAGGTGACCTCGGTGGTCTACGATTTCTCGATCGTTAATCCACCAGCGGACATCGCAGCCCAGCTGGGAATTGCCGAGGATGACTTTGCCTATCACGTCGTGCGCGTGCGTCAGGCCGATGAGAAGCCCATCGTTATCGAGTACACCTACATGCCCCTCGAGCTGATTCCAGGCCTTAAAAAGAAGGACCTGTACGGATCGGTCTACCGCTTCATCCGCGAGCAATGTGGGCTGAAGATTTCGAGCTTCCACCGTACCATTCGCGCCGTGGCAGCAACCGAGGAAGAAGCCGAGCGTCTGGACACCAAACTTGGCTCTCCCCTGCTCGAGCTCACCCAGATTGGCTTTTTGGACAGCGGCGCCGCCTTTGAGTATTCGATCTCGCGCAACGTTGGCGATCGCTTTGAGTTGCACAACGTAACGTTGGCATAAGTTTTTGTAGTCACGCGGGCGCTCGTTTTGAGCTGTTTTGTGCAACGCCCGCGCAACATAATGGGGGTATGAATATGTCCGATTTGATTAAACTGACGCCGATCTTCCACGAGAAGATCTGGGGTGGCCGCCAGCTCGAAACCGTATTTGGTTACGACATTCCCGAAGGTCCCATCGGTGAGTGCTGGGCCATCTCGGCCCATCCCAACGGTGACTGCCAGATTGCGGAGGGACCGTACGCCGGCCACACGCTGTCGTGGCTGTGGGCCGAGCACCGCGAGCTCTTTGGCAACTGCGAGGGCAAGGAGTTCCCGCTGCTCATCAAGATTCTGGACGCCAAGGACGACCTTTCGATCCAGATTCATCCCAACGACGAGTACGCCGCCGAGCACGAGAACGGCAGCCTGGGTAAAACCGAGTGCTGGTACGTGCTGGATTGCGAGCCCGGCGCCACGATCATCGTCGGCCAGCGTGCTAAAGACCGCACTGAGGCCGCACAGATGATCAAGGACGGCCGCTGGGACGACATGCTCAACGTACTACCGATCCACAAGGGCGACTTTTTCCAGATTGATTCCGGTACCGTTCACGCCATCAAGGCCGGCACGCTCATTTTGGAAACGCAGCAGTCGAGCGACGTGACGTATCGTCTGTACGACTATGATCGCCCGGGCACCGACGGCAAACTGCGCCCGCTGCACATTAAGCAGAGCCTCGACTGCATCGACTTTGACGTCCAGGCCCCGGTCGATGGTACCGTGACCGCGCCCGAGGTGGACGGCGTGACCGAGCTCGAGTCCAACCCCTGCTACACCGTCGATCGCGTGCGCGTCGACGGCAGCAAGACCTTGGAGCAGCGCTGGCCCTTCATGTGTCTGTCGGTCATCGACGGCGAAGGCACCATCTGCGGCGACCCCGTCCGCAAGGGAAGCCACCTGCTGGCCCCCAGCACCGTCAGCTCCATCGACCTCGAAGGCAAGATGGAACTGATCATCAGCCACCTCTAGGTCACAACAACAACCAAAACGAAACAAGGGGCTCCCCCGTTCATCAACGGAGGAGCCCCTACTCGTATCTACATTTCAGCCCACCCGGTTCTCCAAATCAAAAAGCGGACGAGCAGAGCAACGTTCGCAAGCTGCAGGCCAAAACGCCACAAGGAAGAGGGCGCGCCGGGGGCTTTGGTCGATCGCGAGTTCCGCACGAGCCGGAGAGCACTTAATGTGCTCTCCGTGCGAGCAGGACTGCCCGAGCAGGCGACCAAAGCCCCCGGCGCGCCCGGTCAACCTCGCAGCTAGGCATTCAGCTTGACAATTGGAGCAAAGCCCTTCATAAGCTTTTTGGTCTGGCCGGTCTTTTCGAATTGAACCTCGATCATGTCTCCGACGACCGAGATCACGGTACCCGTGCCAAAGGTCTTGTGGCTCACGGTATCGCCTGCGGCAAAGTCCTGCGACGCGCTAGCGCGATCGACCTTGCGCTCCACTGTCGGCGACACCTTAGATGACGGCTTTTTGGCTCGCGGCGCACCCGAACCAAAGGTCGAGGCAACACGGCCGGCGTCGGGCGAGACCCCACGATGGCGCTCGGTCCCGTAGCTGCTGCCGCCAAAGAAATCGTCAAAACTCGATCCACCGCGCGAACCGGAACCGCCGGTCGAGCGCGTATGCGAACCAAACACCTTGCCGCCGTACATATCCGAGCCCATGCCCGAGCCAAAGGTGCCGTGACGGTCGCCGCGTTTCTCCCAGCCCGTGCCCTCAAAACCGGCAGAACCGATGCCGCTAAACTCGATATCCTCAAACGGAATCTCGTTGAGGAAGCGCGAGCGCGGGTTGGCAGAGGTCGAGCCGTAGGTGCGACGCGTGGCCGCATAGGTCAAGAACAGGCGCTTACGGGCGCGCGTGATGGCGACGTAGGCCAGGCGACGCTCCTCCTCGAGCTTGCCCGGGTCATCGCCGCCGCCAAAGTCGTGCACGTGCGGGAAGATACCCTCCTCCATGCCGGCCACGAACACCGCCGGGAACTCCAGGCCCTTGGCGGAGTGGATGGTCATCATGGTGATGGCATGCGTCTCGCCGGCCAGGGAATCCAAGTCGGAGCGCAAGGCCAGCCACTCCATGAGCGCCGGCAGCGCCTTACAGGTGAGCGGACCGTAGGTGCGCTCGATCTCGTCGGCATGCACGGCACCCGCCGGCAACTCTGTTGGCACGGCATACGCGTTGCCCGCGATGGCGGCGGCCAGGGCATCCTGCGGAGACAGCGCCGGAGCGGCCAAGCTATCGAGCGGATTGGAGCCCGCGGCGTCACGCGCACCAACGAGCGCCTCAAACGAGGATACCGGGGCAGACGGCCCCGGTTCGGGCGCAGGCGCGCTCACCACGACGGGCTCGGGCTCGGCGCTGACAGGCACATCGGCAACACCGGCAGCGCGCAGCTCTTCCAAGCTCTCGAGCGTACCTTCGATATCCTCATGCGTCTCCTCAAATTCGGCAGCGACACCCAGGAATTCCTGGATGTTCTCGGCGCGGCTCTCGGACTCCATGGTGCCCTCGGCGCGGAAAGCCTGCAGCAGGCCCGTCTTATCGACGATCATCTCGACAACGTCCTTGAGCTCGCCGTCCATGCGGCGACCCTCGCGCACCAGCGACACAAAGCTCGACAGGCCATTGCGCACCTTGGCGCTAAACATGCCGGTTTCGGCGCACGCGATCTCGCAAGCCTGGAAGAACGAGCAACGGTTGTCGCGCGCCAGCTGCTCAATCTTTTGGATCGAGGTGGAGCCGATGCCGCGGCGCGGCGTGTTGATGACGCGCTTGACGCTCATCTCGTCTGCCGGGTTCACGATCATCTTGAGGTAGGCCATGACGTCGCGGATCTCGGCACGATCGAAGAATCGCGTGCCGCCCACAATCTTGTAGGGCACGCCTGCGCGCAGGAACATATCTTCGAGGATACGCGACTGGGCGTTGGTGCGGTAGAACACAGCAATATCGTCGTAGCTCGTGCCCTTGGAGTGCAGCTTTTCGATCTCGCCGGCAATCCAGCGGCCCTCGTCGCGCTCATCGCTTGCCTGGAAGGCCTGGATCTTCTCGCCGTCGCCCTCGGCCGTAAACAGGCGCTTCTCCTTGCGCTGCGAGTTGTGACGCACCACGGCGTTGGCGGCGCTCAGGATATGACCCGTGGAGCGGTAGTTCTGCTCTAGCTTGACGGTCTTGCAGTTTTTAAAGTCCTTCTCAAAGTCCAGGATATTGGTGATGTCGGCGCCACGCCAGCTATAAATGGACTGGTCGTCGTCGCCCACGACCATGAGGTTTTGGTACTTGGCGGCCAGCAGGTTGGCGATCTCGTACTGGACGTGGTTGGTGTCCTGATACTCGTCGACGCTAATGTAGCGGAAGCGCTCCTGGTACTTGTCGAGCACCTCGGGGCGGGTGCGCAGCAGCTCGAGCGTGCGCACGAGCAGGTCGTCGAAGTCCATCGCGTTGGCGGCGCGCAGGCGGCGTTCCAGCTCCAGGTAGACCTGCGCGGCCTTTTTGTCATTGGGGCTGTCGGCGGATTTGAGCATGTCCTCGGGGCCGATCATGGCGTTTTTGGCCGAGCTGATCTTGCTGCGGATCATGTTGATGGGGAACTGCTTTTGCTCGATACCGAGCGCCTGTATAATGTCGCGCACCATGCGCTTTGAGTCATCGTCATCGTAGATGGTGAACTGACCGGTGTATCCCAGCAGGTCGGCGTCCTCGCGCAGCATACGCACGCACATGGCATGGAAGGTGCATACCCACATGCCACGGGTGCCGCTGGGAATGAGTGCCGCCAGACGCTCACGCATCTCGGCCGCGGCCTTGTTGGTAAACGTGATGGCAAGGATCTGCCAGGGCTTAACGCCCAGGTCGCCGAGCATATGTGCGATACGGAAGGTCAAGACGCGGGTCTTGCCCGAGCCGGCGCCGGCAAGGACCAGCAGCGGGCCCTCGGTGGTCAGGACCGCCTCGCGCTGAGCGGGATTAAGGCTGTCGATGTCGACGAGCGGCTTGGCGGGCTTGGGCGCCGGCGCGGGAGCGTCGTAGATGTCGAGCGGAACGAGCTCGGGCTCCGGCGCAGCAGGGGCGGTGTATGCATCGAGCGGCACGGGTTCCGGCGCGGGCGGCACAGGTACCGCGACATTCTTTTCCCAGGGCAGGGGCTGGGTCATGGGCGACTCCTCATCTGACGGACGGCGCGCCTGCGGGCAGCGCCATAGTTTGAGCCGTACCAGTATACCGAGCCGCGCGGACACCGACGCAAATCACACCACGACTCCGTCCGCCACCATCGGGCCCGCCCCAGCGGATTTGGCGCAATGGGGTCAGATTTGTCTGCACCAAGCTGGTGCAAAGTAACCTGACCCCATTGCGCCAATCACAGAGCCACCGATGTCACGGTAGCAGCAGCGAGCGGCGGCCAGAGCGAACAAATTGGCATGAAAAGAGGGCGGCATAGACCTTTTGGTCATGCCGCCCTCTTTGAATGACAAGTTGTCGCTCTGGCCGCCGCGCAGCGTCAACCAAGTTACAGGCCGAGCATAGGCTCCAGAACGAAGAAGTATGCGAGCACTACGACGCCCAGGATGATGCGGTAAACACCGAAGCACTTGAAGTCGTGACGGCGGACGAAGCCCATGAGCCACTTGATGGCGATGAGCGAAACCACAAAGGCCACAACGCAGCCCACGCCCAAGATAGCGACCTCGTTGGCGCCGAACGTGCCGCCCTTGATGAAGTATTTGACCAGCTTGAGTGCACTCGCGCCAAACATGACAGGGATGGCCAGGAAGAACGTAAACTTGGACGCCACCGAACGCGTACAGCCCAAAAGCAGGCCGCCGATGATGGTAGAACCGGAGCGAGACGTACCAGGCACCAGCGAAAGCACCTGGAAGCAGCCGATACCCAGCGCAGTCTTCCAGCTCAGGTCCTCGAGCGTGGCGATGGAGCCAAAGTCCAGATTCTCGTCATCGTCCTCATCCTCAGCGGTAGCCGCGGCGGGCGCCGCAAAGTGCGCACCGGCGGGACGTCCACCCGACACCACAGCACGCGAGCCAAACGAACCGGCAACGGCCATTTCCTCGCGCTTGCTCGCGCGCCAGTTCTCGATCACGATAAACAGCACGCCGTACACAATGAGCGCCAGCGCCACGACGGGAGCATTGTAGAAATGCTCCTCCATCCAGTCGTTAAGCGGCAGACCGATCGCCGCGGCGGGAATGCAGCCGAGCACAATCTTGCCCCACAGCACCCAGGTGTCGCGACGGCCCTCCTTGCCCTTGCTGGGCGAGAACGGATTGAGCTCATGGAAGAACAGCACACAGACGGCCAGAATGGCGCCGAGCTGAATCACGACCAGGAACATATTCCAGAACGTCTCGCTCACGTTCATCTTGACGAACTCGTCCACCAAGATCATGTGACCGGTCGACGAAACAGGCAGCCATTCGGTGATGCCCTCGACCAGGCCCATGAAGGCAGATTTTAGAAGCTCGATAATATCCAAAGGGACCCCCTCGTTAGACACCCGCCGATATTGTTCTGCGGACGGTGCGGGCGATGTCCCATTATCAACCGTTCGGGCGCGTCTACGCCTACCCTTACCAAAAAACTCGCCCGTTCACAGAATTGCGAGCGGTCAAACCCAAATCCTTGGGTATAACTGCAACAAGATAAAGTGTCCGGCGGCCAACGCGCCCGCGCCCGCCCGATGCACGAGCCCCGCGCCCGTGCGATAGACCAAGGAGGAAACCATGAACGAGGGCTACACCAAGGTATTTGTTTCACTCGACGGTACTGAGCAGCAGGATTTTGTGCTCGCACGCGCCATCAAGGTCGCCGCGAACAACGGCGCCAAGCTAATCATCGGCCACGTTATCGATTCCACGGCGCTCGAGAGCGCCGGTTCCTATCCGGTCGATCTGGTCAACGGCCTAGAAGAGGCATTTAAGAACTCCATCGCCAAGCAGCTCGAAGAGGCCAAGGCCAATCCCGATATTCCCGAGGTCGAGGTCATGATTCGCGCCGGCCGTATTCGCGAGACGCTCAAGGACGAGATGCTCGACGTGGTTAAGCCC
This sequence comes from Collinsella sp., assembly GCA_030839365.1. GTDB lineage: Bacteria > Actinomycetota > Coriobacteriia > Coriobacteriales > Coriobacteriaceae > Collinsella. Next base: position 25,548 of record JAUUMM010000010.1, read on the forward strand.
GACCTGGTGCTCTGCGGCGCCCGCGGCCTGTCCTCGATCAAGTATGCGCTGCTGGGTTCGATTTCGACGTTCCTGCTGCGCAATACGGACTGCGACATCTTGGTCGTGAAGTAGCAAACGTACGCCTAACGCATCGCGGAGCGCAAGCCCACGTGCCCAAGTCTTCCAAGAGCGGGACCACCATTACGGTGGCCCCGCTTTGCTTTAGGCTGAGAATTGCTCCAGAACCCTCATTCTCTCAACGGAATCCGTCTGAATTTTCAGAGCGACCCGACCCAAATCTCCGGTTGCAGAGGCAAGTTCTGCAAGCTGGGCAGACACCTCTTCAGCCACTTCCGCCGCGATGTTCTTGATCATCTTGAGTGGCAGATGCAAATCTTGAGACATGAATTCGAAATCTTCAGGAGTCACCCCATCGATCACCCGGTGATCCCCAATATCAATCCCAAGATTATGGTCGTATCCCATTATCGTCGTGCAAACAATATCGTATGCAGGGGCCAACCTCTTTTCCCGCCAACTCGGACTATAAAGAAACGAATGGTTCTTGAGATGCGAGTCGCAATTCCCCAACGCATAATCGACCATTACCTGACGAGCGAACATTTGAGTATCAGCAATTACGTTAGACGATTGCTCTCTTATCAATCGGCCGCAAAGAGCCATATAGCAGCTATCGGGACGTGTCTCGTATTTCATATACGAAGGCCAGCCAACCGCTTGGCAAAAATCCTCCTGATGCAGCCTCAGAGGCACATCGAATCCGCTCATCGACGGCGGCTCATTGCTCCAGATTCTGTCATAACGCTCGGAAAAGAACGCACCAGGAATCGTATCCGAAGCTTCTGAACGGGCAATTTCAAGCCCAGCAGCAGACGCTGCCGTCATGCAAATTAATTCGTTGAACGGCAAATCCGGATGTTTAGTTGAAGCAATCTTGACTATGTGAGTCGAGGGGGCAGAGCCGAGCGGCAGCATCCAATCCCCCGACCCGGCCTTTTTTTCATCTTTACCGCGCGGTAAAAACCAACCGGTTTTAGACTGAGCGCCCGCCAACGACAGCCTCGAATCCTGCATATCATTTGCAATCTCAAACACTTCCGCCTTAGAAAGTGCCTCAAAATCCTCGTCTTGCAGAGGACGATAGCCCGGATCGTAGCTCGATTTCTCATCGCCGAGAAACCTCAAGGCACCAACGCACTCATCGCCCAAACGCTCGAGCATCGATAAATAGTCTGACTGGGGGATTTGAAAACGCATCGACAGCTCATGCCGAACCGGGCCCTCGGGAAGCATGCCCGAAAAGAAGGCCGAAAACTCATTGCTGGCATATGGCTCATGTCGCAAGGGAAGAGAAGCTGAGAGTGCGGCAGCATCGTCGCGTTCAAGATATCCCTCATCATATGCAAACGTCTCGTTTACGGGGTCGGCCCTCTCAAATTCTCCGACCAGCTCAAACGTTCCCCGATACTCACGATAAACCTTTAATGCCATGAGCCGTCGCCCCTCTCCCTCAGGATCAAATCGACCCCCAAGCTGTTAGCGATTTGAAGAGTTTGGCGAAGATTGGCACCCGCCTTTCCACGCTCAAGCTCGCTCACAAAGCGCAAACTGCACTGGTTGAAATCAGCCACATCGCGTTGGGTATAACCGAGCTTCTTCCGGCGCTCACGCAAATATGCACCGAGTTCAGCTGGGTCAAAAATCGTTCGCTCATTCCAGTCTTGCATGCTAATCCCCTATGATTATCCCAAACGGGATAATCATAGCACATCATGATGGAATTATCCCGTTTGGGATAATTGTCTTAACGTGAATGACGCTCCGGGACGTTACACCGCGACGACTACTCAAAGTATTGGAATTTGTTGGTCGAGAAGGCAAACGTGACGACGAAGCCTTCGCCGGGCTCGGATGCCGCGGTGACATCGATACCCATCTTGGAGCACAGACGCGCCACCAGGTAGAGGCCAATGCCCGTTGCGCGCTTGGTGGTGCGGCCGTTATCGCCGGTAAAGCCCTTCTCGAACACGCGCGGCAGGTCGGCCGCGCTCACGCCGCAGCCGTTGTCCGCGACGGTGAGCTCGATGCGTTCGCTCGCCAGGCCCTCGTCCAGCAACGCGCCCGAAAACACGATCTTTGCGCCGTCCTCGCGCGCATATTTAATGCTGTTCTGAATGAGCTGGCCCAGAATAAACTCGAGCCACTTCTCGTCGGTAAAGACCTCAAAGTCGAGGTTCTCGCACACCGGGGCCACGTGCGCCGCGATGAGCTCGCGCGCGTTGGCCTTAATCGCGCCCGTCACCAAGGTCTTGAGATCCCAGCGGCGAATCAGGTAGTCGCGCTCCACGACTTCCGAACGCGCGTAGTACAGCGCCTGGTCGATATAGCGCTCCACGCGAGCCAACTCACGGCCCAGGTCATCCACACGAGACAGGTCGTCTTCGCTGCCATCCAGGTTTTCCAAAATTAGATGAGCCGCCGCCAGGGGCAGTTTGGCCTCGTGGACCCAGCTCTCGATATAGTCGCGATAGTCATCGGTCTGACGCCGGCCTTCGGCAACCTCGTCGCAAGCGGCTTTGCCCACCCGGCGCAAGACCTCGTACTCGAGCTCGCCCTCGGCATAGGTCGGGCATTGCACCATCTCCTGCACCCATGCGGGGCTCTCGAGCTCCTCGGCCGCGCGCTCCAGCTGACGCAGAAAACGGCGGCGACGCGCGTACTCGACCACGATGCCGAGCATACCAAAGATAAAGGACACGCCGACCGCCACGACCACGATAGAGACGGGTGCACCGGCAACCGTCAGCACAAAGCAGCTCAGCAGCACACCGCACGTCCACACGGCGACGGGAAGCAGCGCATCTTTAAAGAACTTGCCAAACGACATAGCCGGCCCCTAGACCGAATAGCCTTGGCCGCGATGCGTGGTCAAATACCCCTTGATGCCGATTTTTTCGAGCGTGGTGCGCAGGCGGTTGATGTTGACGGTGAGCGTATTGTCGTCCACGAAGGCGTCGGAGTCCCACAGGTCCTGCATGATGGCCGAGCGCGAAACGATCTTGCCCGCGCGGCTCAGAAGCAGCGAGAGGATACGCAGCTCGTTTTTGGTGAGCTCGGTGCTGGTGCCCGTTTGCGTGTTGGTGACCATTGAGCGGGCGAGGTCGAGCTCCAGCCCCTTGTGGACAAGTGTGCTGCGCTCGCCTGACGCCGCGGTGCGACGCAGCAGTGCGTTGATGCGCGCCACAAGCACACGGGCGCTGTAAGGCTTGGGAACAAAGTCGTCCGCGCCGAGCGTCATGGCCATAACCTCGTCGATCTCGGTCGTGCGCGACGTGAGAACGATGATGGGAACCTCGGATTCGCGGCGAACCTCGTGGCAGATATGCTGGCCGTCCTTGACGGGAAGCGTGAGGTCGAGCAGCACCAGGTCGGGCACGGCGGCGAGAATATCGCGCGAGACATGCTCAAACGATTCGCAGGCCTCGACTTCAAACCCGGCGCGGGCAAGGATGTCGACAAGCTCACGACGAATGGGCTCGTCGTCCTCAACGATATAGATCAGCGCCATTGATTCCGCTCCCCTCTTGGTTGTCTTGTCCCATTATGACCGCAAAGCTGCAGGTACACGCCTCGCGCGGTGCCAGGTGACAGAACTGTTCGCGAGCGGGGGCGTTTTGTCCGCCTCGCACTCGCAGCGGTGGCGGGGACCAAAATGATTCTTTAATCCCCGTCCCAGAAAAATCATTTAGCGGCGGGCGCGGAGCTTTTCGTAGCCTTCGGCGAAGAAGGCGACCGTGGCGGCGTCGGCCTCGGCGGCGTCCGTCTCGGTTGCGGGGACCACGCCGTGCTCGTCACTCACCAGGAACAGCGCGCCCTTGAGCTGCGCGGGAATGTCCACGCGCGTGACCGGGATGCCCTTGGTCTGGGCCAGCTGCTCAATGAGCGTCGCCGTGCCGCACAGACACTCGTCCGCTGGCGCCACAAAGGCCAGCTCGCCGTTATCGACGGCGGCGAGCAGCTCGGGCGCCACGCCGGTTTCGTCGGCCTCGGAGCGGGCCTCGGCGGAGCGGGCACGTAGCGCCTTGGCCGACGTATCGGCCAGCGGCTCGTACTCGCCCACCGTCATGGCGGCGTTGCCGTTGATGTCGATCACCAGCATGAGCACGCCGTCGTGTGCGGTGTAATCACCCTCGGCAAGCGACCACTCAACGTGTTGTTTGGCCCAGCTGAGCATGTTGTGGGTAAGCGGCTCGCCCTGCACCAGGCGCTCGGACAGCGCGCGAATGTGGCGGTTGAGCATGGGCACCTTTTTGTTGGACATGCGCCAACGGCAGACAAGCGCGGGCTTGTCGAGCGTAAACTTCTCGACCGCCTCCTGATTGGCGCAAAAGTCCTCGTACGCACGCTGATCCTCGGCATTGCCAAACAGCTCGGCATCATCAATCTGGGGCATGGTCATACCTTTCGTGTTAGTCATTCCGTCCTCTTATACCAAAAAGACGGCCCTCCAAACGGAGCAGCCGTCTTTTGCAGAGATTATTTTGACGATACGGTCAGGCGACCGATCGGCTTAATGGGATAGAACAACATCCCATTAAGGGTTTTCCAAGTGCCCGAGATTGCCCCGAAAGAGGAGCGCCGCGTACTAAATGTACGCAAGCGACGGTTTGAGGGGCAAGGTCGGGTGCTTGGGAAAGCCTCTAGTGCCTAAAATGCCTGGCCCCTGTGAAGACCATCGCAATACCATGCTCGTTGCAGGCCTGGACGCTCTCGTCGTCGCGCTTGGAGCCGCCGGGCTGGATGATGCAGGTCACGCCGTGCGCGGCGAGCACGTCGACGTTGTCGCGGAACGGGAAGAACGCGTCGCTTGCACAGGCAAAGCCGCCCTTCTCCACGCCCTCGCGCTCGCAGAAGTCCTCGGCGCGCTCGCAGGCAAGCAGCGCAGAGTCAACGCGGTTGGGCTGACCCGGGCCCATGCCAATGCCGGCCTTACCCTTGGAAACCAGGATGGCGTTGGACTTGACGCCCTTGCAGACCTTCCAGGCAAACTCGAGCTCGGCCATCTCGGCGTCGGTGGGCTTGCGGTCGGTGGGGAACGTAAAGGTCGCAGGATCCTCGGTCACGTGGTCGACCTCCTGCACCAGCATGCCGCCGTCGACGGAGCGCAGCTCCACCTGGGCGCCGTGGTCCACGCCGCCGGTGGCCAGCACGCGCAGGTTGGGGCGCTTGGCCATGCGCTCGAGCGCCTCGGCAGTGTAGCTCGGAGCGATGATAACCTCGACGAACTGCTTGTTCTGATCGGCAAAGTGCTCAACCAGCTCATAGGGAACCTCGCGGTTGCAGGCGATGATGCCGCCGAAGGCGCTCTTGGGATCGCAGGCGAAGGCGCGGTCGTAGGCGGCCGTGATGTCCTCGGCCACGGCGGAGCCGCAGGGGTTCTGATGCTTGAGGATCACGCAGGCCGGCTCGTCGAACTCGCGGACTAGGTTCCAAGCGGCGTCGGCATCCAGATAGTTGTTGTAGCTGAGCGGCTTGCCCTGGATCTGCTCGGAGCCCACGAGCGGGAACTGCGAGCTCGCGGTATTCTCGCAGCCCTCGGCAAAGCGATAGACCGTGGCCTTCTGCTGAGGATTCTCGCCATAGCGCAGGTCGTCGACCTTCTCCAGCGAGATCTCGAGCTTGGCAGAGGTGTCCGCCACGTCGCTTGCGTGGGCGGCGAGCCAACGGGAGATAGCCGTGTCGTAGGCGGCGGTGGTCTGGTAGACCTTCACCTGCAGGCGACGACGGGTGGAAAGCGTGGTGCAGCCACCGGTCTCGCGCATCTCGGCCAGGACGGCATCATAGTCGGCCGGGTCGGAGATGACGGTAACGCTCGCGGCGTTCTTGGCGGCAGAGCGCAGCATGGAAGGACCGCCGATGTCGATGTGCTCGATGGCATCCGCGAAGGTGACCTCGGGGTTGGCGACGGTCTTCTCGAACTCGTACAGGTTGACGACGACCAGGTCGATCAGCTTAATGCCGTGCTGTGCCGCCTCCTGCATGTGCTGCTCGGAATCGCGGCGGGCCAGCAGCGCGCCGTGAACCTTGGGGTGCAGGGTCTTAACGCGGCCGTCCATCATCTCGGGATAGCCCGTGAACTCCTCGATGGGGGTTACGGGGACGCCCGCGTCCTCGATGGCACGAGCCGTGCCGCCCGTAGAGATGATCTCGACGCCAAAGTCATCGACCAGCGTCCGTGCGAAATCGACGACGCCCGTCTTATCGGTAACCGAAATCAACGCGCGTGCGATCTTCACATCAGATCCCATGCAGTCCTCCTGTCTGGTACGCCGCCGTGCTCTGTGAGTCGGTGATACGTCGATCTGCAGCGCTCGCGCAGCGGCATTGAAAATACTGATTCAATGTAGCGCATCGAGCGCATCGATGCACCCCGCAACGGGCGCATATGCAGAAAAAGTTTGCGAGCGGAGGGGATGGGCACGGCACCGGGCACGGTGAGTTCATGGAACACAGGGGCACCATAATTAGATGCCAATAGCGTGGTAGAACTGTGCTCGATATGCATCCGCAAAAGAAAGAGGCACCATGGTCTCGCGGGTTCTCTACCGACCGTTTGATACCGAAGACTTCGACGCCATCGCGTTGATTCTGCAGCAGCTTTGGCATAACAATTCGGATAACGATGAGTACAACCGCCTCGAGGCCGCATGCGACCTCGCCTATTGCCTTTCGTCTTCGACGTTTTCGCAGGTTGCCGTAATCGACGGCCATGCACGCGGCATTGCGCTTGCACGCGCAGGACAGAGCTCCGGCGCCACCGTTAAGGAACATTGGATGGATACCGAACGCGCGCTGCTATCGCAGATGCGTGAGCTGGAGCCCGATGCCTGCGCCGAGTATCTCTCGTTTGTGCGCGCAACCATCCGGACCAACAACCGCCTGCTCGAGAGCAGCCCGTTGCCGCACGACAACGAGGTCACGCTGCTTGCCGTGGATCGCGATGTCCATGGCCTGGGCGTTGGCACGGTTCTGCTCGATGCCGCGGTCTCACACCTATCCTCGCTTGGAGCGACGAGGGCGCACCTGTACACCGACTCCAACTGCTCGTGGAAGTTCTACGAGCTGCACGGCTTTAAGCGCACGGCCACGCACCGCGCCAACCGCGAAGAGCGTCGCCACGACATGCCGCGCGAAAGCTTCCTCTACGAACTCGATCTAACAGCCTAAACCCAGCAGCCATACCTAGTCATTTAGGGATGTTCCCAGTGATTAGTCGTTGGGGACAGCCTTCGTAGGTAGCGCATGAAAATGGGATGGATCCGTCGGCAGTCGCCGGAGAAGATCCATCCCAAAAATCAGAGCGCGCTAGAACGTTCCGCCGCCGCCTCCGCCGACGCCGCCACCACCGCCGCCAGAGAAGCCGCCGCCGCTGCCGCCGCTCGAGCTATCGGAGCTCGAAGCCAGCTCGCGGATGGTCTCGTGATACACATCGTTGAACGAATCGAGCGGAGACTCGTTGCCGTAGTGATGGTAATACCACCAGTAGCAGGGGTAGTTGTCGTAGAAATCGTCGCTGTTGCGCAGGTCCGCAGGCACGGCCTCGGCCAGCTGTCGCAGCACTTCTTTCGAAACGCCCAGGGCAACGCCCATCACCAGCAGCTTGTTCCACAGCACCAAATCGCCCGGGACGGCTTCCTTTAGGCGTGTGAAATCCTCGAGCCAATGCTTGAGCGCCTTGCAGCGAGCCGCCACCTCGGCGCCCTCCGGCGTAAAGCGGCGGAACGTAAGGCCCACGCCGATACCCACCAGCACAATCGGCACCGAGATAACCGCGGCGGTAATGTTCGCCTGTGCGCCATCGGTAAAGAAGATGGATCCCACGGGAACAAAGGCAATCAGGATACCAAGAACCAGGCAAAACACCATTGCAACAATGCCGTCTGAGGCAACGTACTCGCTATCGGCCAGCTTGCCCTTAACGGTGTTCTGATAGTCCTCGAGCTTGTCGCCCACGGGTGTAGCGTGCTGCTTGACGTAGTGCTGCAGCTCGTCGAACGTGCGCGAGCGATCGCCGTTCTCGTCAGGCTTAGTACCGGCAAAGAAGACCTTGAGCACCATGTGGTCAATGCCCTTGGCCGACTTCCAGCCCGCATCACTCACCGTCACGCGATACGTCTGCTCTTCTTTTTCACGCCCCAACAGACCCTTCTTGGCCTTGGTCACGGTCGCCTGCTCCAGCTTGATCACACGGTCGTCAGTGAGCTTCATGAGCGTGGCGATATATGCCTGATCGGGCGCCTCGTTCCAGCTCATGAGGGCCGAAAGCACGGCGGGATGGTCGGCCGAAGGCACATCGCGGAAATATTCGTCCTGGAAAAGCGGCTTGGGCTTGCGCTTGCGCAGCTTGAGCATAACGATTGTGCCGGTAAAGGCCACCGCCGCAACAACACTTAGCACGGCAAGTGCATTGGCAATCATGCGAGCGTGAGCGCGGCGGGCGTTAGCTTCGTCGGCCCATTCCTTCTCTTCGCTCAGGATCGTTGACATGCGCTCTTCGCCCGAAGCGGCAAGCTGCGGCACCCAGTCGCTAGGGAAGGCGATGCGTGCCTCGGCGAATTCGCCCTGGTGCACGCAGGGAATGGTATAGGTGACCATGGGCTCGTCCTCATCGAGCGACACGTCGCCCGTCAGCGGACCATGGCCCCATGCGCGGAAGTTATCGCCCTTGACGGCCGCCGTCCCGGCAGCGGCATTCGCGAAGCACACTTCCATCTCGACGTCATCGGAATCCGCAGACCAGCCGTCACCTACGAACTTCCAGTAGAGCTCGGCGGTATCGGCCCAGTTCATAACCGCACCGGTCATGGTGTAGCTCACGTAGTAGATTGCGCTGTCGCCGCTCTCGTGAGGGCTGAACACCTTAATCCTTACGCCGTCACCGGTCTGCTCGACCGTGTAGACGCCAGAGTCGCCCTTGTTCGCGCTATCGACTTTGTTAAACGCGGTGTCCTCTTCCTCGACACTCAGCACGTCGACGCCCGCCGTGCCGCCCTGCTGGTTGGAGCCCGTATTGATCTCCCAAAACACGCCGTTGATGTCGTCGTCGAAATCAAACTGGCGTCCCTCGACAACGGTCAGCGATCCATCGGCCTCGACCGTGGCACTGATATAGGTCTGGGTCATGGAGTAGCCGTCGGCGTGCGCGGCGACAGGCAGCAGCAACAACGCAAGCGCGACGAGCACGCAGACGGAAGCGAATCGCGCAAACAGGTGGCGCTGCCGGCTGACTTTGGCGGCGAGGGTGTTCATAGGCACATCCTTTGTCTGTAAAACCAACAGCGCCATTGTCCCACGTTTGCGGGTACGCATGACGAACATCTAGGCGACCGGAGCGCCAAACGGGATGAAAGTCACACCCGCACCCCAACAGCCAGTCATTGGGGACGTTCTTAAATGACCAGTCATTAGGGACACCCTTGGCATGGCCTGCGCCAGCAATAGATACCACTTCACAGCTCCGTCACAGGTGTAGCGGCTTTGTGTGGGCGCGGCATGCGCTGACTGAGCCGCCAGCCGAGGGGCATAAAGTAGTTGAGCGAAAACGGTTTGCCCCTTTGCCGTTCGCTCGAGGATCATGTCCCCCTTTTCCGCGGAAACCCCGGCAGTTGCGAAGAGCTGCCGGGGTTTCTGTCGTTTGTGAGGCTAAGTCGGTACGCAGCGATCGAGACCTTGAGCCGCAAACCCACCGTGCGCAATGCGCACCGCCGCCAACTTGTGAGCGCGGCAACGCCTTCCCTGCCAAGCCCCGCGCTATACTCATCCGCATGGATATCAAAACACGCAACATAGCAACGCCCGCCGCGGACGCACCAGCAACGGCAGTGCCCACCCCCGTCGTGGGCCGCTTTGCCCCGTCGCCCTCGGGCCGCATGCACTTGGGCAACGTGTTCAGCTGCCTGTGCGCATGGCTTTCGGCCCGCAGCCAGGGCGGCAGCATCGTGTTGCGTATCGAGGACCTGGACGATCGCTGCAAGCGCCCGGAACTTGCCGCTCAACTGATTGACGATCTGACCTGGCTGGGGCTCGAGTGGGACGAAGGCCCCTACTACCAGCACGATCGCCTGGATCTGTACGAGGACGCCCTGCGCCAGCTGCAAGACGCCGGCCTCACCTATCCCTGTTTTTGCACGCGTGCCGAACTCCACGCCGCGAGCGCGCCGCACGCCAGCGACGGCACGCCCATCTACCGCGGCGCCTGCAGAGGTCTTTCTGCTGATGAAATCACCCGCCGCAGTGCCCTGCGTGCTCCGGCCACGCGCCTGCGCGTGCCCACCGTCGACGACCTCGCCAGCGACGTGATCGAATTCGTGGACCGCACGTACGGAGCCCAATGCGAAGCACTCGCCACCGAGTGCGGTGACTTTTTGGTGCGCCGCAGCGACGGCGTGTTTGCCTATCAGCTGGCCGTGGTGGTCGACGACGCTGCCATGGGCGTCACCGAGATCGTACGCGGATGCGACCTGCTTGGTTCCACGCCGCGCCAGATCTATCTGCAACATCTGCTGGGACTGCCCACGCCGCACTACGCGCACATTCCGCTGCTCATGTCACCGGACGGCCGCCGCCTTTCCAAGCGCGATCGCGATCTGGACCTGGGCGAGCTCCGCACCCGCTTTGGCACACCCGAGGCACTGTTGGGATGGCTCGCCGGGCAAACAGGCATCGCGCCGGACACCACGCCGCGTACCGCCGAGCAGCTGGTCGAGCACTTTAGCTGGGACGTCATCCGCGCGCATCGGGAGAACATCACTGTAACGGTCGAGTAGCCAGCCACCCCGCCTCTACGCAACATCCCAGGGCTGGAGTTCGTCGCCCAAGCGAACGATGCAGTCGTAGAGCACGGTGTGACGCTCGGCCGGGTTGGTATCCCGATGAAAATGCCCGTAGTACCAGCGCTTGTAGTCCAAGCGGTCTTCCAGCTCATCGAAAAATGCCGTAAGCCGATCAACGGAGGGGCAATTCCAGCCGGACGCTGGATAAAGCGTGGACGAAAGCATGCGCGTAGAGCAGGTGTGAGTGATCACGTAGTCGACCGTCCAGCCCACGCTGTCGAGCTTTGCCCGCGCCTCCTCAAAGTTGCGCTCGTCCGGCAGCTCCTGCGGCCACCAGCTGGAATACGGAATGCGGTATTCCTTGTCCACGCTCGTGGCGCCGCCCATGGTAAAGACCGTTGAGCCGTCGAGCTCAAAAACCTCGCCGCGCGTCAGGCGCCGTATGGGCGAGGTATCCGACAGGCGCTGCGTCAGCCCACCGTGCCACAACTCCATGGGGCGTTCCGCCCAGTGATCGAAACGCTCGTGGTTGCCGTCGACAAACAGCACGGTGTAGGGGCGCGACTCCAGCCAAGCAATATCGGCACATTCCTCGGTAGAAAAGTCCCAGGGAAAGCCAAAGTCGCCCGCGATGATGAGATAGTCGTCGCTCGCCAGGCTATCCCCAAGCTCCCAATCGCGGAGCTTTTGCATGTCAGCGCCGCCATGAATATCGCCTGTTACATAGACCGTCATCGGATTACCACTTCCCTGTAAGTCGCTAGCCCACATTCTGCACGATCACTAAGTCAACCGTTCCAGCCCTTCCATCCTTTGGGACCTACCCCTCGCTCTTCCATCCAAACGGGTCAAACACCCAAAAGATCAGATCGAGCACGCCGCCGGTCATCGTGGCGCCGGCAAGAGCCATGCAAACATGCAGAAAGCTGGCACTTCGGAGCACGTCGAACGGCCCCAGAACAGCCAACAGCGCGACCGCTGCGCCGGCTACGCACAGCGCGAGGCACGGCCCCGCGTCCTTAACGCACTTCTTTGCGAGATGCTTTGCGTTGTCACTCATCGGTATCGAACTCCTTAGAGGGTCGTTGTTCAGACGCATGCCGCCGCGGCAGGGCGGGGCGGCGCAACGCAGACCGCCGAACGCAACGCTCGCGCCCGGGCAGATCGCCCGGCGTCGCGCCCATCGAACGAAAGGACAGGTCATGGACGACCTCGAAAAAGTTGAAACCATCCGCACCAAGTGCAACGTGAGCTACACCGATGCCAAGGCCGCGCTCGACGCCGCCGACGGCAACGTTTTGGACGCCATCATTTGGCTCGAGTCGCAGGGCAAGACGCAGACCACGTCGGCGCACGCCGCCACCGAGTCCGCGCCGGTCGATGAGCCCTCGGCCGAGATGGTCGCCGCGCAGGCCGCCTACGAGAAGTCGAGCGAAAAGACCGACTTCTCCAAGAAGATGGACGGCGTGTGGGAGTACCTCAAAAAGCTCTTCCGCCTGAGCCTGGACACCAAGTTTATCGCCACGCGCCGCGATGCGATCATCCTCAACATTCCCATCCTGATCCCCATCGTCGCGCTGTTTGCCTGGGGCGCCACGATATGGCTGATGTTGATTGGCCTGTTCTTTGGCATGCGCTACCGCATCGACAGCGACGGAGACGTGCCCGGCAGCATCAACAACCTTATGGATCACGCCGCCGACGCCGCGGACGACATCAAGCAAAATCTCAACGACGACAAGTAATCGCAGACGGGGGCACGTATGGCACGAATCCTGATCGTAGAGGACGAGGAGAAAATCGCCCGCTTTGTGACGCTCGAGCTGGAGCACGAGGGCTACCAGGTGGAGCACGCCGCCGACGGCCGCACCGCCGTAGACCTGGCGCTGGAGCGCGACTACGATCTGATTCTGCTCGACGTGCTGCTGCCGCAGCTCAACGGCATGGAGGTGCTGCGGCGCGTGCGCAAGCACAAGGATGTGCCGGTGATCATGGTCACCGCGCGCGATGCCGTGATGGATAAGGTGGCCGGGCTCGACGCCGGCGCTGACGATTACCTAACCAAGCCGTTTGCCATTGAGGAGCTGTTCGCACGGATCCGCGTTGCGCTGAAGCGCTCGGAGGCCGTGCGGACGGCTTCGGGCGTTGGCGGCGTTGGGGCCGGGGAGGGCGCTACGGGTGCCGCTGCGATACCCCCGGTCAGCGACTCAACCCAGGTTTCCGCCTCGCTCTCCCCCGCCACGCTCACTGTGGGCTCAGTCGTGCTCGACCCCGACCGCCGCGAAGTCACGGTCGGCGGCTCGCCCATCGCGCTCACGGCCCGCGAGTTCGACGTTCTCGCCCTGCTTATGGCGCACGCCGGCACCGTGCTCACACGCGAGCGCATCGCGCACGAAGCGCTGGGCTACGAATACGTGGGCGACACCAACAACGTCGACGTACACATCGCGCACCTGCGTGCCAAGATCGAGGACGCCGGCAGCGCCCGCATCATCCAGACCGTGCGCGGGGTGGGCTATGTCTGCCGTGCGTAACGCCGAGGCCAAGCGCGTCACCTCCATCGCCCGCGCCATCAACTGGAGCTATATGTGGCGCCGTCTGATGAGCTACATCTGGCTCGATCTGTTGCTGGTAGTGATTGCAGCGGCGATCTTCGTCTATGGATACAACCAGACACTGCCCGACGACACGTTTACCGCAGGATGGATCCCCGGTGCCACCGTTCACGGCATGTCGCTGACGCCCGCGCGCGGCTGGGACCTGACAACGCTCACCTATACCGTCGAGCTTGCGCGCGCCAGCAAGACCTTCCCCCTCGCGCAGGACCTCGTCACGCTATGGCCTCTCTACCTTGTCGTTGTGGGTTGGCAGGTCATCAGCGTGCTCAACATGCTCGGCGGCGCGAGGCGCGTGCGCCGCACCATGGCGCCGCTCAACGACCTGGCCTTGCGCGTGGACGAGCTCGGCCGCATGCAGCTCTCCGGCGGCAAGATGGAAACACTGGAGCAGGCCATCGAGCGCGCAAGCGTCGACTCGCCGAGCGTCACCACCGGCGACGCCGACCTGGCGAGCATCGAGGTCGCGCTCAACCGCCTGCTGCGCCAGATGCAAGAGGCCAAGTTGCAGCAGATGCGCTTTGTCAACGATGCAAGTCACGAGCTGCGCTCGCCCATCGCGGTGATTCAGGGCTACGTAAACATGCTCGACCGCTGGGGCAAAGACGACCCAGACGTGCTGGCAGAATCCATCGCGTCCCTCAAGGCCGAAAGCGAGCACATGCAAGAGCTCGTGGAGCAGCTGCTGTTTTTGGCGCGCGGCGATGCCGGGCGCACGGTCCTGCGGCGTGCGCATACCAACCTGGCCGCACTGGTCGGCGAGGTATGCGAGGAATCGCAGATGATCGATACCGAGCACACGTATCGGCTGGTGTACGACACCACGCTTGCCAGCGACCCGCGCTGCGACGCGCCCGTCGACGTGGCGCTCGTGAAGCAGGCTCTGCGCGTGATCGTGCAAAACGCCGCCAAGTATTCGGACGCGGGAACGACCGTCACATTTGGCATAACGCCCGATGCGGGCATGGGCACGATCGACATAAGTGTTGAGGACGAGGGCATCGGCATGAACCAGGAATCCGCAGCTCACGCGTTCGAGCGGTTCTACCGTGCCGACAACGCGCGCGATGCCGGCGCGCAGGGCTCGGGTCTGGGGCTCGCCATCGCCAAGTGGATCGTCGACAGCCACGGCGGCGCCATCGGTGTGACCTCGGTCGAAGGGGTCGGCAGCCGCTTTACGATTCGCCTGCCACGGTAGGAAGCCCCCTCGTGAATCGAAGGTGAATGCTTTTCCGCGAAGTGAACGACCTATTTTGGACCCCCGAAGCATCCGCACTTTTTGGCGCCAAACCCGCAGGAAATACCTGACAAAACCGCAGGAAAGAGCGACGTAAAAGTGTCGATGCTCCAGGGGTTCGATTTCACTCGTTCACTTCGCGGAAAACCATTCACCTTCGTTTTACGGCAGCCCGTCAGTCACCCTCTCGGCATTAAAAATGGGGCAAGGCCACGCGCCTTACCCCATTTTTCGTTAGCCATAGCAGCTTGTGCGCTACTCGCGGCACAGGTGCACGGCGAAGCCGGCGAACTCGCGCTTAAAGTACACGAGCTTGGTGCCGCCGTCGGGCAGCAGCACGCGCGACTCCTCGTTGACCTCGAGCCCGCGCTCGGCAAACCACTTCTCGGCCGCATCAATGTCGTTGACGGCAAAGCCAATGTGGCCCTTGGCGCCACGACCGTTCTGCTTCATGATCTCGACCAGCGAATCGTTAAAGTACGAAACGGGGGTCTCGATGACGGGCAGGCCCATCATCGTCGAGAACAGCTCCGCGATCTCCAGGGCGTCTGCCGGGTCGGTGGCGTTAATGCCCACATGGGCAACGCGCATGCCAAAGAGCTCGACCGGATTGGCGTTCTGCTCACTCATACAGGCAGAGCCTACTGAGCCATGACGTCGAGAACGGCCTTCTCGGCAGCGACGCGGTTCATGCCGGTCATGAAGGGCACGCCGCTCACGTACGGGCAGGTGAGGCCCTCGGGGGCAACGGTGGTGGCGATCAGCAGGTCAGCACCCTCGTCGCAGTAGTCCTTGGCCTCGGAGATGGCGCACTGCACGATCTCATACTTGCCGGCATAACCGTTGGCGTCGAGCAGGGTGGCGACCTTCTGGGCAACGAGCGTGGAAGTAGCAGCGCCAGCACCGCAAGCCAAAACGATCTTCTTCATAGGTAATGTCTCCCTTCATGGTTTACTTTAGGTAAGTGTACCGCAGCGAGCGATGTCACTCGGCCTCGATGAGCTTTTATGCCAGTTTGCTTGCGCGCTGCGTATAATACATCCAGTACGTGTTGTCATACCGCTCGCTTTATGAGCGACTAAGGACCCTAATATGCCCGATTCCCGCACACTCTGGACCGCCGTCGTTATCATCTGCATCGCCGTGTCGGTGTTCTTTAGCGTCAAAAAACGCACCACGTTTAAGCGCCTGCAGCAGCTCATGGCCGCCAAGCAGTGGGACGAGTTCGATCGTTTGCTCGACGGCAAACTCACCAGCATGCTGTACCCGCGCTACAACCGCGACTACCTGCGCCTGAACTCCTATCTGCTGCGCGAGGACCACGAGCGCGCCAGCGAGATGTTCGATCTGCTGCTGGGACTCAACCTGCCCAAGATGCAGCGCGTCGACCTGGTCATTAAGGCCTTTAACTACTACGTTGGCCAGGAGGACCGCAAAAAGTCCAAGGAGTTGCTGCACGAGATCAAGGGCTTTGAGGGCGGTCAGGCCGAGGCAGTCGCGCACGAGTGCCAGCTGATGTACGACACGATGATCCTCAAGCGCCACAACGACATTCCCGAGCTGGAGCGCATGCTCGAGGATGTCGGCGACGACCCGGTCAAGCGCTGCCGCCTGGAGTACCTGCTGGCCCTGCAGTACCAAAACAAGGGCGACGAGGCAAAGTTCCAAGAGTTCCTCGAGAAGTCGGGCCAACACTCGATGGCCGTCAACGCGTAACGGACGGCTTGTGCTAGACTTCTAGTCTCACGGGGGCGTGGCGGAATTGGCATACGCAGGAGACTTAAAATCTCTCGCCGCAAGGATTGTGGGTTCGAGTCCCACCGCCCCTACCACGTATTGTTTACGAGCCCGTGTCCCCCAGGGATGCGGGCTCGTTTCTTTTGGATGCCGATGGGGCTCTATGTTGCGGTGGGATAGTTTCTGTTTTGGCAGGCTACCAGCCCATTTAGGAACTATTTCACCGCAACTTATGAGGGGATGGTTAAAGGGCGCTGAGGCTGGGGGTCCAGGCGATGGTGGGGGTCGCACCGTCGAGAACCTCGTTGATGGTGGCGGCCATGCCGGCGAGTAGGCTGTTCTCGCTTACAGTGAGCGTCTTGTAGCCGCCGGCTCGCATGAGCTCGCGGATCACCACGGCGCCCGCCAAGATCACGCCCGCGCGTTTGGGCTGTACACCCGGTAGAGCGGCGATGCCGTCCGCATCCAACACAGACATGCGCTCGATAGCGGCCGAAACCTGATCCAGCGAAAGCTCGCGCAGGTGCACAAAGCTCGAATCGTACGGTTCCAGCTTATGAACGAGCGCCACGAGCGTGGTGACGGTGCCGCCCACGGCGACCAGGCGTTCGGCGCGCTCAAAGTCGCTGGGCAGGCCTTCAAAAAAGGCGGCGAACTGCTCACCTGCCCACGCGGCAGCGGCAGCAAGCTCGCCGTCCGCAGGCGGCAGCGCCGAGAAGAACCGCTCCGTCACGCGGCGACAACCGATGTCCAGCGAACGCGTGCCCTCCAGCGCAAAGACCCCACGCTCCGGCGCATAGACGCCCGTCGCGAGCTCCGTGGATCCGCCGCCCGAATCGGCAACAATGATGCGCTCGCCAGCAAAGTCGTGCGCCACGCCAAAAAACGTCAGGCGTGCCTCGACCTCGCCCGGAATCACCTGTGGCTCAAGCCCCAGATCGCGCAGGCCGTCCAGCAGCAGCGCGGCATTGGACGCATCGCGCGCGGCGCTCGTGCATGTGGTGCAGATGCACGCGGCCCCAAAGGCACGGGCCTCGTCCACAAACATTCGGCATGCGGCGAGCACGCGTTCAACGGCCGCCTCGCAAAAGCACCCCGTCGCGTCCACACCCTCGCCCAAGTCGGTAATCTCGGTATGCTTGGACGATTCCACGATCGCCCCGCCCTCGACCTGGGCCAACACCAGTCGCGACGACACCGTTCCCAGGTCAATCGCCGCCACCTTATATCGTTTGTCGCAATGCGTCATTGCAGGCTCCCCTCCGGGCGCTATTTGCCGTTGGACACGACCGTCTGGCCCTCGACGCCGTTAAATCCAAACAGCATATCGAGCGTCTGGATGTACCACGGCGCGTCCTTGCCGACCTCTTCGATCTCTTTGGCGACTTCGCTGGCCTTCTTGGCGTTCGAGGACTTTTTGCTCGACGACGAGTCCGAATCGTCGTCCAGGCCCAGCACGTCAATCTTGGTCTCGCCGGGCATCACCAGGCCCAGGTCCTCGGTCGCCGCGTCCTTAATGCCCTCCTCCGAGAGCAGTTTGTCGACGCTTTTCTGCAGCTCGTCGTTGTACTGCTGGCGAATCTCGACCTGCTTGGCCAAGATATCGCTCGAGCGTTTGGCAACGTAGAGGTCGCGCACGGGAAAGTACAGGCTCACGAGCACCAGGGCGACGACAATACCGATAAACAGCCCTCGCTGAGGACCGTGGGTAAAGTCGTAAATTGCCTTGACCGCTGCGTTGTCGTTGGCGTAGTGCATAAAGTCCGAGCCGGAAAGACGGCTTGAGGGACGGCGCGGCTTGTCGGACGCCTGGGTCGAAGGGCGCGACGCATGCTTGGAACGCGATGGGCGCACCGGACTATCCGAGGAACTATTTGGCTGAGCATTGGGATGCGAAGTCGCCGGCGAGCTATACCTGGAGCGATCAGCACCAGCATAACCAGACCCGCCAAGCTGTGCGGTACGCGCACGACGAGGCGACGGCTCGCGCGAACCGGCGGAATAATACCTGTTGTCGTAAATCTGATCCATGTGCGCCTTGTGCGGTTGAGGTTTGTTTGCGCTAAGTCCTTTAGTTATAGCACGAGCGCCCGCACCGCCTTCGCCAGCCTTTGCTCGACATAAAAAAGGCGCTGAGCCGTATGGCCCAGCGCCCATAGTTCTTTGCGGCATCCAGCCAAGGCGGGGAGGAACCGAGTCAGCCTCCCCCTCGCCAAATTCGCCCGTTTAGCGAATGTTGTAGAACGCGGCCTTACCGGCGTAGCGCGCGCTGCCCTCGAGCTCGTCCTCGATGCGGATGAGCTGGTTGTACTTGGCAATACGGTCGCTGCGGCACGGGGCGCCCGACTTGATCTGGCCGGCGTTAACACCCACGACCAGGTCAGCGATGGTGGAGTCCTCGGTCTCGCCGGAACGGTGACTCACGATGCAAGCGTAGCCGGCCTCCTTGGCAGTCTCGATAGCCTCGAGCGACTCGGTGAGCGTGCCAATCTGGTTGACCTTGACCAGGATCGCATTGGCGGCGCCCAGCTCGATGCCCTTCTTGAGGCGCTCGGTGTTGGTGACGAACAGGTCGTCGCCTACGAGCTGCACCTTATTGCCAATGCGGCGGGTGAGCTCGACCCAGCCGTCCCAGTCCTCCTCTGCCATACCATCCTCGATGGAGATGATGGGATAGGTGTCGACAAGCTTCTCCCAGTAATCGACCATCTGAGCGCTCGTGTACTCAACGCCCTCGCCCTTGAGCTCGTACATGCCGGTCTCGGCGTTGTAGAACTCGGTCGATGCCGGATCCATGGCGTACATGAAGTCGACGCCGGGCTTAAAGCCAGCCTTCTCCACGGCCTTGGTAATGTACTCGAACGGCTCGGCGTTGGTCTTGAGATTGGGCGCGAAGCCGCCCTCGTCGCCCACGCCGCCGCCCAGGCCGGCCTCGTGCAACACGCCCTTGAGGGTGTGGTAGACCTCGGCGCACCAGCGCAGGCCCTCGGCAAAGCTCGGAGCACCCACGGGCATGATCATGAACTCCTGGAAGTCAACGTTGTTGTCGGCATGCACGCCGCCGTTGAGGATGTTCATCATGGGCGTGGGCAGCAGGTGGGCGTTGACGCCACCCAGGTACTGATACAGCGACAGGCCTGCCGACTCGGCAGCGGCGCGGGCAACGGCCAGCGACACGCCCAGGATGGCGTTGGCACCGAGCTTGGTCTTGTTGGGGGTACCGTCCGCGGCAATCAGCGCGGCATCGACGGCGCGCTGGTCGAAGGTGTCGAGGCCCACGACGGCGTTAGCGCACTCGTTGTTGACGTGCTCGACGGCCTGCGAGACACCCTTACCCAGATAGCGGCCCTTGTCGCCGTCGCGCAGCTCGCAGGCTTCGAAAGCACCGGTCGAAGCGCCCGAAGGCACCATCGCGCGACCGAAGCTGCCGTCCTCGAGCACGACCTCGACCTCGACGGTGGGGTTGCCGCGGCTGTCGAGTACCTCGCGACCGTAGACGTCCAAAATATCACTCATGCTGTCTCCCTCTCACTTGGAAACGTAGTTGATGCAAGCGACTGGCCGACTGTGCACCATCGGTGCGCCTCCGTAAGTTAGCCTTGTCGCACTTTTTGCATTATGCCCTAAGTTAGCCGAGGGATACATATGAATTAGAGAAATCACTTTTTGAGGCGCTTGTTTTTGCACCGAGCATTCATCTCTAGAGGTCGCCCCCCATTAAATTCTTCTATCGGCATACCGTCTTTACCTGGCTTACGAATGAAAGAGCCAATAATGTGCTTTTGCATCGTGCAAAGTTCTGGATATCGTGCAATTCTAAGGGTCTGAAGTTCTGGATATCGTGCATAATCAGGTTACAAAAGTTCTGGATATCGTGCACGAGGTAGCCATGCTTAAACGAAAAGCCTATGACAAACTACTAAAATGGAAGCATGAAAGCGCTGGTAAAACAGCACTTCTTATTGAAGGAGCCCGCCGCGTCGGCAAGAGCACGCTTGCCCGCACGTTTGGAGAAACCGAATACAAGTCCTGCCTTGTCATTGATTTCTTTCAAGCACCTGCCGAAGTTAAGCAATATTTTGAGGACTATCGCACTGACTTCGACTCGCTCTTCCTCTATCTCTCGGTTTTCTATAACGTCAAACTCTATGAACACGAGACGCTTATCGTCTTTGACGAGGTCCAGATGTACCCGCAAGCACGCGGACTCATCAAGTATCTCGTTGCAGACGGACGTTACGACTACATCGAAACTGGATCCCTGCTCAGCATCAAGCAGAACATTAAAGATATCGTCATCCCATCCGAGGAAGAGTCTCTGGAACTTGAGCCCCTCGACTTTGAGGAGTTTCTTTGGGGCATGGACGAAAAGGGGCTGGCCGATCTCATTCGCATGAGTTTTAACAAGATGAAGCCGCTCCCCGATGCCCTACATCGCAGAGCGCTCTCCCTTATGCGCGAATACATGCTCGTAGGCGGCATGCCTGAGCCGGTATCCATCTATGTTGAACAGCGCGCTTTTGCGCCCGTCGACGCTTCGAAGCGCCGAATCGTCCAGCTCTATCGCAACGATATCTCTCGTTTTGCAACCGGTTACGAATTCAAAGTCGTCTCCGTACTCGATGGCATCCCAGGTCAGCTCTCTAAGCACGAAAAACGATTCAAGCTTTCCTCACTTGATAAAAACGCACGCATGCGCACCTACGAAGAAGCCTTCTTTTGGCTGGCAGACGCGCGAATTGCCAATATCTGCTATGCCGCAAGCGAACCGAGTGTGGGTCTTTCACTCAGCATGGAGCAAACGGCCCTCAAGTGCTACATGGCAGACACCGGCCTGCTTGTAACGCTTGCCTTCTCTGACAACAACGATACCGATGAAGACGTTTACAGAGCCGTGCTTCGCGGCGACATCGGATTGAACGAAGGAATGCTTACCGAAAACTACGTTGCCCAATCTCTAAAGGCCAATGGACACAGGCTCTTCTTTTATTTCCAAAGCGGAAAGAAGGAGGGGGAGGAGCGCATGGAAATCGACTTCCTCGTTACCCGACCCTATGTCAATGCCGCCGGAAAGCCGCGCATCAGCCCCATCGAAGTTAAGTCGCCACGCAGATACGGAACCATCTCCCTCGACCGATTCCGCGCGCGCTTTAACAAGAAGATTGGGATGGCTTACGTGTTGCACCCTAAACAGCTCGAGTGGGATGCCGAAGCGCAGCTGGCACATCTTCCGTTGTATATGGCTTTTTGCTTGTAGAGACCTCTCTACGAATGGATGCCGTGAGAGACGCAGGCCTCACTCGCTTGCTTTTGCTTGGTCCCACAGGTCGTTGAGTTGAGCGGTTGAGCAGGCGGCGAGGTCATCGCCCGCCTCGTGCACGGCGGCCTCCATCGCGGCCCAGCGACGGCGAAACTTGGCCGTGCTCGCGCGCAGGGCGCTCTCGGCGTCGATGCCCTCTTTGCGCGCAACGTTGACCAGGGCAAAGAGCAGGTCGCCAAACTCCATCTCGCGCTCGGGCGTTCCGGGGGCCTCGGCCTCAAACTCGGCACGCTCCTCGGCGACCTCGTCCCACACATCCTGGACCGTCTCCCACTCAAAGCCCACGGCAGCCGCCTTGCGCGACACCTTCTGCGCCTGCATCAGCGCCGGCAGATGCGTGGGCACGCCGTCGAGCAGACCCTCGGGCGCAGCTTCGCCCGCTGCCACGGCCTTGTCCTTGGCAACCTTCTCGGCAAGCTTGACCTCATCCCAAATCTTGAGCACCTCGTCGGAGCTCTCGACGTCCGCATCGCCAAACACGTGTGGGTGGCGGCGGATGAGCTTGGCGTCGATATCGCGCGCCACGTCGGCCAGCGTAAACTCGCCGGCGTCCGCCGCAATCTGCGCATGCAGTACTACCTGCATGAGCACGTCGCCGAGCTCCTCGCGCAGATGCGTGGCATCATCGGCCTCGATGCAATCGAGCGCCTCGTAGGCTTCCTCGATCATGTTCTTGCCGATGTTCTGATGCGTCTGCTCGCGATCCCACGGGCAGCCATCGGGCTGACGCAGACGCCAGATAGTCTGCACCAGATGCTGCAGCTCGGCCGACGCGTCGACCAGCGTGGACAGGTCGCGCGAACCCTCGGCATTTTGCTGAGCCATGTGCTGCGCCATAGTTATTCCTCCTCCAGGACCACGTGACGGAACACGCCGCCCTCGTAGATGCCGTAGCTATGCGTACCGTCCTTGGGAATGCTCACGCTGCCAGGATTGAAGAGCCACAGACCCGGGTGCGCGGCGCTTGCCTCGTTAACCTTGATGTGCGTATGGCCGTAGACGAGCGCGGAGCCCTCGGGCAGCGCGGGCGCGTGGTCGACGCTGTTGTGCATGCCGGCGCCAAAGACGTGGCCGTGCGTCAGGAACAGCTCACGGCCGGTCTCGTCAAACAGCGTGGCGTAGTCGGCCATGACGGGGAAGTCGAGCACCATCTGGTCGACCTCGGCGTCGCAGTTGCCGCGCACCGCGATGATGCGGTCGGCCAGGGCGTTGAGCAGCGGAATCACACGCTTGGGGGCGTAGTCGCGCGGCAGGTCGTTGCGCGGACCGTGGTAGAGCAGGTCGCCCAGCAGGACGATGCGGTCGGGCTGCTCGGACTCGATGGCGGCGACCAGGCGCTCAGTCCAATATGCCGAACCGTGGATGTCGGAAGCGATGAGGTATTTCATGAGGGATCCTTTCGGGATGGAGTTGACGGAGCCGGTCGCGGCGCGCCGCACGATCTTGTTATTCAAATCGCAGCGCCGCGCTCTGGGCCGCCTGCATCACGCGCTGGAGCGGTACGTCGTGCTCACGGGCAAGACGGGCGCAGTCTTCGTACTCGGGCGCCGCGCGCTCGCTGCCGTCGGGCAGGGTGGCCACCTTGACGGACACCTCGCCCCATGGCGTCGCTACGCGCTCAAAGCGGCGTGGCAGGCAAACGCGCTCCATGACCTGGCGGCGGATGGCATTGGTCGTGGTTTCCAAAAAGATAATCGTCTGCAGGCGCTCGATATCCTCGTGGGTACAGATTACCTGCAACTGCCAGCCGGGACGGCCCTTCTTGCAATAGAGGGGCAGCCAGTGCGCCTCGCGCGCACCGGCCTCGCGCAGGCGGTCGGCGGCGTAGGCGAGCACCTCGGGCGACGCGTCGTCGATATCGCATTCCAGCTTGACGATGGTCTCTGGCGCATCGGTCTCGCGGGACAGCGGGGATTTGCTATCGCATGGCATACGGTCCGGCTCCTTTCCGCGTGGGCTCGTTTTGTTCATCCAAACGCTAACACATCGCGGGCGGCGTGGATGTGGCGGAGCGCGATGAGCGCGATTTTCCCTGTCCGCAAGAAACCGACACTCCACCGCCTCAGCCAAACATGTACGTCAGCCTCCAAACATGTCATTTTTTGCAGCTTTTGGAGGCTGATGTACATGATTCGGAGCGAGGCCGATGTCGCGAGCTCGCCCTTATGCGCCACCCGTCCTTTCCAGTCGATTTCGGTCCCCGGCGCGCTCGTCGCATCGAGGGCCGCGCCGCTACAATGGAGCGGATTCGCTTGACGCAAAGGAGCCTCCATGTCTGCTTGCCCGCTGGTCGATTGCCATACCCACACCTCGTTCTCGGATGGCCATGCCTCGTTTGAGGACAACGTCCGCGCTGCTGCCGCCGCCGGCTGCCGCGTCATGGTCTCAACCGACCACCTTACCCTGCCCGCCAGCATGGATTTCAATTGCGAGGTGCAGGTTGTCGAGGGCGACCTGCCGGCACATCGTCTGGCTTTTGAGGATGCCCGCAAGCTTGCCGTGCAGATCGCGCCGGAGCTCGAGCTTATCTATGGCTTTGAGTGCGATTGGTACGAGGGCTGCGAGCCTTTGGTCGAGCGCTGGTCCCAGGGCGCCGTCGTGCGCCTGGGCAGCGTGCATTGGATTGGCAACCCGGGCGATATTGCGGCAGGTGCTGCGGGCACGACGAGGACAGAGGACGTCGCTCGTCCCGATACGCCCGATTCGCGCTGCGGTTGGATCGACGACGACACCAACCTGCACGTTTGGGAAAACCTAGGCGTGTGCGGCGTATGGGAGCGCTATGTCGACGACTGGTGCCGCGCCTGCGAAAGCCCGCTCAACTTTAACGTGATGGCCCATCCCGACCTGGTCATGCGCTTTTCGAAGGAAGGCTTTGCGCCCGATTTTGACCCCGCGCCATTCTGGGAGCAGATGGCAGAGTGCGCACACGATACGGGCCGCCGCGTTGAGGTCTCGACTGCCGCGCCGCGCAAGGGGCTCGACGATTACTACCCCGCGACCGGTCTTTTGCGTTGCTTTGCCCATGCCGAGGTACCCATCACCTTTGGCTCGGACGCGCACCGCGCCTGCGATATCTGCTGGAACATCCGCGAGGCCCAGGCCCACGCCTACGACTGCGGCTATCGAACCTTTGACATCCCCCACCTCACCGGCGAATGGGAACCCACACCCCTCGCCTAACTAGTCATTGGGGACGTTCTTAAGCGACTAGCGGCGGCGGGCGTTGAGTTCGCCGGCCAGCTCGTCGAGGGTGATGCCGTAGCGCTCAAGCGTCACGAGCAAGTGGTAGACCAGGTCGCCGGCCTCGTAGCGGATGTGATCGTGGTCGTTATCCTTGCAGGCCATGATGACCTCGCTCGCTTCCTCGGCAAGCTTCTTGAGCAGCTCATCCTCGACATCGGTCAGCAGGCGAGCGGTATAGCTCTCCTGCGGCGACGCGTCGCGACGGCCATGAATCACCTCGGCCAGTCCCGTCAGTGTCTCGCCGATATTTCCATCCTGAACATTCGCGGTGCGCACACCCATGGTTCAATCCTTTCTGGTGGCCGAGCGCCTAGTCGAGCGCCCGTCCTACGCGAGTTTCTTAAAGAAGCAGGTACGGTTGCCGGTATGGCAGGCCGGACCCGGCGAGTCGACCTTGACCAGCAGCGTATCGCTATCGCAGTCGGCCCAGAGCTCCTTGACCTCCTGCATGTTGCCGCTCGTCGCGCCCTTGTTCCAGAGCTCCTGGCGGCTGCGGCTCCAAAACCACGTGGTGCCGGTCTTGAGCGTCAGCCCCACCGACTCCTCGTTCATCCAGGCAACCATAAGCACCTCGCCGGTGTCGTACTGCTGAACCACACAAGGAATCAATCCTTTGGCGTCGTATTTGAGCTCGGACGCAGTTGTCACTTGCTCCATTTAAAAATCCAATCTCACGGGGATGCCTTGACTGGCCATATACTCTTTGACTTCGCGAATGCTGAAGGTTCCAAAGTGAAAGACGCTCGCCGCCAGCACGGCGTCGGCCTCGCCCTCGATCACGCCCTCGGCAAAATGTTCGAGCGTGCCCACGCCGCCGCTCGCGATGACGGGAATCGGCACCGCGCGCGCCACGGCGCGAGTGAGCGCCAGGTCAAAGCCGGCCTTGGTGCCGTCGCGGTCCATGCTGGTGAGCAAAATCTCGCCGGCGCCGCGACGAGCCGCCTCCTCGGCCCACGCCACCGCATCGATGCCCGTAGCGTTGCGGCCGCCTGCGGTAAAGACCTCCCACTTGTCGGCACCGGATGCGCCAGGCAAGCCGACGTGCTTGGCATCGATCGCCACGACCACGGCCTGGCTGCCAAACGCCGCGGCAGCCTGGCTAATCAGCGACGGGTCGCGCACGGCGGCAGAGTTGAGCGACACCTTGTCAGCACCGGCTGCAACCATGGTGCGCATGCCCGCCAGGTCGCGAAAGCCGCCGCCCACGGTATAGGGAATAGCGAGCTCCTCGGCCGCGTGTGCCGCCATCTCGATGGTCGTCGCGCGGTTGTCGCTCGTGGCGGTAATGTCCAGGAAGACGACCTCGTCCGCACCCTCGCGGTCGTAGGCGCGGGCCAGCTCCACCGGGTCGCCCGCATCGCGCAGGCTCACAAAGTTGACGCCCTTGACCACGCGGCCGTCCTTGACGTCTAGGCAGGGAATTACGCGTTTGGTAAGCATGGGCTACTCCTCCCCTCGGGCGGCGGCCAGCGCCTGGGCCAGCGTAAAGTTGCCTTCGTAGAGCGCACGGCCGGTAATGGCGCCTTCAATCGCGACCTCGCCCACCACGGCCAGCGCGCGGATGTCGTCGAGCGTCGAGATACCGCCCGAAGCCACGACGGGAAAGCCCGCGACCTTGGCAACATGGCGATACGCCGCCACATCGATGCCCGTCTGCATGCCATCGCGCGCGATGTCGGTATACACCAGATGCTTAAAGCCCAGCTCAGTGAGCTGCGCCACGGCGTCGTCGAGTGCCACGCCCGCGCCGTCACGCCAGCCGTTCACCTTGACCTGACCGTCGCGCGCGGCGATGTCTGCCACCAACAGCTCGCCAAAGCCGCGAGCCACCACCTCGGCAAATCCCGGCTCGGTCACGAGCACCGTTCCGAGTGCGATGCGACGCGCGCCGTAGCCGGCCAGCTCGTCGATCCGCGCGAGCGAGCGGACGCCGCCGCCCACGTCCACGGACAGACCGTCGACGCTGCAGATGGCCTTAATCGCTGCCGAGTTGGCAGCGCATGTGTCCTCGTCCTCGCCAAAGGCAGCGGACAGGTCGACGACGTGCACCCAGCTCGCACCCTGCTCGGCAAAGGAGCCGGCAACGGCCACGGGGTCGTCGGAATATACCTTGCAGCGGCTCCGGTCGCCGCGCTCCAGGCGCACGACCTTGCCGCCGATCAAATCGATTGCGGGAAACAGAATCATCGGCCGGCCCCCTCGACGATGCTCACGAAGTTCTTAAGAATGCGCTGACCCAGCGCAGAGGATTTCTCGGGATGGAACTGGCAGCCCCACACGTTGCCGTGGCGCACGATGCACGGGAAGCTCCGCGTGTAGTGCGTGCGTGCCAGAACATCGGCGGCATCGGCATCGTCGGCCACCGCATAGCTGTGGGTGAAGTACATATTGGCGCCCTCGGCAAAACCGGCGAGCAGCGGATCGGCCGCACCGGCAGGCGTCATGTGCACCTGGTCCCACCCCACGTGCGGCACCTTCAGGCGGCTCGACTCCAGACGCGCGCACGAACCGCGCATAATACCCAGGCCATCGACCCAGGGGCCACCGGCCTGCTCGGGGGTGTTGCCGTCGGCAACTGCGCCCTCGTCCGCAGGCACGCCCTCGTTGCCGCGCTCAAAAAAAAATTGAAGGCCCAGGCAGATGCCGAGCAACGGAGTTCCAGCGGCAACGGCATCGAGCACGGCCGCCTCCTCGCCGCTCTGGCGCATAAAGGCGATCGCGTCATAAAACGCGCCCACGCCCGGGATGACCAGGCCGTCGGCGCGGCGGATCTGCTCCGGATCGTCCGACGTGCAGGCGGCGGCACCGGCGCGCGCAAGCCCGCGCGCAACGCTCGACAAGTTGCCCTTGTGGTAGTCGACCACCACGATTTTCGGTTCGCCCACGCGACCCTCCTCTTCTCATCATCCAAAACCACCACAAAGGGGACAGGCACCTTTGTGGTGGTTTGTGCGATCCGTCAGCTACAGCGATCCCTTGGTGCTGGGGATGCCCTGCACGCGGGGATCGAGCTCGCAGGCGTGGCGCATCGTGCGGCCCACGGCCTTAAAGGCGGCCTCGATAATGTGATGCGAGTTGCCGCCCGCCAGCTCGCGCACGTGCAGCGTGAGCTTGGCGTCGCGCGCAAAGGCGTAGAAGAACTCGACGGCCAGCTCGGTATCGAAGCTGCCCACGCGCCCGGTCGGCACGGGCAGCTCGCAGTAGGCCTGCCCGCGGCCCGAAATATCAACAGCAGCCATCACAAGTGTCTCGTCCATGGCGATCGCCGCGTCGGCAAAGCGCGTAATACCCGCCTTGTCGCCCAGCGCCTGGCAAAACGCCTCGCCCAGCACAATGCCCGTATCCTCGACAGTGTGGTGAGCATCGACCTCAACGTCGCCCACCGCATGTACCGTCAGATCGAACAGGCCGTGGCGGCCAAAGGCGTTGAGCATGTGATCGAAAAACGGCACGCCGGTCGAGATATCACACACGCCGCTTCCGTCCAGGTCGAGCCTTACGACAATATCGGTCTCGCCCGTCTTGCGGGTCACCTCGGCATAACGGTCCATCTACATCTCCTCCTTCACCAGCGCGGCAAACGCAGCCAGCACCTCGTCGTTTTCTTGCGGCGTGCCCACGGTGATGCGCAGACAGTCCGCGAGACCCGGCGCGTAGCTAAAGTCGCGCACCAGAATGGAATACTCGTCGCGCAGACGCTCGCGCACACGCGTGGCATGCGGCGTACGCACGAGCACAAAGTTCGCCGAGCTCGGCCATGCCTCCACGGGCATGCCCTCGGCGGCCATCGCACGCAGCGCTGCAAGTTCGCGATCGCGCTCAGCCGCGACCTGAGCCACCACGGGCGCGTACGCATCGCGGGCACGCACGCAGGCGAGCGCCGCCGCCTGGCTCAGCACGTTAACCGAGTAGATCTGGCGAATCGCCGCGAACACGTCAATAACCTCGGGCGCTGCGATCACATAGCCCAGGCGCGCGCCGGCAGCGCCAAACGCCTTGGACAGCGTGTGCAGAATCACCAGGTTGGGATGCTCGGCGATGAGCGCCTGCGCCGTCGTGGCAGCGCCAAACGAATCATCGGCAAACTCAACATAGGCCTCGTCGACCATCACCATGCCAGGGCACGCGTCGCACAGCGCCGCGACAAAATCGAGCGGAGCCACGTCGCACGTGGGATTGTTGGGCGAGGTGACGATCGCCAGGTTGCACTCGGGTGCCGCCGCGAGCACAGCGGCCTGGTCGAGCTCGAAGGTCGCCGGGTCGCGCCACACGTCGCGCACCTCGGTCTGGCATAGCGAGGCAAAAAACGCGTATTCGCTAAAGCACGGCGGGCAGTTGAGAAGCGTGCGGCCCGCGCCGCCAAACGCCAGCAGATAGTTATAGAGCAGCTCATCGCCGCCGTTGCCCACGCAAATGTTCTCGCGTGCCACGCTATGCCAAGCAGCAAGCTCATCGCGCAGGTCGTTGGACATGGGATCGGGGTAGCGGTTGAGCGGTATGGCAGCCAGGGCGGCGTCGACCGCCTCGCGCACGCCGGCCGGCACGGGATAGGTGTTCTCGTTGGCCGAAAGGTTGATGCGCGTGGGCGTAAAGTTGGGATCGTAGGACTCAATGCCGGCCAAGTAGGGCTGGACGAGCTCCTTCATGCGGGGCGTGAGTTCAGCCATTTTAGGCCTCCTCGCCAGTCGGACCAGCGCCATCCGCACTTGCAGCCACCAGGTCCACACCCTCGGCAACCGTCGCCACGGCGTCGCCCGGCCAGGCGACCTTGGTCAGATCGGCCGCGGCCAGCGACGCGGCGCTCACGGCATCCTCGCCCTGCTCCAGCACGCGGCGGCGCAGAGCGGCCGAAAGCGCGTGCGCCCACAGGCCCTCGGCCTCGGCCAGGCGCTGCGTAGCGGGAGCGTCCGAGAGCAGGCCCTCGGGTGTATAGCAAATGACACTCGAGCGCTTGACGAACTCCTCCACCGAAAGCGGGTTGGAGAACATGGCCGTGCCGCCGGTCGGCAGCGTGTGGTTGGGGCCGGCAACATAATCGCCGAGCGGCTCGGAGCTCCAAGCGCCCACAAAGATGGCGCCGGCGTTGCGAATGCCGCCGAGCAGGCCCATCGCATCCTTGCAGTGCAGCTCCAGGTGCTCGGGCGCCACGGTGTTCACCGCCTCGACGGCGGCAGCCATATCGGCGGCCACCACGATGGTGCCCTCATTGTCGAGCGAGGCACGCGTGATCTCGGCACGCGGCGACTGCGCGACCAGGATATCGATGCCGGCCTCGACCTCGCGCGCAAACTGCTCATCGCAGGTCACCAGATAGCAGGCTGCCAGCGGATCGTGCTCGGCCTGAGCCATCAGGTCGGCCGCGACCACCATAGGCTTGGCCGTGGCATCGGCCAGCACGCAGACCTCGGAGGGACCGGCGACCATGTCGATACCCACGTCGCCCGAGACAATCTGCTTGGCAGCGGCGACAAAGGCGTTGCCCGGGCCGGTGATTTTGTCGACGCGCGGAATGGTCTCGGTACCGTACGCCAGTGCGGCCACGGCCTGGGCGCCGCCCACCATATAGATCTCGTCCACGCCGCCGAGTTTAGCGGCCGCGAGCGTATACGGGCTAATCAGTCCATCCTTTTGCGGCGGGGTCACCATAACCACGCGTTTGACGCCGGCCACCTTGGCGGGAATGGCGTTCATAAGCACGGTGGAAGGGTACTGCGCGCGACCGCCCGGCACGTAGATGCCGGCCGCAGCAAGCGGGGTCACCTTAACGCCGAGCATCGTGCCGTCCGGGCGCGTGGTAAACCAGCTCTGCTCGACCTCACGCTGGTGGAACTCGCGAATCTGGCGTGCGGCCTTCTCGAGCGCGGCAACAAAGGCAGGATCAAGGCCTTCGAGCGCAGCATCGATCTGCTCCTGCGGTAGGCGAAAACTCTGCAGCTCAACACCGTCAAAACGCTGGCAGTAATCGCGCACCGCGGCATCGCCGTTGGCACGCACGTTGGCCACGATATCGCGGGCGGCGTCAACAATTTTTTGCGGTAGCACGCCCTTGCGGTTGAGCCGATTGGTAACGAGACGCTCGCCGGGAGCAAGTTTGATGGTCTTCATATCGGTATCCCCTATCGGTCGAGATTGTGTTCGAAAAACGAGAGGCCGGGCGGCGGCGCCAATTGGCCCGCAGCCCGTACGTTGGGGCGCCCGTGCGCGCTCGCGCTATTGTGCCGAGCCCGCGACGGGCTCAAAATGCTTGTCCTTCACGGCCGCCACCAAGCGATCTGCCAGATTGCGCACGCGCGGATCCAAGCGAGCGGCACCCGGGTTGACAAAGAAGCGGGCCGTGCAGTCCATAATGCGGCCGGTGATGACCAGGTCGTTGTCGCGCAGGGTGGCACCCGTGGCGGTAATGTCCACGATGCGATCGGTCATGCCGACAATGGGGCCCAGCTCGATGTTGCCGTGCAGCGAGACGATATCGGCGTTCACGCCGCGCTCGGCATACCAGGCACTCGCGATGCGCGGGTACTTGGTTGCCACGCGAAGCGAACCGCGGCGGGCATAGTTTCGCTCGGCCTGCCCGGCGCGCCATGCGGGCTCCGCCTCGATAAAGGTGCACAGGCCATAGCCCAGGTCGACCAGCTGCAGCAAGTTGAGGTCGGCCTCGATGAGCGAGTCCCAGCCGCAGATGCCACAGTCGGCACCGCCGCAGCCCACAAAGGCAGGCGCATCGCTGGGGCGCACGATGACAAACTCGATATCGCCGATCGTGCCCTCGCCAGCACGCGTGTCGCGACCGCGCACAATCAGGTGACGGCCGGGATCACGCAGCTCAGAGACGTCCAGGCCCGCGGCCTCGAGCACGTCGAGCGTATCGGCCTTAAGCGAGCCCTTGGGCACGGCGATGCGCAGCGGACCCTCGGCACCACGGCCCGCGGCGTGATCGCCATCGGAAGCGGCGTCCTCGACCGAGGTGCGCGCGGCCTCCAGGCGCTCGAGCGAAAAGGCGAAGCCCGCCGCCGGTACCTCGATGCCATCGCCAAATGCACCGGTAAAGATGGAGTCATAGCGTCCGCCCGAGCCGACCGGATCGGGTAAGCCGCCGGCATAGGCCTTAAAGACCAGGCCCGTATAGTAATCGAAAGAGTTCATGATAGAAAAGTCGAACGACAGCACCTGAGCGTCCTCGGGAGCCAGGCCCTCGACCAGGGCACGCAGTTCACGCGTCAGCGGCGCGGCGATACCGGCAGCCTCCAGCAGCGCGTCCACGCGGTCGAGCACCTCGGCTCCGCCGTGCAAGCGCGGCAGCTCGCTAATGGCGGCCTTGACGGCATCGGACTCGGCGCTTGCCGCCACGCGGGCATCGAGGCCCACAAAGTCGTTGGCGTGCACGCAGCGCAGGGCCTCGGCCGCCAGCTCACGATCCTCGCATACCGCGAGCAATTCCTTAAAAGGACGCACGCTGCCTGCGATGATGCGCGCATCGGGAAGTGTCAGCTCGTGCACGGCCTCCGCCACCAGCGAAACAATCTCGACATCGCCCGCGGTATCGCCCGCGCCGATAAGCTCAAAGCCCAGCTGCGTAAACTGACGCGAGCCGCCGGCATTGCGCTGACACTCGCGAACCACCGGCGCCTCGTAGCGCAGGCGCAGGGGCAGGTCGGCCGCGCGCATGCGGGTCGAAACCAGGCGCACGATCGGCAGCGTGTTGTCGGGACGGACCACCAGCAGGCGTCCGTCGTCGTCAAAGAGCTTAAACGGCGTGTCCGCAATGCGGCCGCCCTCCTCGAGCGAGACCTTGTCCTCGAGCAGCGGCGTCTCGACCGGAAGGTAATGATGCTCCCTAAAGCAGCCCTTCACCGTCAGCGCGATCTCCTCGCGCGCCTGAGCCTCCTCGGGCAATATGTCCCGGAATCCCCACGGTGTGGCCGTCATCTGGTGAGCCTCCTCATGCTGCGTTTCATATAGAACAGAAGACCAGCATAGCTCCGCCGGTCTTCTGGGTACTTTAGCATACTAGAGTACTTGCGGGGAGAATCGTCCTCCTCGGCTCACGCCGTATTCATTTGGAAACATAGGAGCGGATTGTCGCAACCCAACCCCACCTAGACGCCAATCGCACGACGATACTCTGCCATTACCTGCGCATCGGCAGCTGCGGGGTCGGCAAAATAGCGCCAGTCATAGGTCTCGGCCGAAACAACTCCGCGATAGCCGCGCGCCACCAGCCTATCCAGGTCGGCGCGCATATCGCGGTCGCCGTCACCCCAGGCAAGATGCGTCGTGCCATCTGCCGCAACATCGACAAAATGCACGTGGGCGATATCATCGCCAAGCAGATCGAAATAATCGTCGATGGTATCCCCCGCCACCGCCATAGCGCCCAAATCCAGACATGCCTTAAGTGCCGGATGATCAACTGCCTCGATCATGCGCTTCGTATCGGCCGCCGAGTTCACGATCATCGACTCAACCGGCTGTAGGGCCTCGAGCACCAGTCGCACGCCGCACTCTCCCGCATGCTCGGCAATCGCACGCAGCATCGAGGCGCTGCGACCCCACGCGTCCTCGATCGGCTCGTTCAAAAATGCCCAGCCGCTCGAGACCATGACCTGCTCGGCTCCAAGTTCCGCCGCGATATCCACAACGTTCTTAAAGTACGCGAGCGTGCGGGCACGCGCCTCATTCCCGCGCGCCGCGATATTCCACGGCTTGGGGTTGTTCTGTTCGGGACAAAGCCCCACAATCCGAACCCCATACCGCTGTGACAGCTCCTGCACCTGCTCGAGCGAATCGTATCCATGGCAATCGACATACAGATGCATCGCCCCGGTCCAAAGCTCGCAACACGTGTAGCCCGAAGCCGACGCCGAAGAAAAGAACTCCTCAAGGTCAAAATAACGATGGCTGATATTCATGACGGCAAGCTGGGGACAGCTCATAATTACTCTCCAACCCAAGCGAGGCCCCGTTCCATATAGGAGCGAGGCCCAATTACACAAACGTTATTTGCTCTTAGTAGTCGAACTGGTGATAGTAGCGACGGTAGTTGAGGTTGTGCTTGGTGACCGTCTCGTAGTAGCGAGCCAGGCGGTCGGTCACGA
>JAUUMM010000011.1:0-58368 GCA_030839365.1 Collinsella sp.
CGTTGGTCTTGGTGGCAACCTCCTTCACCAGCTGAGCGCCCATGTTCTCGATGTTGTCCTCGAGCTCGATCTCCTTGGCGACAGAAACGCCGTCGTTGGTGATGGTCGGAGCACCGAACGTGCGCTGCAGCGCAACGTAGCGGCCCTTGGGGCCCATGGTGACGGTAACGGCGTCGGCCAGAGTGTTGACGCCCTTGGCAAGCTTAGCGCGGGCATCGGTGTTGAACGTAATGTTCTTTGCCATGGTAGGTAATCCTCCAAAAGAAATGTGACTCGCGTCGCCGCTTCCGAGTCCTGTGCGGCGGGCGCGTTCAAAGACGAATCAGAGATTCTGACGAGACTAGGCCTCGACGACGGCGTAGATGTCGTCGGCGCGCATCAGCAGATACTTCTCGCCGTCGACCTTGACCTCGTTGCCACCGAACTTACCGTAGATGACAACGTCACCGACCTTGACGTCCATGGGGATGCGCTCACCCTTGTCGTTGACCTTGCCGGCGCCAACGGCAACGATGGTGCCACGCTGCGGCTTCTCCTGAGCGTTGCTGGCGATATACAGACCAGAAGCGGTCTTCTGCTCGGCCTCGTCGGGCTTGACCAGAACACGATCTGCAAGCGGCTTCAAAGACGACATGCTTGTCTCCTCCTTTTTGGGCCGCGCGGTTATACCACGCGAATTAACCCTTTTTGTTTGCGTACGCGTTGAATGGTACCCACGAATGGCGGGTTATACAACACAGAGTCAAAAAATCTTATTTTTTGGCACTTAGATTTTCTGAATGCCGGGGGATAACTTAGCAGTGGCTCCCGTGTGGCTCCGGAGGGGCGGGGCATAAGGTTTCCTGCTCGGGCAGTCCTGCTCGCACGAAGGCCACATTAAGTGGCCTTCGGCTCGTGCGGAACTCGCGATAAACCTTATATCCCGCCCCTCCGGCGCCACACGGGAGCTGAGTCAACGTTATCGGACCAGGCATTCAGAAAAGTCAGTGCAGCAAAATGGCGATGCGGATAGCGACATGGGCATGGTTTTCGCCGCATGCACGGGTCCCCCAGGGAGCACCGTGCATTTTTGGGAATATTCAGCAGAGCAGAACGGCTGCATACGCGCCGGACATACCTTATTGGCCCCAAAGACGCCTTCGACAGGCGATTTGAGTCGGCAGGCAGGCCCCGTCAGGACAAAAAGGCATGCCTCGCGTCGCACCGGAGCCCGAAATGACGTCAATCTCCACAACGTTACCCGACCGCAGCGGCACCGACGGAACCTGCGGTGTTGAATACTCCGATTTTTGCACGGCCCAGGCGGGGGTACATCAGGACCAGAAAGAACATCCCAGCCTGTTTATGCAATCTGTAATGGAAAGTATGCAAAACACCAAGAGACCGCATTACTGATGTCCAAATTGAGCGCGTGGGGGCAGCGGCGCCCCACCCCACGCTCAAATCAAGCAGAGCAGGGACGGTCATAGCGGGTACCCATCGATATACAAACGCGGCTCGAGCGCCGTCCCAAAATTAACCGCCCGAGCCGCGTTTATCGATACGGTACGAGCATCAGCGCTCGTAGATTAAGTTACCTGCCAGGTAGGTGGCCTGAACCTTGGTGGCTTGCAACTCTTGGGGGTCGATGGTGAGCGGGTTTTGGTCCAGGGCTACCAGATCGGCGTATTTGCCGGGCTCCAAGCTGCCGAGGTTTCGTTCGTCGCCCGCTGCGTACGCGCTGCCCAGAGTGTAGTTGCGCAGGGCCGTTGCTGCATCGATGCGCTCGCTCGGCAACCAGCCGCCCTCGGGCCAGTGGCTTTTGGGGTCCTGGCGCGTGATAGCCGTGTAGAGCACGTTCATGCTGGTAACAGCTGTTATGGGGCTATCGGTGCCGAAGGCTTGGCGAATGCCGCGCTGCTTATAGGTTGCGAACGGCCACATGATGCGGCTGCGCTCCAAGCCCAGGTCGCGCTCCGGACCACCCGGGTCGAGTGTAATGTGACAGGGCTGGCTCGAGGCAACGACGTTAAGCTTGCGTAGACGATCGAGGTCCTCGGGCAAGAGGTTCTCCAGATGCTCGAGCGTGTTATGACCGTACTGGGGCAGGCCGTACAGTTCGGCGGCCTCCTCAAAGATATCGAGCGCGACATGGATGGCACCGTCGCCGATGACGTGGATGCGCACGGTGTGGCCGCGCTCCGCGGCCGCCAGAACTAGCTTGCGCATGCGCTCGGCGGGAACCGTCAGGCGACCTTGATCGCCCGGGAAGCGCGGGTTGGTATAGGGCTCGGTGAGATAGGCCGTGTGTTCGCTCGACACGCCGTCGAAGAACTGCTTAAAGCCTGGCGCCGAGAGCAGCGCGTTGTTCGCGTAGCGGGTCTGTAGCTCTTCCAAGCGCGATTGGTCATCCAGCAGCGTGGGAAACAAATGGGCGCGGATGCCCAGCTTGCCGGCTGCCTGCAGTTTGTCGTAGACATCGTCGCGGATAAAGTCGCAGCCCGGTATGGGCATGAGCGACATATCGCAGATCGAGGTAATGCCCTGCTCGGCCATACGCCTCATTTGATCGGAGTAAGCGCTTGCAATGCGATCCTCCCCCAGCCACTCAAGGCAGCGCGGTAGCAGCTGCATGGCAGCCGCCTCGTGAGCAATGCCCGTGAGCTCGCCGTTTGCATCCTTGTCGTAGCTGCCGCCCGCTGGCGGCTCACTGTCGCGTGTGACGCCGAGCGCCTCGAGTGCGCGGCTGTTGAGCCAAAGCGTGCGCCCGTCGCCCGAATACATAACGCAGGGACGATCGGGGAATGCCGCATCGAGCGACGCCTTGGTAGGATGCTCGGGCGGGTCCCAACGGTAATCGCGCCAGCCCTGCGTCACAACCCAAGCGTCGTCGGGCAGGTCCTGGGAAAACTCGAGCGCGTGCTGCACCAGCGCTGCCTCGGACGTGCCCATATCCATGAGCATGTACGGCGAGGAACCGACCGAGGTATGGAAGAAGTGCAGATGAGCGTCATGGAAACCGGGGCAGACAAACTGCTCGCCGTAGTCGATAACCGACGTGGCGGCAGGAGCGGCGGCGATCACGTCATCGGGCGCTCCGACTGCGACGATACGGTCGCCTGCGATGGCAATCGCCAGCTCGCGGGCGGTATCGATGCCGTCTTGCGCGGTAAAGACGTTCTTGGAGCGGATAATCCGATCGATATGTTGCATGGGCATCCCCATCTCTGGCAGGAAATTCAACACCCCCGAGTGTACTCCCCCGCCCTTGTAACAAAACCCCAAGCGGCAAACGGCAACTTTACCAGCCCTAGCGGCAGGTGGCATACTGGAGAGAGCCTGTACGATTTTGCGATCAACCCAGCAAGGAGCAAATCGACCATGACGAAGACCAAGGCACAGCAGATTATGGCGGCGACCGAGGCTCGCGCGGCTGACGACGTCACCGCAGCCATCAAAGATATCGCTACCGAGTTTGAACCCTATATCATCAAGCAGCGCCGGCACTTCCATAAGCACCCGGAGCTGAGCCTTGCCGAGGAGCGCACGACCTCCGACATCGCCAACCAGCTCGACGCCATGAATATCCCCTACGAGCGTCCGCTCAAGACCGGCTTGGTGGCAACGCTTCGCGGTACCGCGCCGGATGCCTACCGCGAGGACGGCACGCCACGCCGCCGCATCCTGCTGCGCGCCGACATCGACGCCCTGCCCGTCACCGAGCAGACCGGCGAGGAGTTCGCCAGCGTCAACGAGGGCTGCATGCACGCTTGCGGCCACGACTGCCATATCGCCATGATGCTCGGCACGCTGCAGATCCTGCGCCATATGACCGACGACATCCACGGCGAAGTCCGCATCGTCTTCCAGCCCAGCGAGGAAAACGGTCAGGGCGCCAAACTCATGATCGGCACGGGCGTGCTCGACGGCGTCGATGGCGCCTACGCCGCGCATATCTGGAGCGAGGTTGACGCCGGCACCGTGAGCTGCGAGCCCGGTCCGCGCATGGCCAATACCGACTGGTTCCGCATCGACGTCCGCGGCACCTCGTGCCATGGCGCCATGCCCCAGCGCGGCCACGACGCCGTCATGGTTGCCGCCGAGATCGTTAACGCCCTGCAGACCATCGTCTCGCGCGAAATCAGCCCCTACGAGCCGGCCGTCATCACCGTCGGCGAGCTGCACGGCGGCACCGCGCGCAACGTTATCGCCGGCACGGCCTACCTCGCCGGCACGGTGCGCACCTACGGAGATTCGACCCACGAGGAAATGCCGGAGCTTATGCGCCGCATCGTGGAGCATACCGCGGCCGCCTTGGGCGCCGAGGCAGAGCTCACCGACTACACCATCGCCAACTACAAGGTCGAAAACGACGCCGCCTCGAGCGAGCGCTGCCGTCAGGCCGTAATCAAGTGCCTGGGCCCCACCGGCCAAGGCCATTATCGCGGCACGCTTTCGGGCGAGGATTTTTCGGAGTACCTGCGTCGCGTACCGGGCGTGCTCGCCTTTGTAGGTACGCGCAACCCCAAGATTGGCGCCACGTACGCCCAACATTCCTGCTTCTACAAGATCGACGAGACCGTGCTGGCAAAGGGCTCCATGGTGGCCGCCCAGTATGCTATCGACTTTTTGGCCGAGCCCACGCAAGAGGAGCTCGACGGCCCCGCGATTACCGCGGTCGCCGAAACCAACCCCGATCTGGCCGCCAAGTTGCGCTCTGCCAAGGCGACGACCGCCGAGGCTCGCGACGCCATCCATGATGCCCGAACGGCTCGCCATGCCGCGATCAAGGGCATCCACGACGCACGCGCTGCCGCACGCCGTGAGGAGAAGCACGACGAGTAATCGATTCGCTGGCATCTCGCAGTCATAGCCACATCGCGATGTCAAAGCGGGGGCGGACGTTTCGACACGTCCGCCCCCGCTCATTTATCAAGCGCTATTTCTACCATTTCTACCCCGTCCCCAAATGGCAGACGGCATGGCTACTCGTCCTGAGGTTCCTCGTCGGAACCCAGCTCGGGATCGGGATCGGGCTCAGGTGCGGGCTCGGGCTCCGATTCCGGCATGGGCTCGGGTGCCGGCTCAGGCGTGGGCTCGGGCTCAGGCGTGGGCTCGGGCTCAAGCGTGGGCTCGGGCTCAGGTGCGGGCTCGGCATCCGGAGCGCTGTAACCCGAAGGAGCGGACTTCTTCTCGAAAGGCAACACAAAAGTCAGGACGTCGTCCTTATCCTCATCGGCCCACTCGCTTGCATAGCGTGCGGCCCAATAGCCAACGGCACGATGCTTGAGCATCTTTCCAAAGACCGTAAGAAATACGGTGACGAAAGCGACCAGCACCAAGAACAGCGCGAGCGTGACGCCACCGCCGGTAACAATTGCCTCAATACCCGTAGGACGATAGTAGTAGCTATACATGCCGACAGAGGCAATGGCGCCAAAGACGACCGTCAAGATCCATGTGACAACGTTGGCGACCAGGCCCGTCAAAAACTCGGGAAGGAACGAAGCACAGAACAGCTTGGTCTTGTTGTGCTTAAACGCCGCCCAGACCTTATCGAGCGAAAACGCGCTCTCGACGCGACCGGTCACCGCAAAGTGCATCACGGCGATGTCGGCGAACATCTTAAAGAAGACACCCAGAATCGCCGAGGCAATTAGCGCCAGGACAAGCAGGCCGAGCGAACCGAACAGCGCAGCCTCGAGCGCATAAGAGCCGTAATAAGAATACGAGCCCGCAGCGCCAATTACCACGCCCTCCACCAGCGAAAGCACTACACCGATAACGGGAATGGCAGCGATAACCTCGAGTACGACCGAGATAACGCTCGAAAAGACTCCGAGGCCAAACGACGTGGAACGCATCAACGGACGCTCCATGCCGTCATCGATCTTAAGCGACAGATCGCGACCCCACTCGATACCAAAGCCGGAACCGCACACGCTCGCAATGCAAGCTGCCAAAAAGCCGATGGCAGCCGCAATGCCGCCAATAACGGGAATAAACAACACGAGCACCGACACAACGCAAATCAGCGCCGGCAAAAACGCGATTTGGCATACACGCTGAAGCACGCCCGGAGTCTTGGTCATATCTTGGAACGCCTGAGCCACACAGCCCTTTGGCGCATTCGCCACGGGCGGTTGCGGAACAAACTGCTGGGGCTGAGGCTGTCCCTGGGGAGCGGGGCCAGCGGCACCGGCATTAGGAGCACCACACACGCCGCAGAACTTGTCGTTATCGCCCATGGGGGCGCCGCACTGCGAGCAGAACATAGAATCATCCCTTCGTATCTTGAACGAATCACTTGGATCGCAAACGTTGTCTTTAGCATCATTATTGCCCAATGTGGGGTCAAATACTCAAAGATGACCGATTTGCAAGGTACACGGCGCCAGCAGGCGGTTCGTTGAATACGTCTGTGCTAGTTCGTTCCGCGGAAGCCCTTGCCGACGATCTCGGAGCTGTCGACGATTGTGATAAAGGCACCCGGATCGACTTCGCGCGCATAGCGGCGTAGTTGCACGGCCTCGCGACGGCTCAGCACGCTCATGATCACCGTCACGCACTTGCCCGAGAAGGCACCGTAGCCGCGGCTGATGGTCGCCGTGCGGTTGAGATGCTTGACGATAAACTCCTCGACCTTAAGGGGCTCGGAACAAATGACCGTGCAGACTTTGCGCAGGTGAATGCTCTCAATGGCTTTGTCGACCACAAGCGTCTTGGCAAACAGGCCGAGCACGCAATACAGACCGACACGCGGGCCATACAAAAAGGCCGCGATGGTCACGATGCCGATATCGACCAACAGCAGGGCGCGGCCAATCTCGAGCGTCGTGCGGCGTTTGAGGATCATAGCAAGGATGTCCGTGCCGCCCGTCGAGGCGCCAATATCAAAGACGATGGCACTGCCGAGCGCCGGCAGAATCACGGCAAAGCACAGGTCGAGCCACATATCACCCGTCAGAGAGACATCGGTCGGAATAAAGAGCTCAAACAGCGAAACATAGGCGGACAACGCAAACGAGGCGAAGACGCTCCACAGGATTGCCTTGCGCTCCAAAAAGATAAAGCCCAAAACGACGAGAACCGCGTTGATAATCCACATAAAGACGCCGACGGGCAGGGTCGGGAACAGCGTGGACAGAATGACCGACACGCCCGAGGTGCCGCCAAAAGCAAAGTGATTAGGGGTTTTAAACGCAACGATGGCAAAGGCCGTAAGAATCAGGCCCAAATTGAGCTCGGCGAAAAAGCGCGGGAAGCCCGGCTCCTGGCTGCGCTTTTGGCCGGCACGCTCGCCGCGCTCGATATCGGTGCGATCAACCACACGCTCCATCGGCACCACGGGAGGACGATGCATCTCCTCGGCAGCACGCGATGCCGCCTCTGCCGCGGCGGCCTCAATCGCCCATGCCTTGCTTTCTGTTTCGTGCTCGTCAGCCATTACGGCAACCCCTCGTTAACAATTTGGAAACAATGCGCCCATTAGGGTAACGCGGAACGCGACGATTGCAACCCCTAGTTAGACGAGCGGTATGCCTACATCGGGGGGCATACAAATAACGGCCGGCCACGCTTTTGCTTGCGCGGTCGACCGTTTAACGTTTTCGCAGATAAAACCTGCCAAAACAAACCTGTCCCTTTTTGGAAGGTTACTCGTGCTGGCTGGTGCGGTGCTCGTACTCCTCGGGGGTGATGACGTCCTCGATGCGCAGGTTGACGCCCGCCACCTCAAGGCCGGTCATCGCGGCGAGGCGCTCGGTGACACGTGCCTTGACATCGTCGAAGATCGCGGGCGCATAGGCGCCGTACTCGATGATGACGGAGATGTTGACGACCACGCGATTGTCATCGGTGACCTCGACCGTCACGCCCTTGGTCAGATTCTCGGCACCAAACTGCTCCTGCACAAAATGCATGAGGTTACCCTTCATGCCCAGAACGTGCGGAACCTCGCGGGTGGCCATGGCAACGATCTTCTCGATCACGCCGTTGGAATAGGTCAGCGAGTCCTCGGACTCATCCGCTTCCTCGTCATCCTCATCCACATCGGACTCGACCTCGACAAGAGCCTCGTCCTCGAGCGTCACATCCTCGGCTTCGGCGACGACCGCCTCGTTCTCCTCGAGCTCGGTATCGGCCACATCGACCTTCGTATTAAAAGCCATGGTTCCTCCTTATGCCTGCCGCGGATGCGACAGTCGAATACATATTAGCGGCCTATT
Source organism: Collinsella sp. (assembly GCA_030839365.1). Lineage (GTDB taxonomy): Bacteria > Actinomycetota > Coriobacteriia > Coriobacteriales > Coriobacteriaceae > Collinsella. The sequence goes on from JAUUMM010000011.1 coordinate 8,208, forward strand.
AGCGGCCGCTAAACAGACGGCCGAAGAAGTTGACGATCCCGTTCTCGCCGTCGCGAATTTGGCCGATCACAGCGCCGATCAGCACGAAGAATGCAATGACGAGCGTATCCCACAGGCCCAACGTGAGCACCAACACGGCGAGGATAAAGCCAGCGACGGCGCCAAGCGTGGTGTTGGGATGACGCACGGCATAGCTCCAGATGGCAGCGCCCGTACCCTTGATGAGACCCATAGCCTCGTCAAAATCCGCGGCTGCCGCGTCTTGTAACTCGGTTGCCTCTGCTTTGGAATCAACAGGTTCGTTCGCCGGCGTGGCGCTCTGGTCAATCGTCAGGCGCGGCGTACGAGCGGTCTTGTCTTGATTGGTATCACTCACCGGAAACCTCCACGGTCTGGACGGTAGTCTTGGACGGCAAAAAACGAACGCGTGCGGTCGTGCCCGGCGTGCCAAGCATGGTGTCGCAAGCTTCCTCGATGCGCCGCTGCATCGCAGTAGCCAGAGATGCCACGTCCTTATCGTCAAGCGCGATAGCCTCGACCTTAAATCGGACGTGCGAATCGTCGGAGCCTTGGACGCGGGCCTCGACATGCTCGACCATCACGCGGTCGTCGCGCTCGGCAGCAGCCCTAGCACACGAAGAAAGCGCCGCAAGGGTGACCTCGATATTGCGCTCCCCCGCCGGATGCACACAGGACGGCTCGCGACGAGCAAACATCAGGCGGAAGAAGCTTACCAGCACGCCGATCGCCACAACTCCGCCGCATGCCGTCACGACAATGCGCGGCATGGGGTCGCGCATCAGCAGCATAAAGCGATACGTATACGGCCCCCAAAACTGGCAGACAAGCGTACCCAGCGCCACGATGGCGGCGGCAAGATAAACAATCGCTAGGGCTCGTTTGAGTACGCGCACGTGGCGCTCCCTTCAAATCTCGGCACTCGAAATACAAAACGGTTCGCATCATTATAAAAGAGCCGGGTCCGGTGCTCTACGCACGCGGATCCGGCTCATCTATTCCACGAGGCTTGCATGCTCGCTTCATTATGCCCAGATATGCACGGCTTAACCCGTGCGGGCGCTACTCCTCCTCGAGGGCAGCGATGACCTCGTCGGTCATGTCCATGGTGCTGTAAACATCCTGGACGTCGTCGAGCTCCTCAAGACGGTCGATGAGGCGCTGAACCTTCTTGGCGTCGGCGCCGGAGACCTCGGTCGGGGTGGTCGGGACCATGGTGGTCTCGGAGCCCTTGACCTGGACGCCCTGCTCCTCGAGCGCCTTGGAGACAGCCATGACCTCGTTGGCAGTAGTCCAGACGATCCACTCCTCGCCGGCGTCCTCGTAGTCCTCGCCACCGGCCTCGGCGATGGCCATCATGAACTCATCCTCGTCACCGGCAGCACCGTTGGCGATCATGGTCTCCTTCTTGGCGTTCTCGTCCAGAATCTCCTTGGCGACGACGATCTGGCCCTTGCGCTCAAACTGGAAGGCGACGGAGCCGGAGGTGCCCAGGTTGCCACCAGCGTGGGAGAAGGCGGAACGGACATCAGCGGCGGTACGGTTGCGGTTGTCGGTCAGGCAGTCGACGTAGACGGCGACACCGGCGGGACCGTAGCCCTCGTACACGATGTTCTCGTAGACGGCAGCGTCAGCACCCGAACCAAAAGCCTTGTCGATAGCGGACTTGATCTTGTCCTTAGGCATGGACTGAGCCTTGGCCTTGGCAACGGCAGCGGCGAGGCTGGCGTTGTTCTCGGGCAGCGGGTCACCGCCGAGACGGGCAGCAACGGTGATGTTGCGGCTCAGCTTGGAGAAGAGGGCGGAACGCTTGGCGTCCTGCGCGCCCTTACGATGCTTGGTTGTGGCCCACTTAGAGTGTCCGGACATACGTGTCTCCTATCGGTTTCGACCTAAAGCCCAGCGCAGATGCTCGGGCAATATAAACAAACGTCGTTATGATATACCTACTGGCCTGCGAGATAAACCCCAAAATGAAGGCGTCGTGATGATGACCCCTTTGGTGCAAAGAAACCTGACCCCCAATGCACCAAGTTAGGACCAGAGGAAGTCGCTGCGGGTGACGGTGGCGCCGATGGCGAAGGGCATGCAGGCGATGACCGGATACAGATAGCGCATGTAGGTCGAGCCGTTGCACGGGCCAATCAGGCACACGGCAAGCACGCCCAGCAGCGGCACCCAAATGGCCAGCCCGCGCCACGAATGACGACGTAGCAGATAGACCACCACGGCGATCATGATCCACACATAGGTGGCCGAGCTCATGGTGAGCGAGATAAACGGGATGCGTTGTACTGCCACGCGATACAGGTTGATCAGGTGGTCGCACCAGCGCACAACCTTGCTATCGACCGGATGGAAGTCGAAGTACTTGAGGTTATCGGGCTTCGCCATGATCTCGGCACTGCGCGCCGTGCTGTAGACCCATGCGTCGCGAGCGCTCGGATAAAAATACCCATAGTAGTTATTGATGAGCGCCGAGATATAGCACCCGGGGTCCTTTTTGAACATCTGGGCCCACACCTCAAAATAGGCCTTGATGTCCTCCTGCGAGGCGTACTCGTTAAAGCAATTTTTGACGGCGTCCGACTTATCCGGGTTGTAACGGCGGCCCAGGTTCTCGTACTTGAGCACACGGTCGATCACGGCACGCTCTTCGTCGGTCACCAAGCCGTCGCAAGGAGCCTCCACGATGGTGCCGTCCTCCTTAACCGTGGGGTTGACGCCCGAGTTGAGGCCGTCGTGCTTTTGGACAAAACGAGCCGTCTGCTGGAACGGAATCGAGAGGATTTCGCGCTTGGAACCAGGCGTGATGTCGTGTGCCGGCATAAAGACCTTGGTGAAGTACATATTAGAGGCAAGGCAGAGTGCAAGCACCGCAAGAACTCCCACCCAGCGGAAACGCGGGGTGGCGCCCGAAGGCGCAGCACCAGCCTGCTTGGCTGCACGACGAGCCACATGCACGTCCCATGCGCAAAAAGCTGCCGCGATTACGCATGCCGCCAGGGGAAACACCAGGCCGCCGTTGCGCAGAAACGTGGAACCCATGGCACCCAGAGCGAGCAGCAGCCAATCATGGCGCGCAAAGAGCATAGGCCTCTGTTCGCCTGCACGCTCGGCATTGGCATCGCGACGGGGCAGGCCGCAGGCCACGAGCTTCACGGTCTGCACCAACAGCATCAAAAACGCGTCGGCAAACAGCACGTCTTTGGTAAGCAAGGCCGCGTAGTTGGAGAACATGGGCATAAACACAAAGAACAGCAGGATCGCACCGCGAACCGGCAGGCTCACGCCCAGCTTGCGCAGCGACGAGATTGAATAGGCCATGCAGGCGGCCGTAATGACGAACTGAGCGCAGGTATAGATGATGAGGCCCGCGTTGGCGCTGTTGAACAGTGAAAGCCCCAGCTGGACGTACGAACCGATGATAGCCGTGTGCACCACGGGATGATGTCCGTTGAGCAACACATTGGGGTTGAGCAGACGCAGGTAGTCACTCGTGCCGTTGGGGTAGTTGAACCACTGGCGAATCTGCGCACCCGTGTCTCCCATAAAAAGGCCGGGCAGCGAAGCGATGAGCGTGGGCGCCCAGGCGACCATAAGCACCAGGAAGGGCCCGGCAAAGGGATGGACCGAGAGCACGGCGTGAGCCACACGCCATACGCGGCCAAAGTGCGCTTCAGAAAACGGAATGCGCCGAGAGCTCAACCAATCTAGACACTCAAAGGCGAGGTAGAAGGCAACGACCGCCAAGAGCATCCAGCCCGCACCGCCTATCCAGGCGCAGATGATGCGGGCCTTGTCGCCAAGGACAATCTCGGCCGAGTCGGTGAGGTCGTAGCTGCGGCCAAACACCATGCAGACGGCAAAGAACAGCGACGGAAGGATCACCGAGGGACGCCAAGCGTCGCCGCGGCCAAAGAATACGTAGCGAAACGGCAGCGTGAGCAGGCAGGCAAGCGCAAGCAGCATGACCGCGTCGGTATGGCCGGCAAACGAGAGGAGCACCTCGTAACACACGTACAGCATGCCCGAGGCTTTGGGGTCAATCGCCAAGACTGCGTTGCTCGACACCGGGGCGGGATCGATGGAAAACGCCGTGGTCGCCAACAGCGCGAGCAAAAATGCGATGAGCGTCTGCTTGGCGGGATAGCGCTTAAACCAGACGATGCGGGCAGCGTCGCGCGCAGCCGTTGTGGAGAGGTCGGAATCCTTCACAGTCCGAAAGCCTTTCTAGAAACCTATCAAACTCGGCAAAACCACCACAAAGGTGCCTGTCCCCTTTGTGGTGGTTTTGGTGGTTAGGCGTCGAGGTAGATGCGCTGGGGGCGATTGCGGTGTCGGGCGAAGATGATGAGCGCCAGACCGGCGATCACGAGCGGCAAACTCAGCAGCTGACCCATGGTGATGACGCCGCCCAGCAGATAACCCAGCTGGGCATCGGGCACGCGCACGAACTCAACGAGAAAGCGGACGATGCCGTACCCCATCACGAACACGCCCATAAACGTACCCTGGGGCAGCAGCGGCTTTTTGCGGCTGAGCACCTGCAGAATGCAAAAGAGCACGATGCCCTCAAGAAATGCCTCGTAGAGCTGGGAGGGGTGACGCGGCATATCGCCCGCAGTCCCGCCAAAAACCACACCCCAGGGCAGATCGGTCGGCTTGCCCCACAGCTCTCCGTTGACAAAGTTGGCACAACGGCCCAGGCACAAGGCCAGCGGCGCGCCTATGACGGCAAGGTCTGCCAAAGTCCATGCGTCGAGCTTATACATGCGGCACACGAGCACGCCGCCGATGATGCCGCCCACCAGGCCGCCATGGAAGCTCATGCCGCCTTCATTGGTGGCAAAGATCTCGAGCGGATGCGCCCAGTAGTAGCCGTCGCCGTAAAAGATGACGTAGAACAGGCGCGCACCGATAATGAGGCCAAAGACCACGCCGACCACGACACTCGTCAGGTCATCAATCGTGATGTTAAAGCCCCAGCGACGCTGTGTGCGGTACATGACAACCGCCGTGAGCAGGGCGCCGACCACATAGGCCAGACCATACCAGTAAATCGTGATAGGCCCCGCCGAAATCGCGACGGGATCAAGCATATGGTAGAAGTCGTTGAGCATGTCGACCCTCCTACTCCCTACATACAAATGCGGCCGCGGGCCTTACGCTCGCAGCCGCATATTTGGGCGTAACGTCTATGCGGAGCGTACCGTCCGCAGCTTTCGCATCTTAGAACGGCGCGTACTCGTCGTACAGGTCGTCGGTCTCGCCGGAGGCATTGACCTGCTCGACACGGGTAACGCCGGGCACGTGCTCCTTCAGGATACGCTCGATGCCCATAGACAAGGTCAGCGAGCTCATGGGGCAGCCGGCGCAGGCGCCCTGCAGCTCCAGCTTGACGACGCCCTCGTCGTCGACGCCCACATACTCCATATCGCCGCCATCGGCCTGCAGGTTGGGACGAATCTCTTCAAGAACCTTCTTAAGCAGCTCTTCGTTAACAGCCACAGGGGCTCCTTTCTCACAATAACGCGGGCACGCCCGCGGACAGAAGCTATGTTACTACAGCCATGTACCCGCTCACGAGCCGTCCATGCGCGCAGACGCGACTTTCACGAGTAGTCAATTTGGGACGGGGCTCTTTGAGCTGCGTTCGTCGTCAGATAGCGACAACGCATGATTACTGTCGAGCCTGTCCCCCGGTACCAATCTGAACATCGACGATGACCTGGCGGTAGCTGATGCCACAGGAGTCGAGGATGCGGCGGCTGATGCGTCCGTCATCGGTGTCGGCGTACTTGTTGTCCAGGTAGACAACCTCGCCCACGCCCACCTGAGCCAAAATCTTGGCGCAGTCGTGGCACGGGAACAGCGTGACGTAGACCGTGGAACCCTCGAGGTCCTTGAGCGAGCCACGGTAGTTGAGCACGGCGTTGGCCTCGGCATGGACCACGTAGTTGTGCTTGTCCTGCAGCGGGTCGTCGCTCGTACCCCACGGAAAAAAGTCGTCGTTGAGCGCCGAGGGTGTACCGTTGTAGCCCACCGAAAGGATGCGGTGGTTGGTGTTGGCGATGCACGCACCCACCTGCGTGTTGGGGTCCTTGCTGCGGCGCTGCGCGGCGATGGCCACGCTCATAAAGAACTCGTCCCAGCTAATGACGTCCAGGCGCTTGCCTGACGAAGTTTGATGAAGATCGTCCGACATGGCAGACACCTCCGTAATCGCAATAGTTTGACCCATTGTAGCAGGTGAAAGGTGAGGGCGTTTGTCCCGCCGGCGCCCTCACTTTTACACGCGGCGGGGCTTTTGGTTGATGTGGTAGAGCTCGGCGAGTCCTCGCAACGTCAGCGCGTCGTCGACCGTCAGGCTATGGCCGACAAGGGCCGCGAGCGCCTCGGCGTCGTCGCCGGTAATGACGATGGGCACATCGCCCTCCCCCGCAGCCTTGGTCGCGCGCATCTCGGCGAGCACCATGTCGAGCATGCCGTCGATGCGTGCCACCTCGCCCAAGACCACGCCCGAGCGCATGGCCTCGCGCGTGTTGCGGCCGATCACATGCGTGGGCGCCGAAGGCTCGACCTGCGGCAGACGCGCCGCAGCGGCCGAGAGCGAGCGGGCGCCGAGCGCCAGACCCGGCGCGATGACGCCGCCCACAAAGGTACCGCACGCGTCGATGACCTCGATATTGGTCGTAGTGCCCAGGTCGATCACGATGCACGGAGAGCCGTAAACGGCCCGGGCCGCCACGGCGTCGGCGATGCGGTCGGGGCCGATCTCGGCCGGGTCGTCGTAGTGGACGGGCATGCCGGTCTTAAGTCCCGGCCCCACCGTGAGCACGCGCCCCGTGCAGATGCGGGAAAGCGCCGTCTTCCACGGGCGCTCGAGCGCCGGCACCACGCAGCTCAGCACTGCGGCCGCGGGAACGAGTGCACCCGGCATGCCCGCATCGGCCGCTAGCGCGGCCATGACTTGAGCGAGACGCATGCGCGCCTCGTCTGCTGTGATGCTCGACGGCGTCGTGATCTCGCACGTCGCAAGCGGGCATTCCTGCGCCGCGGCCGAATCCTCGGCAAACAGGCCAAAGCGAATGAACGTGTTGCCCACGTCGACCGTCAATATATATGCGCACCCATTAAGCATCGTCGGCGCTCCTTTCGTCTGCCCAGCAGTATATCGCCTACCTAAACCAGTCATCCCGAAATGACTAGCTTGCGGTTATACTGGTGCGCGGTCGCGCGCGAGCTCACGCGGCGGCCCTTGGTAACCCGACTTCCCGCGCCGTATCCGTAGCGGCGCTCCCGGGGGAAGCGGATATACGCAAAGGAGTTCTATATGAGCAATCCCTCGAACCGCGCTTCGATGCGCGGGCAACTCACGCTGCGCGGCGTCGTCATCGGCGTCCTTGGCTGCGTGATTATCACGGCAAGCTCGGCCTACACCGCCCTCAAGATGGGCGCTCTCCCCTGGCCGATCGTCTTCGCTGCCGTCATTTCGCTGTTCTTCCTTAAGCTCATGGGCAATGCCAGCCTCAACGAGGCCAACGTCACCCACACCATCATGTCCGCGGGCGCCATGGTCGCCGGCGGCCTGGCGTTTACCATCCCGGGCGCCTGGATGCTGGGATATGCCGACCAGATCAGCTGGCTCGACATGTTTATCGTGGCACTCGCCGGCACCATCCTGGGCCTGCTGGCCACCGCGCTCATCCACCGTCACTTTATCGTGGACGCCGCGCTTGAGTTCCCCACCGGCAACGCCGCAGCTCAGACCCTGCGCGCAACCGAGGCCGGCGGCAAAACCGGCAAGCAGCTCTTTGGCTCCATGGCCATCGCCGGCATCTACAGCGTGCTGCGCGACGCTCTGGGCGTGGTGCCCAGCATGCTGTGCACGCTCAATATCCCCGGCGTGACCTTTGCCATCTACAACTCGCCCATGCTGCTCTCCGTCGGCTTCCTTGTGGGCTTCGCCCCCGTCGCGTTCTGGTTTGCCGGCGCGCTGCTGGGCAATTTTGGCATCATCGTCGGCGGCACCGCTGCCGGTCTGTTTGACGTTATGACCGCACAGGGCATTGTTAAGTCCCTGGGTATGGGCCTCATGATGGGCTTTGGCGTCGCCGTCGTCCTCAAGGACATCCTGCCGCAGGTCGCCGGTATCGTCCGCGGCCTCGCCGCCGACAGCTCCACCGACACCGACGAGCAGTCGCTCATCTCGGGCTCCCTTAAACTCGACGCCGGTATCATCGGCCTGGGCGCTGCCGCCATCGCCGTGATCATCGCCATCGTGCTCGACCTTGGCCCCGTCCCGGCCGTCATCGTCACGCTGTTCACCTTTGTCACCACCATCATGAGCGCGCAGAGCTGCGGCCAGACGGGCATCGACCCCATGGAGATCTTCGGCCTCATCGTCATGCTCATCGTTGCCGCCTTCGCGCAGCTCGCTCAGGTCAAGCTGTTCTTTATCGCCGGCATCGTGGCCGTAGCGTGCGGCCTTGCGGGCGACGTCATGAACGACTTCAAGGCCGGCGCCGTGCTGGGCACCAACCCGCGTGCACAGTGGGTCGGCCAGGCCATCGGCGGCATCGTGGGCGCCCTGGTCGCTGCCGCCGTCATGGTCGCGCTCGTCACCGCCTATGGTCCGGACGCCTTCGGCCCCGACAAGAGCTTTGTGGCCGCGCAGGCAAGCGTGGTCGCCACCATGGTCTCGGGCATCCCGAGCGTGCCGTGGTTTGCGGGCGGTTTTATCGCCGGCATCGTCATGTACTGGCTCGGCATTCCGGCCATGATGATCGGTCTGGGCGTGTACCTGCCGTTCTACATGTCGCTCACGGCCTTCTTGGGCTCCTGCGTCAAGCTCGCCTACGACAAGTGGGCTGCACACCGCGACGCCGCCGCCGGTCTTTCGGACGAGGAGAAGGCCGCCAAGGATGCCGCCTTCCAGGAGCAGGGTCTGGTTGTCGCCAGCGGCCTGCTCGGTGGCGAGTCTATCGTCGGCGTTATCCTGGCGTTTGTCTCCGTGGGTCTGAGCCTGCTGGGCTAAGCTGAGCAGCTGCTCGACAGCAACCATATTGTCTACGATTTGCTCGGTCGGCAGCTTTCGCGGCTACCGACCGAGCTTTTTGATACCACCGCAAAGAAAGGCCGGCGCGCTGCGTATGACAGCGCGCCGGCCTTATCGGTTGAGTTATCGAGTCGGCCTCGCGACGAATTGCGGTATGTCGCGAGGCCAGCGCTCAATACGCTACATCTGCTTGCGACGACGATCGCTCAGCGTCACGCCCGCGGCAACGAGCGTAATGCCGCCGATGACGAACACCTCGCCCGCAAGCGCGGAGTTGTCGCCGGTCTGGGCAAGCGCGCCCGACGCAGCCTTCTTCTTAGCGGCAGGGGCCTTTGCAGCAGCCTGCGTAACCTGAGGCTTAGCCTGCGGCTCGGCCTTGGGATGATACTTGTCGTACTCGGCCTGTGCAGCAGCCAGGGCGTCCTTGGCATCGCCGAGTTCTGCCAATGCGGCGGCATAAGCGTCGTTGGCATCGGACAGCTTGGCATCGGCATCGCTCAGGGCAGTCTTGAGGCCCGCAGCGGCATCGACGGCGGACTTGTATCGAGCGTAGGCGGCATTCAGCTTGGTCAGCTTATCGTTGCCCGTCGTGCCCGCGGCAAGGGAGGCCTTGTGGTCGACGGCCTCAAGATCGGCCTTGAGCGCCTCGTCGCCGGCAAGCTCGGCCTTGGCCTTGATGATATCGAAGTTCGCATCGACAACGGCCTTGTTGGCGGCCTCGAGCTGCTTTTGGGCATCGGCGACACCGGCAACGGCGGCATCATAGGCGGCCGTGGCGTCGTCGACCGCCTTCTGGGCGCCGGCGAAGCGCTCGAAGGCCTTGTTTGCGCGGGCCAGCTCGCCCTCGGCGGCCTTGACCTTCGCCTGTGCGTCGGACACGGCCTGCGTCTTGGCGGCAACTGCCTGCTTGGCATCCGAAAGAGCGGTCGCGGCGTGTGCGCCTGCGGCTTGAGCCTTATCTACGCCAGCCTGAGCGGCGTCGTCGGCCTTCTTGGCCCCGTCAAGCGCGCCCTGCTTGCTCGCAAGGTTCGCATTAGCGGCATCGCGCTTGGCAGTAAGGTCCTTGACCGAAGCCGTGGCATTGTCATACGCCTCGTTGGCCTTATCGGACTTTGTCTTGGCGGTATCGTAATCGCCCTGTGCCTTCGCCTTGCGGGCGGAAGCCTTGGAGGCGTTCGTCTGGCATTCGGTGAGCTTGGAGTTAGCGTCGTCAAGTGCGGCCTGCGCGACGGTCGCCTCGTCCTTGGCGGCGTTGAGATTTGCCCTAGGAGTTTCGATGTCAACATTCTTCAAATTGACATCGGCAGCGCCATATGCCGCCTTCGCGATAGCGGTGGCCTCTTGCGCAGCTTCATAGTCGCTCTTGGCAGCAGCAACGTTACCGTTCGCTTCATTCGCGGCACTCTTGGCAGCATCGAGGGATGACTCCGCAGAGCCAAGCGCATCGTTTTTCACATCGAGCGCCTTCCGTGCTGCCGCAAGTTGATCTTGCAGCTGCGCCAGCTGCGCCTTCTGCGCGGCGGTACCACCGGCATGATAAACGGAGTCTACGTACGTGTTTACCAGGTTCTTGAACTCGTCAACCGTAAAATCGCCTTCGGCCCAGTTTCCCTGATAAATTGAAACAGGACTGGGTGCACCGTCATCCTCGGGCGTTGAGCGGTTGCCATCCTTACCGTAGCCGACGGCGAACCCAAAGGAATTAGCACCTGAATCAATAAAGTTCTCATAGTGGCCGGTGTTGCTATAGTCACCCCTGTCATAGTCACGCTTTTCCGCAGTATACCAACCGATAAACGGCCAATCATCGCCGTACTTGTCGCCGTTATCGAAGGATATTTCCCAATCTTTAGGATTATCTGACCCCTTGTAGGCGCCAGCACGTCCGGCAAGGTTTTCGTTATAGGACATATAAAAGCCCTCGCCGCTGTTCCCCGCGTGGTCCCAAACATTCGACGAATAGCAAACATCGAGCGCCGACTGCGCCATAGAGACAATGCTGACCTTCATGTCACTCAAGCCATTTGCGCGACGAATTCCATTGACGGCATTCATGTAGGTCAAGGTATTCTGCAGATTCACGAGCGAAAAAGCATTGTCAGCGTCAGATGCATCCAAGTTGACATAGTCGTCATACCATGCCGCCTTGCTAGCAGACCCATCAAGTAACTTCGCCGCATCGCTCGCGTTGGCACGCTGAGCAGCAGTAAACGACGTACTACTTGCGATGTGATTCATAAAGCCAAGCAGGCCAGCCTTGACAGCATCCGTATCCACCGTCATGTTTGCTTTTAGCTCAGAAATCTGCTGCTCAAGAGCTTTGACGTTTGCGCTGGCCGTGTTGTATTCATCATTCGCTTTGTTGTAGTCGCTGGTAGCATTCTCAAGAGCGCTTTTCTTCTGCTTTGCGACCTCTGCTAGACGGTCGTACTCTGTCTTCTTGTCGGCCTCGGTCTGCTGAGCTTGCTCGTAAGCAGCCTTGGCGGTGTTGTATTTGCTGGTCAAATCACCGAGTTTGCCGTTGGCTTCGTCGTATGCAGTCTGCGCTGACGAAACGGCAGCGTTGGCGGCGTTGACCTTTTCCTGCGCGGCGCTGGCATCAGTCTGTGCGGCCTGGAGGTTCGTTTGTGCGGTGGCGTCGGCAGCCTTCGCGGCATCAAGCTCGGTCTGCGCGTCCTTGAGCTCACCGGCAGCAGCTTCCTTGGCGGCCTCAAGCGCTTTTAGATCGATGCCCGTGCCCGAGATGGCGGCATCGAGCGCTTTCTGGGCGTCGTTCAGCTTATCCTGGGCGTTGCCGCACGCGGTGGTCGCAGCGGCAAGGGCATTGGCGGTCTCCTGCTTCTTGGCCTGGGCAGTCGTCAGAGCAGACTCGGCATCACTCTTTGCCTGCTCAGCATTGTCGGCGGCGGTCTTAGCGGCATCGAGCTCACCCTCGGCCGTCTTCACATCGGCATTCGCCGCATTGAGCTTGGCCTGCGCGTCCTCGACGGCCTTCTTGGCGGCCTCGTACTCGTCCATACCCATGGCCTCGAGCTTGGCCTGCGCATCGTCGAGGGCCTTCTTGGCCTCATCCTGCTTTGCCTTGGCGTCCTTGAGCGCCTGGGTCTTATCCTCGACACTCTTGTTGGCCTGATCGAGCTGATCGTTCAGGTCGCCCAGCTTCTTCTGCTGCTGCTCGGCCTTGTCAACAGCCGCCTTAAGCTCGTCGATCTTCTCCTGAAGCGCGGCTGCCTCGGCCTCGTTCTGCTCGGCGGCGTTATCGGTCACGGCCTGCGAGGCCTGATTCTTTTGCTGCTGCGCCTGCTTTTGAGACTGGCCCGCCGCGTCGGCTTTCTTCTGGGCGGCATCGTAGGCGGCCTGAGCGTCCTTGAGCTGCTTTGCCGACTCCTCGGCCAACTGGGCAGCCGTCTTTACGACCGCCTGGTTACCGGTGGCAACGGTGTTCTCGATAGCGCTGTCGCCCTTCGTGGCGTCACCGTTATCTGCCGTCGGTGCGGCGATTGCCGCCAGCGGCGACATGAGCGGCTGAGCGATGAGGCCCGCCGTCAAAACGGTTGCGACGGCGCGGTTGGCAACGCCCTTGACGTTGACGGCCTTGGCCCGAGGCTCAAAGTGCTGTGGGATATAGTTTGCCATGGCTTTCTCCCTTTGACACGGATGTATCCATACGCCTCAAAATGTAGGAGCTGATTTTTGAATTCTGTTGCGCAACATTGGTCACCAGCGGATTTTTTGAAATTCACGCTCTCGTGCTTCACAGTTTCGTCACATTTGAAGGAGCTGGTGCATCATATTCTCGCGGGATGGAATTGAGCCTGTGATTTGCATTTGCTCCCGTGTCATCCGCCCTATCGGATTCCGCATCCAACAGACACCCCGCCCGCCACGGTGTAGAGTTAGGACAACGGGCGCGTTGCGCGGACCGCGCTGGAACGAGGTGGACATGGAACTCGACAAACAACAGATCAAGCGACTGCGCGAGCGTCATCATCGGCGTCACGGCATCCGCCCCGCTCATAGCGAAGCCATGGAAAACATCACCCGCTTCCTCAAGCGCGCATTCAACATTCGCGAGGGACGCGCGCCCTATCACGTGATCCGCAAGCGTTTTGTAAACGGCGCGCGTCTGACTGGCTCTCACCTGTGTATCCTCATCATCGCCATGCTCATCGCAAGCATCGGCCTCGATATCGATTCGGACATCGCCATCGTGGGCGCCATGCTCATCTGCCCGCTTATGGGATCGGTCCTTGCCATGGCATACGGCATCGCCACGCTCGACCGCGAGATTACCGTCGAAGCCATCGCCAGCCTTGCGCTGCAGATGGCCTTTTGCCTGGTCACGTCCACGTTGTACTTTAAGCTCTCGCCCCTTGGCACCGCCACGGCCGCCATCGTCGACAACTCGACGCCCACCGTGTGGGACCTTGCCGTCGCGCTCGCGGGCGGCTTTGCGGGCGGCCTGGGCAACTCGCGCGACCAGGAACCCGCCACGCTCATCGCCGGCGTGGCCGTGGCAACCGCGCTCATGCCGCCTCTGTGCGCGGCGGGCTATGGCATCGCCATCGCAAGCGGGTCGCTGTTTCTCTCGGCGCTTTACGAGTTTGGCATCAACGTGGTCTTTATCGCACTCGCGGCCGAAGCCGTATTACTTATCTTGCGCGTGCCGCTCAAGCGCGACCTCAACGGCGACGGCATTGTAACCGCCGAAGAAGATGCCGAGGTCGACGAGCTATCGCGCAAGGTGCGCCGCCGCATCATTGTGGGTACGGTAGTCTTTGCCATCCCCTGCATCGTTATGACGGCGGGGTCTATTGGCTCGGCGCAGACCGGCGTGCAGGACGGCTACGGTGTCACCGAAACTACGCGCGAACTTGCCGCGGTGCTGCCGGGCTTTAAGGATTACACCGTCGCCGTCGAGACCTCAGCTGCCGAGGGCGAGGAAGAGGGCATCGTCGAGCGCGAGGTTGTCGCCCACGTGACGACAAGCGAGGCGCTCGGGGCGCACGACCGCCACGTCGCCCGCAAGCTCATAGACCTCAACGTACCCGAACTCGATCGCGTGGAGTTCGATGTGAAGTGATGCGGGACGCGAGGTGGGCCCGGCACGAGAGCGCAGCCGCGGGGCGCAGGCATAGCCAAGCGCAGCGCTACAGCTCGTACTTGTACACGCGGTAGATGTACTTCTCGGCTTCCATCTCGTAGGTGGCGATGGGCAGTCCATAGCGATCGTACTCGGTAAAGGTCTTGGCCTGGCCCGATGCCACGAGCATACTATCTGAATCGCCGACGCGCTGTGCACTGCTTACGTAGCCCGAGAACGGCACTGCGACCTGGTCCTCGAGCTCGTAGGTGCGCGCGTTCTCGTCCACCGTAAAGATGCGCCCAAACGAATGCGTTCCCTTGCTGTAGTCGGTCACCACCGCGGCGCCCAGCTGGCCCCAGTCGAACTTGGGATAGCTCTCGGCCGCGCCAAAGTTGTTGTCGTACAGCAGTACCTGGTAGCGACCGGTTGTTACCGTATCGTCGTTTGGCAGATAGGTCACACTGTGCTGGCCCGCATTGAGCGAAAAATCGCCTTGGGCCTGCAGCAACTTGTCCTCAAAGCCCGAACCGGCCCAAAAATCGGACAAGCCCACGGAAGGCTGTAGCAAGGTCATTTACGCAACATATGTCCAGAAAAAGCGGGTGGTAGCCGGTGCAGCTACCACCCGTTTGCCTCATATCTAGCCCATAGCAGGCCAGCTACTTCTTAATGCCGCGTCCCAGGCGCTTGGCGACCGATGCAACGGCCTCCTCACTGGCCGGCCCGCAGCTCACGCAGCCGTCATGGGCACGCATCTGGCCGGTGACCTCGTCCATCGCGAGCGGCGCCACCTTCTCGAGCTTAAAGCCTTTACCGGCGCGCATGTTTTCCTTGGCCACGCTAATCATGAGCTTAATGCGGTTGAGCTGGTTGACCTCGGATGCACCGGGGTCGTAGTCCACCGCGACGATGTTGCTCTCGGGATGTTGGCGGCGCAGCTCCTTGATCACGGCCTTGCCCACCACGTGGTTGGGCAGGCACGCGAAGGGCTGCGTGCAGATAATGTTGGGCGCGCCATGGTCAATCAGGTCGAGCATCTCGGCCGTGAGCAGCCAGCCTTCGCCCATGTTGTTGCACACCGAAAGCACCGTGCGGGCCTTGTCGGCCATGGTGCCGATGCGCTCGGGTGCCTCAAAGCGGCGGGACTTCTCGAGCATCTCCTCCACCGGCGTGCGCATCCAGTCCACGAGCTTGATGAGCGCCTGCATACCAGCGCGCGTAGTGGCAGAGCTTCCCAGCTCGTCCTTCTGCAGCTCGGCGTTGCTCATGGAGTACAGGAAGAAGTCGAGCAGGCCCGGTACTACGGCCTCGCAGCCCTCGCGCTCGATAACGTCGACCACGTGGTTGTTGGCCGTGGGATGGAACTTGACCAGGATCTCGCCGACCACGCCCACGCGCGGCTTGGTGCCCTCGCCCGCAAGCGGCATGGTGTCGAACGCACGGATGGCCTCGCGGCACAGCTTGGTGTAGTTGTGGCGGTTGAATTTGGGCGCCAGTTTGCGGGCGCGCGCCATGTACTCCTCGTAGAGCGCGTTGGCGGCGCCGGGCGTGGCCTCGTACGGGCGGCAGCGGTAGAGCATCTGCATCATCACGTCGCCAAAGAGCACCGCGTAGACTGCCTGCTTAAGCAGCGCCGGCGTAATCTTAAAGCCGGGGTTATCCTCGCCGAGCGCCACGGCCGAAAGCGAGATCACCGGGATCTCGGGGTGGCCGCTCTCGCGCAGGGCCTTGCGGATGAGTGCGATGTAGTTGGTGGCACGGCAGCCGCCGCCGGTCTGGCTGATAACCACGGCCGTCTTGGACAGGTCGTACCGACCGCTCTCGATGGCCTCCATAATCTGGCCCGTTACCAGAATCGACGGATAGCAGA
Source organism: Collinsella sp. (assembly GCA_030839365.1). Taxonomy (GTDB): domain Bacteria; phylum Actinomycetota; class Coriobacteriia; order Coriobacteriales; family Coriobacteriaceae; genus Collinsella. The sequence continues at coordinate 24,243 of JAUUMM010000011.1, forward strand.
TGTCATTGTTCACGTAGCGCAGGCCCGCCTCGACGGCGTCATGGTCGGTCGAGGGCAGCAGCTCCAAGTTGTAGCCGGCACCGCGGAACACCTCTTTGACCAGGTCAAAGTGGATCGGCGCCATCTGCGGGCACAGGATGGTGTAGCCCTCCTCGCGCATCTGCTCGGTAAAGGGTACCTTGGGCCATGCGGTCGAGGCACTCTCGCGCTGCGCCTCGAACGTATACTTGTGGCTCGCGAACGCGGGAGCGTCCGTGGAGGGCGCCACCGGCGCGGCATCGCCCTGCTCGTAGGCCTCGCCCGCGGCCATGGCCTCTGCCAGGCGCTCGGCCTCCTGGTCCTTGAGCGCGGCCATGAGCGAGCGGATGCGGATGCGCGCGGCGCCCAGGTTGGATACCTCGTCGATCTTGAGCACGGTATAGATCTTGCCGCTGGCTTCCAGAATCTCCTGCACCTGGTCGGTGGTCAGGGCGTCCAAGCCGCAGCCGAAAGAGTTGAGCTGGATCAGGTCCAGGTCGTTGCGCATCGTCACAAAACGGGCGACGGCGTACAGGCGGCTGTGGTACATCCACTGGTCGACGACGCGAATCGGACGCTCGGGCTTCACGAGATGCGCGAGCGAATCCTCGGTAAAGACCGCAAAGCCAAAGCTCGAGATAAGCTCGGGCAGGGCATGGTTGATCTCGGGGTCGTTATGGTAGGGACGACCGGCGAGCACGATGCCGTGGCCGCCGTGGTCCTCGACCCACTTAAGAGCCTCCTCGCCCATAGTCTGGATGTCCTCGTGGAAGCGCGCGTCGGCCTCAAAGGCAGCGTTAACGGCGGCATCGACCTCGGAGCGCGTGATCTTGGGACCGCGCACGCGACCGCGGCCGGCTTGCGCATCGGCCACACGGTCGACGGCGAGCACCTGGTACAGACGGCGCTTGAGCTCGGTCTTGTCGTGATAGGGCACAAACGGATACAGGAACTCGATGTTCTGTTCGCGAATCTCGTCGATGTTGAGCGCCAGCGCCGTGGGGTAGCTCATGACGATGGGGCAGTTGTAGCAGTTGCCGGCGGTCGGATCCTCCTTGCGCTCCCAGCGCACGCACGGCATCCAAATGAAGTCGACATCGCGGTCGATAAGGTTCATCACATGGCCGTGGCTCATCTTGGCCGGATAGCACACGCTCTCGGACGGCATGGACTCGATGCCCGCCTGGTAGGTCTTTTTGCTCGACTGGTCGGACAGCTGCACGCTAAAGCCCAGGCGCGTAAAGAACGCGTGCCAGAAGGGGTAGTTCTCGTACATGTTGAGCGCGCGCGGAATGCCGACGGTACCACGCGGGGCCTCATCGGGGCTCAGCACCTCGCGGTTAAAGAGCAGCTCGTTTTTCTTTTTGAAGAGGTTGGGGGCCTCAGTCTTCTGCTTTTTGTGGCCGGCGCCCTTCTCGCAGCGGTTGCCGGTAATGAAGCGCCTGCCGCCGCCAAAGTCGTTGACGGTAAGCTGGCAGTTGTTAGAGCAACGGCCGCAGCGGACGTGCTTTTGCGTCACAGTGAGGTGCGCGATGTCCTCGGCCGAGAGGATGGCCGAGGTGCCGTCGGCGCCGGCGCGATCGCGGGCGAGCAGGGCCGCACCATAGGCGCCCATGCAGCCGGCGATGTCGGGACGCACGGCATGAACGCCGGTGAGCTGCTCAAACGCGCGCAGCGTAGCATCGGACATAAAGGTGCCGCCCTGAACGATCACCTGGCTGCCGATCTCCTTGGGGTCGCGCAGCTTAATGACCTTGAACAGGGCATTCTTGATGACGGAATAGGACAGGCCGGCCGCGATGTCGCCCACCGTGGCGCCTTCCTTTTGCGCCTGTTTGACGCGTGAGTTCATAAAGACCGTGCAGCGGCTGCCCAGGTCGACGGGGGCCTTGGCATGGATGGCCGCGTCGGCGAACGCGCGCACGTCCATGTTCATAGAGACGGCGAAGCTCTCGATAAAGCTACCGCAACCCGACGAGCAGGCCTCGTTGAGCATGATGTGCTCAATGACGCCGTCCTTGACGCGCAGGCACTTCATGTCCTGTCCGCCAATGTCCAAAATGAACTCGACGCCGGGCAGGAACGCCTTGGCGCCGCGCAGGTGCGCGACGGTCTCGATCTCGCCGGAATCGGCCTTGAGGGCCTCAATGAGAAGCGCCTCACCGTAGCCCGTGGTGGTCACGTGGCCGATGGTACAGCCGGCAGGAATGTGGTTGTAGAAATCGGCCATGATGACCTTGGCCGTGCCCAGGATGTCGCCGTTGTTGTTGCCGTACCAGGTGTGCAGCAGCTGACCGTCCTCGCCCACGAGCGCGGCCTTCATGGTGGTGGAACCGGCGTCGATGCCGATGAACACGCGGCCGGTGTAGCCTTCGAGCTTGCCCTTGGGGACGACTTCCTGGTCGTGGCGGGTTTTGAACTCGGCGAAGTCCTCGTCGGTGGCAAAGAGCGGATCCAGGCGCTCGACCTCGGCACCTTGGGTGTCACCCAGGGCATCGATAGCCTCGATGAGCTGCGGGAACGTGCTGAGCTTGTTGGACTCGTGCGCCATGGCGGCGCCGCTCGCCACGAACAGGTGAGCGTTTTGGGGCACGATACGGTGCTCCTCGTCCAGGTTGAGCGTGAGGTAGAAGCGGTGGCGCAGCTCGGAGAGATACTGCAGCGGGCCGCCCAGGAAGGCGACGTTGCCGCGGATGGGACGGCCGCACGCCAGGCCCGAGATGGTCTGGGTCACGACGGCCTGGAAGATGGAAGCGGCGACGTCCTCGGGGCGGGCGCCTTCGTTGAGCAGCGGCTGCACGTCAGTCTTGGCAAAGACGCCGCAGCGGCTGGCGATGGGATAGATCGTGGTGGCGTTGGCCGCGAGCTCGTTGAGGCCGCTGGCGTCGGTGTGCAGCAGGGTTGCCATCTGGTCGATGAACGCGCCCGTACCGCCGGCGCAGGTACCGTTCATGCGCTGCTCGATGCCGTTGTCGAAGTAGATGATCTTGGCGTCCTCGCCGCCCAGCTCGATGGCGACATCGGTGGCCGGGATGAGGGTCTCGACGGCGCGTTTGCTGGCGATGACCTCCTGGACAAACTCCAGGTCGAGCCACTGGGACAGCAGCAGGCCGCCCGAACCGGTGATGGCGCAGGTCATTTGGGCAGCCGGCAGCACGGTCGCAGCGCCCTCGAACAGGTCGCGGGCGCAGGCACGGACGTCGGTGTGGTGGCGCTGGTACTTGGCGTAGACGATCTGGTTGTCGTCGTTGAGCACGGCAAGTTTAACGGTGGTGGAGCCCACGTCGATGCCCAGGTGCAGGTTGCCGCGAGCGTTCTCGGGGTTGAAGATCGCGCCTTCGGGGGCGTGGACGGCGGCTACGGGCTCAGCGGCAGTGGCGAGCTCGCTAGCGACGGACATCTCCCCTGCCGCGTTCTTGGCATCGGCAACTGCCTCGGCAACTTTCTCGGCAGCTGCGGTCGCGGCCTTCTGCGCGGCGTCCACCACGGCGGGCGCGGCCTCGCGTGCGGCAGCGACCATGCGGTCCTTGATGCCCTCGACGAGTTTGCTCATTGTCTCTCCTCTTAGTTGTTGGACTCGACGGTTGCGGTGGTGTCGACCGCGTCCTCGAGCTGCAGATTCAATAGCTTCATGCCGTATTCCGGCACGTTGATATCGATGGGTTGGCCATACAGGTCGCCGGGGCGCACAAAGGCGATAACCGTCATAATGCGCGCCATGGTCTCGGGCGATTCGGTGAGCCCACGCTCAAACCAACGCTGGATCATGCCGACCTCGGCACTCACGACATAGGTGACGTAGTAGTCAAAGAAGGTGCCCAGCGCCAAGCCCAAAATGCCCGTCTGTGCGCGCGGCACCACGGCCTCGCGTGCGGTATCGATGATCTTTTTAATAAAGGCGGGGTCGCCGCCCGGGCCCAGCAGCGATCCGATTAAATCGCGGTTGGCCGCAAGGTAGCGCAGCAACTCAACCGAACCGGGTGCCGGCTCGAGCTCATCGATGTTGTGATAGAGATCGGGCAGCTGAGCTGCGGTGATGAGCTCAATGCGCTCACGGATCTCGGCCAGCAAGCCGTCCTCGATTTGATTGATAAAGTCGGGGATATCGCGGTAGTGCGAATAGAACGTGCGGCGCGTAAGGCCAGCGCGCTCGGTGAGCGACGCGACATTAATGCGCGAAAGGTCGCCGCTTTCGGCAAGCTCGCTGGCAAGTGCCTGGCGAAGGGCACGCTGCGAGCGAAGGGACCGGCGATCGCATTTCTCGAGCTGGGACAAACGTCCTCCTTGTTACTCAGCCTGTGCGCTATTGCACAGTGCGAGTATTATTGCACACCGTGTGCATCAACACGTAAAGGCAATATTTAGGATGTGACGAAGGGCAGTCCCTTTGTCACATTATTCGATGACGGTGCGGGAGTTTTGCTTGCGCATGGTGGCGAGCATATGCTTGGGAACGGCGTGGACCATGCAACTGCCGATGGTCGCGCTCGCGGCGGCCTTGGCTGCATCGCTTGCGTTTTTGGTCGCGTAGCTGTGGCGGAAACGCTTGAGCATGGCAATGTCGTTGCCGCCGTCTCCATAGACCGCGACCTCGTCCTCGGCAATACCGTAGTAACCCGCCAGCCAGGCCACGCTCTCGCCCTTGTTGCACGCCACATCCGTGATCTCGAACATCACCGGATCGAACGGCGCGTTGACCACGCGGTCCGAGCGCTCGGCCAAATAGGCCTTAAGGTCGCGCTCTAGCTCGGGCGAGGTCACGCGGCAGTTGATCTTACACACGTCATGACGCAGGATGTCGCCGATCGACTGATCGAAATACTGCTCCTCGTGATACCCGCCACGCGCGCGCATGCCGCGCATCACGATGCGCTTGATAGGGCTGTCCTTCTTAAAACCCGCCTGGTGCATCTCGAACGACCCGCTCGAAAACATGCCGTCGGGCGTGGAGCAGTCGAAGCAAATGTCCGGGAACGCCTTGAGCAGTTCCTCGGTAACCTGCGGGTCGATGGTCCAGGTCTTGAGCACCTCGCCATGACTGTCGCGCACGATGGATCCGTTGGAGCAGCAGGCGTCAAGCGTCAGGCCCGTAAAGCCATGCTCGCCGACCGGCAGCGTCGAGCGTCCGGTCGCGGGAACCACATGCAAGCCAGCCTCGGTCAGCTCGCGAATGGCACGGCGGATGGTCCCATCCGCCTCGTGCAGGGCGTTCAGCAGCGTTCCGTCTAAGTCACTCGCAAACATCTTGATCATGGGCATGCCTCTCCTTCGTCTGCACGATATTGTAGACGAGAACGGGCGCGCCCCAAGAGAGGCGCGCCCGTCAGGCGAAAGATTGTCCTACACCGCGGCGGGGCCGTGTTCGCCGGTACGGATGCGGATAACTTCCTCGACCGGCTCGACCCAGATCTTGCCATCGCCGACGGCTCCGGTGCGGGCGGCGTTGCAGATGATGTCGGCAATGCCATCGACGTGCTCATCGGCGCAGATAAGGGTGAACTGCACCTTAGGGATCGTGTTGACAAGCAACTCGTTGCCGCGCACGTATTCCTTCCAGCCATGCTGTGAGCCGCAGCCCTGCACCTGGTTGATAGTCATACCGCGAACATCAGCAGCAAACAGCGCGTCTTTAAGAACCTCAAGCTTCTCCTGGCGCACGATAGCCGTGATCTTTTTCATAATGAATTCCTCTCTTTATCAAATAAATGAATTGCCATTCAATGACGCGGGTTTCCCAGGTGCCGCAGATTGGGTTGAAAGAGGAGCGCCGCGTACTTTTGTACGCAAGCGACGGTTTGAAACCCAAGGTGCGGTGCCTGGGGAAGCCGCGCGACGGTTTGAAGGGCAAGGTGCGGAGCCTGGGGAAGCTGCTAATCGAGTCCCGAGAAGGAGGGATACGCGCTCTCGCCGTGCTGACTCGCGTCCAGGCCCAGCGCCTCATCGGCCTCGTCCACACGCAGGCTGCCGTAGAACAGCGCCTTGACCACCGCGGCGATCACCAAGTCGAGCACCAGTACAATAGCGACTGTCACCACAATGCCCAAAATCTGCGAGATGAGCAGCGAGACATCGCCCGTGTAGAACAGGCCGCCCTTACCGGTCCACGAGAGCTCCGGCACGCAGAACAGCCCCGTGAGCACGCCGCCCAGGATGCCACCGATGCCGTGGCAGCCAAACGCGTCGAGCGCATCGTCGTAGCCAAATTTGGTCTTAAGATGGCTGATGGCCAGGTAGCAGACGGGAGATACGATCAGGCCCATGACCAGCGCCGCCCACGGCTCGACAAAGCCCGCACCCGGCGTGACCACCACAAGGCCCGCAACCAGACCGGTGCTGGCGCCCACCAGCGTGGGGCGACCGGTGTGCACGCGCTCGACGGCAAGCCACGAGACCATGCCCGCCGCGCTAGCCGTCACGGTGTTGAGGATGGCGAGCGCCGCCACGGCGTCGGCCTTAAACTCGCTGCCGCCGTTAAAGCCAAACCAGCCAAACCAAAGCAGGCCGGCGCCCAACGCCACAAACGGCACGTTATGTGGACGGTAGCTCACCATGCCAAAGCCGCGACGACGGCCAAGCATTAAGCAGAGGATCAGGCCGGTAAGACCGGACGAAATGTGCACCACGTCGCCGCCGGCAAAGTCGAGTGCGCCGATCATGTCACCGATAAAGGAGCCATCGCCGCCCCAAACCATGTGGGCAAGCGGCGCATAGACCACAAGCAGCCAAATGCCCAGGAAGGCCGTCATGGCACCGAACTTAACGCGGCCGGCCAGGCTGCCCGTGACGATAGCAGCCGTGATCATGGCAAACGCCATCTGGAAGGCGATGTTGATGATCTGAGGGTAGGCGGCACCGTCCGCAGCATTGCCCTCGGCCGCCTGCAACACCTGGTTGAGTACCGGCAGGCACAGCAGCTGGTCAAGGCCTCCAATAAACGGGCTGGAACCGTCGCCGCCGTAGGCCAGCGACCAGCCGGCAACAATCCACAGCACACCAACCAGGCCAATGGCGCCAAAGCACATAAGCATGGTGTTGATGACATTTTTGCGCCTGGACAGGCCGCCATAGAAAAACGCCAGACCCGGTGTCATTAAAAACACGAGCATGGTGCAGATGAGCATAAACGTTGTCGATCCCGTATCGTACATTCGCTCCCCCTTGATCGCATGAACGTTGTCGGCGCCCATAATGCGGCCGAGGGGCAACTGGTGTAGACCAGATACGGCGTTGTTAAACGCTGCGTTGTCGAATGGAAACGGTGCCGCAATCTTGGAAACGGCGCGGCAACGGACGCGAAACGAACGGGAAATACGCGAGCAAGGAAGCCGTGAGCGCGCCCGTCCCGGCTAGTGGCGGAACAGCTCGCGGGCTCGGTCACGAAGGTCGGTAGCTCGGATGACGCCCTCGTAGCGGTTGATACGCAAGCGCGGGAAGGCATTGAAGAAGCGCAGGTCGCGGCGGCTGAGTGACACGCTCGGCACCGGGCGGCTCATGCGCTTGCCGGCAAGGCGACGACTGAGCGACGGACGCGGCATGCTCGGCGCGGCATCGGCCACGCGGCGGGCGGCAAGCGCCAGGCCGCGAGCACCATCCGCGATAAACGTCGGCATCGAAGCCTTCTCGCGCAGGGCATCGAGCGCGGTGTCACCCAGCTCGGCCAGCCACGCGTTAACGGCACGGCTACGGATGTGCGTCTGTGCCACCGAGTCGATTGCCGAATCGGGAATACGTTCGAGCATAGAGTCGGACGCATCGGCAAGCGACTCGTTGATGCGGTCGGCAAGGTCGGCCCGAACGCGCTCCAGCTGATCGGACAGGCGGCGCCAGCTCGCCAACGAGCACACCGCGTCGACCATCATCGCGACCGCGACGATAAAGGCGGACAACCGCACAATCAGCACTGGCAGATGGCCAAGCAGCCCCAGCAATGCCGGCTCCACTAAACGACAAATGCACAACGCACCCAAGCCAAACGCGCATGCCCAGTACAGACAGATGCGTCCGTGCAGGTTAAACGGCAGGTGCGAATAGTCCCAAAAGCGAGCGCCCGTTGTTTTTTCCAGCAGCACGCCTACGCTGTACTCAATCACGCTGCATACGAGCGCTGCAGCGACAAACTGGCTCGAGGCATCCGGAATCCCACGCAACAGCAGCCAGCAGGCAATGCCGCCCGCGCCATAGATGGGGCAGCACGGCCCCAGCAAAAAGCCACTGTTGGCAAATCGTCCGTGATTGAGCATGGCGCATACTGTCGACTCCCATGCCCAACCGCAAAACCCGTAAAAGGCAAACGAGAGCACCAGTGCCGAGAGTGGGCAGGCGGCAAGCGTCGCGCCGCCAAGCGCCATATCAATCACGGTTTCCACCGTCTACCCTCTCCTCTTTTCACTCGATGCTTTACTCACGCTATCGTCCGCCCCGTCCTTGCGCGGCAGGCGGCCGACGACTGTCTCGCGCAGAGCACACCATTTATCCGCCAGGCACACAATCCAAGCCTCACGACACGTCGGCGGCACCGGCACCAGCGGAAACATATGCCGCACGATAATATTCCGTTCGCGCGACGTCAGCTCAAAATCTTCCTCGGCACGCGCCAGAGCAAAAAAAGGGTGGCGAAAGCCATGCAGCCGATGGCTTGGGTCGGGATCGTGCCAGTCATAGAGAAAGTAATCGTGCAGCAGGGCCCCGCGCAACAACGAAGCACGGTCGACCGAAATGCCAGCACGGCCCAAGTGCTCGGCAAAGGACAGACTCGCCCGCGCTACCGAAGTCACATGTGCATAGACCGTCACGTCGCCATGCTGGATAAACTCGCGCGTCAGGTCCAGACGGCCCGCCTGTGCCAGTTGACGGGCAGCATGGTCTACTTCGCGCGCGACTTTCTCGGCACGAACGGCATCGGACATGCTGCCTCCTTCCAGCGGCTCACGGCGGCAAGCCACGGCCTGTGCACAATCGATAAAAACATCATGGAACACATCAGTATGGCATCGGACAAAACGTTTTGCCCCACCAGTTGGCGAATTACCGCGCCGCCGTCACATATCAAACGCCAAAATGTGCGAGACTGTCTTGTGCAATTGTGCCGGCCGAGGGAGCGCCGGCGCTCGATTCGCATGGAGTAACCCACAACGATGCTGCTTACGCAAACGACAACGCCCGAGGACGTCAAGGCTCTTAATCGCGCCGAGCTCCCGCAGCTCTGCGGCGAGATCCGCCAGGCAATCCTCGAAAGCTCCGCCGCTGTCGGCGGGCACGTTGCCCCCAACCTGGGCGTCGTTGAGCTTACGGTTGCACTTCATCGCGTGTTTAACTCCCCCATCGACAAGATTGTCTTTGACGTTTCGCACCAAACCTACGCCCACAAGGCGCTGACGGGGCGCGCGTACACTTATATCGATCCGGAGCGTTATGGTGAGGCTTCTGGCTTTGCCAATCCCGACGAGTCCGAGCACGACCTGTTCGCCATGGGCCACACCTCCACGTCGGTGAGCCTGGGCTGCGGCCTGGCGCACGCTCGTGACCTGGCGGGCGATGCGTACAACGTCATCACCATCATTGGCGACGGCTCGCTTTCGGGCGGTCTGGCGTTTGAGGGCTTCAACAATGCCGCCGAGCTCGATAGCAACCTGATCATCATCGTCAACGATAACGACCAGTCCATTGCCGAGAACCATGGCGGCCTGTATCGCAATCTGGCCGAGCTGCGCGCCAGCAACGGTACCTGTGAGCGCAACGTTTTCCGCGCGATGGGGCTCGACTACCGCTATCTGGACGCCGGTAACGATGTGTTAGCCCTCGTCGACGCGTTGCAGGAACTGCGCAATATCGATCATCCCATCGTGCTGCACGTCTCCACCGCCAAGGGTAAGGGCTTTGAGCCAGCCCAGAGCGACCCCGAACGCTGGCATCACGTGGGTCCGTTTGACATGGCAACTGGGCGCAAGCTCTGCCCGGGCCATCCGAGCGAGCCTGCGCCGCGCACCTATGCCGACATTACGGGCGAGGCGCTCAGCGCCGCCATTGAACGCGATCCACAGGTCGTTGGCATCACGGCCGCCACACCCTACATCATGGGCTTTACACCCGAGCTTCGCGCTGCCGCCGGCAAACAGTTCGTCGATGTGGGCATTGCCGAGGAGCACGCCGTAACTTTTGCCACCGCGCTTGCGCGCTCGGGCGCCAAGCCAGTCTTTGGTGTGTACGGCACGTTTTTGCAGCGCGCCTACGACGAGCTGTGGCACGACCTGTGCCTCAACGACGCCCCGGCAACCATTTTGGTGTTTGGTGCGTCAATCTTTGGCACCACGTCCGAGACACACCTCTCGTTCTTTGATATTTCCATGCTGGGCGGTCTTCCCAACATGCACTACTTGGCGCCTGCCTGCATGGAGGAATATCTGTCCATGCTGAGCTGGTCGCTCGACCACCGCGAGCATCCCGTGGCAATCCGCGTACCGGGCATCGGCCTGGTAAGCCGCCCCGACCTTGCGCCCGCCGAAGACACCGACTACAGCGCCGTTCGCTACAACGTGGTGCGTCAGGGCCGCGACGTTGCCGTGCTCGCGCTTGGCGATTTCTTTGAGCTGGGTGAGCGCGTGGCAAACCGTCTGACTGCCGAGTACGGCATCGAGGCCACGCTCGTCAACCCGCGCTTTGCAACCGAGCTCGACCGCGAGTTCCTCGACAGTCTTGCCGCCGAGCATCGCGTTGTCGTCACCCTCGAGGACGGCATCTTGGACGGCGGCTGGGGCGAGCGCGTAGCCTGTTACCTGGCATGCACGCCGTTGCGCACGCGCACCTTCGGCATCGCCAAGGGCTTCCCCGACCGCTACGACCCCAACGAACTGCTCGCGCAGAACGGCATGACGGTCGAGAACATGGCCGCCGAAGCCGCGAGACTACTCAACGAGTAAGAAAACCTCCGCAAGAAAAGCACCCCTGCGGAGGTTTTTATTTTCGCGACGCGATTATCTCAATCTGTAACATCTAGGGCCCGAATTTCCGTCTAACTGTTACAGATCTAGATAAGACGTCGTAGTCCCAGACCTTTGTCTCAATCTGTAACAGATAGGGACCTTTTGACCGTCCAGATGTTACAGATTGAGACATTCGAATTCCCCTGAAGAGAAAATCTCGATCTGTAACAGGTAGAACCCATTTCCTCGTCTAACTGTTACAGATTGAGACAAAGCAGCAAGGCATGCCGCCGCGCCGACCATGCCGTCTGCAAAGCGCTATCTCAGCTGCAATAAGCGACGTTTGCCCAGATAAAACCTGCCGAAATAAACCTGTCCCTTTTTGGTAGGCAGAATAACCCATAAGGTAAGTATGTTTCTGAGTTATTTCGTGTTGACCCATTTGAGCGCGATAGGGTATAACTCTACTCAACCGCTAGGGATTTTATTGAGAAAGGTGTTCTACCATGAGCAAGAACCTCTCCCAGCAGGTCGTTCTCGACCGCCGCGGCTTCGTTGCCGCCACCTTCGCAACCGTCGCCGGCCTTGGTCTTGCCGGCTGCTCCGACACCAGCGCCGAGGCCGACAAGGGTTCCGCCGCCGGCTCCTCCAAGAGCTCCGAAGATACCGAGGCTTCCACCACGCTCGACGCCAAGGCGTTCGACAAGCTCGTCAACGACGGCCCCAAGGCCGATGACGACGCCATCGCCGCCAGCACCTGGGCCACGGCCGTCAAGGACGCCGGCGTCTTTAAGATCGGTGGCGTTCAGACCTCTACGCTCTTCTCCCTCCTCAACGAGAAAGACGGCAAGACCCGCGGCTTCGACGCCGGTATCGCGCAGCTTCTGTCCAACTACATCTTGGGCGAGAACAAGGTCGAGATCACCCAGGTGACCTCGGACACGCGCGAGTCCGTCCTGCAGAACGGCCAGGTCGACGCTGTCTTTGCCACCTACACCATCACCGACGAGCGCAAGAAGCTCGTCTCCTTCGCCGGCCCCTACTACTACACCCAGCAGGCCATCCTGGTGCTCGCCGATAACGACGACATCAAGAGCGTCGACGACCTGGCCGACAAGAACGTCGCCGTCCAGTCCGGCTCCAACGGCCCTGCCATCCTGGAGGAGTTCGCCCCCAAGGCCAGCCAGCAGGAGTTCAAGACCGACGAGGAGGCCCGCCAGGCACTCCAGCAGGGCCGCGTCGACGCCTACGTCATCGATAACAACATGCAGCAGAGCGCCCTGGTCCGCGAGCCCGGTAAGTACAAGATCGCCGGCAAGCCCTTCGGCAGCAAGGAGCCCTACGGCATCGGTCTGCCGCTCGATTCCGACGGCGTCGCCTTTGTCAACGACTTCCTTAAGAAGATCGAGGACGACGGCACCTGGACCGAGCTGTGGCAGATCTGCATCGGCGACCGTACGGGCGACACCAATGTTCCCGAGCTGCCCGAGATCGGCGCCTAGGCAGCGAGCCTGGTAACGGCCGCAACGAAACCATACGGAAACGCATGATGCGCTTTATTGCGGTAAACTGTTTCCTCACTGAGTTGTCGGGGCTTCCGTACACACGGGAGCCCCTTTCCTTATCGGCGGGAGGTCCGCATGAGTCTCTCCGAACTCTGGTCGCTCTATGGCCAGAACTATATCGACGCGCTGCTAGCAACCTGGGGCATGACGCTTGAGTCGTTTGCCATCGCCATGGTGCTGGCCGTCGCCGTCACCGTGATGCGCGTGTCGCCGCTCAAGCCGCTGCGCGTCTTTGGCGACCTGTATGTCCAGGTCTTCCGTAACATCCCCGGCATCGCGCTGCTCATTATCGTCGTCTATGCGCTGCCGCCGCTCAAGGTCGTCCTGCCCTACCGCACCTGCGTTATCGTCGCCACGGTCCTTTTGAGCTCGGCCTTTGGCTCCGAGAACTTTATGAGTGGCATCAACACCGTCGGCGTCGGCCAGGTGGAAGCCGCCCGCTCGCTCGGCATGAGCTTTAACCGTATCCTCGCCAAGATCGTGATTCCGCAGGCGCTGCGCTCGAGCGTGCTGCCCATGACCAACCTCTTTATCGCCGTCATGCTCACCACTGCGCTCGGCAGCCAGGTGCCGCTTAAGCCGCAGGAGCTCACCGGCGTGGTGAGCTACATCAACACGCGCTCACTTGGCGGCGTCGCCGCGTTCTTTATCTCGGCGCTCGGCTACCTGGGCACGGCCTTTGTGGTGAGCCACATTGGCAACTACATCGATAAGAAGGTGAGGATCCTCCGATGAGCAAGCGCTCCTCCCCTGCGCTTACCATGCGCGATGCGCTCTACGAGGCTCCCGGCCCCAAGATGCGCGCCAAGATTCGCATCGGCACCGCCATCTCGCTTGTTGCCGTCGCCGCACTCGTCGTCCTGGTACTGCAGCGCTTTTATGTGACCGGCCAGCTTTCGGTCCACTATTGGTATTTCTTTACGCACCTCACCACCTGGAAGTTCCTGCTTGCCGGCTTTGAGGGCACCGTTAAAGTCGCACTCACCGCTGGCGCCATCGCGCTGGTGCTGGGCTTAGCCCTTATGCTCGGCCGTACCAGCGACATTAAGCCGCTGCAGCTGGTCTGCCGCGTGCTCACCGATTTCTTCCGTGGCGTACCGAGCCTGCTGTTCATCTACTTCTTCTTTTTGGTGCTGCCCCAGTACAAGATCGCGCTGCCGTCGTTTTGGATGCTCACGCTTCCTGTCGCGCTCGCTGCAGCCGGCGTACTTGCCGAGATCTTCCGCGCCGGCGTCAACGCCGTGCCGCGCGGTCAGGTCGAGGCAGCCCAGGCGCTCGGTCTCTCCAAGGCTAAAATCACCTTTAAAATCGTGCTGCCGCAGGCGATTCGGTTTATTATTCCGTCGTTGATTTCGCAGCTCGTGGTCGTAGTCAAAGACACCACCGTCGCCTATGTGGTGAGCTACCCCGACCTCATGCAAAACGCCCGCGTGCTCATTACCAACTACGATGCCCTCGTATCGGTCTACCTGGTGATCGCAGTCATCTACATCCTCATCAACGTCGCGATCAACAAGGCCGCTGTCTATGTTTCGCACAAGACCGGCGCGACCATCATCCGCTAACGCTTTACCATTTCGAGTCATAAGGAGCCGAGCACCATGGCACAGAGCACCTCTTCCACCGGCAATCAGCCGCTGATCGAGCTCAGACACGTCAATAAGCACTATGGCGACCTGCACGTTCTCAACGACATCAATCTCTCGGTCGACCGCGGCGAGGTCGTCGTTGTGATCGGCCCCTCGGGCTCGGGCAAGTCAACCATGTGCCGCACCATCAACCGCCTGGAAACCATCGACTCGGGCGAGATCCTCATCGAGGGCGAGTCCCTGCCGCAGGAAGGCAAGGACCTTGCCCACATGCGTGCCGAGCTGGGCATGGTGTTTCAGCAGTTCAACCTGTTTGCACATATGACGGTGCTGCAGAACGTCATGCTGGGACCGGTCGATGTGCTGGGTGTCTCCAAGGACGAGGCCCGCGAGCGCGCCATGGACCTGCTGAGCCGCGTGGGCGTGGCCGAGCAGGCCGATAAGGTACCCGCACAGCTCTCGGGCGGCCAGCAACAGCGCGTAGCCATCGCCCGCTCGCTTGCCATGCAACCCAAGGCCATGCTCTTTGACGAGCCCACAAGCGCCCTTGACCCCGAGATGATCAACGAGGTGCTCGAGGTCATGGTCCGTCTGGCCCAGCAGGGCATGACGATGATCGTCATCACGCACGAGATGAACTTTGCCCGCCGCGTGGCCGACCGCGTCGTGTTTATGGCCGACGGCCAGATCGTGGAAACCGGCACGCCCGACGAGTTCTTCGACTACCCCCAGACCAAGCGCGCCCAGGACTTCCTCAACTCTATCAAGGGTCACTAACCAGCCACCCCGTGGGACAAATCCATCGGAAGCGTTGTCCCACGTCTCTCATGCGCCCTGTCACCTTCAGATTCGAAAGCAACACCTATGATTGGAACCCGTACTTCATCGTCCTACACCCCGCATGTCGACGTCGCCCCCGCCGACCGTCCGCTCATCCTCGTCGCGCCGCGCTGGGAAGAGGCAGAGTCGTTTTTAACCGAGATGCTCTCCCCCAACGAGGAAATCGCAAGTGTCTTTGTCGATGCCATCCTTGCCGCTGGCGGCCTGCCGCTGCAGATGTCCATCACCGAGGACATTGATGTTATCCGTCATTACGTCGATATCGCCGACGGCATCGCCATCCCCGGCGGCCCCGATGTCAATCCCAAACGTTGGGGCGATGATCGACCCTACGACCCCACCCTCTGCTGCGAGATCCGCGATAGCTTTGAGTTTAAGCTGGTCGGCGAAGTGCTTCGCGCCAAGAAGCCGCTCTTTACCACCTGCCGAGGCACGCAGCTGCTCAATGTCGCCACCGGCGGCACCCTGTGCATGGACGTGCCGAGCCTGGGTGCGCGCGAGGGCCGCACGCAGTGGCGCCATACCCACGTGCTCAACGATCCCGTGCACCCCGTCGAGGTCGTGCCGGGCTCGCTGCTGGAGCGGGCGGTTGGCGGGCACAGGTTGATCCAGACCAACTCGGCGCACCACTGCTGCGTCGATCGCCTGGGCAAGAGCACGCGTCTGGTCGCCAAGGCAACCGATGGCGTGCCCGAGTGCATCGAAGTCGAAGGTCAACCCTTCTGCCTGGGCGTGCAATGGCACCCTGAGTACACGTGGAAGACGCTCGAGACCGACTTTAACCTGTGGAAGTCGTTTGTCGAGGCAGCGGCAAAGGTTAAGAAGGCTCGCTAGCACGCGAACCACAAAACAGATAAGGGCGCCCCGCCGGCCACATGGTCCGGCGGGGCGCCCTTTTACCTATATGTGGCCGGCAAGCAGCCCAAGGCTCGTAAGCTCTTATTCAGCCGCCTCGCGCAGGGCCGACATCGTAGCCGCATATTGCTGCTGCAACGCATGCATCCCCTCGCGAGCGCCGTCAACGGCATCGGCGCCGCGCAGCGCCTCGGTCACCACGACCGCCGGCTCGTACAGATTATCGAATCCCAGGTTCTGGCTCACGCCCTTGAGCGTGTGCGCTGCCATAAACGCACCTTTGGCGTCTCCCGCCGCCATGGCGGCCTCCAGCTTGTCCATGCTCTCGTCATCCAAAAACTTGAGGGCAAAGCGGGCAAGCATTTCCCCGCCCATCAGCCGAGCGCACGCGTCATCATAATTGGCGCCGATCTTCTCATACGCCTCACGCATGGAAATCATGGATTAAAACTCCTTTGGTCAAACTAGATCGTGGGAAACGCGACGACGTCGGCGGGGCGTGCCAACGTCTCGGCAATACGGTCTTGCACCTCGAGCAGGCAGTCGAGCAACAGCGGGTTAAAGGTGCCGCACTTACCGTTCAGGATCATCTGGATCGCCTCCTTGTGCGGGATAGCGTCCTTGTACACGCGCACGCTCGTCAGAGCATCGTACACGTCGGCCACCGAAACCACCTGTGCGGCAATGGGAATATCGTCGCCCTTAAGGCCATCGGGATAACCCTTGCCGTCCCAGCGCTCGTGGTGCCAACGCGCAATCTGGTACGCATATTCCATAAGCGCATTGCCGACGTGATGTCGGCCCAGCTCAAGCAACATGTCGGCGCCAATCGTAGTATGCGTCTTCATAATCTCGAACTCCTCGGACGTAAGACGTCCGGGTTTGTTGAGAATCGCATCGTCAATCGCCATCTTGCCGATATCGTGCAGCGCCGAAGCCAGGGCAATCGTGGAGCGTTCCTCGTTGTCGAGGGAAATGGTGTCGCTACGCTGGACCAGACAGCCAAGCAGCAGCTCGGTCAGCTTTTCGATATTCGTAACGTGCCTGCCGCTCTCGCCATTGCGAAGTTCCATGACACCGGCCATGATGTCGATGAGCATGCGACTGTTCTTGACGCGCTCGTTGTACTGCTGGGACAGCAGGCTCGTCAGGCGGCGCTGTTTGGCGTACAGACGGATAGTGTTGCTTACACGACGGCGCACGACACGGGCGTCAAACGGGCGGCTGATATAGTCCGAGGCGCCCAGCTCGTACGCACGCAGAACCACATCGTCGGATTCTTCGCTCGAAATCATGATGACAGGCAGATTGTCAACAACCGATCGGCGCGACAGATCGGCCAGCACCTCAAAGCCGCTCACGCCCGGCATGACAATGTCCAGCAGCACGAGCGACAACTCATCGCCATAGCGGTCGACCATATCGAGCGCCGTACGACCGTTTTCGGCCTCGAGGATGCAATACTCGTCCTTGAGCATCTCGTTGAGAATGGCTCGGTTCATCTCGGAGTCATCGACGATAAGCACCAAAGGCTTTTCGCTTTGGAAGGCCTCGATGAAATCGCCATCGGTCACGACCGTACCGGCTTTTGCCTTAGCACGGCTCAGTAACTGGACAGCGCGGCCAACGCCCTCATCGACCGTCTCACCATGAATGCGAACGCCACCAACACATGCCGTCAAGCTCACGTACTCATGGCCCGGAACAATCGTGGCATGAACGGCATCGGACACCTGATGCAGGCGACGGGTGAAATCATCGGAAGGAATATTGGGCATGACGACCACAAACTTGTCGCAGCCATAGCGTACGAGCTCGTCAGTCGAACGAATTCCGCTGCGTATGGCTGTCGCCACAGCACCGAGCGCAAGGTCGCCGGCATGACGGCCACACGTATCGTTGAAGACCTTAAAATCATCAAGGTCGATCACCGCCACGCCAGCCTTCATGCGAGCGCTACGGAGCTTTTCTTCGTAATATCGGCGATTGCGCACGCTCGTCAGCACATCGGTGTAGACAAGGTCCTCTTCTGCAGCCTCCCGCTCATCAATCGGACGCACCATCAGCAGGACGTAAGGCTCGCCCTCGACCTTTAGAGGGCGTAGGCGAGCGCGGTACTCAACACCATCGTTGAGCAGTTGCTCCGACACCTCATCGGAGTCTGCCAAAGCCTCAAGACTCGACTGACGCAGACAAGGGCAGCGATCGCCGGCGAGCAGGCAGTTAGGCTCGCTCTTAATCTGATCGGCCGACAGCAAACGTACCACGGGGTAGGTCTTCGCGACGCGGGCGACCTCAGCGGCAGCCTCCTCGTCGGTTAGATTGACCTCGTGATTATTGAGCATATGGGGCCCTTTCTATCGTTATGCACGGCAACGGTGCATATCAATTGGTACAAGGGTAACATCTAACAGCTGAAGGCAAACGCGCGATTATCGTTACATTTTTATGACCTGGCAAGCGGCGGTAATGGAGCCGCGGGCGCGCGGTTATGGACGCATTCGTTAACAATGACGAAACGCTAACAACCCCTCTCCCCGCAGGTCATCGAGCGTGCTAACGCTCCAAGACATCGCGAACGGCATTTGCCGCCGTAACGGGGCGATCGCGCAGACCGTTATGCGCGCCCGGGATCGTCACGAGGGGGCAATCGAGATATTCGGCAGCCGCTCGCGTGCCAGCCTCGCGGGGCGTATCGACCGAAAGCTCGCCGAGAAGCACAGCAGCAACGGACTTCGATGCGCGAGCACTATCCCAATTGGGAACGTAAGTCATATTTGTTCCATATTCGTTCGCCATAAAGCAACGACCATTGCGCAGGGCATGCCTGGCTTCTGCTTCGGTCGTCCCAGGAGCATCGGGGTCCAAGTCGCCGAGGGCTCCCAAGAAAAGCCGGAGCGCCCTTGAAACCTTTCCAGCCGCAATCATATCGAGCAAAACCGGAGCTGCGCCCATGCCGACGCCTTCGGCCGACACAGCCGGCTCATGCAGAATCGCACGGGCGATGAGATGGGGTTCGGTGCGAAGAAGCTCCAGCGCCACCAACGTACCGGCGCTGTGCGCAAGCACATTTGTCGGAGCGCCAACGTGTTCGATCACGGCCTGCAGATCGGCGGCCTGAGTGGAAAGATCATAGCTGCCGTCTGCCGCTTCGCTGCTGCCGCCGCAGCCGCGGCGGTCGTAGGCAATTACGCGGTAGTTGCGACTGAGCTCACAAGCGATGCCATCGAAAAATGTGCCGTCGACACAAGCGCCGTGCACGCACACCAAGGCAGGAGTATCAGGCAACACATCCGGGCCGGCATATTCGCGACAGGCAATCGTGGTGCCCGCATTCTCGACCGTAAAATCCATGTTGTGCCCCCATCATCAACGCCCATCCAGTTGCACGTCAGTACAGTTGGATGGACCCGCATTGCCTTATGCCTTGTTAACAAATTAACTGTACCCGAGCCGAGGCTTTTCATGGCGCAGCATAATGAGCGACGTGAAAAAACGAAACTTGTAAAGCAAGAGCCCGCACCTTGTTTTGGAGCCGATGCTATGCTTAGGCACAATTGTCTTGAGGAGCATATGCCTATGTCTACGTTTCTAAATGCCAGCCCCATCTTTGGGCCCGTTCGCAGCCGTCGCCTTGGTCTCTCGCTCGGCGTCAACATGATGCCGGCCAGCGGCAAAATCTGCACGTTCGACTGCATTTACTGCGAAAACGGCCTCAACGCCGAGCGCCCCTGTCATGAGCCGTACAACACAGCTGCCGTGGTACTCGACGCGCTCGAGGCGAAGCTGCGCGAGATGGCAGCCGAGGGCGAGCTCCCCGATGTGATCACCTTCGCAGGCAACGGCGAGCCCACTGCCGCACCGGAGTTTCCGCAGGCCATCGCCGGCGCCGTCGCGTTGCGCGACGAGCTTGCCCCAAACTCCAAGATCGCCGTGCTCTCCAACGGCACGCGCGCCGACCGCCCCGAGGTACACAATGCGCTCATGATGGTCGACGACAACATCCTCAAGCTCGATACGGTCGACCCGGCGTTTATCCAGCTGCTCGACCAGCCTGTTGGCCCCTACGACGTCGAGCACCAGATCGAGACGTTCGCAAGCTTTGACGGTCACGTTATTATCCAGACGATCTTTTTGACCGGCGAGTATCAGGGCAAGCTCATCGACAACACCAGCGAGGAGTACGTTGCCCCCTGGCTCGTGGCGCTTGAGCGCATTCGCCCACAAGAAGCAACCATCTACACGGTAGCGCGCGAGACACCGGTCGCCGGCCTTGCCAAAGCAGCGCCCGAGGCGCTCGACACGATCGCTGCACGCGTGCGCGCCCTCGGCATTCCCTGCCAGGTGAGCTACTAGCAAAACCACGCAGCAGCCAGTGTCCGCCATCCCGCTCCATCAGTTGCGGTGATATAGTTCCTATTTATGCTGTTAAACCGCTTAAATCGGAACTATATCACCGCAACTTTTATGGACGCGTGGGTGGGCTATACTAGCTGCGGATGAAAGGAAGTTAGCCATGTTTGACAACGGACCCGTACCCGGCCGCAACGACGCCTGCTGGTGCGGCAGCGGTAAGAAATACAAGAAATGCCATAGCGCCTTCGACGAGCGCCTCGAGCGCTTGTGGGAAGAGGGCTGGGAGGTTCTGCCCCGTACGCTCTACAAGACGCCCGCCGATATCGAGGGCATCAAGCGCTCCGCCGCCATCAACGTGGGCGTGCTCGACTACGTAGGCGAGCATATCGCCGCGGGCATGACCACCAACCAGATCGACCAGATGATCTACGACTACACCGTCGAGCACGGTGGCACGCCGGCCGACCTCAACTACGAGGGCTACCCCAAGAGCGTGTGCACCTCGATCAACGACATGGTCTGCCACGGTATCCCCTGCGATACGGACGTACTGCACGAGGGCGATATCATCAACGTGGACTGCTCCACGATCTTAGACGGCTACTTTAGCGACTCGAGCCGCATGTTCTGCATCGGCGAGGTCTCGGCCGAGCGCCAGCGCCTGGTCGAAGTCACCCGTGCCAGCGTGGAGGCGGGTCTGGCCGCCGTCAAGCCGTGGCTGCCGCTGTCCGTTATGGCCGAGGCCGTGCAAAAGACGGTCGAGAACGCTGGCTTTAGCGTGGTGCGCGAGTACGGCGGGCACGGCATTGGCAAGGAGTTCCACGAGGACCCGTTTGTGGGCTTTACCACCGAGGCACCCGATGTGGACACCATCATGGCCCCGGGCATGGTCTTTACCATCGAGCCCATGGTCAACGCCGGAGCGCCCGACATTAAGATCAGCAAGGGCGACGGCTGGTGCGTGCGCACCAAGGACGGCAGCGATTCGGCCCAGTGCGAGGTACAGCTCGTGGTGACCGAGGATGGTTACGAACTGCTGAGCTGGTAGCCGTGGATGCGCCGGGCTTCGCGATGGATATGTTAACCATCGCGAAGCCCGGCGTTTTATTTGAACGTTTTGCCTGATAAAACCTGCCAAAATAAACCTGTCCCTTTTTGGCAGGTCGAGCGGAAAGGACTGCTTGTGAACATCCTGGTTTTGCTGCCCGTCAACGACCGCCATCGCGCGATCCTCGAGTCGAGCGCTCCGGGCGAGGACTTTATCTACACGAGCGCCGACGCCATCACGCGCGAGCAGGTCGCCGATGCCGACGTGATCTTGGGCAACATCGACCCTGACATGCTCACAGCATGCGAGCATCTCCAGCTGTTGCAACTGCAGACCGCGGGCTATGACGATTACTTGGCCGCCGGCACCGTGCCAGCCGACGCTAAGCTTTCCTGCTCGGTGGGCGCCTACGGCCAGGCTGTGAGCGAGCACATGTTTGCCATGGTCCTTTCCATGATGAAGCGCCTGCCCGGCTATCACGACTTGCAGCGCGAGCATCGCTGGGAGGATTTGGGGCCGGTCACCTCGCTCAAAAGCGCCAATGTGCTGGTGCTGGGCGCGGGCGATATCGGCGGCCACTTCGCCACGCTCTGCCGCGGCATGGGCGCGCACGTCCGCGGCATCAAGCGCCATCCGCTCGTCTACCCCATTGTGTTTGAGGACATGGACGGAATGGACGCCCTATCCGAGCGCCTGGCCGAGGCTGACATCGTCGCATCCTTTATGCCCAGCACACCCGAGACCCGCGGCCTGGCGAACGCCGAGTTCTTCGCCGCGATGAAACCGGGCGCCTTCTTTGCCAACGGCGGCCGCGGCGATCTTGTGGTCGCCGACGACTTGGTTGCCGCCTTGGAGTCGGGACATCTCGCCGGCGCCGCGGTCGACGTCACCGACCCCGAACCGTTGCCTGAGACAAGTCCACTGTGGGATGCGCCCAACATACTCATCACGCCACACGTCTCCGGCTGGTTCCACCTGGCAGCCACGCTCAACAATGTGGTCGACATTGCCGCGGAGAATCTGCGTCACCTGCAGGCAGGCGAGACCCTGCGCTGCTGGATCGAACACTAGGGTTCCGCCGTTCTTACGAACGGCGGACCGGCCGACGCTGCGCAACGTCCAGAACGACAATTTGTCATTCAAAAGGCGAGGCATGACCAGAAGGTCAATGCCTCGCCTTTTTCATGCCAACTTGTTCGCTCTGGACGTCGCTCGCTGACGTTTGCTCAACCCGCGGTGTCTTAACAATTCCGTTCAGCTGTTGGCATTGCGGCATTTTCCCAGATAAAACCTGCCAAAATTAACATCCCTTTTTGGTAGGTTTTAGAGCTCCACGCTTTCGGCGCCGTTGATGGTTAGGTTGCGCTCGTAGAAGGCGGTGAGAGCGCGGATGGCGTACATCACGTCGCGCACGCCGCCGGTCTCGTAGCTCGAGTGCATGGCAAGCTGCGGCAGGCCCACGTCTACGGCATGCATGCTCGCCTGCATATTCGACAGGTTGCCCAGGGTGGAGCCGCCGGCCATATCACTCTTGTTGGCGAAGGCCTGCGTGGGCACGTCGGCGTCATCGCAGATGGCCTGGAACACCGCGCGGCTAAAGGCATCGGTGCAGTAGTGCTGGTTGGCGGCTTCCTTGATGACGATGCCGCCGTTGAGCACAACCTGATTGCGGGCGTCGCACTTCTCGGCGTGGTTGGGGTGCACGGCATGTGCGTTGTCGCAGCTCACGAGCATCGATGCGGCAAGGGCGCGATGGTACGACTCGTCGTCAAAGCCCAACGATCCGTTAATGCGGCGCAGTGCATCGGCCAAGAACGTCGACATGGCGCCTTGCTTGGTCTCGGAGCCAACCTCCTCGTTATCAAAGCAGCAGAAGACCGAAACATCGTGCGCGTTCTCGGCACCCAAAAATGCCTGCAGCGAGGTGTAGGCGCAGGCCAGATCGTCAAGCTTGGGCGTCGAGATAAACTCGTCGGCCCAGCCCCAAATGCGCGCATCCTGACGATTGACCAGGAACAGGTCGCGACCCAAAATTTGCTCGGGCTCAACGTCCAACTCGTCGGCGATCAGAGCATCAAAGTCGCCCTGCTTAAGATCACCGGCGCTGATGAGCGGGCACAGGTCGACGGCGCGGTTGGGCGCAAAGCCCTCGTTAACGCCACGATTCATATGGATGGCAAGGCTCGGAATGATAGCGACCTCGCGCTCGGTGGCAAGCAGGCGGCTCTCAATACGGTCGCCTTCGCGCACCAACACGCGGCCCGCGAGCGCCAGCGGGCGATCGAACCAGGTGTAGTCGATCATGCCGCCGTAGGCCTCGGTGTTCAGGCGCAACGTCTCACCTGCGCCATCGAGCTCGGGCACAGCCTTGACCTTAAACGTCGGCGAATCGCTGTGCGACGCCGTGAGCTGAAAATGATAGTCACCGGCAACGCCGTCCTCGCCCCACGTCGCGGCCAGGTCCTCGCCCACCTTAAAGGCAACAACGCTCGAGGTATTACGCTGCGTGTAATAACGCCCGCCCGGCTCGATATCCCACGCCGCGTTCTCGGGCAGGTAGGTAAAGCCCGCCTCGTCGAGCTCGGCCATAATGGTCGCCGCCGTATGGAACATGCTGGGGCACGCCTCGATAAAGTCGATAAGGTCGTTGGCGGCCTCGATATCGTCGGCCGTCACGTGCACGCGCTCGGGCGTTTCCTGATCCGTCATGCTCTCCCCTTTCGCTGGGTTGATGGTCCCCTCCAGCATACCCCGCCACGCCAGCGCCGCGCTCTTCATTCCATGTTTAATCCCGCGCCGCTCACCAAGTTGAGCCATCATGCCCGCGCTTCTTTTGCGACAATTGCGCTAACAGGACGAGAGGAGCCGTCATGAAGCCACGTAACATTGCCATCGCCTGCGGTGTCGCGGGAGTCGCCGTCGGCCTTGCCGCTGCCGCCGGCATCGTTTACCGCAAGCAAATCAAGTCCGCCGCGTCGCTCAAACGCTTGACCGGCTACGCGGATGGCTATGACCTGTACGCAATCGACATCGCCTACGACTACGATCTCGATCGCATCATCGCCGCTGGCGTGCGCGACGACCAGGCCTACATCGATGCCGTGGTGGCACAGGTGCTGCCCGGTGTGCCGGCGCATGTTCAGGCACCCCAGTTTGCCTGCAGCGCCTTTGTCGCCGTGGATGCCGAAGGTCGCGTGCGCACCGGTCGCAATTACGACTTTAAGGACGATACTTCGGCGCTGCTGGTGCGCAATCACCCGCGCGACGGCTATGCCTCCGTCGGGTTTGCCGCCCTCAATAACCTGGGCGCCAACACTCCGCTTGACTCCATCACCGGACGCGCCGCGGCGTTGATGGGCCCGTTTGCCCAGCTCGACGGTGTTAACGAATGCGGCGTGTCCATTGCCGTACTCACCCTGGATTCCAAGCCCTGTGACCAGGACACGCAACGCCCCGCCATCAATACCTCGCTCGCCATCCGCCTGGTGCTCGACCGTGCCGCCACCACGCAAGAAGCTGTCGACCTGCTTTCCGCCTACGACATGCACGCTATGGCAGGACGCGATTACCACTTCTTTATCAACGACGCCGCCGGTGACGCGCGCGTAGTAGAGTGGGATCCGCGCGATCCGGACCGCGCTTTCAAAGCGACTCCTGTACGCCAGGTTACGAACTTCTATGCCTGCTATGGCGACGAAGTGCTGCCCAACCAAAAGAATGGCGAGCTGGGCCATGGTAAAGAGCGCGCCGTCGCAATCGCCGATGTCCTTGACGCCCATGTCGGTGCCCAGAACGAGGCAGTCGCTTGGAAGGCCCTACGCGCTGCGGCGCAAGAGCCCAATCCGGAAGACATCACCAGCAACACGCAGTGGTCGGTCGTCTTTGACAACACCGAGCCCGCTGCCGCCATCACGCTGCGCCGCCACTGGGGCGACATCGATGCCTTCGCGCTGTAAGGAGCTGGCACCGTCGTCCTTACGCTGGCCTGACGTTGCTTACATTTCCATACATTTGAGCTAACACGTTTTACCCCCGTATCAACAGTGTGCGGGGGTAAACTTATGCGCATGTTATAACTTGCCCGGAAGGATTCACCATGCTTAGAATCGGTCTTCTTACTAGTGGCGGCGACTGCCAGGCGCTCAACGCCACCATGCGCGGCATTGTCAAAACGCTTATGACCAATAGCGAAGAGCCTATCGAGATTTATGGCTTTGAGGACGGCTATCAGGGCCTTATCTACAGCAGGTTCCGCGTCATGACGCCCGCCGATTTTAGCGGCATCCTCACCCGCGGCGGCACCATCCTGGGCACGAGCCGCACGCCGTTCAAGCGCCTGGATACCCCCGAAGCCGATGGTGTCGAGAAGGTGCCGGCGATGGTCCACACCTATCATAAGCTGCAGCTCGACTGCCTGTTTATGCTGGGCGGTAACGGCTCCACCAAGACCGCCAACCGCCTGCGCGAAGAGGGCCTCAACGTTATCGCCCTGCCCAAGACCATCGATAACGACACCTGGGGCACCGAGCTGACGTTTGGCTTTACGAGCGCCATCGACGTCGCCACCAAGTGCATCGACGACATCCACACCACCGCTTCGAGCCACGGCCGCGTGTTCGTTATCGAGATCATGGGCCACAAGGTTGGCTGGATCCCGCTGTATGCCGGCGTCGCGGGCGGCGCGGATGTCATCTTGATTCCCGAGATTCCCTACGACATGGATAACGTCATCAAGACCATTGAGCATCGCATGGAAACCGGTAGCCGCTTTACCATCGTGGCCGTCGCCGAGGGCGCCATCTCCAAGGAGGACGCGGCGCTGTCCAAGAAGGAGTACAAGAAGAAACTCGCCGAGCGCACGAGCCCGTCGATCGTCTACGACATCGCCAAGGAGATCGAGGCCAAGACCGGTCGCGAGACCCGCGTCGCCATCCCCGGCCACACGCAGCGCGGCGGCCAGCCCGACGCCCAGGACCGCATCTTTGCGACCCAGTGCGGCGTCGAGGCGGCACTGGGCTGTCTACGCGGCGAGTTTGGCTACATGATCGCCCTGCGTGACGGCAAGATGTGTCACATGCCGCTCGAGGATGTCGCCGGCAAGCTCAAGTATGTCGATCCCCAGAGCGATCTGGTGCGCGAGGCCAAGGCGTTGGGCATCAGCTTCGGCGACGAATAGCCTCGGCTGGAACTGCTCTCATCGGAGGCCCCAGGGCTTACCTCCCAAATCGTCCTCGGACATGTCAGGACCCCGCCGTGCGCTTCGCGCCGCGGGGTCCTTCCGTCCTGCGGAAAGATTTGGGAGGTAAGCCCTGGGGCCTCCTGCGGTAACTAAGGAGGCCGTGGCTATTCGTCTTCTTGCTGCGGGTGCCTGGTCTGAAATTAAGTTGCGGTGAAATAGTTCCTGCTTAGCCCGCAAATGGCTGAATCTAAGAACTATTCCACCGCAACTTACGAATGATCGGAGCGACTACAGCACAAGCGTCGGCGTTCGTTTGATGGTCCGCCACGAAAAGGAGCCATCTACTACGTTTAACTCGATGGGGCCAACCATGACCGCATTTTTCGAAAAGCGACAGGCCTTCTACCTGCGGTTTTATTTTTCGTTTTCCCGGCATGGTTGAGGGTATCCAATTAAACGTAGTAGATAGGCCCATTTTGTGGCATACGGCCCATTCAAGCCCAATCTCGAAGGCTAAAGAGAGCCTCTCATCCACGCTTGCGAGCGAAAACCAAATAGAATGAAAGGCAAATGGAAAGCCCGTTTGACGAGCGGAGGACATATGCGGGACGTAGCCGAAAGCGACTGGAAGCTGTTTAAGAAAATGCTTCCTCAATGGCAAGAACGTTATATGGAAAAGCTCATCGGCCAGTACGTTGAGATGCTGAACGGCGACAGTGAAGCGTCCAGTAGATTTTGGGCACTAGAAGAGCGCCTCAATAGAGACAAGCTGTCCTCAGGTGTAATTGCAAACGACATTCGCCGCAGCACAATGCACCGCGAGATAGCCAATTTGCTTATCGACAGCGTGATCGCCCTCGACGACCTTGACGGTTTTACCGAGGACATTAAGAGCTATGCGCAACACTGGATTGGCCAGTAAGAGCACCGAACGACAAACATCCCCAGCAAAACGGGGCAAACGCCGGACCACCTAATGGTTGTCCGGCGTTTGCCCCGATAAAACCTGCCAAAATAAACCTGTCCCTTTTTGGCAGGTTACTCGGCGCTCTTGAGGGCGCCGACCATGTCGATCTTATTGAGGGTACGGTTGGTGGCGAGGTTGACGATAAACGTAAAGCCGAAGGAAAGCACCACGGCAAGCACGTAGCTCAGCGGCTCGACTTCGACGTCAAAGTACAGCGACGGCATCTGCAGGATGTACGTAAAGCTCTCGGCAAGCAGGCCACCCAGCGGCACGCCCAGTGCGGTGCCAATCGCCGTGAGGATCAACGTCTCCTTGTTGACGTAATGGTGTACCTCGCCACGGCGGAAGCCCAGCACCTTGATGGTCGCCAGCTCGCGCTCGCGCTCGGAGATATTCGTGTTGGACAACGTAAACACCACCACAAACGACAGGCACGCCGCCATAAAGGTCACGAGCACCACGACGGAATTGATGATAGTGAAGTTCGCCTCGTAGTTCTGCCAATGTTCGGCCGTGCTCGAGATGGTGAGCCAACCGTCACTCTTAAGATTCTTGCTAAACGCAATCTGGTCGGCCGACGAGCCCTTAAGCAGCACAAAGATGCCGTTAAGACGCGCGCTTCGGCCGAACGCGCGCTCATAGGTGCCCTGCGTCATATAGAGCGTGTTGCCCAAATAGTTGAGCGAGATGTCGCTGACTTTGACCTTGGCGACGTTGAGCGACGAATCCTGGACCTGCGCCGTGTCGCCCGGCTGAATCCCAAGAACCAGCTGTGAACTCTTGCTCAGATACACGTCTCCGTCACGCAAAGACAGTGGCTCTTTGGACTCATCCTCGAGACGCGCGTAGTCGTCCAGGTCGTTCGTGCGGTCATCGGGCACCACGATCAGCTGCACGGTCTCGCTCTTGCCGCCAAATGTAAAGGTGACGTTGTCGGTCATAATCGGCAGCGTCGAAGACACCGTCACGTTAGAATCCTTAGCCGCGCTGCGCTCATCCAATGCCGCGCACGTCTGCGAAAAATCGTCGGGATTGGCAACCGCCAGCAAGTCATAGCGCGTGATATGCCCATACTGCTTGGGCGAAAGCGCAACCGACGTGTCGCGAATACCCATACCGCAGATCACAAGCGCGGTGCAACCCGCGATACCGAAGATGGTCATAAAGGCGCGCTTTTTGTAGCGAAACAGGTTACGTGCTGCCACCTTGTTCAAAAAGCCCATGCGGCGCCAGATAAAGCCGATGCGCTCGAGCAAGATACGCGAGCCGGCGCGCGGGGCCTTGGGGCGCATGAGCGAGGCCGGAGTCTCGGCCATCTCGTGGCGGCAGGCGATAATCGTGGCGCCCACCACGCCCACGGCAAACAGCGCCACCGAGACGATCGAGGACACGATGTCGTACGAAAGCAACATCTGGGGCAGCGAGTACATGTCGTCGAACACCGTAAACAAGAACAGCGGCAGGCCCACAAATCCGATGATGTTGCCGAGCACGCCGCCGATCAGACAAGCCCACAGCGCATAGTCCACGTATTTGGACAGGATGCGTCCGCGCGAATAGCCGAGCGCCTTATACAGGCCGATGAGCGTGCGCTCCTCCTCGACCATACGCGTGGCGGTGGTAAGGCTGATGAGCACGGCGACGATAAAGAAGATGAACGGGAACACCGTGGCGATGGCTTCAATTGACGAGCTATCGCTCTCCACGCTCGAGTAGCTTGCGATATTGCCGCGGTCCTGGATGTACCAGGTGCATTCTCCCAGATCGGAAAGCTCGGCGCGGGCGTCGGCAAACTGTTGGTCGGCGGCGGCACGGCGCTGGTCCAGGTCGGCTTGCGCCTGCGCACGCTCGTCGCTGCCCTCGGCCATGCGATTGATGTTGTCCTGCTCGATCCCAAAGAGCATGGCGGCCTGACGCTCGGCCGCATCCAAGCTTGTCGGCGTGTCGACCGTCAGCTCCTGAGCGCGCGCCTTCTCACGCTCCTCGCGGATCTTCTCTATATTGCCCTTGACCTCATTGATCTTTGCCGCGTAGGCATCCGAATATGAGTTGAGATCCTTGGCTCCCTCGACGACCACGTGGACCGCGGAGTAGGAAGAAGATGTCGCGGCGTCCTCGCTCACATAGAACTTATAGTCCGCCGCCGAGGCGGCACGGAAGGCGTTGACCGTCGAGTCGGAGCTCACATCAGTGGGATCGAGAACCTCGGCCGTGATGGTGTAATCGCCATCGGCAAACTGGTCCTTAGCGCTTTGGTTCGACGAGCTCGCGTCATTGGCGGCAAAGCTCACGGTATCGCCGAGCTTTTTGCCCGAAGCCTTCAGGAACTTCGATGTCACCGCAACCTCATCGGCGCTCTCGGGCAAATCGCCGTTCACGAGCACCGGCTGATCGATGTTCTCCTTGGAGAGACTTTGCACGACCACGCGCTCGCGCGTTGTGCCCACGGCGGTGTAGGCGGTCTCGGTGTAAATGCCCTCGGCCGTCTCGACGCCATCGACCTCTTGGATAGCCGCAAGATCGTCGCGCGTAAGGCCATAGGTCGACTGCACGTTAACGTCATAGACATTTTGCTGGTCGAAGTAGGCATCAACCGAATCACACAGGTCCTCGCAACCCGCCTTAAGGCCGCACATCACGCTCACGCCAAGCGCGGTGATGACCACGATTGACAAAAAGCGCTTAAGACTGCCTCGGATTGTGCGGTAGATGCCACGGCGAAAAACCGTCGGCACCATATCGTTTGAGCTTTGGGCAGTGCGGTAGGTCGTAAAATCCTGCTCGCGCTCCGTGTTCTGCGCGTCGCGGCGTTGGCTGTTTTGGCGGTCCTGATCCATGGGCGCTACCACTCGATCGTCTCGATAGGCACGGGATTTTGCTGGACCGTCTCGCTCTCCACGCGGCCGCTCTTAAAGCGAATCAGGCGATCGGCCATGGGCGCGAGCGCGGAGTTGTGCGTGATGATGATGACCGTAATGCCCTGCTTGCGGCAGGTATCCTGCAGCAGCTGCAAGATCTGCTTGCCGGTTTTATAGTCGAGCGCGCCCGTGGGCTCGTCGCACAGAAGCAGCTTGGGGTTCTTTGCCAGTGCGCGGGCGATGGACACGCGCTGCTGCTCGCCGCCCGAAAGCTGTGCCGGAAAGTTGCCCAGGCGCTCGCCCAGGCCAACCTGGCGAAGCGTTTGTTCGGCATCGAGCGAATCGGGGCAAATCTGAGCTGCGAGCTCAACGTTTTCGAGGGCCGTCAGGTTGGGGACCAGATTGTAGAACTGGAAGACAAAGCCGACGTCGGCGCGGCGGTATTCCACGAGCTGCGCCTCGTTAGCGGAGCTCACGTCGCGCCCGTCCACCGTCACGGTGCCGGAAGTTGCCGTGTCCATGCCGCCCAAGATGTTGAGCGCCGTCGTTTTACCGGCGCCTGAAGCACCCAAAATGATGGCGAGCTCGCCGCGCTCGACCGTAAAACTCGCGCCGTCGAGTGCGTGAATGCGGGCGTCGCCCTCGCCGTATGCCTTGATGACGTCTTTGAATTCGATATAGGCCATCGATTAATTCCCATCTGGTCGGATAACTCTTTAGTATTACCCATTTCGCACCGACCAAAAAGGGACAGGTTCATTTTGGCAGGTTTTAGAGGCGGACGGTGAAGGTGATCTGGTTGCCGTGGCCGCAGACAGAAGCGCTCCCACCATGGGCTTCGGCGATGGCACGCACCACGGATAGGCCCACGCCCGAGCCGCCCGTCTTGGAGCTGCGCGACACGTCCGCACGATAGAAGCGGTCGAACAATCGATCTAGGTCGCCTTCGGGCAGCTCGTCCACGGCGTTCGAAACGACAAGCTCGGCCGAACCTTTGCCTGCACCGCGTGAGACGGCACGCAGACTCAACTCAATTACACTGCCCTCACTCGCATAGCGCGTGGCGTTATCCAGCAGCAGCTCAACCACCTGCGCCACCGCTGCAGCATCGGCATGGGCCCGCACGCCACTCGCAATCGACGTCGACAGACGCTTGCCACGCGAAACCGCCACCGACTCAAACGGCGACGCCGCCTTGTCCACTGCCTCCGAAAGATCGATCGATATCATGGTAAAGCCCGCCGAACCCTCGTCCATGCGAGCCAAAAACACCAGACGCTCCGTGAGCGCCGTCAACCGTGCAACCTGTTCGTGAATGCTCTGCGTCCACTCGCTCTCGCCGCTCTCGATCTCTTGCACCTCATTGGCGGCATCAATCACGGCCAGCGGCGTCTTGATCTCGTGGCTTGCATCGGTAATAAAGCGCTTTTGCTTGCTGTAGCTCTCGACCATCGGCCGAATCACCGCGCCCGAGGCACCCGCCACAATTGCCAACACCGCCAGCCAGCCAATGCAACTAATCGCCACGCTCGCGCTCAAAAACGAATGAAAGCTTGCAAGCTCGCGCGAGCAGTCCACAAACACATAGGTGGTCTCGTCGCCCTGAACCGTAACCGTATAGCGGTAGTTACCAGAAAAGCCCGAGGTCCAACCCTTGGAATATAGTCCTGCAGCGATGCGTGCAGCACGCTTGGCACCCACCGCGGCAATGCGGGCCGTGTTGACATCGGTCACCTGCCCACCGGCAATCGACACCGTAAAGTAGCGCGTGTCGAAGGGAGACTCCGCCGTCATACCTTCGAAGTGCCCGGTGCGCATGACCACCCTGTCACCGGCAGCGGTCTTACCGGCGCCCACATCCTCGCCGAGATCGGTCTTGGGCTCATCCGTCCAATCGATGCCGTCCTTGCCCGCCAAGATATAGTCCAGACGAGCGTCGGCCATCTTGCAGACATGCGAGTAGTTGACGATATTGATGCCGGCGATGATAAGCGTAAGCACGGCGGTCACGGCACCCATGGCAACCAGGATGAACTTACGACGCAGGCGACGTCCCATTGCACTGGCAGCATCGGCGCGCCCCGGATTACCCGAGTCCGCGCCCATGCCGAGCTTTGCCGTCGTGCGCTTCCACCACGCACTCGCGCTCACGCCTATTCGCCCTCCTCAACAACCTCGAGCGAATAGCCCTGGTTGCGCGATGCACGGATGGCCACGTTGGCACCAAGCGCCGTCAGCTTTTTGCGCAGGTACGAGATATAGACCCACACCACGTTAGCGCCTTCGGGCGCGTCCTCACCCCAAACTTCGAGCATCAAACGCTCGGTGGGCATGCGCGTGCCGGCGTTGCGCATAAAGAGCTCCATAAGCTGAAACTCTCGATTGGCCAGGTGCTCCTCGCCCAAAGGGCCCACGAGTGTGCACGATGCCGTGTCGAGGCGCACGTTGCCCACGCTGAGCGTCGTGGCGTCAATTGCCGTCGCGGCACGCGTCATGGCGCGAATGCGTGCGAGCAGCTCCTTGGCGGCGAACGGCTTGGTCAGGTAGTCGTTGGCACCGGCATCCAGGCCCTCGACCTTATCGGACACCTCGCTTTTTGCCGTGAGCATGATGATGGGCAGTCGCTTACCGGCGGCGCGTGTGCGCTTGAGTACCTCGATACCGTCCATGCCGGGCATCATGATGTCCAGAATTGCGGCGTCATAGTCGTTGGCGAGCAGATACTCGAGCGCCGTCAGACCATCGAGCGCGGTATCGACCTCGTAGTCGCTATGTTGAAGAATCGCGGTAAGGGCGCGGGAGAGGCCGGGTTCGTCCTCGGCAAGCATCAGCTTCATAGTTGTTCCTTTGGCGCACGGCTATACAGGTTTCGATACTGCCGATGATAGCGCACCGTCAACCGCCTTAGCGCAGCCTTAGCCGCTCAACCTGCGCGTTTTTAAATACGCAGGATATGGCTTAGCCAAACTTAAGGCGCAGATGTCAAACGCTTGTCCGCACGCCGGAGACGATAGAACAGCAACTCACCCTTTCGCGGCACCTTTATCATGCAAAGAGCTCGGGCACTATTCCTCGTACGCGCCCTCAAGCCGAAGCAGCCACTCCTTGCGGTCAAGCCCGCCGGCATATCCATTGAGCGACCCGTCGGCCGCCACCACGCGATGGCATGGCACAATAATCGAAACAGGGTTACGCGCGACCGCGGCCCCCACGGCACGGGGAGACACAACGGGCGCCTCATTTCCCGGCACACGATGTCGAGCCGCAACACGCTGGGCGATCTCGCCATACGTAGCGACCTCGCCACGCGGAATAGAAAGCAGCTCGTACCAAACTTCACGCTGAAACGCCGTGCCAATCAAATGCAACGGCGGCGTAAACCGAGGTTCCTGCCCTGCAAAATAAGCATTCAGCCAAGCCCACGAACGCTCAAGCACCGAAGAAGCCGCACCATTTGCCGGACTCACCGACGATATGCCACCAATACCGGAAACCGCATCGGCGCCTTCAACATGTTCGGAGTCTTCCCGGAGAAGCGTGGAGCCAAAGTGCTCCTGTCCCTCAAACCAAAGCCCCGTCAGACCGCGGCCATCAGCGGCAAGCAAGATTTCGCCCAAAGGCGAGGCAAACGTCGTCGTGACCACCAGCGGCTCCTTTCAAAACTCCGCAACATAATACCGCGAATTGTGCAGACAACCCCAATCGACCCCAAAGTCACCCAAGGCAGCAGGCGCACAGCGCCGAGGCCGCCGCCGGGACCAGGGCCCGCAACAGCCACGCGCCCCCACATCAGCCCAGCGGCCTCAACCAACAACGGCCCCATCGCAGGCCGCTTGCAGCAGCGTCACCGCAGGCGGGGGCCGGGCTCAGTTTTCAGAACACTCCGCAGACCAGTGCGGCGCCTTGTCCGCGGCTCCGAAGGAGCAGGACAA
>JAUUMM010000012.1:0-54724 GCA_030839365.1 Collinsella sp.
GGGTCAGCCCGTGGGAGGCCAGGGCGCCGCTGACCGGTGGACGGCACCGAGCCGTCGCATGACTTGAAGAAGGGGGAGGCCGCGCGGCCTCCCCCTTTTTTGCGTTTAATAGAGGGTTGTAATACACGAACTCGCCTTCGTTTAGCTTCTCTTACTGTTTGGCTGTATTTTGAGTCCTTCTTTTGTATTTGCGCGATAATAACTCCCATTGGCGTTAGGGAGGACTTGATGTTTACCGTTTTTGTCCTGGGCAATATTGCTTCGGGTAAGTCGACTGCCTGCCGCTATCTCGAATCTCATGGCGCCATGCTTATCGATCTGGATGAGCTTGCCAAATCGCTGTATGTGCCAGGCTCCGATATCGTCAATGCCCTCGCGGAAGAATTCGGTTGGGACATTCTGGACGGGGAGGGCGGCATTCGCCGCAATGTCCTCGCTGCTCGAGCTTTCGCCTCTCCTGATACAGTCGCGCGGCTCAATGGCATCGTTCATCCGGTTCTCATCGAACAGCTGTCACTGAGGATTCTTGATCCGGTTTGTTGCACGGTTTCGTCCCCCCGTTATCCCTTTGCGGTTGTCGAGGTTTCTGCCCCGACTGGTTTTGAGGATGCTTTTGGCCTGGCTGATGAAATTCTGGTTATCAGCGCTCCTTTAGCAGTTCGTCGTGAGCGTGCCATTCATCGTGGTATGGAGTCCTCTGATTTTGATGCGCGCTCTGCATGCCAATCTGATGAGGCTTCGCTTTGCAATCTCGCTACGACGGTCATCGATAATGCGGCAGGCGATAACTCGCTCTTTGAACAACTGGACGCATGGCTTGCGCGCCATGGCTTCGGGGATGTAGTGGATAGGGAGGAGGCCGATGCCTAAGACACGTTTCTTTACGTGGTATCGCGTGGCGCCACTTGCCGTTATGTTTGTCTTCGGCCTTATTTCGCTCGTCTACTCGTATGCCCCTGCCGCCTTCTTTAAGCCTTTGTATCCAATTGACTATGAGGCGTACGTAAAGCAATCGAGCATTTCGCACAATCTTGATCCGTATCTGGTGTGCGCTGTCATAAAGTCGGAATCGAATTGGGATCCCGAGGCTGAGTCGAATCAAGGCGCACGGGGATTGATGCAGCTGATGCCCGAGACTGCCCAGGATATGATTGCCAAGGGTCTTGTCGATGGCAGCGAGTATTCAGCCGGCGACCTTAACGATCCCGCTACGAACATCGAGTTTGGCTGTGCGTATCTTTCGTATCTTCTAACGTATTTTAACGGGTCGACTGACAGTGCCATTGCCGCCTATAACGCCGGCATGGGCAATGTCGACGGATGGGCGCAGCAGAGCACGTCGCTTCATAATGCAATCACTTTTCCCGAGACGCAGGCGTATCTGATTCGTGTCAATAATGCCTGGGTTCGCTACAAGACCCTCTATCCCGATCGGTTCGTATAGGACTATGCCTGCCGCCTGCGTATACTGCAGATATATGAGTTAGGAGTATCCATGGCGGAATTTGAAGTTGAGCGTGTTGGAGGAGAGCTTAAACGTTTTGGCGTTGAGGGCTCTGAGGTACCGTTTAAGGTCGTGTCTCCATACGAGCCCGCTGGCTCCCAGCCTAAGGCCATTGAGTCGCTTGTGCAGGGCGTGAGGGACGGAGATCGCTATCAGGTTTTGCTGGGCGTGACTGGTTCGGGCAAGACCTTCACGATGGCTAAGACTATTGAGGCCCTGGGGAAGCCGACGCTGGTTATGGCTCCCAATAAAACGCTTGCCGCTCAGCTTGCGAGCGAGCTCAAGGAATTCTTCCCTGACAACGCCGTGGTCTATTTTGTGTCGTACTACGATTACTATCAACCCGAAGCGTATGTGCCGCAAAGCGATACGTATATCGAGAAGGATTCCTCGATTAACGAAGAAGTTGAGATGCTGCGACATCAGGCGACCGCATCGCTGCTATCTCGACGCGATGTGATCGTCGTCGCATCGGTCTCGTGTATCTATGGCATTGGCTCTCCCGAGGACTATGCGGGCCTAGCTCCGAACGTCGACAAGAAGGTGCCGCTCGAGCGCGATGACTTTATCCATGCGCTTATCGATATCCAGTACGATCGCAATGACTATGATTTGGCACGTGGCACCTTCCGCGTGCGCGGCGATGTCGTCGACGTGTATCCACCCTATGCCGAGCATCCGTTGCGGTTTGAGTTCTTTGGCGACGAGGTTGAGCTGATTGCCGAGATCGACGAGGTCACCGGCGAGATGCTACGTGAGTACGAGGCCATTCCCGTGTGGCCGGCATCGCACTACGTGACTGAGAAGCCTAAGGTCAAAGCGGCTCTGAAATCGATCAGCGAAGAGTGCGAGAAGCGCGTGGCGGAGCTCAAGGCGACCGACAAGTTGCTCGAGGCGCAGCGTCTGCAGCAGCGCACCGATTATGATCTTGAGATGCTCGAGACGATGGGCTTTTGCAACGGCATCGAGAACTACTCGCGTCATCTGGACGGTCGCAAGCCGGGTGAGCCGCCGTTTACCCTAATCGATTACTTTCCCAAGGATATGCTCTGCATCATCGATGAGAGCCATGTGACGGTGCCGCAGATTCGCGGCATGCACGAAGGTGACCGCTCGCGTAAGGTGACGCTGGTGGAACACGGTTTTCGCCTGCCCTCGGCGCTCGATAACCGCCCGCTTCGTTTCGATGAGTTTGAGGCAAGGATACCCCAGTTTATCTATGTTTCGGCCACGCCGGGCGACTACGAGCTGCGGGTGAGCCAAAACGATGTGGAGCAGATTATTCGTCCGACTGGCCTGCTCGACCCCAAGATTGACGTGCGTCCAGTTCGCGGCCAGATTGACGATCTTGAGGACGAGATTCGCGAGCGCGTTGCCCGCAAGGAGCGCGTGCTGGTGACCACGTTGACCAAGCGCATGGCCGAGGACCTGACCGACCATCTGCTCGACGCAGGCATTAAGGTCAATTACATGCACTCTGATACGGCGACAATGGACCGTGTCGAGATCCTGCGAACGCTGCGCGAGGGCAAGATCGATGTTCTCGTTGGCATCAACCTGCTTCGCGAGGGCTTGGATCTCCCCGAGGTCTCACTGGTGGCAATTCTCGATGCCGATAAGGAAGGCTTCTTGCGCAACCGCCGTTCGCTGATTCAGACGATTGGCCGTGCGGCCCGTAACGCCGATGGTGAAGTCATCATGTATGCAGACGTTGTGACCGATTCGATGAAAGAGGCCATCGAGGAGACGCAGCGCCGTCGCGAGATTCAGATGGCATATAACGAAGAACATGGCATTGTGCCCAAGACAGTGCGCAAGGCCATCAACGACATCTCAAGTTTTATTGCCGAGGCCGAAAAAACTGTGGGCTCCAAGGGACGCTCGAAGGGCGACTCTCTTGGCCATGGCGCATTCTATACGCCCGATGAGTCGGGCGAGGGCGGTGTGCCGGAAACGGTGGCGCCCGAGCAGACACTTGCGGAGCAGTTGGAAGAACTGCCGCATGACGAGCTTGTGCGGATCGTCGAAACCATGGAAGAGGATATGCGTAACGCTTCTGCCGCTATGGACTTTGAGGAGGCGGCGCGCCTGCGCGATGCCGTCGTTCAGATTCGGGCGATGCTCGAGGGTGCGTCTGAGGACGAGACGATCGAGCGCTTACGCTCGCAGGCCCGCAAGGGTTCCACGTTCGCATCGGGCAGAAAACGCCAGGGTGCACGGTTTAAGAAATAGCGAACAGGCCCCGAGTTCCCTGTGGAGCTCGGGGCCTGTGTCTTTTGCGCGCTGGAATTCGTGCGTTAGAGGTCCGCGATCAGGGCTTCGGCACAACGGATGCCGTCGGTGGCCGCGCTCATGATGCCGCCGGCATATCCAGCTCCCTCACCACAAGGGTAGAGGCCCGGGGTCGACACGGCATGGCACGTTCGGTCTCGGGTGACAGTGACCGGTGAGCTCGAACGAGTCTCCACGCCGGTAAGAACGGCATCGGGACGGTCGTAGCCTCGTAGCTTTTTTCCGAGTAGGGGAAGTCCCAGGCGGAGCGACTCGACGATATGCTGCGGCAGGGCTTCGTCAATTGTCGTCCAGGTCACACCGAGCGGATAGGTGGGCTTTACCTTTCCGGGCGCCTTGCTGGCGCGTCCTGCGAGGAAATCTCCGACGAGTTGTGCCGGTGCGTTCCAGTTGGAACCGCCCAGGCGATAGGCGGCCGCCTCGCAGGCGCGCTGGAGCTCGATGCCGGCGAGCGGGTCATCGTTGGGAAGGTCCTCAGGCGTGACGTTAACGAGCAGGGCGGCGTTTGCGTTGCGTCCGTCGCGGGCATTGAGGCTGGCGCCGTTGACGCACAGGTGGCCCTGCTCGGAAGAGGCGGCGACAACCTGCCCGCCGGGGCACATGCAAAACGAGAACACGCTGCGGCCGTTGGGAAGATGGGCGACGAGCTTGTAGGGGGCTGCTCCGAGGGCAGGATGTCCCGCCAAGGCTCCATATTGGGCTCGGTCGATGTCGCGCTGCGGATGCTCGATGCGAACGCCCATGGCAAAGGTCTTTTGTGCGAGGGCCACGTTGTGGTCCTTAAGGAGCTCAAAAATATCGCGAGCAGAATGCCCACAGGCGAGGATGAGGTGCTTTGTTTCGATTGGCTCGTAAGCGGCGTCTTGGGACGATTGGACATCGATACCGGTGATGGCGCCAGACGCGTCGGTGCGAATGTCGACGAGCTTCGTTCGATAACGGACGACACCTCCGAGCTGCTCGGTGCGCTGGGATATAGCGGTGACAACCGTGGGAAGGATGTCGGAGCCAATGTGCGGCTTGGCATCCCACAGAATATCGCGGGGCGCACCCGCCTCGACGAAGGTTTCGAGGATAAGGCGATGGGCGGGATTTTTTGTTCCCGTATTGAGCTTGCCGTCCGAGAAGGTCCCCGCGCCGCCCAGACCAAACTGAATATTGCTCTCGGGGTCGAGGATGCGCTCCTTTAGAAAGAGGTCGATCGCCTGCGAGCGGCGAAATGCCGGGTCGCCGCGCTCGATAAGCAAGGGCTTAAGACCTGCTTCGGCGAGCGCGAGCGCAGCGAAAAGGCCGGCGCATCCGGCGCCGACAACGACGGGGCGCTCTTTGGATGCGTCGGAAATGGGGGAGGGGAATGAAGGCTCATCGTCTTCTATCGCGCGTACGAGCGAGCGGTCACGTTCGGAAACGCTGTCGACCGCTTCTCGCTCGAGGTGGGGACTGGTCAGCTCAACACGAAAGCTCAGGATAAAATGGACGTCTCGTTTTTTGCGAGCGTCGATTGACTTGCGGTGGAGCTCGATGGACTTGATCTCGGAGTCTTTGCAACGTAGGACGCGCTTGGCGACTCGCTTGCCAACAATGAGGCAGGCATTTTCATCGCCGGCTTCATCGAGCGAAGCGTTGACTTGGGTGATTTCGATCATCGAGGTCTCCTTAGAGGCAAGAAAGAGGCCGTCCGGTATCCCAGACGGCCCGAATGCGTTTTTGATTATAGACTGCGCGGCTACAGGCTGCTTGCAGCGCGAATGCCCGAGAGCCATGCCCACGCAAGGTTAAAGCCTCCGCAATCGGCGTCGATGTCGAGCGCTTCGCCGCAGACGTAAAGCGGGGCGTCGACAACGCTGCGCGCGCGTAGACTGGGTGTTGAGATACTCTCGACAGATACGCCACCACGCGTGACCTGTGCCGAGCGCTCCTCGGCTGTTCCCTCAACGAGCAACTTAAAGTGCTTGAGGATCGAGACCAGGTGGATGACATCGTTGGAGCCTGGATGGCACTGCTCGAACGCCGTGCAGACGACGCGGGAGAGTTGCGGGGCGAGCATGCCGTCGAGCCAACGGGGATCGCGGGGCGAAAAGCCGCCGAGCAGCTCAACGCGCCGGTTGAGCATATCGAGCAGCTCGTCTTTGGAGAGGTCGGGGAAAACGTCGAGCAGGATCGTATCACCGCGCTGGATACGACGGGAGAGGTTGAAGACAGCGACGCCCGAGATGCCGAAGGCTCGAAACAGGACTTCACCGTCTTCGTGCCAGAGCTCATTATGATTGCGGGCGAGCGTCAAGCGGGCGCGGACGCGCAGGCCGTCCAACGTCTTGAGTGCCGCCCGATCGCCGACGACCGTTGCCGATACGGGGCAGAGGATGGGGCGCAGCGAAGTGAGGGGGAGGCTAAACGTATCGGCGATACCGGTGGGGTTGCCACCCGTGGCGATAATTACGGCATGTGCCTCCAGGGCCTCGTTCTTGCGAGGGACATCGGCGAGCGCTTTCCGAAGCGAGCGGAGCTCCGTTTTTCGGTCGTCGTGCTTTTTTGCCTTGAGCGCCCGCGCTGGACGGTCTATTTGGAGTGTCCAGCCTTCGGAAGCTTTGTGCGCCGAGGCAACGTTGGCTCCGCAGATTAAGGTGATACCTAGGCGGTCGCAAACGTTGAGAAGCGCGTCGCGCACCGATTCAGCGCGAAGGGAGCGCGGGTACAGCCGGCCTTCCTCGGAGGTTGTCATGATACCCAGCGAGGAGAAGAAACCCATAAGCTCTTGTTCGGGCTGGGGGCCCATGACGGATTCGACGAATGCGGGGTGGTTATACCGCTGAGGATCAATCGATTCGTTGGAGAGGTTGCAGCGGCCGTTACCGGTCGCAAGGAGCTTAAGGCCACAGGCGACATCGCGCTCAACGATGCAGACGCTTTTGCCAGCGCGTGCGGCCGTAATGGCAGCGGCGAGGCCTGAAGCCCCGCCGCCGATTACCAGGACGTCATAGAAGGCGCTCGCGTTCACTTAGGCCTCGTCGGTCTCGTGCGGGGTAATGGCCTCGACGGCAGAGACTGCCTTGGGCAACATGTCATCGGGCAGCGCGGTCTCGACCTCGCCCTTATCGCAGGCCTCGGCGAGTGCCGGATTAATGGGAAGCTGGCCCAAGATGTCGAGGTTATAGCGATCTGCGACCTCGGGGAGCTTGCTCTTGCCAAAGACCTCAATCTTCTTGCCGCAGTCGGGGCACTCAATATAGCTCATGTTCTCGACAATGCCCAGAATGGGGACGTTCATCTTCTCGGCCATGTTGACCGCCTTGGCGACGATCATCGAGACCAGATCCTGCGGGCTCGTGACGATGACGATGCCGTCGACGGGCAGCGACTGGAAGACGGTGAGCGCGACGTCGCCTGTTCCCGGAGGCATGTCGACCAGCAGGTAGTCGATGGGGCCCCACGAGGTCTCGCTCCAGAACTGCCTAATGGCGCCTGCGATGACCGGACCGCGCCAAAGGACGGGGTCGGTCTCGTTTTGGAGCAGCAGGTTGGAGCTCATGACCTTGACGCCGTGCTCGGAGATTTCGGGCAGCATAAGGTTGCCAAGGGCATGGACGTGGCGTCCGCTCATACCGAACATCTTGGGGATGGAGGGACCGGTGATGTCGGCATCGAGGACGCCGACCTTGTGGCCGTGACGGGCAAGCTCGGTGGCGATGGCACCGGTGACAAACGACTTGCCGACACCGCCCTTGCCGGAAAGCACGGCGATGACGCGTTTGACCTCGGACAGCGTGTTCTCCTCAAATTGCGACGGCGACGTTTGTCCGCCGGCGGCCTGTGCGTGCTCGCAACCCATGTATGACTCCTTTGTATATGTTGGGGCCGGGGCCCCGTGATGTGACACGAGCGTCATTGTACCCTCGTTTGCGAGCGGGAGTCATTTGCGATGCATTTGGGCCGAGCGTGCTTGCAATACGATGGGTCCAAGCGAATGGGCGGGCTTACTGAACTTTGCTGGCAAACTCGAGGTATTGCATGCGCTGCAGCTTGTCGATCGTCGAGGCGTATGGGCTGCCTTCAGATTCCAAGTCGTAGCGCAGCCCGTCGGCACCAAGGTAGCCGGCGACATTGATGGTGGGCACATCTGACCTTGTTGCAAGCAGGGCCTTTTGATAGTCGGTGAGCGGGGCGCCGATCTTATTAAGGGTAATGGCTGCAATCTCGTTTGCCCCGACGGTGTCGTAGACGTTGAGCTCGGTATTGCCGGCGATTTCATAGTTAGCCCAGACGAAATAGGTCGACTGATAGATACGGAAAGCGTGGCTTGCCGTATCTTCCTGAGGGTACAGCTCATCGTTGAGAGTCGTTGCGGCGCTCGGCTGATGGTCGCCAAAAAAGACAAGGACAACCGGTCTGCTGATATTGCGGAGCTCGTTGATAAAATACTCGAGGTCCCGGTCGGACGCGTTGATGCAGGTAAGATAGGTGTTGAGCGCGCTATTGGCGCCCTCGCTGGCTCCCTCGACCCAATAGTTTGTCAGCTCTTCGGCGGGAACGGTGCCATAGTCGTAGCCGCCGTGATTTTGCATCGTGACGTCAAAGATGAACTGCGGCGCTTCGTCGGTTCTAAGCAGGTCGAGTATCTTGTCGTAGGTGGCGTAGTCGCATACGCCGGCATGGTAACAGGGCGCACCTTCGAAATCGCCGATTGAAAGAAAGTCTCCAAAGCCCAGCTGCTGATAGATCTTATCTCGATGGTAGTTGACGGGGTTTTGCGGGTGCATAGCGGTAGCGGTATACCCAAGCTCTTTAAGGTCCTTTGCCAGGCTGTTGACGCCATTCATCTGATACAGCTGATAGGGGATCTTGCCTAATCCGACAAAGGCCGTTGTCGCTCCGGTCAAAAATACGAATTCGGAGTTTGCCGTTCCGCCACCGGTGACCGAAGCGAGCATGGTGCCGCGAACAAGTGTGTCGGGAAGCGAGTTGTAGAATGCGGGGCCGGTGTACCCGGCCGCCTGGAGCTGCTCAAAGCACGAAAGGTCGCTAAAACTCTCGTTCATGACGGCAACAATCGTCGGCTTGATTTCATTGAACTGGGCAACGGCAGCCGCGCGCTGCTCGCTCGAGCCATACGTGCTGTCGTAGGCGGCGGCGAGCTCCTGCTCGATGCTCTGCGCCTCATCGGGCGTATAGCCTTCGGGCTTCTCAATGGGCAACTCGTTGACCATTTCGGTGAACGAAGTGATAAAACCCTGAGACGTATATGTGGTGATGGGCTGCCAACGGTCAAATCCAAAATCCAGCGCCTGCTCCAAGTCGATGCTGGAAAAGCCTGAGAGCCCCACAACGGTCACTAGCAGAAAAGCGCAGAGGTTAGCGGCGATTGCGGGGAAGACATGGGTGGGCGTACGGAGCTTTCGCGGTCGGATAAGCGAAAGAAGCCCCAGGGAAATCTCCAGCAGGGCGAGAGAGGTTACGATTCCGGCGGTAAAGGTAAACTCGTATCCCTCGCTCACTTCCATTGCGGTGCCAAGGGCCAAGATATCGCTTGGCAGGATGGCTTCGCCTTTAAACGTTATGACGAAGTGCTCGGCAATGCCAAGGATGCAACAGGCGACGGGCACGAGGGCCATGACGCCTCCATGACGCTGTCCCAGCAAATAAAGGGAGAGCAGAACCGTCGCGAGCAGCCCGACGGAAAACCCGAATGAGTTGGCGGGAATGCGATAGAACGTTTCGTTACAGGCAATTTCGAGTGAAACGAACGAGAGCGCTGAAACAGCGGCGATGACAAGGATGTCACGGCAAATACAGGCAACCGTTCCCGTCGCAAGATCGGTTTGGTCGATAAGTCCCGAAACCAAGGGTTCGACAAGAAGTATGACGGCGGCAGCACCGAGCGCCGAATAAGAAAGGACCCATAGGGAACTGTCCTCATTTACGAGCAATTGATTCGTAATCCATGCAGCTACCACGCCGAGCGGGATAAGGAGCGTCGCGCACCAAAAGACGCGGGCAATGGGCGGCTTTTCATTGTGTTTGATTGAAAAATACACGCGCACGACGACGGTGGCCACGATAAGGACGGCGATGAATATGGGCAGATTGGCCATGTCGCTCGAAGTGATTTCAAGGGGGATATCTTCGGTCATGGACGTTCCTCTGTTACAGCAAACTAAGTTCAGTATTAGATTACTGTAACCTCTCCACGGTATTTCGAGAAACAAAGCACCCGATACGCAAAGCTAAAGGTCTGCGAATCTTGTATTACGAACATCTGTGCGCGTCGAGTGCGCTAAACTCATCGGCAGTATGATTCGATGCAATAGGAGGCAAGGAGCTTCCATGTCTGATTCTTCTATCGTTATTCGCGGCGCTCGTGAGCACAACCTCCGCGATATCGATGTTTCCATTCCGCGTGACCAACTCGTGGTCATTACCGGTCTTTCTGGCTCGGGCAAGAGCTCGCTGGCATTTGACACTATCTATGCCGAGGGCCAGCGTCGATACGTCGAGAGCCTTTCGAGCTATGCGCGCCAGTTCTTGGGCCAGATGGACAAACCCGACTTGGATTCAATCGACGGCCTTTCGCCGGCGGTGTCGATCGACCAAAAGACGACGTCTAAAAACCCTCGCTCGACGGTTGGCACCGTAACCGAGATTTATGACTATCTGCGCCTGCTGTTCGCCCGTGTGGGCACCCCGCACTGTCCCGAATGCGGCCGCGTCATTGAGCGCCAGACGACCGACCAGGTTGCCGACAAGGTCTTGGCGGCGGGGGAGGGCCGCCGCGCGTTTGTGCTGGCACCGGTGGTGCGCGGGCGAAAAGGCGAGTACTCCAAACTGTTTGAGGACCTTCGCGCCGAGGGCTTTAGCCGCGTGCGTGTCGACGGTGAAGTGCGCTCGCTCGACGATCCGATCGATCTGGACAAGAAGTTCAAGCACGATATCGAGGTCGTGGTCGATCGCATCGTGATCCGTGAGAACTCTCTGGGCCGTATAGCCGAGTC
This sequence comes from Collinsella sp., assembly GCA_030839365.1. Lineage (GTDB taxonomy): Bacteria > Actinomycetota > Coriobacteriia > Coriobacteriales > Coriobacteriaceae > Collinsella. The sequence continues at coordinate 10,783 of JAUUMM010000012.1, forward strand.
TGTTGAGCAGGCGACCGCGCTGGCTCACGGCAATGTAAACGTGTACATGCTGCCCGATCGTGATGCTCCCGAGGGGACCGAGGGCGAGCTGCTGGAGTATTCGTTAGCCTTGGCGTGCCCGGAGCATGGTCACTCCATTGACGATCTTCAGCCGCGTGATTTTTCGTTCAACGCTCCCTATGGCGCATGTCCTGAGTGCGACGGCCTGGGCTTTAAGAAAACCGTTGATGCCGAGGCGCTGATCGAGGACCCCTCGAAGTCCATTGCCGACGGAGTCTTTGGTAGTCTGTTCGGCAATTCGAACTACTATCCGCAGATTTTTGCTGCGGTCTGCAAACACTTTAAGGTGAGCGCCGATACGCCGTGGGAGGACTTGCCTCCTCGCGTGCGTCGTGCATTCTTGGATGGCCTGGGCGATACGAAGATCTCGGTCGACTACCAAAAGCTCGACGGACGTCGCAGCCAGTGGGATACCAAGTTTTCGGGCGTTCGCAACATCCTGTACGAACGCTATACCGAGACGACGAACGAGAACACCAAGGCGCGCCTGGAGAAGTACATTCGCGAGGAGCCGTGCTCGAGCTGCCACGGCGCTCGTTTGCGCCCTGAGATGCTCGCCGTCACCGTGGGCGGCAAGTCCATTTACGAGGTTTGTTGCCTGTCGTGCCGTGAATCGCTCGAGTTTTTTGAGGGCCTGGAACTCACCGAGCGCCAACAGTTTATCGGCGGCCGTATCGTCAAGGAAATCCTGGAGCGCTTGCGTTTTCTGGTCGATGTTGGACTCGACTATCTGACGCTCGATCGTGCCTCGGCGACGCTTTCCGGTGGCGAGGCGCAGCGTATTCGACTGGCAACGCAGATCGGCGCGGGTCTCATGGGCGTGCTCTATATTCTGGACGAGCCCTCGATCGGTCTTCATCAGCGTGACAACGAGCGCCTGATTAAGACGCTCGAGCGCCTGCGCGATATCGGCAATACCGTTATCGTCGTCGAACACGACGAGGATACAATCCGTGCCGCCGATTACGTGATCGACATGGGGCCCGGCGCCGGCGTCAACGGCGGACACGTAGTCGCGGCGGGAACGCCTGCCGATATCATGGCGTGTCCCGAGTCGATGACGGGCGCTTATCTGACCGGTAAACGAATGATCCGGGTGCCTGATGAACGGCGCAAGCCCGGTCGCGGCTGCCTTAAAATTACGGGCGCTCGAGCCAACAACCTCAAAAACGTTACTGCCAAAATCGAGTTTGGTACGCTTACGGTTGTTACCGGCGTGTCGGGATCGGGCAAGAGCTCCCTGGTTACCGACACCATTGCGCCTGCCCTTACGAATGCCATTCACCGCTCGACGCGCCCTGTGGGTCCGTATAAAAAAATCGAGGGCATCGAGTGCATCGATAAGGTTATCGATATCGACCAGTCGCCGATTGGCCGCACGCCGCGCTCCAACCCTGCTACCTATATCGGCCTGTGGGATGATCTTCGCGCGCTGTTTGCGAGTACGCCGGAGTCGAAGGCGCGCGGCTACTCGCCGGGTCGTTTCTCCTTTAATGTGAGTGGCGGGCGCTGTGAGGCGTGCAAGGGCGATGGGCAGATTAAGATCGAGATGCACTTCCTTCCCGATATCTACGTTCCCTGCGAAGTTTGCGGCGGTAAACGCTACAACCGCGAGACACTCGAGGTCACCTACCGTGGCAAGACCATCTCGGACGTGCTCGACATGAGCGTCACCGAGGCGCTGGCCTTCTTTGGGAATATCCCGCAGATCAAGCGAAAGCTCCAGACGCTGTACGATGTAGGCTTGGGCTACGTGAGCCTGGGCCAGCCCGCCACGACGCTCTCGGGCGGCGAGGCGCAGCGTGTGAAGCTCGCCAAGGAGCTTCATCGACGCCAGACGGGCAAGACGTTCTATATTTTGGACGAGCCGACGACCGGTCTTCATTTTGAGGACGTCCGCCAGCTGCTCGATGTGCTGCAGCGCTTGGTCGATGCGGGCAACACGGTGCTGGTGATTGAGCACAACCTTGATGTCATCAAGGTTGCCGACCGCCTGATCGATATGGGTCCCGAGGGCGGTAACGGCGGCGGAACCGTCGTGGTTTCGGGCACACCGGAGCAGGTTGCGGACTGTCCGCAGAGTTATACGGGCAAGTTTTTGGCGCCTTTGCTCAGGCGTGACCGGGAGCGTCAGGCTCAACTTGATGCTCAATAAATAGGCGATTCAGTTTATGGGCGCCATCGACTCCTTGTGATTCGATGGCGCTTGCTGTGCCGAAGTGACGTATGCAGCCGAATTGGACATATACTTAATCCTTGCGTCCGAATGCGAGGGAAAGGATATGTCATGGCAAAGGCTGTAAAGACGCCAAAAACCAATGCGATGCGCGAGCTGGAAAGCGCCGGCATTTCCTATGTTCTACATACGTACGAAGACGATGGCGATGAGTCGGTGGGCCTGGGGGTCGCGATTTCGGAGCAGCTTGGCGAGGAGCCCGGTCAAGGATTTAAGACTTTGGTCTGTGTGACACCGTCCAACGACTATGTCGTGTGCTGCATCCCTGTTGCCGACGAGCTCGATCTAAAGTCCGCCGCGCGTGCCGCGGGGGAGAAGTCCTTGGCCATGATGCATGTGAAGGATTTGCTTGCGGCGACTGGCTACGTTCGCGGCGGCTGCAGCCCGGTCGGTATGAAAAAACGCTACCGGACGCTCATTGATGAGACATGTGTCCTTTGGGATACCATTTTTATTTCGGGAGGCAAGCGTGGTTATCAGCTCGAGCTTGCACCCGATGATTTAATTGCATTTTGCGGGGCGACGGTTGCCGCGATTACGAGAGAGGACTGAGCGATGCCGCAGGAAGAATTGAAGCGCGGAGCTCATCTTGCAAAAGAATCTGCGCCTCAGACACCCTCATCCGAAGCTTCTTCGTCGCGAGATGACACTGACGACATGGGCTCGTCGGACTACTCCACGGTTGGTCGTTCCGCCGGGCTTATGACCATCCTGACTATCGTGTCTCGCGTCACCGGTTTTATCCGCACGTGGGCAATGGCGGCCGCTATCGGCATGTCGCTACTCTCGTCCTCCTATCAGGTCGCCAACAACCTGCCCAATATGCTCTACGAACTCGTGATGGGCGGCATGCTCGTGACGGCGTTTTTGCCCGTGTACATGGGCGTGAGGCGTGAGCAGGGTCGCGAGGCCTCGAACGAGTACGTGGGCAACCTGCTCGGCATTCTGCTTTTGGTGCTGGGTGGCATTTCGTTGCTGGGGACCGTGTTCGCCCCGGGCTTTATCTGGACGCAATCGTTCCTTTCGGGTGACGGCGGCAGCATGGATACCGCTGCGTTCATGTTCCGTTTCTTTGCCATCCAGATTCTGTTTTATGGTTTGGGCTCGGTGTTCTCGGGCGTTCTCAACGCACACCGCGACTACTTCTGGTCGACGTTTGCCCCGGTCCTCAACAATGTGATCGTCATTGCGAGCTTTATGGGTTTTGCGCCCGTGTCCGCACAGTTTGGCGAACGTGCCGGCATCATCTTGATTGCGGCCGGTACGACCCTCGGTGTCTTTGTTCAGATGGCATGTCAGATTCCCGCGCTTGGCAAGCACGGCGTGCATCCCCATATTCATATCGACTTTAAGGACCCCGCGCTGCGCCAGACGATTGCGCTCGGTATCCCGACGCTGCTCGCCACGGTGTGCATGTTTGTCTCGACTTCTATCACCAACGCTGCCGCGCTGGTGGTCCAGCCCGAGACGGGTCCTTCCGTCATCGCCTATGCGCGCCTGTGGTACACGCTGCCCTACGCGCTGATTGCCGCCTCGCTTTCGACGGCGCTCTATACCGAGCTCTCTCATGACGCACAGGAGAAGGATTACGACAGCGTTCGCACGGGCATTTCGCGTGGCGTCGCCCAGATGCTGTTCTTCCTGATTCCGTTCGCACTGTACCTGATTGTCTTCGCACGTCCGCTCAATATGATCTACTGTGCTGGCAAGTTCGATGAATCCGGCGTGGCGCTGGTCTCCGAGTACCTTGTCTACCTGGCGCTCTCGCTGCCGCTCTACGGCGTGGTCGTGTTGATGCAGAAGAGCTTCTCTGCCTTGCTCGACATGAAGCCCTATAGCCGCTATTGCCTGTATTCCGCCATCGGCCAGGCCGGCTCGGTTCTGCTGTTTGGCGTTGTGCTGGGCTTCGGTATGCCGGCAATCGCGCTTTCGTATGTCGTCGACTACGTGATCTTGGTCGGCTGTTCGCTGTGGTGGCTGCGTCGTCGCCTGCGTGGCCTTCAGGTCAAATCTATCCTACATGGCGGTTTCTTTGGCCTTTTGCTCGGTGGCCTAGGTGCTGCCGCAGGCGCCGGCGTCATGTGGGCGCTTGAACACTTTGTCGGGGCACTTGGCGGCTCGATTCTGATTACTCTTGGCTACGTTTGCGTTGCGGGTGTCGCCTCGCTTGTTGTTACCTTTGGCCTTGCCGTCGTCCTTAAGATGCCCGAGGTCTCGGCGCTGCTTCGTCGCAAGTAGGTGCGCGTGGCCGGTCACGACAACATACCAACGCTTGCCGAGCAGGTTTCGCGCGTTCCCACACAGCCCGGATGCTACCTTTGGAAGGATGCCAAGGGCGATGTCATCTACGTGGGCAAGGCGAAAAACCTGCGCGCCCGCATGCGTCAATACGTGACACTGCAGGATGAGCGTCAAAAGATCCCGCTGATGATGCAGCTGGTGGCGAGCTTTGACTACATCGTTGTCGAAACCGAGCATGAGGCGCTTGTACTCGAGCGCAACCTGATCGGCCAGTACCATCCGTACTTTAACGTCGACCTCAAGGATGACAAGAGCTACCCCTTTATCGCCATTACAAAAGGCGACCTGTATCCCGCGATCAAATACACGCGTGAGCGTCATAAGCCGGGAACGCGCTATTTTGGACCCTATACCGATAGCCGTGCGGCACGTGAGACGATAGATACGCTGCGCAAGGTTATCCCCATCTGCTCTGCATCCTGTGCGGAGTGGCGTCGTTGTCGCCGTACCATCGAGTCCCACAAGGGCGAGGAAGACATCGTCAATATGATTTGCGCACAAAACGGGCGTCCCTGCTTTGACTACCATGTCGGGCGCGGCCCGGGTGCGTGTGTCGGCGCGATTTCCCCGGCAGACTATGCCAAGAACGTCAAGCGTGTCGAGCGCTTTTTGTCGGGCCATCGCAAGGATGTCGTCGATGAGCTGACCTCCGAGATGACGGATGCCGCCGAGGCGCTCGACTTTGAGCGCGCGGCACGCGTCAAACGTCGTTTGGAGGTCATCAGGGGTCTGGACGATCGTCAGCAAGTCGTTTTTCCCTCCAGTGTCGATATCGATGTCATCGGGTTCTATCGCGAGGAGACCATCTCCGCCGCTTGCGTCTTTGTCGTTCGCGAGGGCCGAACAGTTCGCACCTGCGAGTTCATTCTCGACAAGGGTCTTGATGTTGACGAGGAAGAGCTCCAGTCGGGCTTTCTTAAGCGCTATTACGACGAGACGGCTGATATTCCAGCTGAGGTCAACCTTTCCGTCGAGCTTGAGGATGCGGAGGCGCTGGGGGAATGGCTTGCGGGCAAGCGCGAGCGTTCCTGCCATCTCCATAGGCCGCAGCGTGGCGAAAAGCACCGTTTGCTCGATATGGCATCCAAAAATGCGCGCCATGCCCTCATGCGCTACATGATGCGAACGGGGTACGCTGACGACCGCACCAATCAGGCGCTCCTGGAGCTCGAAAGCGCGCTGGCGCTGCCAGCGCCGCCGATGCGTATCGAGTGCTTCGATATCTCGACGCTGCACGGAACCTTTACCGTCGCCTCGATGGTGGTGTTTACCAACGGACGCGCCGACAAGAGCCAGTACCGTCGTTTTAAAATTCAGGCCGAATTGGACGAGGCAAACGACTTCGTGTCGATGTCCGAGGTTTTGGGACGACGCTATGCTCCCGAGCGCATGGCCGACGAGCGCTTTGGATCGCGCCCCGATTTGCTCGTTGTCGATGGCGGTAAGCCGCAATTGACCGCTGCGATCAAGCAACTTGAGGCTCTCGGGCTCGATATACCAGTTTGTGGCTTGGCAAAGGCCGATGAGGAGGTTTTCGTGCCTTGGGACGAGACTCCCGTCGTGCTGCCGACCGGGTCTGCTTCGCTCTATCTAATTAAACAGGTGCGCGATGAATCGCACCGTTTTGCAATCACATTCCATCGTGAGTTGCGTGATAAAGCCATGACAGTTTCGGTACTCGATGACGTTCCAGGCGTGGGACCCACCAGAAAACGTGCCCTTATGCGCCATTTTGGCTCGATGAAGCGTTTGCGCGCGGCGAGCGAGCAAGAGATCGCGGAAGTTCGCGGAATACCTGCCGATGTTGCCAAGGCGGTCCACGAGGCGCTCGTTGCGTGGAATGCCGAGCGCGCCGAGGCGGCGGCTGGCCATTCCGATAGCTAAACACGAGCCTAAACAACTGATATACATGATTGCGCGATTTTCAACCATTTATTTCGCCGTGATTGCCTGCTGGTTTCGGGTTTTATTAACGCTAAAACGTTTGACTAACCCAAGCGAAAACCCTGCTATCCTGCGGGTTGACGAAGACTGATATCTCACCTCGCCGATACATACTGTCTGGCGAATCGTTTGTCAACGAATTCGGTGAACGGTAGTAAATACCGTTCAAGCGTATGTATGTATCGGTCGCCGAGCGCGGCACCTCAGTTGGGTTCGTCGGTAGGTAAGGTATATATCGTCCGCAAGTTGCGCGGGGGCAAGTCTAGATGCTCCCGAGTAAGATTCTCTATTGATAGGAGAAGACATGGCCATCATCAACAAGGGTATGTCCAGGCGTTCGTTCCTCGGCCTCACCGGCAGCGTCGCTGCTGTCGCAGGGCTTGGTCTCACCGGCTGCGGTGGCAGCTCTAACGACGAGGGTTCCGCTTCCGGTTCCACCGATTCCGCTAACCGTGGCGGCGGCGTGATTACCGCTGGTTCCGCTTACGCTCCGTCCAGCTTCGATCCCGCCAGCACCGGCTCCGCTGTGGGCCTGGGTGCTAACTGGCACGTCGTCGAGGGCCTCTACGGCATCGATTACCACGACTACAGCACCTTCAACGAGCTCGCCACCGACGATCCTAAGTCCGTGGACGACACCACTTTCGAGGTCACCATCCGCAAGGGCGCCAAGTTCTCCGATGGCACCGAGGTCACCGCTGACGATGTCGTTGCCTCCTACACCGCTTGCGCCGCTTCCGCTACCTATGCTCCGTTCTTCCAGCCCTTCGAGTCCATCGAGGCCAAGGACGCCAGCACCGTGACGGTCAAGACCAAGGTCCCCAACTTCTCCCTGCTCAAGGATCGTCTGGCCATCGTCCGCGTTACCCCGGCCACTCAGACCGAGGAGGATCGCGCCAAGCAGCCGATCGGCTCCGGCCCCTGGATGTACGACTCTATCTCCGATACCGAGATTACCCTGGTTCCCAATCCTGAGTACAACGGTGAGTATGCTGCCGAGGATAAGAAGATCCAGTACAGCATCCTGACCGACCCCACCGCTCGCGTTACCGCTCAGCAGGAGGGCTCCACGCTCGTTATGGAGCTCGTTACCGCTGACGCCGTCGACCAGCTCGAGAGCGCCGGCTGCAAGATCGATAACGTTCAGGGTTTCGGCACCCGCTTCATCATGTTCAACGTCGCCAAGGAGCCTTGGAACAACGTCAAGGTCCGTCAGGCCGTCATGTATGCGCTCGACACCGAGAAGATGGTCAGCAACACCTTCGCCGGCCTTGCCACCGCTGCCAGCTGCTACCTGCCCAAGAGCTTCACCAACTATCATGAGGCTTCCACGGTGTACAAGACCGACGCCAAGAAGGCTAAGAAGCTCATCGAGGAGTCTGGCATCACCCCGGGTGCCATCACCCTGCGCACTACCGATAACGAGCAGATTAAGGGCATGGCCGCCCAGGTCAAGAACGACCTCGACGCTCTCGGCTTCGATGTGACTATCCAGACCGATACCTCGCCGGCCACTTACGCTGCCATCGACGGCGGCGAGGCCTACGATATCCTCCTTGCCCCTGGCGATCCTTCCTGCTTCGGCGCCGACCCCGACCTGCTGCTCAACTGGTGGTACGGCGACAACGTCTGGATGCAGACCCGTTGCCCGTGGAAGGAGTCCGCTGAGTGGCAGAAGCTCCACGGTCTCATGGACGAGGCTCTTGCCGCCGAGGGCGACGAGCAGCAGAAGAAGTGGAACGAGTGCTTCGACATCATTGCCGACAACGCCGTTCTGTACCCTGTTGTCCACGTCAAGACCGTCTCCGCTTCCTGGGACGATCCGTCCACTGCGCCCAACGGCGAGGCCCTCGATGGCTTCAAGGGCATCGGCACGACGAGCATGTCCTTCAGGGGCGTTGCGACAGTCAAGGCGTAAGACTCGCTTGAGTCTGTATGCAGGATGTCGGTCGTTGGGACCGTATCCTCATAGTTGAAACAAAGACCCGGGCGGCAACGATGTCGCTCGGGTCTTGTAATGAGTATTCGTACTCATATACCAGTTGGTCCTACCGACAAAAGAAAGGGGAGAGAACGTGAACAACTTGCTACGTTTGATTGGAAGGCGTCTTGTGGCGCTGCCGATCATGGCATTGGGCGTCACCGTCCTGGTGTTCTTCCTTATGTCGTTCTCCAAGACCGACCCCGCCTACACGGCGTTGGGTGACGGTGCCTCGCCCGAGGCGGTTGCCGAGTACCATGAGAAGTATGGTCTGGACGACCCCTGGCCCGTGCGCTACGTGCGCTATATGGGCGATCTGATCCATGGCGACATGGGCACCTATGGTGCTGCTCGCAACTCCGTTGCCAAGCGCATCTCCACGGCCCTGCCCGTCACGATGCAGCTGACCTTCATCGGTCTTGCCATCGGTGCGGTCGTTTCGTTTTTGCTCGGCGTCATCGCGGCACTGTATCGTGACAAATGGCCGGACCAAGTGATCCGCGTCTTTTCCATCGCCGGCTTGGCAACCCCGTCGTTCTGGCTTGCCGTTCTGTTGATCCTGCTGTTCTCTTCCTACCTTAAGGTGCTCCCGGCATCGGGTGCTCTGCCTCACTTCACCACGAATCCGGTTGGCTATCTGGGACGTATGATCATGCCCGCTGTCGCCTTGGCATTTCCGCTGACGGGCCAGATGACTCGTATCGTGCGTACCGCCATGGTCGAGGAGCTCGACAAGGATTATGTCCGTATGGCTCGCGGCGCCGGCGTTCCCGAGAAGGTCGTCGTCGGCATCAACGTTCTTCGCAATGCGCTGATCACCCCGGTCACCACCCTTGGTCTTAAGATCGGTTACCTCATGGGCGGCGCCGTCGTCATCGAGGTTATCTTCAACCTCCCCGGCATGGGCACCGCGATTCTGCAGGGCGTTCAGGGCAACGAGGCGAACCTGGTTCAGGGCGTCGTCATCGTCGTTGCTCTTGCCTTCATCATCATCAACATCGTGGTTGACATGCTCTACCTGCTCATCAACCCGCGCATCAGGACGGTGTAGATTATGGTAAAGATTCGAGAGAAGCAAACCGAGCAGCTCGAGAAGGCTGCCTCCAAGGGGCTCAAGCTCGGTGGCTGGAAGAAGATGACGCTGTCTTCTAAGATTGCCGCCGTCGTGCTGGTGCTGGTCGCCCTGACTGCGATTCTGGCGCCCCTTCTTGCCCCCTATAGCCCGGTCGAGATCTTTACGGCTCGCCAGGCTCCCGGCAACGGATTTATTTTCGGTACCGACGATAAGGGTCGCGACATTCTGTCGCGTATGCTCTACGGTGGTCGTTACTCGCTGATTATCGGCTTTGGCGCCACCGCCATGGCTCTGGTCTGCGGCTCGGTCGTGGGCGCCCTTGCAGCGGTTTCGCGCAAGGCCGTCTCCGAGACGATCATGCGTATCTTGGACATCATCATGTCCATCCCGGGCATCGCCCTCGCGGCCGTCTTCGTCTCCATCCTGGGCAACTCCGTGCCGTCGATCATCTTCGCCATCGGCTTTATGTACACTCCGCAGATTGCCCGTATCGTACGCGCCAACATCGTGTCCGAGTACGGCGAGGACTATGTCCGCGCGGTCATCGTTTCCGGCGCCAAGGCTCCGTGGATTTTGATCAAGCATGTTCTGCGTAACTGCATCGCCCCGATCATGGTCTTCACCGTTACCCTGGTCGCCGACGCCATCATCTTCGAGGCCTCGCTGACCTTCATCGGCGCTGGTATCCAGGAGCCCACCGCTACCTGGGGCAACATCCTCGCCGACGCCCGCGGCGGCGTGCTCGCCGGCCGTTGGTGGCAGGCACTGTTCCCGGGCCTGGCCATCATGATCACCTGCCTGGCGCTCAACATCCTCTCCGAGGGCATTACCGACGCCATGGCCGCTGCTCCCTCCGCCGCCCTGGATCCCACCGATTCCTCCAAGCGTCGCGAGGCCGACCTGCTGGTCTCCGACCCCGTTCGAGCCTACAAGGAGCAGGCCCAGTCCCTCTCCGCTCGCCTTGGCGCCCTGCGCGATGTCGAGCTCAAGCGTGACGATCGCCATGTGCCCGACGAGTCTGTTGAACCGATTCTCTCGGTCCGTGACTTCTGCATCCAGTTTGAGCATCACGGTGATATCAACGTCGTCGACCATGTCAACTTTGACGTCCGTCCTGGTCAGACCATGGGCCTGGTGGGCGAGTCCGGTTGCGGTAAGTCCATCACCACGCTGGCCATCATGGGCCTGACCGACGATGACGAGCACCTTTCCGGCGAGGTCCTCTGGGAGGGCCGTGACCTGCTCAAGATGAGCAAGAAGGAGTGGTTCGGCCTGCGCGGTACCGATATCGCTATGGTCTATCAGGACGCCCTGTCCTCGCTCAACCCCTCCATGCTCATCTCTGCCCAGATGAAGCAGCTCACCAAGCGCGGCGGAACCCGCAGCGCCGAGGAGCTCCTGGAGCTCGTCGGCCTCGATCCCAAGCGCACGCTCGAGAGCTATCCGCACGAGCTTTCCGGCGGCCAGCGTCAGCGTGTCCTGATCGCTATGGCCCTTACCCGCGACCCCAAGCTGGTCATCTGCGACGAACCCACGACCGCTCTGGACGTTACCGTCCAGAAGCAGGTCATCAAGCTGCTCAACGATCTTCAGGCCAAGCTCGGCTTTGCCATGATCTTCGTTTCGCACGACCTGGCGCTGGTCGCCGAGGTCGCCCACAACATCACGGTTATGTACGCTGGCCAGGTTATCGAGCAGGCACCCACCAAGGAGCTGCTCACTAACCCGATCCACGAGTACACCCGCGGTCTTCTGGGTTCCGTTCTGTCCATCGAGAGCGGTTCGGGCCGCCTGCACCAGGTGCCCGGCGCCGTTCCGAGTCCGCGCGATTTCCCCAAGGGCGATCGCTTCGCGCCCCGCTCGAGCCATCCGCGTATTGGCCTGGACACCCGTCCGGTCTTCAAGCGCGTGCCCGGCACCGAGCACTTCTATTCCGAGCTCCCCGACGAGGTGCTCAAGGCAAATGGTTTGACCCCTCACGCGGAGGTGATGTAGATGAGCGAGACCGCAGTCAACGGCGTCGAGCCGATCATCTTCCTTGATGACGTCCACGTCACCTTTAGGACCCGTACCGGCTCGATTCTGCACCCCAACCTGGTTCACGCCGTCCAGGGTGTAACGATTAAGCTCATGCCCGGTCAGACGATCGGCATCGTCGGCGAGTCCGGTTGCGGTAAGTCCACCACCGCCAACGTCATGTGCGGCCTGCAGGCCCCCACGAGCGGCAAGGTCTACTTTAAGGGCAAGGACGTTACCAAACGTACCGCCGAGGACCGTCGCCACATGGGTCGCGTCATCTCGGTCGTGTTTCAAAACCCGGCCACGGCGCTCAACCCCCGCATGGTCGTTCGCGAGCAACTGCTCGACCCCATGCGCGTCCACAACCTGGGTACCGAGGCCGAGCAGGAGAAGCGCGTCAAAGAGCTCCTGGAGCTCACCGGTCTGCCCAGCTCCGCCGCCGAGGTTCTTCCCGGTCAGCTTTCGGGCGGCCAGCGCCAGCGCGTCGCAATTGCCCGTGCCCTGTCGCTGAACCCCGATGCCATCATCGCCGACGAGCCCACCTCGGCTCTGGACGTTTCGGTCCGCGCGCAGATTCTGAACCTGCTGACCGACCTTAAGAAGGAGCTCGGCCTGGCCATGGTGTTCATCAGCCATGACATCCAGACGGTCCGCTATATCTCTGACGACATCATCGTTATGAATGGCGGCAAGATCGTCGAGCAGGGCGAGGCCAAGCAGGTCTTCCAGCATCCCCAGGACCCCTACACCAAGATGCTGCTCGGCGCTGCGCCGTCGCTGCTGCACCCCAAGCTCGGCGAATAGCCTCGCTTTCCCTCCCGTGCGCCCGGTTCCCTTGCCGGGCGCACCTCCGTTGCGATTTCGAAAGGTTGGGTTCACGAGCCATGCCAAGTGCTCAGGAGCTACAACAGCAATTTGGTGAATATCGAGGCGCCATGCCCCGTCCATCAGATTTCGATCTCTTTTGGAAGGATCGCATGGCCGAGGCCGACGCCGTCGGGCTTGACTATGCGATCGACACGGCATCGGTCACCGATGCCGCGACCTGCCAACTTTTCGACCTCTGGTATACCGGCATGTGTGGCGCTCGCCTGCATGCCAAGTACCTTAAACCCGTCTCGGACGAGCCCGTGCCATTGGTGCTTCAGTTCCATGGGTATCCGGGTGCAAGCCGCAGCTGGTTTGAGCAGGCGTCGTTTGCGGGCATGGGCATGGCACTCATCGCCCTCGACTGCCCCGGCCAAGGAGGTCCCTCCGAGGACATTGGTGGATTTGAGGGCACAACGGTTGCCGGGCATATCGTCGCCGGCATCGACGGCGACCCGGCCAACCTCTACTATGTCCGCTTGCACCAAGATATTCGCATCCTGTGCCGTATTGTTCGCGAGCTCGAGGGCATCGATCTTTCCCGTGTGTTTGTGAACGGCGCGTCGCAGGGTGGTGGTTTGGGCATTGCGACCTGTGCGCTTAACAGCGAGCTTATCAATCGTGCCGCCATCCTCTATCCCTTCCTGTCAGATTTCCGCCTAGTCTGGGATTTGGATGCAGACGACATTGCCTACGAGGGCCTGCGCTATTGGTCTCGCTGGTTTGACGAGGACTCGACTCGTATTGACGAAGCCTATGCCAAGCTGGCGTACTTCGATTCCAAGAACTTTGCCCCTATGGTCAAATGCCCCGTGCTGTTTGGCACCGGCACAGCCGATATCGTCTGCCCGCCAGCGACGCAGTTTGCGGTCTATAACAACCTGACCTGCGAAAAGCGTCATGAGTTCTTTGAAGGCTTTGGCCACGAGGAGATTCAGGATTTTGACGATCTGATCATTCCGTTTTTCTGCAAGGGAGGGGAGGCTCATGTCTAAGTGCGAGAGCAATGTTAATGAGCTGATTGTCCCCGGGCTCGTGGGAATTCCTGGAACGGTTTCGTCAAGGCTCGCAGAATATCGGGACTGGCGCGGTGATGTCCAAGCAGATGTTTCTGATTTAGAGACATGCGCTTCGTATCTTGAGATTCAAGGCCTGGCCATTACGGCGATTGACTTTGTTAACCCCTGCGCCCGTTACTCGGAGGTCTCCTTTGAGCTCGGTGACGATGCGATTCACGCTCGTTTGATCGAGCCTGTCGGTCGTGCCCGAGTGTCTGAGCGCGTGCCGCTGTGCCTGATGTTCCACGATATCGATCGGCCTGTGCGCGGCTGGCATCACATGACGAGATTTGCCGCCATGGGGTATGCCGTCCTCGCGCTGGATGACGATGTTGCTGGTGCGGACGACCTGCAGCGGGGGATTTCTTCGCCCGCTTTTGTCGAGCGCGTCCGTTGGGGTTGCGCGCTGGCGAAGGTGGCGCGCAATCTTGATGGCATGGACCCCGACCGCATCTTTGCATGGGGCGAGGGTCTAGGCGGCGGAGTCGCGCTGGCGGTTTCTGCTCTGGACGAGCGGGGTCTCGCCTGCACGGCGGTTGCCAATCCGCTTCCTGGCGGCCTCGAGGCGCTGTCGTCTCGGGTGCGCGGATCGGTGCTCATGGGCACATCGCTCATGGATACCGTGAGCGATCCCAAGGATCAGTTTGCCGTATTCAACGGTCTTGAGTGTGACCGGAGACATATCATCTATGCCAAATACGCTCACGAGCGCATCAATGCGTTCGAAAACGAAGTCGTCGACTTTTTTAACCAAACGTTCTACTCGTGTTCTTTGGCCTAGACGGCCTGGACACTGCCAACAAGAGTGGGCGGCATAGGGCTGCCCACCAGACAACTAAGGAGATTCTTGTGGCAACTCAGAAATTCACCGGCGTTATCCCTCCCGTCGTTGTTCCCGATACCGAAGACCACCAGCTCGATGTTGCCTCCTTTGAGCGCAGCATCAACCGCATGATCGATGCCGGCGTCGATGGCTTGTTCTTCCTGGGCTCCTCGGGCGAGGTCGTCTTCTCCACCGACGAGCGTCGCCGTCAGATCATCTCCGAGGCCGTCCGTATCGTCGACCACCGCGTTCCCGTTCTGGTCGGCATCATCGACACCGAGACCGAGCGCATGATCGAGCACGGTAAGGTCGCTCAGGAGCTGGGCGCCGATGCGCTTGTCGCCACCTGCCCGTTCTATGCCCTGCAGGGCATGACCGAGGTCGAGGAGCACTTCCGCATCCTGCATGAGGAACTCGACCTGCCCATCTTCGCCTATGACATCCCCGTGTGTGTCCACACCAAGCTCCCGTGGAAGCTCCTTGCCAAGCTCGGTGCCGAGGGCGTTCTGGCCGGCGTCAAGGATTCCTCGGGTGATGACATCTCGTTCCGCTACCTCGTTCAGGAGAACGAGAAGAACGGCCATCCGATGAGCATCCTCACCGGTCACGAGGTTGTTGTCGACGGCGCCTACCTCGGTGGCGCCGACGGTTCCGTTCCGGGTCTCGCCAACGTTGAGCCCGAGGGCTACGTGCGTCAGTGGAAGGCCGCTCAGGCTGGTGACTGGGCTACCGTCAAGGCCGAGCAGGATCGCCTCAATGAGATTTCGCACATCTGGGATGTCACCTCGGGCGTCCAGGGTTATGCCGGTGGCGTCGGCGCCTTCAAGACCGCTATGAACCTCATGGGTATCTTCGACAGCCCGACCATGCCGCGCCCGGTGAAGGCCATGACCGGCGAGAACGTCGAGGCGATCAAGAAGGTCCTCCAGGACAACGGTCTCCTGTAAAGCTTCCCCGGGCACCCGACCTCGCCGTTCAACCGTGCGGCCATGACCCATTAGATCAATGGTCACACGGTTTCTTGGCGATCTCGGGCACCTGGAAAACCTTTTCCGCGCTGTGACGGCTAGCCTGACGGCGCATTTCCTGTAGTTGTTTTTTATCTCCTAAGGAGAGCGACATGGAGAACAAGTACGTCTGCTCTGTCGATATCGGCGGAACTAAGATCGCGACTGCCATCATGGAGTACCCGGCTGACGGTAGTGTGCCCCATCCTGTTTTTGAGGCCGAGGTTCCCACCGAGGCCCAAGAGGGCGGCGAGGCCGTCTTCCAACGTATCGAGGCGTCCATCAAGGCTGCTCTCGAGGCGAATCCCGATGTCGAGGTCCTTGGCGTCGGTATCGGTGCCGCCGGCGTCGTCGATCCCAAGACGGGCGCCATCGCGTATGCCAACGAGATCATGCCCGGCTGGTCCGGTGTTCAGTTGGGGCCGCGCCTGCGCGAGGACCTCGGTCTTCCCGTTGCCGTTGTAGGCGACGTGCAGGCTCATGCTCTGGGCGAGGCCCACTGGGGCGTCGGCAAGGGCAAGTTCTCCGTCTTGTGTCTTGGCATCGGTACGGGCATCGGTGGCGCATATGTCGAGAACGGCCGCGTGATGCAGGGCTTCCATGGTGCTGCTGGCCATATGGGCCACATCGAGTGCTCGGCTGCCGCCGGTATTCCCTGCGCCTGCGGGCGTTCCGGCCATCTGGAGTCGGTTGCTTCGGGCACTTCCATTGGTCGTATGTACGATGAGCGCTTTGGTCGCGTCGACCCCAGCCGTCCTTCGGTCGGTCGCGATGTGAACGACCTGTGCCGTGCGGGCGACGCAAAGGCGACCGAGGTCATCCATGACGCCGGCTTTGCGCTGGGTGCCAGCTTGGGCTCGCTCGCTAACATCCTGGACCCTGAGGTCATCGTGCTTTCGGGTGGCGTGATTCACCAAGGTCCCGATTGGCGTTCACAGACGTGGAAGGATTCGGTACACGAGGGCTATGCCAGCCAGGCGCTCGATCCGCTTCAGGACACGCCGATCCTCATCGGTTCTCTGGAGGGCGATGCTCCGCTCATCGGTGCCGCTGAGCATCTTCTTGCTTCGTTGAAGTAAACATAACTACCAAGTGCGCCTTCTGAGGTGCCGCAGATTGACGTGAAAGAGGAGCGAAGCGTACTTCGGTACGCGAGCGACGGTTTGAACGTCAAGGTGCGGTGTCTCAGAAGGCTGTTTTGAGAAAGGTTGAGTCGAACATGACCGTTGATCCTTTGATCCAGTCCCTGAAGGGTAAACTCGTCGTGAGCGTTCAGGCGTATATGGGCGAGCCGCTTCGTACGCCCGAGACCATGGCTCAAATGTCTCGCGCTTGCGAGCTCGGCGGCGCTGCCGCCATTCGCTGCCAGGGCCTTGCCGACATTGCCGCCATTAAGGGTCGCTGCGAGGTTCCCGTCATCGGCCTGTGGAAGGATGGGCACGAGGGCGTTTACATCACGCCGACGCTGCGTCACGCTCGCGCCTGCGTTGCTGCCGGTGCCGATATCGTGGCGATCGACGCCACCGATCGTCCGCGCCCCGATGGCAAAACGGTCGAGGATACCTTCCGCCCGCTGCACGAGGAGGGTGTGCTCCTGATGGCGGATTGTGCCACCATCGAGGACATTCGCCGTGCGGTTGATATGGGCTTCGACCTTGTATCTACCACGCTTTCTCACGGTGTCGCTGCCATCGACTGCACCATGGCCGATGGCCCCGATCTGCCGCTCCTGCGTCAGGCGACCGAGGAATTCCCCGGTCTTCCCATCATCTGCGAGGGCCGCGTGCACACGCCCGAGGAGGCTCGCGCCGCGATCGATGCTGGCGCCTGGGCCGTTGTCGTCGGCACCGCCATCACGCACCCCACGAGTATTACGAGTTGGTTCAAGGCTGCGCTTGAGGCGTAAGACAGGCCTCGTATCCGCTCGGGGCGGTATACTCAATATAGGCAATTGACCGCGCGGGATCCGGGTTGCTGGGTCCCGCGCTTGTTTTCGGGAGGCAACACATGCAAAAGGGAGATGCCATGGATGCGGCGGAGCGCTCGGAGCGCATCCCCGATATCGTCATCATCACCGGAATGTCCGGATCGGGCCGCACACAGGCCATGCACGTGTTCGAGGACATGGGCTATTTTTGCATCGATAACCTGCCTCCGCGTCTCATCGCCCAGCTTGCCGAGCTCGTCGGCATCAATACGGGCGTGGGCAGGCATCTCGCCGTCACCTGCGATTTGCGTAGCCAGGGACTGTTTGACGAGTTGCTCGATGCGGTCGCCGCTCTCGAAGAGCGCGAGATGAGCTGCGACATCGTGTTCCTGGAGGCTTCTGACGAGGTGCTGATTCGTCGCTACAGCGAAAATCGCCGCCGTCATCCCATTGCCAAGCCGGGGGAGACTACGGCCGATGCCATTCAGCGCGAGCGCCTTCAGCTGCAGGGCGTGCGCGACCGAGCCGATATGATTATCGACACGAGCCGTCTGCGCACCTCTGCGCTGCGCAACAAGCTGCGTATGGCATTTTCCGAGCTGTCCGACCAGCAGCTTATGGATGTCCACGTGTTCTCGTTTGGCTTTAAGCACGGCATGCCCGTCGAGGCGGACATTATGATCGACGTCCGCTTCCTGCCCAATCCGTTCTACGATCCCGAGATGCGCACGATGACCGGTCTCGATAAAAAGGTCTCCGATTTTGTTCTGGACCATCCCAAGACGCAGGAGTTTTGGAAGGCTTGGACACAGCTGCTCGATACGGTCATGCCCGGTTATATCGCGGAGGGTAAGCCGCAGCTTTCTATCGCCGTCGGCTGCACGGGCGGCCAGCACCGCAGCGTTGCCATTGCCGAGGCCACGGCCCGTTACCTGGAAGGCGCTCAGTATCATGTGAGCATCTCCCACCGCGACCTGTCGCGCGCCAACACGAAGGCATAGGCCTGCATGTCGTTTACCGCTGAGGTGCGCGACGAGCTTGCGCGCTGCGAACCCGAATGTGAATACTGCGACTTGTCGACGCTTGCCGCCCTCACGCGCGTGAGCGGTACGCTCTCGCTTACCGGCTCTGGGCGGTATCGTTTGACGGTTGCGACTGAGACGGGAGCCGTCGCGCGCACGATGATCACGCTGACGCATCGTATCCTTAAGCTCAAAACGGAGTTCACCGTCCGTAAATCTGTATTGCATAAGGTTCGAAACTACCTCATCACCTTGCCTGATCAGCCAGACCTGGATAAGGCCTTGGTTCTGCTGGGTATCCTCGACCGTAGGGGAGGACTTGTCGCCGGCGTACCCCGACATATCGTTGCCCGTCCTTGCTGTAGACTTGCCTATATCCGCGGCGCGCTCATCGCGGGCGGCTTCGTGGCCGATCCACGCGGCGATTTTCATTTGGAGATCGCTGTGCAGGGCGAGCAATATGCCAAGGGGCTTTGCGATCTGTTGGAGCAGATTGGGGTCCATGCTCGTGTTAATGCACGGCGGGGGTCATATGCCGTGTACATTAAGAGCGCCGAGGAAATCGAGCATCTATTAAAGCTGATTGGCGCCAAGCGCAGCGTTGCCGAGATTGAGGAGGCGCGCGCGGTCAAGTTGGTTAAGAACGATGTGAACCGTCGCGTGAACGCCGAGCTCGCCAACCAGACCAGAAGCGCCGGTGCCGCCCAACATCAGCTTGCGCTTATCGATGAGCTCGAGCAGTGTGGCCTTCGTGATGCGCTTCCGGATGCCTTGGCGGTTTTTTGCGACCTGCGCGAGCGCTATCCCGATCTGTCGCTGCGTGATTTGGGGGAGATGGCTGACCCTCCCTTGTCGAAGTCAGCCCTCTACCATCGTGTTTTACGGCTTGAAAAGCTCATTGAAGCAAACAGGTAGTTTGAAGTAACGACTTATATATGGATTTAGCTGCTATTTTAGTATTTAAAACGTTTTAACGTAAATTTGATTTTCAATTTCGAGCATTCTCGTGAAATTCAAGTCAAAAAAAAGGTATATTAGGCGAGTGGTTAGTTTGTGGGCCTCAACGGCGGGCGCTGTAGCTCGCGGGGGCCTTACGAAAGGAGACACAATGGCAGTAAAGGTTGCTATTAACGGCTTCGGTCGCATCGGTCGTCTGGCTTTCCGTCAGATGTTCGGTCATGAGGGCTCCGAGATCGTCGCTATCAACGACCTCACCTCTCCCGATATGCTCGCTTACCTGCTGAAGTACGACTCCACGCAGGGCAACTACGCTCGCGATCAC
This sequence comes from Collinsella sp., assembly GCA_030839365.1. GTDB lineage: Bacteria > Actinomycetota > Coriobacteriia > Coriobacteriales > Coriobacteriaceae > Collinsella. Next base: position 30,385 of record JAUUMM010000012.1, read on the forward strand.
GAGGTCGTTGCTGGCGAGGATTCCATCACCGTTGACGGCAAGGAGATCAAGATCTACAAGGAGGCCGACGCCAACAACCTGCCTTGGGGCGACCTCGACGTCGACGTCGTTCTCGAGTGCACCGGCTTCTACACCAGCAAGGCTAAGGCTCAGGCCCACATCAACGCTGGCGCCAAGAAGGTCGTCATCTCCGCTCCGGCCGGCAGCGATCTGCCCACCATCGTGTACAACGTCAACCATGAGACGCTGACCGCTGAGGACAACATCATCTCCGCTGCTTCCTGCACCACCAACTGCCTCGCCCCGATGGCCAAGGGTCTGAACGACTTCGCTCCCATCGTGTCCGGCATCATGACCACCATCCACGCCTTCACCGGCGACCAGATGCCGCTCGACGGCCCGCAGCGCAAGGGCAACTTCCGTCGCTCCCGCGCCTGCTCCGAGAACATCGTCCCGAACACCACGGGCGCTGCCAAGGCCATCGGCCTGGTTCTCCCCGAGCTCAACGGCAAGCTCATCGGTGCCGCCCAGCGCGTCCCGACGCCGACCGGCTCGCTGACCAACCTCTACGCTGTCGTTGACAAGAAGGTCACCGTCGACGAGGTCAACGCTGCCATGAAGGCCTACGCCGAGACCATCCCCGAGACCTACGCCTACAACGAGGACCAGATCGTCTCCCGCGACATCGTCGGCGAGACCCACGGCTCCATCTTCGACGCCACTCAGACCATGTGCTCTGACCTCGGCAACGGCCAGACCCTCGTTCAGGTCACCTCTTGGTACGACAACGAGAACTCCTACACCTCTCAGATGGTCCGCACCATCAAGTACTTCGAGAAGTTCGTTGCTTAATTTAGCTTTTAGCGAATAGCTCGTTGAGCGTCTAAAGAAGGGCGCGGCCTTATAGGGCTTACACCCTAGGGTCGCGCCCTTTTTATAAGAAATCGTCTGCCGTAATGGGAGGCAGACACGTACGAAAGGTAGAAGCAAACATGGCCTTTACCAAGAAGACCGTCCGCGACATCGATGTCGACGGAAAGCGCGTTCTCGTCCGCGTTGACTTTAACGTGCCTATCAAGGATGGCGTCGTTGGCGACACCACCCGTATCAAGGCTGCCCTGCCCACCATCAACTACCTCGTTGAGCACAACGCTCGCGTCATCCTCATGAGCCACCTCGGCCGTCCCGAGGGCACCGGCTTCCAGCCCGAGCTGTCCCTCGAGCCCGTCGCCAAGAAGCTCGCTGAGCTCTCTGGTCTCGACGTTGCCTTTGTCGCTGACACCTACGGCGAGAAGGCTGCCGAGGCTGTCGCCGCCGTCGAGCCGGGTAAGGTCCTCGTTCTCGAGAACGTCCGTTTTGACAAGCGTGAGAAGAAGAACGATCCCGAGATCGCCAAGAAGCTCGCTTCCTATGGTGACGTCTTCGTTCTCGATGCCTTCGGCACCGCTCACCGCGCCCAGGGTTCCGTCGTGGGCCCCGCCGCTTACCTGCCTGCCGTCGCCGGCTTCCTGCTCGAGAAGGAGGTCGACACGCTGACCGGCATCTTCGCCGAGCCCGAGCGCCCCTTCGTCGCCATCGTCGGCGGTTCCAAGGTTTCCTCCAAGATCGGCGTTCTCGATCACCTTATCGACTCCGCTGACACTCTGATCATCGGTGGCGGCATGGCCTACACCTTCTTCCTGGCTCAGGGCCTGTCCGTTGGTCAGTCCCTCAAGGAAGAGGACTGGGTCGAGCGCGCCGGCGAGATGCTCAAGAAGGCCGAGGAGAAGGGCGTCAAGATCCTGCTCCCCATCGACAACCGCGTTGCCGATCACTTTGGCGAGGACGCTGTCCCCGAGGTTGTCGCTTCCGACGCTATCCCCGACGATCGTGAGGGTATGGACATCGGCCCCAAGACCGAGGAGCTTTACGCCGAGGCCGTCAAGGGCGCCAAGACCGTGTTCTGGAACGGCCCCATGGGCGTCTTCGAGTTCGACAACTTCGCTCACGGCACCCAGGCTATCGCCGAGGCTGTCGCCGAGGCCGACTGCACCTCGATCATCGGCGGTGGCGACTCTGTCGCAGCTGTCAACAAGTTCAACCTGGCCGACAAGATGAGCTGGATCTCCACCGGCGGTGGCGCTTCCATGGAGCTCGTCGAGGGTAAGGCCCTGCCCGGAGTGGAGGCGCTTCTCGATGCCTAATCGCACCCTTCTTATCGCTGGTAACTGGAAGATGAACAACGACGTCGCCGAGGCTGCGAAGCTCGCCGACGAGCTGGCCCAGGCTCTGCCCGAGGTTCCGGCTGGCGTCGAGGTGCTCGTCTGCCCTCCGACCATCGACATCACCACGGTTCATGACCGCATTCAGGCTGCCCCCATCGCCCTCGGTGCACAGAACGTGTACTGGGAGGCCAAGGGTGCCTTCACCGGTGAGTCTTCTTGCGACATGCTCAAGTCCGCTGGCTGCACCTACTGCATCATCGGTCACTCCGAGCGTCGCGACTACTTCCACGAGACCGACGAGGACCAGAACAAGAAGGCTAAGGCTCTCGTTGCCGCCGGTCTTGTTCCCGTCTTCTGCTGCGGCGAGTCCCTCGAGGTCCGCGAGGCTGGCACCTATGTCGAGCACGTCGTGAACCAGGTCAAGGCTGGCCTTGCTGGCCTTGAGATCACCTGCCCCAAGCAGGTCGTCGTCGCCTACGAGCCCATCTGGGCCATCGGCACAGGCAAGACCGCTACCGCCGAGGACGCTCAGGAGGTCTGCGGCGCTATCCGTGAGACCCTCAAAGAGATGTTCGGCGAGGAGCTCGCTAACGGCATCCGCGTGCTGTATGGCGGTTCCGCCAAGCCCGGCAACATCGCCGAGCTCGTCGCCAAGCCCGACGTTGACGGCGCCCTCGTGGGCGGCGCTTCGCTCAAGGCTGCCGACTTCGCCTCTATGGTCGTCAAGGCAGGCGAGTAGGACATATGGCACAGCGTCATCTTCCTGCACTCCTGATCATCATGGACGGCTGCGGCCTGGCTCCGGCCGATGGCGAGAACGCCGTCGCCGCTGCCAAGACGCCCTTCCTTGATGGCCTGTACGAGAAGTATCCTCACACCACGCTCGGTGCTTCGGGCGAGGACGTGGGCCTTCCCGATGGCCAGATGGGCAACTCCGAGGTGGGTCACCTCAACATCGGTGCCGGCCGCATCGTGTTCCAGGAGCTTTCGCGCATCAACAACGCTATCAAGGATGGCTCCATCGCCAAGAACGAGGTCTTCGTCAAGGCTATGGACGACGTCAAGGCTGACGGCAAGACTCTCCACCTCATGGGCCTTATGAGCCCTGGCGGTGTTCATTCTCACATGAACCACGTCGAGGCTCTGGTCAAGATGGCTGCCGAGCATGGTGTCAAGACCGTTCGCGTCCACGCCTTCATGGATGGCCGCGACGTTGACCCGCAGTCCGGTGCTGGTTACATGAGTGAGTTCTGCGCCTTCCTGGCTAAGATCTCTGAGGAGACCGGTTGCGACGCTCGCGTTGCCACCGTCTCGGGCCGTTATTGGGCCATGGACCGCGATAATCGTTGGGAGCGAATCCAGCGCGCCTACGACGTCATGGTCAACGCGTCCGATGCTGATACCGACCCCGTTGCCGGTATCAAGGCCTACTACGAGAAGGATCCGCGCGGCGACGAGTTCGTCGAGCCCTTCGCTGCCCACAACGAGGGCATCCACGAGGGCGACGCGGCCATCTTCTTCAACTTCCGTCCCGACCGCGCCCGTCAGATGACCCGCGTGTTCACGGACAAGGAGTTCGACGGCTTTGAGCGCGAGCAGATCAAGCTTTCGCACTTTGTGACGATGACTGAGTACGATCCGACGTTTGACGTCGAGGTCGCCTTCCCCAAGACGTTCCCCGAGAACGTCCTGGCCGACGTTATCGCCGCCAATGGCCTGAAGCAGCTGCACACCGCCGAGACCGAGAAGTACGCCCACGTGACGTTCTTCCTCAACGGCGGCATCGAGGAGCCCAAGGAGGGCGAGGAGCGCGTGCTCGTCGCTTCCCCCAAGGTCGCTACCTACGATCTGCAGCCTGAGATGAGCGCTCCCGAGGTTACCGAGAAGCTTGTCGCCGCCATCAACGAGGATCGCGCTGATTTCTACATCGTGAACTTCGCGAACTGCGACATGGTTGGTCACACCGGTGTCTTCGACGCGGCCGTTAAGGCCGTCGAGGCTGTTGACGATGCCCTGTCCAAGGTTGTCCCGGCGATTCTCGCCAAGGGCGGCTTTGCGCTGATTACCGCCGACCACGGCAACGCCGATCACATGTTTGACGTTGCTTCCGACGGTTCCAAGCATCCGTTTACGGCTCACACCACCAACCGCGTGCCGTTCATCATCGTTGATGAGAAGGCCAAGCTCACCGGTATCGAGGACGGCCGTCTTTCCGATATCGCTCCGACCATGCTCACCATGGCTGGTATTGAGCCTTCCGCCGAGATGACGGGCCGCGTGCTCGCCACCGAGGCCTAGTAGAAAACAAATGCCGTTTTCTAGTAAGGGGGTTGTCCACAACCGGACAACCCCCTTTTTGGTATTTCTGCCATTTACGCCCCGTCCTTGAGTGGCAGGTAGGTGAGAGCGGGGGATTGTGGTACAGTACTGGAGTTTGAACTGTTCTATTAAGGAGCTTATCTATGGGTCCGTTCCAGATTCTTCTGTTTGTCGTTTGGGCTGTCTCTGCCGTGGCGCTGACGATTCTCGTCCTGATGCATTCCGGTAAGGGCACCGGCGTTTCGGATATGATCGCTAGCTCGCTGTATAACTCCAGCTCTGCCACGGGCGTCATGGAGCAGAACCTCGATCGCCTGACGGTAATTATGGCCGTTGTTTTTGCCGTGTGCGTCGTCCTGTGCATGTTCTTCTTCCCGCAGGGCATCGTCGGCTACTAAGCATCGGCGTATATACGTTTGCAATGGGTCTCGCAGGTGCGGGACCCTTTTTGTTTACATATTTGTAACAGAGTCAAAATATCCCCACATACTTCGCCCAACTAAAGAAATTCTCGACCGTTAACCGGAATTAGCCCCAAATCGTGCATAAAATGCGCTATTGTATTGCGAAACGTTGTTCCGTTGTGCATAACCAGCCATAGCAGCGGGCGGCGTTTTGATGGTTCGGATCGGATTGTCTCGACATATGTCCGACTGAACATTTCTTTGTCCTATCTCATAAGGAGGATGGCATGGCTGATTCTATGTTCCACCAGCCCGTTATGGGTCGTCGCGCCTTTGTCGGCGGCACCCTTGCTGCGAGCTCCATGGCTTTTCTTGCCGCATGCGGCAAGAAGGGCGGCGACGCTTCCGGTTCTGAGTCCGGTTCGACGCTGAACTTCTACATCAACAACCCGGTCTGCATCGACCCCTACAATGTCCAGGAGGACCAGGGCACTCAGGTCGAGTACCAGCTCTTTGACGCTCTGACCTCTTATGACGCCGAGAAGGGCGAGATCGTTCCGCTGGCTTGCGAGTCCTTCGAGGCCAACGACGACGCCACCGAGTTCACCTTCAAGATCAAGAAGGCCAAGTTCCACAACGGTGACGACGTTACCTCCAAGTCCTTCAAGCTCGGTTGGGAGCGTCTGGTCAACACCAAGTCGGCCATCGCTACCGAGTACGGCCCTTCCGAGGTCTCCTATCACCTTTCCATGGTCGAGGGCTATGACGACCTGCTTGCCGGTAACGCCACCGAGCTCAGCGGTGTTACTTGCCCCGACGATGAGACCCTTGTCGTCAAGCTGTCTTCCGCTTACGCCGACTTCCCCTTCGTCGCCTCTCACCCGGCTCTGGCCCCGGTTCCCGAGTGCGCCGAGTCCGATGCCAAGAGCTTCTACCTTGCACCGGTCGGTAACGGTCCGTTCATGATGGACGGCAAGTGGGAGGATGGTCAGGAGATCAACCTCAAGAAGTTCGACGATTACTATGGCGACAAGGCCAAGATCGATGGCATCCACTTCCAGGTCATCAAGGACATGGAGACTGCTTACAAGGAGTTCCAGGCCGGTAACCTCGACGTCTGCGACGTTCCCGTTGCTCAGATCGACGCCGCCAAGAAGGATCGCGGCGTGTCCAAGGACGGCTACACCATGGGCGACGGCGAGCGCATGCTGCTCGGCTCCGAGCCTTCCACCTACTACCTGACCTGCAACAACACGGCCGAGCCGTTCAACAACGCCGACCTGCGCAGGGGTATCTCCCTGGCCATTAACCGTGAGGCCATCTGCAAGACCATCTTCAAGGGTACCCGTACCCCCGCCGACGGCATTGTTCCTCCGGGCATCGATGGCTACAAGGAGGGCGCATGGGAGTTCTGCGCCTACGACGTCGACAAGGCTAACGAGTACCTCGACAAGGTTGCTCCCGCTGACGCTAACGGCGATCGTGGCATTAACGTGACCCTTTCCTACAACCAGGACGGTGGCCACAAGGAGATCATGGAGTCCATCATCGGCGACCTCGCCAAGGTTGGCGTTACCGCTACTTCCGATACCCCTGAGTGGTCTGCCCTGCTCGAGCAGTATCAGAACTTCAACTATCAGTTCGGTCGTCTGGGTTGGATTGCCGACTACCCGATCATGGACAACTTCCTGTATCCGCTGTTCCACTCCGACTCCCTCGGTGGCGACAACCGCTCTGGTTACAACAACCCCGAGTTCGACGCCAAGGTCGACGAGGCTCGTACCACGGTTGACGACGAAGAGCGCGTCGCTAAGATGCAGGAGGCCGACGCAATGGTCGCTGCCGACTGCCCGGTCATCCCGGTGATGTTCTACACGCACACCATTGTCGGCTCCGATCGCATCAAGCACCTCTATGTCGATCCGCAGAAGCATGCCGAGCTGGGTACCGCTGAGCTCGCCTAAGAGTTTGCAGCTTCCGTGAGGGTCAAGTATTTACGTAGACCTCATGGGAAACATACAGTTCTCCCTAACCTGGGGTAAACTGGCTGATGGTAATTTTGGGATGCCGGTCTGGCGATCGGCATCCCATTTAGGTTAATCCCTAGATAGGGGAGTGGTATGGGTAAGTACATCGTTAAACGTGTGCTTCAGTTCATCCCGGTGTTTTTGGGCGTTACGCTGATTCTGTTCGCCCTCCAGAATATCGTGCCGGGAGATCCGATCAAGCTGATCGGTGGAGACAAGGCTCTGTCCCCCGAGGTGGAGCTTCAGCTTCGCGTCCGCTATCACCTGGTCCAGTCGGACGAGGACGGCAACGCGATCCTTGACGAGAACGGCGATCCCGTTCAAACGTCGCTCGTGGACCGTTACTTGTATTACATGAACGGCCTGCTTCATGGCGATCTGGGCAATTCGTATCAGCGCAAGCTGCCGGTTACGGATATCTTTGCCCAGAAGTATCCGTATACGATCAAACTTGCCGCGTGCGCCATCGTGCTCGAGGCAATTATGGGTATCGGTGCGGGTATCATTTCGGCGGTAAAGCGTTATTCCTTCTGGGATATTTTGGTAACGCTCACCACGTCGATCCTCGTTGCGGTCCCGGCCTTCTGGCTCGGTATGTTGCTGCAGCTGTTCTTTGGCGTCATCCTCAAGGACGCCACGGGCGGTGCAATCTCCATGCCGATCTCGGGTGCCGGCGGTTCCAGCTCTCAGTATCAGGATTGGATGCACTATGTGCTTCCGACCATTACGCTGGCTTCGGTTTCGACCGCTTATGCTGCGCGCATCATGCGCTCGCAGCTGCTTGACGTCATGAACCAGGATTACATCCGTACGGCAAAGGCCAAGGGTCTCTCCAATCGCGCGATCATCGTCAAGCATGCGCTTAAGAATGCACTCATCCCCGTCGTTACCTATATTGGTGTCGACTTTGGCGGCATGCTTTCGGGCGCCATCCTGACCGAGACGGTCTTTAACTGGCCCGGTATCGGCTATGAGGTCTATCGCGCCATTAGCATGCGTGACTGGCCCATCGTTATGGGCGGCGTTACGCTCATCGTTGTCGTCGTCATGGTGATCAACCTGCTCGTCGACATTAGCTATGCATTCCTCGACCCGCGCATCCGCCTTGGCGGTCCGTCGGATAAGGCCTAAGGGAGGTACGTCTCATGCAGGAAACTGATTCTCAGTCTCAGGAGCAGGCTACCGCCACCAAGGCCGCATCTGCTCCCGCCAAGTCCCGCACGCTGTGGGGCGACGCTTTTAAGCGTCTTCGCAAGAACAAGCTCGCCGTTATCGGTGTCTGCTGGATTATCATCGTCGTTTTGGTTGCCCTGACCGCCGATCTGTGGGCTAAGCCCTGGCTCGGTTCGCCGACGGCTTCCGACTCGACTACCATGGCCGAGACATCGCTGCTGGCTCCGTGTGCCGAGCACCCGTTTGGCACCGATGCCCTCGGTCGTGACATTCTCGTCCGCGTTATCTACGGTGCACGCGTTTCGCTGTCCGTCGGCATTATGGCCACTGCCATCTCCACGTTGATCGGTCTGGTCATGGGCGCCCTGGCCGGTTTCTACGGTGGCATCTGGGATACGATTATCATGCGCTGTGCGGATATCTTCCTGGCGTTCCCGTACGTGCTGTTCGTCGTCGCCATGATCGCCGTTATCGGCCGTGGTCTTCAGAACGTCTTTATCGCCATCGGTATTCTCGGCTGGCCTTCGATTGCGCGCGTCTTCCGCTCTGCAATCTTGACGGTCAAGGAAAACGACTATGTTGACGCTGCGCGAGCGATGGGTGCATCTGACGCTCGTATCGTCGTGCGTCACATCTTCCCGAACTCCGTCGCCTCCATCGTGGTCTACGCGACCATGAACATTGGTGGCGCCATTCTGACCGAGTCCGCTCTGTCCTTCCTCGGCATGGGCGTAATTCCGCCTACGCCTTCGTGGGGCTCCATGATTCAGGACGGTCAGCAGTATCTTCTGACTGCTCCCTGGATGATGATCATGCCCGGTCTGGCAATTCTCTCGACGGTGCTCGCCTTCACCCTGCTGGGTGACGGTCTGCGCGACGCCCTCGACGTCAAGATGAAGGACGCATAAGGATGAAGAAGAACAAGAACTATGTGGACCTGAAGGACCAGCCGGTTCCCGAGGGCCAGCATCTGCTCGAGGTCGATGACCTTAAGATGTATTTCCACACCGAGGATGGCGTTGTTCGCGCTGTCGACGGTGTCTCCTACACGCTCGATCGCGGTGAGACCCTGGGTGTCGTCGGTGAGTCCGGCTCCGGTAAGTCCGTGACCGCCATGACCATCATGGGCCTTATCTCGATGCCTCCGGGAAAGATTGAGGGTGGCGACGTTCGCTATCGCGGTCGTTCTATCCTCGAGATGACCGAGGAAGAGATGCAGCACATTCGCGGTAACGATATCGCGATGATCTTCCAGGATCCTATGACCTCCTTGAACCCGGTCTATAAGATCGGCAAGCAGGTAGGCGAGGGTCTTCGTCTGCACCGTGGCTACTCCAAGCAGGAGGCGCTCAAGCGCGCCACCGAGCTTTTGGACCTCGTTGGCATTCCCGAGCCCGAGAAGCGCGTCAATGAGTATCCGCACCAGTTCTCTGGCGGTATGCGTCAGCGCGTCATGATCGCTATGGCTCTTGCCTGCGACCCCGATATTCTGATTGCCGACGAGCCCACGACTGCCTTGGACGTTACCATTCAGGCTCAGATTATTGAGCTTATGCAGGAAATGCAGGAGAAGAACGGCAACGCCATCATCATGATCACCCATGACCTGGGCGTTGTCGCCGATATGGCTGACAAGATCATGGTTATGTACGCCGGCCGTCCCGTCGAGTTCGGTACTGCTGAGGAAATCTTCTACGAGAGCCGCCACCCCTACACCTGGGGCCTTATCCGCTCCATCCCGGAGCAGGCCATCGAAGAGAAGAAGCCTCTTACGCCGATTCACGGCAACCCGCCTTCGCTCATGAACCTGCCTGAGGGCTGCGTCTTCTCTCCTCGCTGCCCCTATGCGACGGACAAGTGCCGCAAGCAGCGCCCCGAGCGCGTTGTCACCGAGTCTGGTCATTACTCTGCGTGCCACTACTCCGGTGACCCCGAGTTCCTCAAGAACGCTCCTGAGACGTCCCGTACGCGCAAGGATTCCAAGAAGGGAGGCGAGGCGTAATGGCAGATACCAACGAGCGCACTCCGCTCCTGAAGGTCGAGCACCTCTCTAAGGAGTTTCCCGCTGAGTCCGGCATGTTCGCCAAGCGCTTCTCCAAGCGTGTCGTCTCTGCTGTAAATGACATCTCTTTTGAGATTTATCCTGGCGAGACCTTTGGTCTGGTTGGTGAGTCTGGTTGCGGTAAGTCCACGACGGGTCGCACCATCATGCGCTTGACCAAGCCGACCGCCGGTAAGGTGTTCTTCCAGGGCAAAGATGTTGCCGAGATGAGCAAGCATGAGATCAAGGACATGCGTCGCGAGATGCAGTTTATCTTCCAGGATCCTTATGCTTCGCTGAACCCTCGTATGACCATTGGCGAGATCGTCTCCGAGCCCATGACCATTCACGGCGTGGGCACCAAGGAGGAGCGTATTGAGCGTGTCCGCGAGCTGCTGGACGTCGTCGGTCTGAACCCCGAGCACATCAACCGCTATCCGCACGAGTTCTCCGGCGGTCAGCGTCAGCGTGTCGGCATTGCCCGCGCGTTCGCTCTGAAGCCCAAGCTGATCATCTGCGACGAGCCTGTCTCTGCACTTGACGTTTCCATTCAGGCCCAGGTTTTGAACCTGCTCAAGGAACTGCAGGACAAGTTCGGTACCGCGTATCTGTTTATCGCCCACGACCTGTCCGTCGTGCAGCACATTTCTGATCGCGTTGCCGTTATGTATCTGGGCAAGATGGTCGAGGTTTCGGACTGGAAGACGCTCTACAGCGAGCCTCACCATCCGTACACGCAGTCGCTGCTGTCTGCCGTGCCGGTGCCCGATCCGGATATCCAGAAGACCCGCAAGCGCATCATTCTTGCCGGCGATCCGCCCTCACCGCTGGATCCGCCGTCGGGCTGCCGTTTCCACACTCGCTGCCCGATCGCGCAGGGCATCTGCTCCGAGAAGCTTCCCGAGTTTAAGGAAGTCGCACCGGGCCACTGCTGCGCCTGTCACTTCGCGGAGCCGTTCCCGATCAAGGAATCGCACATCGACCTGTAGTCGGTTGTTCTCGTCCGGGCCCGCGCTGGACTTAGTTTTCAGAACGTCCTCGACCATGGAAACCCCCTTATCCTGCTCCTTCGGAGCTGCGGATAAGGGGGTTTCCTGGTCTGCGGAATGTTCTGAAAACTAAGTCCAGCACGGGCCCAGCGGCAACGCGGCAGGGAGGGGTGCGATTCCTTGATCGCTCACTTAATCTAATGGGAAAGTTAGTGAGGCCGGAGCTTTAGCTCCGGCCTCCTTATATAAGGGCTCGGCAAAGCCGAGCCACCAAATTTGCATCAGCTCCCAGAACATGTTTGAGAACTGTGCCTGAAGTACGTATTTGCAGGCCCCGAATCGGTGTTGCCTCCCGGCGCATTCCGCAGGGGGAGCGATATTTTGCAGCACGAAGTGCGAAGCAAAATATCGCTCATGCCCGAGGACGCGCCGGGAGGCAACACCGATTCGGGGCCGAACATATAGATCTACCTGCGCATTTACAAATTCGTAAACTTTTTTGAAAAAAGTGCTTGCACAGTTCTCGAATCATAGGTTATTATCTTCCTCGTTGAACGCGCGGGTTCAACAAAACGAACCGCGAATCAACAACATAGCATGTCGGAGTGGCGGAATTGGCAGACGCGCTAGCTTGAGGTGCTAGTGACCGCTTTTTGGTCATGCGGGTTCAAGTCCCGCCTCCGACACCATCGCATTTGAGAAGCCTCTTCGGAGGCTTTTTTGTTACCGATAGACGGTGGGGTCCACGATGGAAACGCTTGAACGCAACGAGTGGGCAGACGTTGCCCAACTAGTCGAGATCACGAGCGATGCTGTCATCATCTGTGAGCTCGACGGAACCATTCTGCATGTGAATAATCGCTTACTTGGTTTGATGTGCGAGGAACGCGCCGACGTCATCGGTGGAGATGTTAAAGACGTCCTGTACTCATCCGCTTTTGAACGTGCGACGGAACATCGTCTGCCATTTGAAACTGATGGCTCCGAGAACGAACTGATGCTCAAGCTGAGTGACGGCTCCTTTATCCCCGTCTTGGTTCGTGCGGGCTCCGTGACGCCTCCACGCATCTTTGGGCGCCGCGCGCCACGTGTCCTGGTGGCGCTCCATAGCATCGAAGAACAGTATTCTCACGACCGTCAACTCAAGCGTGCGTTATCGGAGCTTAGAGTGGCGAACAAGCGTCTCTCTGGCACGCTCTCGGTCATTATGAGCACTGTGGGCTCCGATGAGTTACCCAGCCTGCTTGATACTGTTTTGAACCAGCTTGTAGGAACGCTCGATGCTTCGGGTGCCGCTATCTATTTTTCTGAGAGCGGCGGTTTTAAACTTCGCGGTGTTTCCAAGGAGCTGTACGACAGCTACCTGCCTGAGTTTTTGCCGTATGGCGCTGGCATTCCGACGTATGTTCTTCGTGAGTCGCGTGCCTGTCGCTTGTCGATTCAACAGGACCTTGAGGGCGATAAGGCCGCCTCCGGTATGTTCATGGACTTGGACAATCGTTCTAAGCACCTGTTGCGCGTGCAGGATATGCCTCCGTACCGCAGCGAGATCTGTCTTCCCGTTTTTTACGGTACGCAGATCCTTGGCGTGCTGGAAGTTGGTTGGAAACGCCCCCAGGCACCGCTCGCCTATGACGTTAATGTACTCGAGGTCATTTGCGATTACTTGTCTATCCAACTGGTCGGCATGGCATCGAGTCTTCGCTCCCGTCGCACGGCCGAGCTTGGCCGCTCGCTCAATGTCTTACGTGATGAGTTGTTTACCTTTCTAGACGATTCCGTCGCGGCTACCCAGGCGGTATCGTCCGAGATCTGCAATATGCTCAACTGCCATTTTTGCCCTGTTGAGTATGACGCCAGTCTGGATTCCTACGTCATAGATTTTGAAGGCGGCAGTCGCGTTGCTTTGCCGGACGATCCCGAGAAGCTTTTCTTTTCCACGACGGCGCCAGCGGCACGTCTGGGGGCTGGCCCTGATGGCTTTGAGGCATCTGTTTTGGGGGGTACGAGTGCCGAGGACCTTAAACACGTCCGTATAACTCGCGTTGACGAATCGATGCCTATGGGAGGCTGGCTTAGGGCGCATGGTCTGCCTTGTCAAGGTCTCTACGTCGACTCCGGCATCGAGGCGGGGCGCCCGCGCTCTGAGGGCGATGGCAAGCACAGTAACGACGCGATTGTTCCTGCTTCTGTTGCGAAGAGCCCGACGACGCGCGCGCTGCTGCTTCGTGATGGTAGCCAAGAGCCGATTGATGACCTTGAATATGACTACTTGGTGCACTTGGCGCATGACTTTGAACTGATCTACGAAGGCGAATCTCAAAAGCGCGAGGAGCGCCATATCGCTCAGACGCTCCAGATCGGCATGAGAAATTCCCTGGGGGATGTTCCGGGTATCGCAACCGATTCGGTGTACCTGTCGGCCACGAATTCGGCGTTGGTCGGAGGCGATTTCTATACGCTCATTCGTCTTCCCGACGACTGCGCCGTCATGATTCTGGGTGATGTGTCTGGCAAAGGCATTGAGGCCGCATCGATGTCCGCGCTCGTCAAGACGGCCCTGACGGCATATGCCTGGGAGGGCGCTGGACCGGCCCGCATGGCACGCTCCCTTAACAGCATGCTCATGGGCTTTTCGAGGGTCGAGACGTTCGTGACGGCCTTTATCGCCAAGATTGACCTTAAAGCCGGACGCGCAACGTATTGTTCGGCGGGCCATCCTCCGACCATGGTCATCAGGCCAGAGTCGATGCCGCTGGGTGGCGGCGAGGCCCGTGGGGGAGAGGTTGAGCTGCTTGGATGCCAATCGGGCGTAATCGGTGCCTTTGAGAGCATGGTGTACGAGACAGGCGTGTTTACGTTTGCCCCCGGCGACATGCTCTTCATGTATACGGATGGAACGATTGAGGCCCGCGACCGCACCGGAGCGTTCTTTGGCGAGCAGCGCTTGCGCGACCTTCTGCTCTCTGTCTCGGGTGAGGGCGTATCGGGCATTTGCGGCAAGGTCTTGGGCGAGCTTGACCGATTTACCGAATCGGCGCTGGACGATGACATTGCATTGGTGTCCCTTGAGTTTTTACGGGGTCGTTCATAGACGACGCTGGGCGGGCTGAATCCGTACGGTTGGGGAAACGAATGCATCGAGTGGGCTTTTTTGGGGAACCATGGTCGTATGAATGAGTGGAATGACATAGCGGTTTTGACGCCACCAGGCGATATCGACATCGCCACGGTGCCTGCGCTGCGTCGGCGGTTGGATGCTTTGATTGGCCGCGGCGTGCGTCGTGTCGTCATCAACTGTCAGGCTGTTAGCTTTATCGATTCGACGGGCTTGGCATTCCTGCTTACGCGCGCTCGTGAGCTTATGAGGCGAGAAGGCCTGCTTTCGCTCGTCAATGCATCAGGTGAAGTTGTTCGCTTTTTGGAGATTGCTCGTCTTGTCGATATCCTTCATGTCGTGGGGCCGGCACGGGAGTCAATTCCCGCCATTCCGGTGGGGGAGCTGCCTCGCTGGAGTAAGAGCGTTGAGGTCCGTCAGGGTATCGAGAATCTTCCATACTACCGACATCGCATCGCCGAACTCCTTGAATCGCTTCCGTTGCGCCGTGACGAGCGCTACGATGTCGCATTGGCGTCGGGGGAGGCGCTGGGTAATGCCTATGACCATGCGGGCGGTATCGGGTGCGTCCTGACGGTTCAGGCCTATGGCGATCGCGTTGTGGTTGAGGTGCTTGATCGAGGTGCCGGCTATTCTATCGATGAAACGAGCGAGCCGGTTGCATCTGAGGAACGCGGCCGTGGCATCAAGCTTATGCGTATGCTCGTCGATAACGTGGAGGTTGCTCGTCGTACGGACGGCGCCGGCACGCGCGTGCAGATGGTGAAGCTGTTTAGCGGAGCGCTGGAATCGTGTGCCTAGCCAATCGCTTTAGCGCGTTTGGCTATTAAGAACATGCGGCAGACAAGTTTTTTGAAAAAAGTACTTGCGTCTTTTGGACAACTCGCGTAAATTAATAACCCGCAAGCGGACATGGCTCAGTTGGTAGAGCACAACCTTGCCAAGGTTGGGGTCGCGGGTTCGAGCCCCGTTGTCCGCTCCATTGCATTTCCGGACCGTTTAGGCGGTCCTTTTTCGGCGAAGTGGCCAAGTGGTAAGGCAGAGGCCTGCAAAGCCTTTACCCCCGGTTCGAATCCGGGCTTCGCCTCCAGGCAACATCCGGGCGCTCCGGCGCCCGTTTTGTTTTACATATGCGGACATGGCTCAGTTGGTAGAGCACAACCTTGCCAAGGTTGGGGTCGCGGGTTCGAGCCCCGTTGTCCGCTCCAACTATGTTACGCGGTTCTAACGAACCGCGTTTTTTGTTGACGCTGCGCGAGCCCCGGGCACCCCATCTTGCCCCTCAATCGTCGGTCGCGTACATAAAGTACGCTTCCCTCCTCTTTCGCGGCAACCTGGGGCACCCGGAGCCCGCTCGCTGTCGTGGCCGGGAAAGTGGGTCTTCCGTTCTTTTCACTAATCGGTCGATTCGTCCCAGGAGGCTTGAACCCGAGAGGGGGCGATCGTTTTGGGGCGTGGCTGTGGCGTTGTTTGTCGCGAATGTCCGCTTTGGGCGTATCATCGTGGGCATCTCGCATAACCTCGTTGCAAGGGAGATACGCCCCATGGCTACAGAAAAGTCTTCTTCGCGCTCATGGATGTCCGATGCCGCGATCTATCAGATCTACCCGCGCTCGTTTAAGGATTCGACTGGTTCGGGTCTGGGCGATATCGCGGGCATTACCCAGCAGATGGACTATCTTGAGCGACTGGGTATCGAGGCCATCTGGCTGAGCCCGTTTTATCCATCGCCTCTTGTCGATGGCGGCTATGATGTGGCGGACTACTGCGATGTCGACCCGCGTCTCGGCTCGCTTGACGACTTCGATGACATGATCGCTGCGGCTCACGCGCGCGGCATCAAGGTCATCGTCGACATCGTGCCCAACCATTCATCCAACCAGCACCCCTGGTTCAAAGCCGCTCTTGCCGCCGGCCCCGGATCGCCCGAGCGCGCCCGTTATATCTTCCGCGATGGTCGCGGCGAGCATGGCGAGCTGCCTCCCACCAATTGGAATGCCAACTTTGGTGGCCCCGCATGGACGCGTGTTGCGGACGGTCAGTGGTATCTGCACATGTTTACGCCCGAGCAACCGGACTTTGACTGGTCATGCCCCGAGGTTCATGCGCTCTTTTGCGACGTCCTGGCGTTTTGGAGCGATCGAGGCGTCGACGGCTTTCGCATTGATGTGGCGCAGGGTCTCGCCAAGGATCTCGACCGCGATGACCTCGACCGGTGGCATCTCGCCGAGGGCGATGACATGGTTGACGACGGCACCCATCCGCTGTGGGACCGCAATGAGGTCCACGAGATCTATCGCGAGTGGCGCCGCGTGTTCGACCGCTATAATCCGCCGCGCAGTGCCGTTGCCGAGGCGTGGGTGCTGCCCGAGCGCCAGTATCTCTATGCGCGTCCCAGCGAGCTTGGCCAGACATTCAACTTTGAGTTTGCCAAGGCCACTTGGACCTATGATGACATGCACACTGCAATCGAGAAGGGCTTGAAGGCAGCCGTCGAATCCGATTCCGCCTCGACCTGGGTACTCTCCAACCACGACGTGCCGCGCGTGGCGACACGCTATGCCCTGCCGCAAATCAAGGCGACGCGCTACCACCAGATTACGCTCGACTGGCTCTTACGCGACGGGTTGTCTTATGACGAGGACCGTGAACTCGGCGAGCGCCGCGCGCGGGCGGCCCTTTTGCTTGAACTGGCGCTTCCGGGCTCGGCATACGTGTATCAGGGTGAGGAGCTCGGCCTTTTTGAGGTGGCTGACATCCCGTGGGCTGCACTCGAAGATCCTACTGCGACCAATACGCGCGGACCGAAGCGTGAGAAGGGGCGCGACGGCTGCCGTGTGCCCCTGCCGTGGGTGGCGGCGGACGATCCCGCGCAGGGCGGATCGTTTGGGTTTTCGCCGGCGGACGCCGATGCGGCGCCCCATCTGCCGCAACCTGCATGGTTTTCCGATTACGCTGCCGATAGGGAAGAAGCGGACCCGACATCGATGCTTGCGCTCTATCGTGACGCCCTCTGGCTTCGGCGCAAGCTGCGCGGTTGCGCCAACGATTTTGCGTGGCTCGATCTTGACGGGCGCACCGGTCTTGCGGATGGTGCCGAGGGCGCCGAGGGCGGCGTCATCGCCTATCGCCGCGACAACGGCTGGGCGTGTGTGACGAACTTCGGCGCAGCAGCCGTGGAGCTGCCGGCGGGCAGGGTCCTGCTCACCTCATCACCGCTTGCAGACGGCAGGCTCGCGCAGGACAGCTCTGCCTGGATCATGCTCGGTGAGATGTAGGGGTCTCTTGCGGCGAGATTGCGTTTGCCCGCGCCTTCCGTGGTGGCTGATGTCTTCGCGAGGTTCGCGAGGGCGTTGCAAAACTTTTTAAAAAAGTTCTTGCATAGGATGCGGGCATCACGTAAGATTAATCCTCGTAAGCGGACATGGCTCAGTTGGTAGAGCACAACCTTGCCAAGGTTGGGGTCGCGGGTTCGAGCCCCGTTGTCCGCTCCATTTGGGCGTTTAGCTCAGGGGGAGAGCGCTTCCCTGACACGGAAGAGGTCAGAAGTTCAAATCTTCTAACGCCCACCAAATGTTCGCAGCTCAGAGGCTATGTCCTCTGGGCTGTTTTGTTTTGCTACCAAGCACGCCGTCAAATATGCCACCAAATATTGATCCAAGGTCCCCGTAGAGGTGCCGGCAGATTGCATACGTCCTGGCCGACCGTGACCGCAACATGTTGGTCAAGCATAATCTTTTGGATTCTTTTGGCGTGAGCGGCTTGGTTTTGGTAGGATTTGTCAGCGGCTTGACTAAGGGGGTTTTATAACTGCCATGCAGGTAGCCGTGTTGGTAACGTTTTACCGACTTCCCAAGAACCCCTCATTTTTAATGCGTCTGCAAAATGACTAATTGCTTTGACCTGCTGAAACACTATATGTTGTGTTTGACCTAAAAAAAGAATACAGGATATAGATGCCTCTTTGTCGTATGATAGATGGCGGACAGAGAACGAGAACCTTATTCGCCCCATTTGGATAGATCTTTGAGCCCCTTGATTGGCTGCGAGGATTGTCCGCATGAGGGACTATGGTTATCGAGAACACAGATTGCGCGACGGCGCCGCAAGACAGGGGCACGCCCTGCCGGGCATCGTTTGGCTCTGAAGCGCAATGAGACTACGACGCGAAAGAGGCAAGAGGATGAAGATCATCAAGCGCAGCGGCACCGAGGTTGTCTTTGACATCGATAAGATCGTCAATGCCATCCGTGCCGCAAACTTGGAGGTCGAGGAGAGCTCTCGTCTTACCGACCGCCAGGTGGTTTACGCGGCACAAAACGTCGCCGAGGCATGCGAGAACGCGGGCCACACTGTTTCGGTCGAGGAGATTCAGGATTTGGTCGAGGACGAGATCATGCGTCTCGACTGCTACGAGGTTGCCCGCCACTACATCATCTATCGCTATGTTCAGAGCCTGAAGCGCCAGAAGAACACGACCGATGACAAGATCCTGTCGCTGATCGAGTGCAACAACGAAGAGGTTAAGCAGGAGAACTCCAACAAGAACCCGACCGTCAATTCCGTTCAGCGTGACTACATGGCCGGCGAGATCTCCAAGGACCTGACCCAGCGTGTGCTGCTGCCCCAGGAGATTGTGGATGCTCACAATGAGGGTCTGATTCACTTCCATGATTCGGACTACTTTGCCCAGCACATGCATAACTGCGACCTGGTGAACCTGGAGGATATGCTCCAGAACGGTACTGTTATTTCGGGCACGCTGATCGAGAAGCCGCACAGCTTCTCGACTGCCTGCAACATCGCGACGCAGATCATCGCTCAGGTTGCTTCCTCCCAGTACGGTGGCCAGTCGATTTCGCTGACCCATCTTGCCCCGTTCGTCGAGGTGAGCCGTCAAAAGATTCGCGGCGAGGTCGCCCGCGAGCTCGAGGAGCTTGGCGTTTCCGCATCTCCCGAAAAGGTCCGCGAGGTTGTTGAGGACCGCCTGCGTGACGAGATCCGTCGCGGCGTTCAGACGATTCAGTATCAGGTCGTGACCCTTATGACCACGAATGGCCAGGCGCCGTTCGTGACGGTCTTTATGTATCTCAATGAGGCCCGTACGCCCCAGGAGAAGCACGACCTTGCCATGATTGTGGAGGAGACGCTTCGTCAGCGCTATGAGGGCGTTAAGAACGAAGCCGGCGTGTGGATTACCCCGGCGTTCCCCAAGCTCATCTACGTGCTCGAGGACGATAACGTTCACGAGAATTCCCCGTACTTCTACCTGACCCAGCTGGCTGCTAAGTGCACCGCCAAGCGCATGGTGCCCGACTACATCTCCGAGAAGAAGATGCGCGAGCTCAAGCTGTCGAAGGGCGAGACCGCGGGCAACGGCGACTGCTATACCTGCATGGGTTGCCGCAGCTTCCTGACGCCCGACCGCTCCGGTAACGGATTTAACAACGTGGCCAACGCGCTGAACTATGACCCGAACAAGCCCAAGTACTACGGTCGCTTTAACCAGGGCGTTGTGACCATCAACCTGCCCGATGTCGCGCTGAGCTCGCATCAGGACATGGATAAGTTCTGGAAGATCTTCGATGAGCGCCTTGAGCTGTGCCACCGTGCCCTGCTGTGCCGTCATGAGCGCCTGATGGGTACGCTTTCTGACGCCGCACCGATTCTGTGGCAGTACGGCGCCCTCGCTCGTCTGAAGAAGGGCGAGACAATCGATAAGCTGCTCGTGGGCGGATACTCCACCATCAGCCTGGGCTATGCCGGCCTGTATGAGTGCGTCAAGTACATGACGGGCCACAGCCACACCGAGAAGGAGGGCACGCCGTTTGCCATGGCCGTCATGCAGCGCATGAACGACAAGTGCGCCGAGTGGAAGGCCGAAAGCGATATTGACTTCTCGCTGTACGGTACCCCGCTTGAGTCGACGACCTACAAGTTCGCCAAGTGCCTGCAGCGTCGTTTTGGCATCATCCCGGGCGTGACGGACAAGGGCTACATCACCAACAGCTACCACGTCCACGTGTCCGAGGAGATCGACGCATTCGACAAGCTCAAGTTCGAGGGTATGTTCCAGCAGCTTTCGCCGGGCGGTGCCATCTCCTACGTCGAGGTTCCCAACATGCAGGACAACCTCAAGGCTGTCATTCGCGTGATGCAGTACATCTACGACAACATCATGTACGCCGAGCTCAACACCAAGAGCGACTACTGCCAGGTGTGCGGCTACGACGGTGAGATCAAGATTGTCGAGGATGACGGCAAGCTGGTGTGGGAGTGCCCCAACTGCGGCAACCGCGATCAGGAGAAGATGAATGTCGCCCGTCGTACGTGCGGCTACATCGGTACTCAATTCTGGAACCAGGGCCGAACCGAGGAGATCCGCGACCGCGTGCTGCATCTCTAATAACCATCCCAGGCCGCCCCGTAGCGAGGCCCCGGACCTTTACTCGCTATTTCGGACAGTCCTGGCTCACGACGGAGGCGCCACTGGCGCCTCCTGTTCGTGCGGAACTCATATCGAGCAAAGGCCCGGGGCCTCGCTACGGGGCAGCCAAGTTGATGTAGCTGAGATGCAGCATGCGGCCTGCTCACTCCTCGAAGTTCTTAGCGGAAATGAGTTGACTTGCAACAACGCTTTGCTTGCGATGGCGGTTGAGCTGCAACAAAGTTTTTATTGGACCTCGAACCCTATACTCGATGTTCGCTACGTTCATTGAGTATCGCTCGCGAGGGGTCTGGAGTATATCGTCCCGCCCGCAGTTTCGCAGGCCGAAGGCCGAGAATGTCTGAGGACGGGATGATATACTCCAGACCCCCAGGAAGGTTACCTATGAACTACGCGAACATTAAGTATTTCGACATTGCTGATGGGGAAGGCGTTCGTACTTCTCTGTTTGTGAGCGGGTGCCGTCGCGGGTGCAAGAATTGCTTTAACTCCGTCGCGTGGGACTTTGCCGCGGGTGAAACGTTCGATCGTGCCGTCGAGGACAAGATTATCGAGAGTCTCGACCATCCCTTTATTGATGGCCTGACGATTCTGGGCGGCGAGCCTATGGAGCCCGAGAATCAGGTGGGGCTTGTTGACTTTATCGAACGCGTGCGTGCGGCCTATCCCGCGGGGTCGGGCAAGACCATTTGGTGCTTTACCGGCGACGTGCTCGAGGAGCTTATGCCGGGTGGCCGTCATCATACCGAGGTGACGGACCGTATCCTGGCCTGCCTCGACATGTTGGTGGACGGCCCGTTCGTTCAGGATCTGTACGATATCTCGTTGCGCTTTAGGGGCTCGAGCAATCAACGCGTGATTGACATGAACGCCACGCGTGCCCGTGCCGAGCGTGAGAACGTTGCGCTTTGCGACGCCGTGGAGCTTTGGCGGGACGATCCGGTCTATTCGACCCATACTATGTAGCTTGTGGCCGATGCCGGAGGGCGTGGTACCATAGCGCGAACGCAAAATCGGAAAAGTGAGGCCCAGATGGTCGATCAGGAAAAAGTCGAGGCCGCCATTAAGCTGTTGCTTGAGGGCATAGGCGAGGACCCAACTCGTGAGGGCCTGCTGGAGACCCCGGCGCGCGTTGCCCGTATGTATGGCGAGATCGCCGGCGGTATGGACCAGAGTGCCGAGGAGCACCTGTCCAAAACCTTTGCCGTCGCTTCGAACGATTTGGTTATCGAGCGCGACATCACGTTTTACTCGCTGTGCGAGCATCATCTGCTGCCGTTTTACGGCAAGGCTGCCATTGGCTATATCCCCAACGGCCGTGTCGCAGGGCTTTCTAAGCTTGCCCGCACGGTAGAGGTCTACGCCCGTCGTCTGCAGCTGCAGGAGCAGTTGTGCGCACAAGTTGCCGATGCCCTCATGGAGTATCTCGCTCCCCAGGGAGCGATTGTGCTCATGGAAGCTGAGCATATGTGCATGACCATGCGCGGCGTGCAAAAGCCTGGCACCAAGACCGTGACGCTCGCTCGCCGCGGCGTCTTTGAGACCGATCCCGCGCTCGAGGAGCGGTTCTTTAGGATGCTGGGCCGTTAGCATGAGGGTCGTCAACGACTTTACATCGAAGACCGATGAGGGGACGTCGCGTCGCGGCTTTATGGCTTCGGGTCTGACTCCCTTTGGTGCCATGCCTCGCATTGATTACATTTGTGCCAACGGGCTGTTCCGGCGGCACCTGGGCAACATTGCACAGTTGGAATCGGGGCGCATCTTCTGCCGCCACGGTATTGACCATCTTCTCGATGTCGCTCGCATTATGTGGATCAAGAATCTCGAGGAACAGCTCGAATTTGACCGTGAGGTCATCTACGCCACGGCACTTCTTCACGATATCGGCAAAGATGAACAGTATGAATCGGGTATATCCCATGATGTTGCAAGCGAACGCGTCGCTGATGCGATTCTCGGCGGCATGCCCGATGATGTGGCGTTTGAGCCGGCCGATGCCGCAGCCATTAAGACGGCCATTCTGGGCCATCGAAAGCTGCGTGTGAACAGCCAACCGCTTGAGCGTCTGCTCTATGCAGCCGACAAAGCGTCGCGCGCCTGCTTTGCATGCCCCGCGCGCAATGCTTGCAACTGGAGCGAGGATAAAAAGAACCTGTCGATTCGCGTGTAGTTAGTTTGCGCGGTCGGGGTTCTAAACGAAGGAGACGATCGCGATGAGCAACAAGAAACTGCCCGAGAATGCAACCAAGACTGAAGGCGCCGAGCTCGCCCGCCGTGGAAGGGGCGAAATATCCACCGCAACGGCGGTACCCCACGTGAGCTATGACGATCTGCGCCATGCCGACCGCATCACCGTTGAAGGTCTTGAGGTTTTTGCTAACCACGGCGTATATCCCGAAGAGAACGCGCTGGGCCAGAAGTTCATCGTGTCCCTGGTGCTCTATGCCGACCTGCGTGCAGCGGGGGAGCACGATAACCTGGACGCCTCGATTGACTACGGCTCGGTATGCCACGATGTCGATGGCTATCTGCGCGGGCATACGTTTAAGCTCATCGAGGCTGCAGCCGAGGGTGTGGCCCAGATGCTGCTGCGTCGTTACCCTCTGCTGCTTGGCGTGCACGTTAAGCTCGATAAGCCTTGGGCGCCCGTCGGTCTTCCCCTGGCAAGCTGCGGTGTCGAGATCGAGCGCGTGCGCTAGTCGACGCTAGAGCTTGTTGAGGGGCGGCTGCTTGAGCCGCTGCGACAGAGCTCTATTGTTGGGACAGTACGTGTCGAGCAGGGCGTGAAACCGCTGATTGTGGCTTGGCTCGAGCAGGTGGACGAGCTCGTGGGCGACAACCATGTCGAGACACTCGATGGGATAGGCGGCAAGTTCGCGTGCGATGCGAACGGCACCGGATTTGGGCGTGCATGAGCCCCAACGCGTTTTCATGCTACGTACGGAAACGCGGGAAACGGCGACACCCATTGCGATTTCGTACGCGCGCGCCATATCGCGCAGCGCCGTGGTGACCTCGGATGCATAGAGCTGGTCGATGCGGGTCTGGAGCTCATCGGACGTCAGGCCGTCGAGGGTTGCGCGCCGCTTGGCCTGTGGGCGTTCGTTCGATTTGTCGGCACCCATAAAACTTGCGAAGGTGGCCTGCTTGGGCCGCGGTGCGGGTGATGCAAAGTTGCGATCGAGCGCATCTTGTACCGTGATGGGCTTGCCCCAAAGTGCAATGATGGACGAGGGGCTGAGCGGCTCTCGTGCCGTCGCCTGACGTTGCTCGCGCTGGGCAAGTCGACTGATAATCCAGGCGCTGTTGCGCTTCACAAACGCTTCGATACGCTCGCGGCTGGCGTCGAGCGGTGCACTGGCGTGGACCTCACCGCTCGATGTGACGCGTAGGTTGAAGTTCTTGACGCGCTTTTTGGTAACGACGACGGGGATGGATGTGCCATCCGGTCGGGATACGGTAATCGTAAATTGCTGCGTCAAAAGCGGTCCTTCAGATTGGGGACGGGCCGCATGTCGACCGTTCGGCATGCGGCCCGCTCAGGGGATGTGAAATTAATAGGCTCTGTTAGACCAGGATTGACATGCCGACCTGCCGGCTAACTCGCCGTCTCC
>JAUUMM010000013.1:0-52221 GCA_030839365.1 Collinsella sp.
AATGGATAGAAACGGATGTTCTATCGGGACACACATTTTGTCCTATAAGCCCAAAAAGGGCGCCGACCATTACGGTCGACGCCCTTTCTTGTTAGACGCTATAAAGTCCAGCGCTTATTTGTTGACCTGGCCGGCGCGGACGGCGGCCTTCTTGCGGTCGGTGGCGTTGAGCAGGCGCTTGCGCAGGCGGATGTTCTTGGGGGTAATCTCAACCAGCTCGTCGTCGGCGATGTACTCCAGCGCCTCCTCCAGCGAGAAGGTGCGGGGCGGCACCAGCTGAACGGAGATATCGGAGGTCGAGGAACGCTGGTTGCCCAGGTTCTTGGTACGGGCGATGTTGACGACCATGTCGCCAGCCTTGCTGCGCTCGCCCACGATCATGCCCTCGTAGCACTCGGTGCCCGGCTCAACAAAAAGCTGGCCGCGCTCCTGCAGCGTACCCAGAGCATAGGCAACGGCCTTCTCGGTGGTCATGGAGATCATTGCGCCGTTCTGACGGTTGCCGATCTCGCCGGCGTAGGGACCGTACTCCAGGAAGGTGTGGTAGAACACGCCCTCGCCGTGGGTGACGTTCATGATGCGATTCTTAAGGCCCATGATGCCGCGGGTCGGGATCTTAAACTCGAGGTGCGTCACGATGCCCGAGGTGTCCATGCTCGTCATGATGCCGCCGGAGGTACCGAAGACCTCAACGACCTTGCCCGAGTACTCGTCCGGGCACTCGACGACGGCCTGCTCGATGGGCTCCATCTTGTTGCCGTTCTCGTCCTTCTTAAACAGAACGCGGGGACGGCCGACCTGGAACTCAAAGCCCTCGCGGCGCATGGACTCCATCAGAACGGACAGGTGCAGAATGCCGCGGCCCGAGACCTCAACGCCGCTCTTATCCTCGAGCTCCTCGATCTTCATGGTCACGTTGTTCTCGGCCTCGTTGAACAGGCGCTCCTTGAGCTGACGGGCGCCCACGATGTCTCCGTCGCGACCGACGAGCGGGGAGGTCGAAGCCTCGAAGACGATGGACAGGGTCGGCGGGTCGATCTCGATGGGCTCGAGCTCGACGGGGTTCTCGGGATCGGTGTAGACATCGCCGATATCGGTGCGGTCGATGCCCACGACGGCGGCGATGTCGCCGGCGCCGACTTCCTGGCACTCGGTGCGGCCCAGGTAGTCGAAGGTAAAGAGCTGCTTGACGGTAGCGGTGGCGCTGGAGCCGTCGTTCTTCACAACCAGAATCTGGTCGCCCTGATGGATGGCGCCGGAATACACGCGACCGATGCCGATACGGCCAACGAAGTTGGAGTGGTCGATGGTCACGCACTGCATGGCCAGCGGAGCGTTCTCGTCAACCTCGGGCGCGGGCATGTCGTCGATGATCATATCGAGCAGCGGGTACATGTCCATATTGCCGTCGTTGGGGTCAAGGCGGGCAAAGCCATTCATGGCGCTGGCGTAGACCACGTGCTCCATGGCGAACTCAAGCTGGTCGTCGGTGGCGCCCAGGTCGGCCATGAGGTCCAGGCAGTCGTTGTAGGCCTTCTCGGGGTTAGCACCCGGACGGTCGATCTTGTTGATGACGATCATGATCTTAAGGCCGGTGTCGATAGCGTGGCGCAGCACGAAGCGGGTCTGGGGCATGGGGCCCTCAAAGGCGTCCACCAGCAGCAGGGCGCCGTCGGCCATACGCAGCACGCGCTCGACCTCGCCGCCGAAGTCGGCGTGGCCCGGGGTGTCGATGACGTTGATCTTGACGTCCTTGTACTCGATAGAGATGTTCTTGGCGAGAATCGTAATGCCGCGCTCGCGCTCCTGGTCGTTGGAATCCAGGACGCGGTCCTCGACCTGCTGGTTGGCACGGAAGGCGTCCGTGGCACGCAGGAGCTTGTCGACCATCGTCGTCTTGCCGTGGTCGACGTGAGCGATGATGGCGATGTTCCTCAGATTGTCTACGCGCATGTAGTTCCCCTATCTTCTATCTATATACAACCGGCACGCGTATGCGACCCACCCAGCAATGCAACGCTCGGCGGGAATATTGAGCCTTTTACCGAAAACTCGTTTATTTTAGCGATTTTAGATGAGAGGGGTTTCCTCACCTGCAGGTTCAGGGTCGCTCCACATAAAACCATCGCCGGCGCCCATGCCCTCATACAGCACATATGCCGAAAAACCGCTCTCGAGCGTGGTTTCGAAGAAGCTCACGAGCAGAGCATCGTGATAGCCGCCGTCAACCTCGACGCAGCCGGTGTAGCCGATGGCATATCGGGCGATACGGCCCAGGCCCTCGTCCTTAAGACCCATCTTGTGCTCGGAGATAAAGTTGGTGGCCGCCTCCAGGCACGCCTCTTCGCCGTCCTCGTCGAGCGCCGCCAGATAACGGTTGGAAGCAGCATCCTCAATTGCCACGACCACGCCAGGGTTTTCACCGGCGGCAAGGTCGTCCAAGAACGCGCCGATCAGATCGCACACCATGGCGTCGAGCTCGGCGGAGACGTTACCGGCATCCTGCATATCCTGTGCCATCTTTAGACCTTCCCATCGAGTCTGACGTCGTTACAGTTCTTGTGCCTCGGCGGCGATCTTGGCGGCAGCGTCGCGGGTGCGCATCATGTCCGCCGCGCGCTTGTCGAGCACCTTGATCTGACTGGTCAGCATGACTGCATCGACCACGCCCCAGATCACCAGGCCCGTAGAGATCGAAAACCCAAGCGCACCAACTGTACCACGAAGGCGTGAGCAGATTGCCGCGACAAGGGCGGAGACGACAACCATCTTGATAAACGAGCCGCGGCGCTCGCGGAGCGTGCGGGCCTGCGTCACATAGGCAATGCGAGCCGCCTCAGAAGCCTCCGAGCGCATCTGGGCCTCGCGGGCGATCGCAGCCGCCTCAGCCGACATGCCGCCGGCCATCAGCGAACGCTCCACAACCTGAACGCCCCGCATTTAGAAATCATCGGGGGAGAGCGTATGGACGAACTCGTCGAACTTCTCGAACTCCTGCTCGTCGTCGACTTCCTCGGCGCGGGTAGAAACAGTGCCCAGGCGATTCATGATGTCATCCTCCACAAACATGGGAGCATTGCTGCGCACGGCAAGGGCAATGGCATCGCTGGGGCGGGCGTCGATCTTGCGCTCCTCGCCATCGGCCAGTACGACGATTGTCGCGTAGAACACCGGCGGCTCGGCGCGAACGATCTCGATGCGCTCGAGCTTGGCGCCCAGGGCGTCGACGGTGTCGAGCAGCAGGTCGTGCGTGATGGGACGATCGGCGCGGCCGCTGTCGATGCCGCGGCTGATTGCCGCAGCCTCAAACGAGCCAGTCTGGATGGAGAGGGAGCGCAGCGGCGCGGGGGAATCCGACTTGCTGCAGCGCTCGCGAAGCACGATAAGCGATGGCACGGGACCGGCGGCCATGACGATGGTCTCTATGTCGACACGAACCATGGAACACCTCCGGTACGTAGCGGTTAACACGCGGCAAGGTCGCCGCATTGAATAGCTATACTACCCAATCTTTCGCACAGCACACAAAACCAAAATGAGATTTATCGCAGACAAGAAAAAAGCCCCGAGGCAACGCCCCAGGGCTCTTCACAGTTTTGATGGTGGACCTGACAAGATTCGAACTTGTGACCTCCCGGTTATCAGCCGGACGCTCTAACCAACTGAGCTACAGGTCCATCATGGTGGAGGTTAGGGGGATCGAACCCCTGACCTCAGGCTTGCAAAGCCCGCGCTCTCCCAGCTGAGCTAAACCCCCACGGAGACAGTAATAAACACCCCAGCGGCGACTCGGCTCTCGCTGGGGTGTTTATTGCGAAAGAAAAGTGGTGGACCTGACAAGATTCGAACTTGTGACCTCCCGGTTATCAGCCGGACGCTCTAACCAACTGAGCTACAGGTCCATCGCGCAAGGGATATATTAGACGAGTCGTTACGCGCGCGTCAACAACTTTTTTAAAAATCTTTGGGAGGGATGGTCGCCGGGCTGGCGAGATGGTTTTGGTTTGCTGCTCGGACAGTCCTGCGCAAGACGAAGGCCACATTAAGTGGCCTTCTTTGCGTGCGGAACTCGCGACAAACCAAAACCATCTCGCCAGCCCGGCGACCATGGGGTCCCAAGGTTTTCAAAAAAGCGGCCGGCGCGCAGTGCGCCGACCGCCGATATATGGGGTCTGATAATTCTTACCAGCTAGGGTCTCTTACTCGTCTAGGAGATCTTCTGGCATGTCGTTGCCGTCGCCTAGATCGACAGGGGTTTCTTCGGGGGCAGAGCCGTTTTCTGTGGCTTCGCCTTCAGGCTTCTCTTTGGCGGCCGTCATGCGGGCTACGGCGCAGATGCGGTCGTTGTCGTCGACGGTCATCATCTTGACGCCCTGGGTGGCACGGCCGGTCTGGCTGATCTCGTCGGTCTTGACGCGAATGACCGTCGCGCCCTCCGTCACGATGAACAGCTCGTGCTGTGGGCCCACCGTCTTCATGGCCGCGAGGTTACCCTTACGCTCGGTCATTTGGATGGTGTAGACGCCCTGGCCGCCGCGATTCTGCTCCGGGTAGTCCGCGACCGGTGTGCGCTTGCCGTAGCCGCGCTCGGTGATGACAAACAGATCGCCGTTGCCGTTAGTGACTTCCATGCCCAGAACGCTCACGCCGTCCTTCATACCGATACCGCGAACGCCGCTGGTATCGCGGCCGGTGGCGCGCACCTGCTCCTCGGAGAACATGATCGCCTTGCCCGCAGTGGTGGCCAGGATGATCTTGTCACCCTCGCGTACGCGGCGCACGTTCAGCAGCGCGTCGTCGTCACGCAGGTTGATAGCGATCAGGCCGTCGCGACGGCTGCGGTCATATGCGCTCATCACGGTCTTCTTGACCATGCCGCTCTTGGTGGCAAACATCAGGTACTCGTCGGCCGGGAACTCGCGGCAGCTGATGACGCTCGCGATCTTCTCGCCCTCCTCGAAAGGCAGCAGGTTGACGATCGCGGTACCGCGCGCCTGGCGCGTACCCACCGGCAGCTCGTGCACCTTCAGGCGATAGACCTTGCCCTTGCTCGAGAAGAACAGCACGTACTCGTGCGTGGACGCGATGAACATCTCGTCGATGACATCGTCCTCTTTGAGGTTGACGCCCGACACGCCCTTGCCGCCGCGCTTCTGGGCACGGTAGGCAGCCACCGGAATGCGCTTGACATAGCCGGTGTGGGTGATGGTCACGACCATATCCTCGTCGGCGATGAGGTCCTCGACATCCAGGTCCTTCTCAACCTGGCTGATCTCGGTGCGGCGCTTGTCGCCAAACTTCTTGGAGATCTCGCGCATCTCTTCCTTGATGACGCCCAGGATCTTCTCCTCGTGCGCCAGCAGGTCCTCGTAGTAGGCGATGGCGCGGCGCAGACCGTCCAGCTCTTCCTGAATTTTGTCGCGCTCCAGGCCGGTCAGGCGGCGCAACTTCATCTCGAGAATGGCCGTGGTCTGCTCGGGCGTAAAGCCAAAGCGCTCGATCAAGCGGCTGCTGGCCTCGGAGTCGGTCTGCGAGGAGCGGATGATGCTAATGACCTCGTCGATATGGTCGAGAGCCATCAAGTAGCCCTCAAGGATATGCGCGCGGGCCTGGGCCTTTTTAAGGTCGAAGCGGGTGCGGCGGGTGACGACGTCGACCTGGTGGTCGATGTAGTGCTGCAGCATCTCGCGCAGGCTCAGGCATTTGGGAACGCCGTTGACGAGCGCCAGGTTGTTGGCGCCAAAGGTCGTCTGCAGCGAGGTGTACTTATACAGGTTGTTGAGCACGACCTGCGGAATGACGCCCTTCTTGAGCTCGATGACCAGACGGATGCCCTTCTGGTTGGACTCATCGCGCATGTCCGAGATGCCCTCGATGCGCTTGTCGTTGACGAGCTGGGCAATCTTCTCCTGCAGGGTGCCCTTGTTGACCATGTAGGGAATCTCGGTGAAGACCAGGCGGCTGCGACCGGTCTTGGTGGACTCAACGTGTGCCTTGGCGCGCACGGTAATGGAGCCGCGGCCGGTCTCGTAGCTCTGCTTAATGCCGGCGCTGCCCATGATGATGGCGCCGGTGGGGAAGTCCGGACCGGGCATGATCTGCATGAGCTCGTCGACGGTGGCGTCGGGGTTGTCGATCAGGTAGCAGGTGGCCTCGATCGCCTCGGTGAGGTTATGCGGAGCGATGTTGGTGGCCATGCCGACGGCGATGCCCTGGCTGCCGTTGACCAGCAGGTTGGGGAAGCGCGCAGGCAGCGCCACGGGCTCGGCGAGCGATTCGTCGTAGTTGGGCTGCCAGTCGACGGTATCCTTCTGCAAGTCACGCAGCAGTTCCATGGCGGGCTTGGCCAGGCGGCTCTCGGTGTAACGCATGGCTGCCGCGCCGTCGCCGTCGATGTTGCCGAAGTTGCCGTGACCGTCGATGAGCGGCGTGCGCATGGAGAACCACTGCGCCAGGCGGACCATGGCCTCGTAGACCGCTAAGTCGCCATGCGGATGGTACTTACCGATAACTTCGCCGACCGTCCAGGCCGACTTCTTGTGCGGGCGGTTGGGGTAGATGCCGCTCTCGTTCATCGCGTACAGGATGCGGCGATGCACCGGCTTTAAGCCGTCGCGCACGTCCGGCAGGGCGCGCGCCGTGATAACCGACATCGAATACTCGATGAACGACTGCTTCATCTCGCGACCGAACTCCGAAATCTGGAGCTGGCCGCCGTTGATATCCTCGCCGGCCGAGGCGCCACGGTCGACTTCGCCAAAACTCTCCTCGAGCTCGCCGTCGTCATCCTCTTCCTCGTCATCAT
Source organism: Collinsella sp. (assembly GCA_030839365.1). Classification (GTDB taxonomy): domain Bacteria; phylum Actinomycetota; class Coriobacteriia; order Coriobacteriales; family Coriobacteriaceae; genus Collinsella. Next base: position 6,806 of record JAUUMM010000013.1, read on the forward strand.
CGACATCGGGGTTATAGGCGTCCGGGTCGCCGTCCTCGCCCTGCTCAGCACGGGCAAGCAGGCGCTTCAGATCGTCGGGCATGCCGGCATCGCCGGCCTCGTCCATACCCCCGTTATTATTGATATCGTCTGCCACGTTACCTCCTCTTAAGCGTCAAGGAAACGCGCGTCATGCGCATGTTTTTCAATGTACTCGCGGCGATAGCCGACCTCGGAACCCATCAGCTCGCGCACGGCACGGTCCGCCACCACGGCGTCCTCGATCGACACACGCTGTAGGATGCGGGTCTTGGGGTCCATCGTCGTCGAGGCAAGCTGCTTGGGGTCCATCTCGCCCAGGCCCTTGTAGCGCTGGACGGTATAGCCCTTGCGCTTTTTGGTGATCTTGCCGTCCTTGGCCTTGCCATCCTCGTCGTTATCGTCGGGGTTCAGGCCCAGGCTCTGGATGGTGTCGCGCAGGATCTCGTCTTCGGGCTGGCGGCCGTTGGGATACACGTAGTGGATCTTGTTGCGCACCTTAATGCCAAAGATGGGCGGGCAGGCAACATAGACGTAGCCGGCATCGATCAGCGGACGCATGTACTTGTAGAAGAACGTCAGCAGCAGAATGCGGATATGCGCGCCGTCGACGTCTGCATCGGTCATGATGATGATCTTGTGGTAGCGCGCCTTGGTGATATCGAAGTCGCCGCCGTCGCCGGCACTCGTCGTGACGCCGCAGCCGATCGCGGTAATCAATGACTGGATGGTGTCACTCGAGAACGCGCGATGGTCACCAACGCGTTCGACGTTCAAAATCTTGCCGCGCAGGGGCAGAATCGCCTGGATGTCTCGGCGACGGCCGTCCTTGGCTGAACCGCCTGCCGAGTCACCCTCTACGATGAAGAGCTCGGTCAGCTCGGCATCGCGCACCGAGCAGTCGGCGAGCTTACCGGGCAGGGACGCCGTCTCGAGCAGGCTCTTGCGACGGGTCGCTTCGCGCGCCTTGCGGGCGGCGTTGCGGGCCTTGCATGCCTGCTGGGCCTTCTTGACGATCTCGCGAGCGGGCTTGGGATGCTCCTCGAGGTAATCGGCGAGGCCGTCGGTCACGATCTTGAGCGTCAGCGCGCGCATATAGGAGCTGCCGAGCTTGGCCTTGGTCTGGCCCTCAAATTGCGGGTCGGGCAGCTTGACCGAGATAACGGCCGAAAGGCCCTCGCGCACATCGTCGCCGGTCAGGTTGGCGTCTTTTTCCTTGAGCAGGTTCTGTTTGCGCGCGTAGTCGTTGATCACACGGGTGAGCGCGGTGCGGAAGCCCTCAAGGTGCATGCCGCCCTCGGGGGTGTAGATGTCGTTGGCAAACGACATGACGTTCTCGCCGTAACCGCTATTCCACTGCAGGGAAACCTCAACCTCGCCCATCTTGGCCACAGGCGCGTCCGGGTCCGATTTGCCCTCGATGTAGATGGGCTCCTTAAAGGCCTCGGGGACGTCCTTGCCCTCGTTGAGGAACTTGACGAAGTCGATGATGCCGCCCTCGTAGCAAAACTCCTCCACGTGGGGAGTCGCTTCGCGCTCGTCGGTCAGCACGATTTTGAGGTTCTTATTGAGGAACGCCGTCTCCTGCAGACGGTTGTGCAGCGTATCGAAATCGTAAATGCAGGTCTCGAAGATCTCGTCGTCGGGCCAGAAGGTGACGGTGGTGCCCGTCGAATCCGAGGTGCCCACGACCTCCATCTTCTTGACGGTCTTGCCGCGCGAGAACTCCATCTCGTAGGTGTTGCCGTCGCGACGAACCTGAACGACCACGCGCTTGGACAGTGCGTTGACGACGGAGATGCCAACGCCGTGCAGGCCGCCCGAGACCTTATAGGCCGAGTTATCGAACTTACCGCCGGCGTGCAAAATCGTCATGACGACCTCGAGCGTCGGGATCTTTTTAACAGGGTGCTCGTCGACGGGGATGCCGCGCCCGTTGTCGACGACCGTGATGGAGTTGTCGGCGTGGACCGTCACCTGGATCTCGGTGCAGAAACCGGCCATGGCCTCGTCGACGGAGTTGTCAACGATCTCCCACACCAGGTGATGCAGACCGCTGGCGCTCGTCGAGCCGATATACATGCCCGGGCGCTTACGAACGGCCTCGAGACCTTCGAGAATCTTAATCTCGCCGCCATCGTAATCGTTTTCGTTTGCCACACGTCCTCCTTCAGTCAAGAAAATGTGTACAGCCTTACTAGTTTATCGTAAAAAAATACCCTCGGGAACGAGGGTATTTGGCTCTACAAGGCCACCAGATGCGATTTAAGGCTCTTTTTTGCTTTCTACGCCCTTGGCCCACTCGGCACTGGCTCTCATGGCATTCTCGAGGGCCTCGCGCAGTTTTTGGTCTTCGATGGGCGCCACTTGGCGCTCAATCTCGGTGCGCTCGGCCTCACTTAGGTCGGCGTGCGGGGCCGGCGGGCGCTCGGTCGTCGCCGGGCGCAGGCGCTGCTTGGCGGCGGGCGGCGTGTGACCGGGCGCGGTGGTTTTGAACACCAGGCCGTCCACATGCGCACCGGCGCGCTCCATGCGCGCGCGGATGATCTCGCGCAACAGTGTCATTTCCTGCGTCCACGAGGGCGAATCGAGATATACCAGCAGCTCATTGGACTCGGGCAGGTAGCGCAGGCCCGTCACATGCCGCCCCTCGCGCGTGCCCGAGCACACCGCGTTCCACGCGCGATAGACCGCGCGCGACTCCTCGGCAGCCTCCATCTGCGCGCGGCGCTCAGGTGTTGCAGCCGCCAGGATGCGCTGGCGCTCTGCGTTTAAAAACCCACTGAAGGCGACCGTTTCGCTCTCGCGCTCGTAATTAGCACGTCTCACCCATGCTCACCACCTTGGCTCGATCAAGCAGGTCATCGGTAAAATACCCCAGGTTGGTCGTGGTTATGACCGTCTGGATATCATCGCCGATCAACCGCAGAAAAGCACCGCGGCGCTCGCCGTCGAGTTCGCTCATCACGTCGTCCAAAAGCAGCAGCGGGGCGGTGCCCAGGACATCGCGAGCCACGGCCACCTCCGCCACCTTCCAGGCCAGAACCAACGTTCGCTGCTGACCTTGGCTGGCAAATGAGCGGGCGGAGCGGCCCGCCACGGCAAACTCAATCTCATCGCGATGCGGTCCCACCAACGTCACGCCGCGGCGAATTTCCTCGTCGGCGTGCTCATCAAGGGCAGCCAGCATGCGCTCGTACGCCCAGCCCTTCAGCTCTTCGCGATCCTCGACCTGGGGCAAATCCCCCAGCGTGGACGTATAGGTCACGCTGGCAGCCTCGCCGGACGCCACTTGACCGTAGGCAGTGTGCACATGGCCCGCCAGCCGGTCGAGTAGGGCCAACCGGTGCACGAGCAGGGCCGAGCCCGCGCGGGCAATCGAATCGTTCCACGCGCCGAGCATCTCGCGGCAGCACCAGGTCTCCTTGAGCAAGGCGTTACGCTGGGTCACGCAGCGCCCATAGGTGCTCGCAAGATCGGCATAGCGTGCGCTCAGTTGCATGCCAAAGTCATCGAGGGCGGCGCGGCGCACACTGGCGCCTCGCTTAACCATGTCCAGATGGTCGGGGCAAAACAGCACGCTCGGCAGAACCCCGCGCACACCGGCGGCAGAACATCTCTTGCCGTTGCGGCTAAACGAGCGCTTACCGTCCTCCGCGCTCAACCCCATATCAAGCACGCGGCCGTCGCCCTCGAGCCTCAGCTCGACCTTGCACGAGCCCACGCCGTCATGGACGAGCTCGGCTGCGGTCGGATGCCTAAACGAGGCGCCGCTCGTCAGCAGCTGCAGCGCCTCTATGAGATTGGTCTTTCCCGCCGCGTTGGGTCCCGCAAGTATCGTCACGCCCTCGTCCAGGGCAAGACGATAGCTCTCGAAACTGCGGTAGTGCGCGACGGAAAGATCGCGGGCGAACATGGTCATGGCGCAGCGCTAGATGCGGACCGGCATGACCAGGTACAGGTAGTTGATCTTGTCGTAGGACTTGAAGATGCCCGCCTGCGAGTAGCTCTTGAGCTCCAGCGTGATCTCCTTCTCCTTGGACAGGGCATTGAGGCAGCCGAAGATGTAGTGGTAGTTGAAGGCGATGGTACCCGACTCGCCCTCGGCCTCGACATCGATCGTCTCCTGCGCAAGGTCTTGGTCATTGGAAATGGAGGACAGGCCCATCTGCCCGTTCTCGACATCGATCTCGAACTTGACGGCGGGGTTGGCGCTCGCGATAACGGCCACGCGCTTGAGGGCGGCGTTAAAGGCGGCGACGTCGATCTTGACGCTCGTCACGCACGAATCGGGGATGAGCTGCTTGTAGTTGGGGTACACGCCCTCGATGCGGCGCGACACGTAGGTGGTATTGCCGGCCTCAAAGACGACCTGGGTGTCGGTAGCCCCGATCATGATGGTCGCCTGGCTGGCCATGATGTTCAGTGCGTCGTTAAAGGCGTCGGCCGGAACGTTGAGTTCAAAGGAGCCCTCGAGGGTCGAGGTCTCGACCTGCGTATCGCACACGGCCAAGCGGAAGGAATCGGTCGCCACCAGGCGCACGGTGTTGTTCTCGACTTTCATGTGCACACCGCCCAGGATGGGGCGGGCCTTGTCGGTCGAGGTGACGCGCCATACGCGGCCGACCATTTCGGACAAGATATCGGTCGGCAGTTCCACGGCGCTCTCGATGGCATAGGCCGGAAACTCGGGGAAGTCATTGGCATCGAGCGTGTTCAGGCGGAACGAGCTCTTCTCGCAACCAATCAGCACCTGACGCTCGGACAGCTCAAAGGTGACCGGGGCATCGGGGAGGGTCTTGGTGATATTGGAGAGCATCTTACAGGGGATAACCATCTCGCCCTCTTCTTCGACATGCGCCGCGATGCGATGACGGATCGAGATGGTGTAGTTAGAGGTCTGGAATTCCAAGATGCCGTCTTGCGCCTTAACGAGCACGCCCGACAGGATGGGAAGGGTGGATGCCGAAGCGACACCCTTCATTACGACGCCGATGGCTTGTGTAAGCGAGCTCTGGCTGACGGTGAACTTCATCTTTTAATACCTTTCTATAGATATAAATATCTTAATAATAGTAATAGCACTGACGAAACTGTTGATTACTCCCAAAGACGCAGGTCAGACCCAGAAAGAGAATCGACAGCAACCTGTGTGCAACGGGGGTGGTTTTCCACGTTCAAAACCTGCGCAAAACTTTTCATCACCGCGGGTTGGGTTTTAGACACCTTATGCCCGTGGTTTCGACAAGTTTTCAACAGGTGTCTCTATTTCCCTACGAGCGCAGTGTAATTTTATCGCGCAGCGACTTGAGGTCTTCGGTGACGGTGCGGTCTTCCTGGATCATCTTCTGGACCTTTTTGTAGCTCGTGCTGACGGTCGAGTGGTTGCGGTTGCCAAATTCGGCGCCCACCGCCGTGGTCGTCATCTCGCACATCTCGATGGCCAGGTAGATAGCGATATGGCGTGCTTTGGCGATATTGGCGTTGCGACGCGGGCCGATGAGCTCCTCGTGCGTCACGCCGTACTGCTCTTCGATGACGGACTGAACCGTCTGGACGTTGATCTTTTTGGCCGATGTGTCGAAGTACTGGCTGGCGATGGCGTCGATATCGTCAAAGGTGAGCTCCCCGCCCTCGCGCTCACGGTCGCCCGCCTCGCCGGCGCAGCGCTCGCAAAAGCTCTCGAGTTCGCGGATGTTGGTGCCCGAGACCTCGGCCATGTGTTTAAAGTGCTCGTCGGTCAGGTGTCCGCCGTCGCCCCCATAGGCCGCCAGCAGCGAGTCGTCGCCTGCCTCGGGAGCGGCGACGATGGTGTTCTCGTAATAGCGCTGCAAGATCTTGTATTTCATCTCGTAGCTGGGCTCTGCGACCAGGCAGAGCATGCCGGCGTTGAAGCGGCTGGTCAGACGCTCGTCCATGCTCAGGTCCTTGGGGGCGCGGTCTGCCGCGATGACGACCTTCTTGTTGTTGCGGATGAACTCGTCCATGAGCTGGAAAAAGTAGTCCACGCTCGCGCGCTTGCCGATGATGTTTTGGATGTCATCGATGATGAGCACGTCCACGCCGTGGTACGCCTGCATGATGGGGGCGTTGCTCTTCTTTTGGCGGTCGAACTCGGTCATCAGGTCGTCCAGATATGCCTGGGAGTTGGCATACTTGACCTTGATCTCGGGCGACTTCTCGGCGAGCTCGTTTTTGATGGCAAGCAGTAGGTGCGTCTTGCCCAGGCCCGATTTGCCGTAGATGAACAGCGATGTGCATGTGCCGCGCTCGTCCGCGAGGGCGGCAAACTTGAGTGCCGAGCGATAGGCATGGCTGTTCTCGGGGCCGTAGACAAAGTTCTCAAAGGTAAATTTTGAGTTCGCGGCGAGCGGGGCTCCATCCGTATTCTGCTCGGCCGGCACGGTCGGTGCTGGCACGGGTGAAGCGGGGGCCGCAGCTTGCGTGGATTTAGCCGGCGCTCCGCCCTTCATCTGGTTCATCATGCGACGAAAATCATCGGCCGAGAGCGTGTTCTTGATTGCAATGCCCGAATCCGCGCTCGCCGCTGCGTCGTGAGCGATTGGCATGTGCGTGACGGGTGCGTTCGCTGGCGTCGCCGCCGCGGTCGGCAACGGTGCCATGGTTTCACGGGAAACATCGCTGTGCTGGTGCTCGATTGTCGGCACGTCGCCTGCGGAGGCCGACACCGCCGGGGAAGCGGCGGGAGCCGTGGCGGGCGCCGTCGCGGCAGCGGATTCCGTTGCGGCGCCTTGCGGTGCCACGATGTCGAGCGCGATCGGTGCAAAGGCGATTTCTTCCAGATAGGCCTCAATAGTCGGCTGATGCTTTTTGAGCTGCGCGATGGCAAAGCGCGAGGGGGCCTCGATCGTGAGCATATCTTCGGTCAGGCTTATGGCCCGCGATTGCCCCAGCATGTTGATGAGGCGTGCATCTTGGCCGTCGCGCTGACAAAAGGCGATGGCATCCCCCAGGATGATGCTTGCTTCCTCGTCCACTGTCTCTCCCGTTCTTTAGCTCTGAGCTCGCACGCGAGCGGCGCCGAGTTCGGTCAGATGGTATTTCTGGCCATGCTTGATGACCAAGCCGGCCTGCGCCAAGTCATTGAGCGTGCGTGACCAAGTGGGGGCCGAGTTTCCAAACGCCCTCGCCAGATCGGTTGCGCCGCACGCTTGATTTTGCGCCAGATAGCCTAGCGCGGCGTTGCCGCGATCGCTTACGAACACGTCCGGTTGTGGCTGCGCATACTGATTTGCTGCATTAGGATACATCATTTGAGCTGCTGGTTGTTGAGAACTCTGCATCGGCGGCATTTGCTGTTGAAAACTTTGAGGCCACTGTTGGTAAGGCTGCGGAGGCATCTGCTGGGCCCAAGGGTTGTACTGCTGCTGCGGCATCTGCTGGTACGGCTGCTGATATCTCTGCTGGTACTGCTGCGGGAACTGCTGGCCATACCCCAGTGGCGGCATCTGCTGATATGGATATCCCTGTTGGTACGGCTGATAGCCCATTTGCTGGCCACCCGGTGCCCCCGTCGCCTGCTGCATTGTTGCTGCATCCTGATCCGCCAGCGGCATGGCCTCTGGCATGTTTGGCGGCATCGACAGCGATGCCGCCTGGGGCTCTTGTGTAGGAAGCATTCCGGGCTGCTGCATCTGCCCCACGGGGGACTGCATCTGCTGCGTTGCCATGGGCTGCTGCGCAAAAGCTCCCGGCAGGGGATATGTGGGCTGCTCCGTCTCTGGCCGCACGGCAGCACCGCGTCCGCCGGCACGCTCGATTTCCTGCACGCGTTTAGGGTTCAGGCTTACCGTAACCACGGTGCCGTTGCCCATGTTGTCCTCGATGGATACGGCACCGCCGGCGTTTTCCAAATACTCCTGCACCATGGGAAACCCTGCCCCGGTTCCACGGATATAGCGCTTCATCTTGCTGTTTGCGCTGGTAACGCCAAAGTCGAAAGCGCGTTCCTTGTCGTCGATGCCGGGTCCTTGATCAGCAAAGCGGATGGTGTCTCCGCCGTCCAGGATCGAGATGATGGGCTCGGCAAAGTGCGCGTGGATAAAGTTTTCGACAATCTCGCGGATGACCATGAGCGAGATATGGCCACCTTGTTCTTTCATGCACTGGTAGACGGTGTTGGTCGTCTCTTCCAAATACGTGCGGACATCTTGCGGATCAATGACAATCACACGCGGTGTCGACAGCATGTCGTCATAGACGGCGATGCGCGCGGCGTACATGGCTTTTGGCGCCTGCGTGGTCGTCTGCTCGCCTTCTGCACGCTCTTCGCGCACGCCGGTGATGTGCTCGTTGTCGGGTGCCGGGTCTCCGGAATCGACCATGGTGTAAAAGTCGTCAGACATGCCGCTCGCAATCTTTCAAAAGGTTTCGAACAAATAGTAGCTCACCGTGCAATGTTTCTCATCTTTCGACAACTTTTCAAAACCTGTTGAAAACTTTGGAAAACGGGCGAAAAGTTCTCAACATTGCCAACATGACCTGTTGAAAACTCGATGAAATATCGTGAAAAGTTGCCATGAGGCGTAAATTTCGGTTGTGCTTATGGGGGAACCGTGTGAACTACGCAACCTTTTACCTTTGATTTCTTGACATTTGAATATTGATTTCCCTACAATCTTCAAGCTCACGTGTCTATATCTGCGTCCGCGCCCCGCGGACACTCGAAATGCAGCAGGAGGAACTTAAGATGAAGCGTACGTATCAGCCTAATAAGCGTAAGCGTGCCAAGACCCATGGCTTCCGTGCCCGTATGGCCACTAAGGGTGGTCGTGCCGTGCTCGCCCGTCGTCGCGCCAAGGGCCGCAAGCGTCTCACTGTCTAGCAGCGATACACACATCTCGCATGAAGACTATTAAGTCTCGGCAAGATTTCGAGCATGTGTTCAGTCAGGGGCGTCGTTTCAATCACCCTCTGATTCGAATGACCATATGTGAATCGGTTGGCGAAGGCGACTCCGGAAGGGTCGCCTTCGTTGGTGCTAAGCGACTCGGTTGTGCCGTCGTGCGCAACCGATCCAAGCGTGTGATGCGCGAGGCCGCCCGCAGCTGCGGATTTCCCGTTGCGGGTTATGACATCATCTTGTTTGCAACTCCCAAGACGAGGGTTTCCTCGCCGCAGGAGATGTACAAGGCGTTGCGTTCGCTTATGAAGCGCGCCGGCGTTGCCGGGGAGGAGCGATGAGCAATCACGTTTTGCGACGTGTTGCCATCGCTCCTATTCGCATATATCAACAGGTTATTTCGCCCTTATTGCCTGACGCCTGCATTTATTACCCAACGTGCTCGCAATACGCCGTCCAGGCGATTGAGAAGCACGGTGTTTTGAGAGGCTGCTGGCTTGCCGTGAGGCGCATCGCTCGTTGCAATCCCCTGCACGTCGGCGGTTATGACCCTGTGCCCTAGCGGGCACTCGCTATCGGAGGAAAACTTACATGTGGGATTGGATCGTTAACATCCTTTTCGAGCTGCTCAAGCTCATCCAGACCTTTGCGGTCGACTGGGGCCTGTCCATCATCATCCTGATGGTCATCATCCGTCTGCTGCTGACGCCGCTCATGCTCAAGTCGACCAAGTCGACGGCTCGCATGCAGGTGCTGCAGCCCAAGATGCTCGAGATCCAGGAGCGCTATGCCGACGATCCCCAGCGTCAGGCCGAGGAGATGCAGAAGTTCTACAGCGAGAACAAGTTCAACCCCATGGCTGGCTGTCTGCCGCTGCTGATTCAGATGCCTATCCTGTTCGCCCTGTTTACATTGCTGCGCAACCTGCCGCAGTACTTTAACGACGGCACGTTCTCGTTCTTCAACATCCTGCCCGACCTGACCACCACGCCGAGTGCTTCCTTTGGCGATGGCTTTATGGTTGCACTGCCTGCGCTGGTTTGCCTGATCCTGTTTGCCGTCCTGACCCTGATTCCGCAGCTCTATATGTCGCGCAACCAGACCGGCCAGCAGGCTCAGAGCATGCGTATGATGGCCGTTGTCATGACGGTCATGATGCTTTGGATGGGCTGGAGCCTTCCCGTTGGTGTTCTGCTGTACTACGACGTCTCGTCTGCTTGGCAGGTTATCCAGCAGATTTTTGTGACGCAGAAGGTCATCGACAAGGCGAAGGCCGATGAGGAGGAGCGTCTTAAGAACGCTCCGCTGCAGGTTGAGGTCACTCGTCGCGAGAAGAAGCCGCGCCCGCACAAGAAGAAGTAGTGGGATATCAATCTTATTTAGGTACCTAACTTTTGGAGTACGTTATGTCTGAAGAGATCATCGAGGATATGCTTGAGGAGGTTGCCCCGCAGGTCGCGGGCGATTATCCCGAGATTGCACAGCGCTACAAGGCTGGTGAAGAGCTGACCGATGAGGAGCTCGACACCATTGCCGATGTTGCGATTTCCATCCTGCGTTCCATCCTTTCGCACTTCGATGCCGCCAACTCTCCTATCGATGAGTATGAGGGCGACGAGGGTGAGCTGATTTTGGATGTAACGGCTCCCGATCTTGCTGTTCTCATTGGTCGTCATGGTCGCACCCTTGATGCCCTTCAGGTTATGTTCTCTTTGCTGGTGAGCCGCAAGCTTGGCTTTAGGTATCCGGTTGTAGTGGACGTCGAGGGATACAAGAGCCGCCGTCAGGACAAGGTTGCCTCCATGGCTCAGTCTGCTGCCGAGCGTGCCATCCGCACTCATAAGAGTGTTTCGCTTCCGCCCATGAATGCCTATGAGCGCCGACTGGTTCACATTGCACTTCGTGGCAATGATGCCGTCGATACTCATTCTGAGGGTTCTGACCCTGATCGCCATGTGGTGATTGTTGCTCGATAATCTACTCGAGCTTATGCTAAGGGGACGTGGTTTCCACGTCCCCTTTTTTTGTCAAAAGTTCTCGATACACTGATTTTTGTCAGAAAGGAGCTTTCGTTGTTAGTACTTACTGATCAGCAGGCTGACGAGATGTTGAGTCGCCTAACTTCCTATTGTAAAGAGTATTCCTTGAGCGTAACTGATGTTGAGCTGAGGAAATGTATTCAACATTTGGATTTGGTTCTGGAAACAAATAAGACAACCAATCTCACCCGTATTCTTAACGTAGAGGATGCTGCTGTACTTCATATCCTCGACTCACTTGTTTTGCTCCCCTATATCAATAAGGCTCCTGAGGGAGCTTTGCTCGATATGGGTACAGGTGCGGGCTTCCCTGGTATTCCGTTAACGCTAGCCACGCATCGTAAAGCTACTTATATTGACTCTGTTGGCAAGAAGGTTGATGCTGTCAATTCCTTTGCCCATGCTCTTGGATTAAAACATGCTCATGCGGTTCATGATCGTCTTGAAGAATATGCTCGAAGCCATAAGAAGCAGTTCTCTGTCGTAACCGCCCGCGCACTGGCCCCTCTACCGATTCTTGTTGAGTATGCGGCTCCGTTCCTCAAGGATGGAGGTCTATTTGTTATCACCAAGGGCAATCCTTCGGATGAGGAGCTTGCTTCCGGCATGTCAGCAGCTAAGATTTGCGGCTTCACTTCGCTTCTGAATGACGCAATCGATTTGCCTGAGGGCTTGGGCCACAGGGAGTTCATTGTTCTTAAGAAGAGTCATCCAGCATCTGTTTCATTACCTCGTGCAAATGGCATGGCAAAGAAGAATCCGCTTGCCTAGATGTTTCACGTGAAACATAATGGATACTAACAACTTGCAGTGTTTCACGTGAAACATGGCGGTTGATATCGATTCGGAATGTTTCACGTGAAACATCCTCCGTTTGACAGCTTTAATACACACCAGGAGGGACCGTGGGATTTCGCGACGTTAAGCGTTCTAAGAGCGCAAGAGACACGCGTATCATTGCAATCATCAATCAAAAAGGCGGCGTCGGTAAGTCAACGACAGCTGTAAATCTTGCAGCAGCACTTGGTGAGCAGGGTCGTAAGACACTGATTGTCGATTTTGATCCACAGGGAAACAGCACCAGTGGATTTGGAATTGAAAAAGAAGACCTTGATCACTGCATCTATGATGCATTGTTGAATGATGTGCCGGCAGAATCGCTTGTTCTTGATACCAATTGCAAAAAGGTATTCGTAATTCCGGCTACAATTCAGCTTGCAGGCGCCGAAATTGAGCTCGTAAGCGCAATTGCTCGTGAAACCCGCCTCAAAGATTTGCTTGAGCCGATTCAGGACGAGTTCGATTTCATTTTCATTGACTGTCCTCCTTCGCTCGGCCTGCTTACTATCAACGCCTTGACCGCAGCAGACAGCGTTTTGATTCCGATCCAGTGCGAATATTACGCACTCGAGGGCGTTACAAAGCTGCTTGAGTCAATGAAGATGGTCAAATCACGTCTGAACAAGGGCTTAGACACCTATGGAGTGCTTATGACCATGTATGACTCGCGTACTTCACTATCGAATCAGGTTGTTGAGGAGGTTCAATCGTACTTTGGGGATAAGGCGTTTAAGACGCTAATCCCACGTACGGTTAAAATCTCCGAAGCTCCGTCTTTTGGAGAACCGGTAATTACCTATGCACCTCAGAATAAGGGTGCAAAAGCGTATATGAACCTTGCAAAAGAGGTGATCAAGCGTGCCTAGTGTAAAGAAACGTGGCGGATTGGGACGTGGACTCAATGCTTTGGTCTCAGAGGCCGAGTATGAGACCGGTGGTTCGGCTGCAGCGGGTTCAAATGTATCATCTGAAACAAAACTACCTATTGAGGATATTGTTCCCAACCCTAACCAGCCGCGAATTCACTTTAACGAAACTGAACTTCGCGAGTTGAGCGAGTCAATCCAAGAACATGGCGTTTTGCAGCCACTTTTGGTTCGCAAACATGGAAACGGCTATGAGATCATCGCTGGTGAGCGTCGTTACCAGGCGTCAAAGCTTGCTGGTCTAGAGGAACTGCCTGTCATCATTAAAGAAGTTAATGATGAAGAGATGTTGGCTCTCGCTCTTATCGAAAATCTTCAGCGTTCTGACCTGAATCCTGTCGAAGAGGCTAAGGGCTATCGACAGCTCATCGATGCCAGCGGTATGACGCAGGAGGCGTTGTCGAAGGCAGTAAGCAAGTCACGCTCTGCAATTACAAACTCGCTGCGCCTTCTTGATCTTCCTGAAGTTGTTCAGCAGATGATTTTTGAGGGCAAACTTACTGCTGGTCATGCACGTGCGATTCTTGCAGTTCCCTATGAGGATGCTCGAATTCGACTTGCAGAGAAAGTTGTTGCAGAGGGTCTTTCCGTAAGAGCGACAGAAAATCTTGCTCCGTTGTTTTCTGCCGGAGAGACACCTAAGACGCCGAGGCCTGCAACGCCTCAGTCTTTTAAAAAGGCTGCCCGTGTGCTCCGTCAGATATTTAATACCAACGTGCGTGTGAAGAGCTCGCGTGGAAAGAATAAGATTGAGATTGAGTTTAAAGACGAGGAAGAGCTCTCTCGTATTCTTGGCGAAATGATTCAGTTTGATCAAGGAGGCCAAGATGAGGAATAAGATTTTAACAGCGATTCCATTGGCGACGACTGTCGCGGCTGGTGCCTTTGCTGGTTATAAAATTGCGACAGACGATGAACTTCGAGGTCGTTTGCTTCGTGGCGCGCAAGATATCGTGGATACTTCCAAAAAGAAAATGGATGTTATGACAGAAGATGTTGCCATGCGTACTGCTCAGGTAACGAAGAATCCCAAGATTAATCAAGGTTGGGTCAGCAACCAATGGGAAAATGTAGGCTATTAGGTACCTAACAATTACTCAGCATATTTTAGGGGTCCTTGTCTGATTCATGAGACAAGGACTCCTTATTTTGGCCGTAAAAATGGGACAGGTAGCAGCTGATTCAAAATTAAGGTCAATAAATGAAACGACCCCGGTTGCATATTCTGTAACCGGGGTCGTTCGATGTTTCACATGAAACGTTTTGGGATGCGACTCCCCTATGCGTTCTTCTGAACTTTGAAGCGCTGCTTCAGCTGTCCGCAAGCGGCGTCAATATCGTTACCACGGGAGTTACGAATCGTGGTCTCGATGCCACGGGACTCAAGACGACGCTGAAGATCCTCAACCTTATGAATCGGCGACGGCTTGAGCGGGCTACCCTCGATGTCGTTAAGCTGAATGAGGTTAACGTGGCACAGCGTTCCCTCGCAGAAGTCGCAGAGCGCCTGCATTTCGGGATTCGTATCGTTGACGCCTTCGATCATGGCATACTCATAGGTCGGGCGGCGGCCGGTCTTCTCGGTGTAGAGCTGAAGCGCTTCGTGAAGGCGAAGCAGCGTGTACTTCTTAACACCGGGCATGAGCTTATTGCGCGTCGACTGGATGGCGGAATGCAGGGAAACGGCAAGCGTGAACTGCTCGGGGATGTCGGCAAATTTGCGAATACCGGGAATAACGCCGCTGGTAGAGACGGTGAGGTGACGAGCGCCGATACCGATGCCATCGGGGTCGTTGAGGATTCGCAGCGCCTTGAGAACCTCGTCGTAGTTGGCAAACGGCTCGCCCTGGCCCATGAAGACAACGCTCGTGGCGCGCTCGCCAAAGTCGTTGGATACATGAAGTACCTGGTCGACGATCTCTTGAGCGGTCAGAGAGCGCTTGAGGCCGTTGAGACCGGTAGCGCAAAAGGCACAGCCCATGCCACAGCCTGCCTGGGTGGAAACGCAGACGGAAAGCTTGTTACGACGGGGCATGCCGACGGTCTCGACGGAAACGCCGTCGTGGTACTCGAGCAGATACTTGCGAGAGCCATCTTTGGAAACCTGCTTGGTGAGTTCAGTCGGCGTGTCAAAGGCAAAAGCCTCTTTAAGCTGCTCGCGGAAAGCCTTGGGAAGGTTGGTCATATCGTCAAACGAACAAACGTTCTTCTCAAAGACCCATTCGATGAGCTGCTTCGCGCGGAAGGCGGGCTGGCCAAGCTCGGCCACGAGCTCGCGAATATCGTTTTGGCTCAAGTCGCGAATGTCCTGAGATTTAGTCCTGGGATTCATGGAAGCCTTTCGATTTTGGGGAAACGTAGAGGGTATCGCTACAATATGGTATCAGCTGCAGAAATTATAGAGGAGGAGTCTGCCCATGCCGGGTAAAAGCCTAGAGAACATGCACGTAGCGGTCTTGGCGGGCGGTCATTCCGCTGAGCGCGAGATCTCGCTCAATTCGGGAAAGAACGTCGTGGTTGCCTTGAAGGAGGCCGGCTACACTTCGGTGGAGCTGCTCGACACGGCTGCCGATGATTTTATGGTAACCATGGCGACCGGCGGCTTTGACGTGGCGTTTATCGCCATGCACGGTGCCGGCGGCGAGGATGGCGCCATGCAGGGCGCCATGGAGACCCTGGGTATCCCCTACACGGCCTCGGGCGTGCTTGCCAGCGCCTGCGGTGCCGACAAGGAGGTCTCTAAGCTCCTGTACGCCAAGGCGGGCATCCCCATTGCCCCCGGCCTCGCGCTCGAGGTGGGCGATGAAGTCGATATCGATCATATCGTCGAGGTTTGTGGCGAGCGCTGCTTTGTGAAGCCGGCCGTCAACGGTTCCAGCTATGGCATTTCCCTGGTCCATGAGCCCTCCGAGCTGCCCGCGGCAATCGCCAAGGCGTTTGAGTACGGCGACAAAGTGCTGGTCGAGAAGTGCATCGAGGGTACCGAGATCACCGTCGGCGTGTACGGCGAGGACGACGTGCGCGCTCTGCCGATTGTCGAGATTCGTAAGCCCAAGGACTGCGAGTTCTACGATCTGGACGTGAAGTATGTCGACCCTACGGACATCCATCGCATTCCGGCGCAGATTTCACCCGAGAATTACACTCGCGCTCAGGAGCTTGCCTGCGCTGCTCACAAGGCCCTCGGTTGCCTGGGTATCTCGCGCAGCGACTTTATTGTGAGTGAGCACGGCCCCGTTATCCTCGAGACCAATACCATTCCCGGCATGACCGATACGTCGCTGTATCCGGATGAGATCCGCCACACCGACGACATGACGTTCCCGCAGGTCTGTGACAGCCTGATCCGTATGGGCCTTCGTCGAGCGGGCATTGCATGCTAATCGAGGACGCGGTTTCGTCAGGAACGCCGCAGTTTGTCATCGACTCCTATGCCACGCTTGCCGAACGCGCCAAAACGCAGTCCTTCGGCCTTATCGAGGAAGATGTGATTGTCCTCGATACCGAGACCACAGGTCTTTCGGTGCAGGACAACGAGCTGATCGAGATCTCGGCGGCCCGTCTTTCGGGCCGCGAGATCGTCGACCGCTTCGATACCTTCGTGCATCCCAAGCAGCTGATTCCCGCCGAGATTACCGAGCTCACGAGCATTACAAATGCCGATGTGGCAGATGCCCCGTCGGCCGTTGAGGCCGTCGCCGCTCTCGCCGATTTTGTCGGTGGTTGCCCGGTAATCGCACATAACGCCACGTTCGACCGCTCGTTTATCGAGTCGGTCAAAGGCGGCGTCAACGTGAGCGATATTTGGATCGATTCGCTGGCGCTGTCGCGCATCGCGCTTCCGCGCCTGGCCTCGCACAAGCTGTCTTTTATGGCCGATCTGTTTGGCTGTGACTCGGTATCACACCGTGCCAATGCCGACGTCGACGCCCTGTGTGGCGTATGGCGCGTGTTGCTCGTGGCACTCACCGACTTGCCCCAGGGCCTCATGGCGCGCCTAGCCGACATGCATCCGGACGTGCCTTGGTCCTATCGTCCAATCTTCTCATTCTTGGCGGGGCAGAACCCTGGTTCTATCTTCTCTCTCAGCGCCGCTCGTGCTGACGTTCTCAAGGCCGATCGCGCCGACGATCGGGTGGACGCCGACGAACTGCCGGTACTCAAGATGCCGAGTCGTGAGGAGATTGAGGCAGACTATGCGCCAGGTGGCCTGGTCAATCGCATGTATCCCACCTACGAGCCGCGTGATGAGCAGATCGCGATGGCGCTCGAGGTCCGCGATGCGCTGGTCACGGGCACTCATCGTGTAATTGAGGCGGGCACGGGCGTCGGCAAATCGATGGCCTATCTGGTGCCTTTTGCCGAGGCAGCACGCCGTAACAACATCACGGTTGGTATTGCGACCAAATCGAACAATCTTGCCGACCAGCTCATGTACCATGAGCTGCCAAAACTTGCCGAGCAACTGGACGGTGGCCTGTCATTTTGCGCTCTCAAGGGCTATGACCACTATCCGTGCCTGCGCAAGCTTGAGCGCATGAGCCGCGGCCAGGTCGAGATTACCACCAAGCGCGATCCGGCGGACACGCTCACGGCGGTCGCGGTCATTACGGCGTACGTCTGCCAATCAGCCGATGGCGACCTCGACTCGCTCGGCATTCGGTGGCGCAGCGTCAACCGCCCCGACTTTACGACGGCCTCGCGCGAGTGTGCTCGTCGCCTCTGCCCGTTTTTCCCTGATAAATGTTTGGTCCACGGCGCTCGCCGTCGTGCAGCGCATGCCGACGTGGTGGTCACCAACCATTCCCTGCTGTTCCGCAATGTCGCGGCCGAGGGCAGGATTTTACCTCCGATTCGTCATTGGGTAATCGACGAGGCCCATTCCGTCGAGCGCGAGGCGCGCCGTCAGTGGGCGCGCGTGGTGTCGGCGGACGAATCACGCGTTCTGTTTGAGCGCCTGGGTGGCTCGAGCACCGGTGCGCTAAGCCAGGTTTCCCGTGATTTGGCAACCTCCGAGGGCTTTACGCTCTATCTGGGCCTTACTGCCAAGGCGACGTCGACGGTTGCGCGCGCGAGCATGGCAATCGCCGACGTGTTCGATGGCGTTCGCGAGCTCGGCCGCCGTGCCCGTGGGGGTTATGACAATGCCAATCTATGGATTGGCCCCGAGCTGCGCGAATCTGACGACTGGCATGATTTCTTACCGTCGGCCTACGCTGCCATCGATGCATTGGAACAAGCTGACAAGAGCGTCGACGCGCTGGTGCAGGCTGTCGCCGCCGACAAGCCCGAGGTTGTTGTCGACCTGAGCGATATCTCGCGCCGCCTGCACGAGCTGGCCGAGAACCTCAAACTCATCATCGACGGCACCGATGAACACTACGTGTATTCGCTGCAGGTCAATCGCAGGTTGCGTGCCGGCGGAGAGTCAATGACCGCAGAGCGCATCGACATTGGCGAGGCCTTGGCAACCGAGTGGCTGCCCGAGGTTCACACGGCTATCTTTGCCTCGGCGACCATGACGGTGTCCAAAAGCTTTGAACACTTTAACCACGCGGTCGGCCTCGATCGCATCGGTGCTTCGACATCCTCATCGCTGCACTTGGACTCGAGCTACGACTTTGATTCGAACATGGCTGTAGTCGTTGCGGGCGATATACCCGATCCGCGCGATCGTGAGAGCTATCTTACGGCGCTCGAGCGCGTGCTGGTCGACGCCCATCTTGCCATGGGCGGATCGGTGCTCACACTGTTCACCAATCGGCGCGACATGGAAGACCTGTACACCCGCGTTGAGCCCAAGATGGCCCGTGCGGGTCTGGAACTCAACTGCCAGCAGCGCAACTCATCTCCCCGTCGCCTGCGCGACCGGTTTATCAGCGAGCCGACTTCATCGCTTTTTGCGCTTAAGGCCTTCTGGGAGGGATTCGACGCCAGCGGCGAGACGCTGCGCTGCGTCATCATTCCCAAGCTGCCGTTCTCGAGCCCCACGGACCCGCTCTCGTGCGAGCGCAACCTGCGCGAAGACCGCGCTTGGGCGCGCTATTCGCTGCCCGAGGCGGTGCTCGAGGTTAAGCAGGCGGCCGGCCGCCTTATCCGCTCGTCGACCGATTGCGGCGTGCTGATTCTGGCCGACCCGCGCCTGGTGACGAAGGGCTACGGAAAGAAGTTCTTAACGTCGCTGCCCACGAGCTCCTACCAGCGCATCGAATCGGCGCAGATCGGTCACTATCTGCAACTGTGGCGCGCACGTCACGAGCGGCGGCGCTAAAGCGGACAGACGAGGGTTTTTGCCATATCGCACAGACGCTTTGACAGGGCGGGGTCATCCAAGATGCGGATGGCTCCGCCCGCTGCGATTACCTGGCTCAGTAGCCAACGCTCGGAGCCGTAATGCACGGTTACCGTTGCCATGTCTGCCCCGCTGCGCTCGATTAGGGTGATGCCGGCCCAGTCCAGATGCTCCGCCATATCGAATGGCATCAAGAGCTTTGCGCTACGCTGCGTCCGGGCAAGGGAATCGTGGAGGGATGCGACGCCCGGTGTGTGAGGCACGACGGAGTCTTCCGTCAAGGTGAGTCCCTCGATTTTATCCATGCGATAGGTGCGCTGCTCATCGATCGCGATGTCCCAGGCAATCAGGTATGTTTGGTCGCCGTTTGCCGTAATGCGCAAGGGGTCGACCAGACGCTCGCGTGGCCGCGCATCGTCCATCGAGCGATACGAGATGCGGCAACGAACACCGTCCTGAATGGCGCAGCTCAGCTGCTGCCAGTGCGACCCGTGGTTGACGGTGTCAAAGACGCGCTGGTTATAGCCGAGCTCTTCGGGCAGAAGGGCATGTCGAATCCGAGCTGCCGTCTGCGGCTCGATCCCCAACGATTCAAGTTCATGGTTGAGCACGGCGCCCTCGGCGGCACTCAGGCGCAACGGTAGCACGCGCCCGGCGTCACCAGTGAGGGCCACGCGCTCGCCGCGGCATTCGCAGATGATGCGCGCGCCCGATTCTCGGTCCGCGAGCGTCGAGACGATCTCGAGAATCTCGTCGAGCGACGCCCCCGTGATGTCAAAGCGGCTGCAAATCTCGGTTCGTGTCATGCCGCCATCGCCGGCGGCGTAGAGGGCCTCCATGATGTCGATGGCGCGCGAGAGTCTCTGCTCGCTGGTGAGTTTACGCACGGGCATGCTCGTGCACCGTCCTTTCTATGAGGTGGTTCCACGCCTGCTTGAGCGATTTGGGGGCCATGGGCCTCATGCCGTCCATGGCGTGGGCCATGCAAAATGAGGTGGCGGCTTCAAGGTCACGCACGTCAACGGTCCAGGTCCATCCCGCATCGGTGTGTGCGAGCTCACCTCGCCCGCGCGTGAGGCCGTTGATCATATCGATCTGCGTCTGAGGACCGAACGAGAACGTGGCTGCAACGGGCGGTCGGTCGGCAAAATCGAATTCAAAGAACAGATAGTCGTTGAGATTGAAGTCTGCAGGGATGGCGTAGGCCTTCGAAGGACGCCAAGCGCGAACGATACGGTCGCAGCGGAATGTCCTGATGTCGTCGGTGGCATTGTCGAGGCCGCAGAAGTACGCCACGCCCTCGCGCTCGAACATGCCGTAGACGCAGGCGGTACGTTCTTTCTGCTCGCCGCGTCCGTTCTGATATAAAAATCGCAGCGCGCATCGCTCGGCAAAGGCGCTCCATACCGCATCGACGGTGGGAGAGCGGCGGATCGGTGCTTCGTCCACCGCCGACATGCCGGTGAGGTAGGCAATTTTGGAGCGAATATCGGCAAGCGGCGCGGCAAAGGTGGAAGAGCCGGCCGCTAGTGTCTGGTCGATGGCGTTGAGCAGGATATCGGCGTCGTCTGCGGTGATGAGGCCGCCTGCTGCAAAGGTGTGCTCGCGGTCGATTGTCCACGAGCTTTCCTCGGTCTCCTGCGCACCGGCGGGGCGAACCTCCTTGATTAAGATGCCACGCTCGAGCAGTTTGTCACGATCGCGCCGAAACTTGCGCTTATCCGAGTCGATGTTGCCGGAGCCATATCCCAGGTCGGAATCCAAGACGATCTGCTCGGTCGTCAGCGGTTCGGGGGAGCTGTTGAGCACAAAGAAAAGATTGAGGATGCGCTGAGCCGTTTTATCGAAACCGGGCTCCGAACTTCCCTTTTTAATTGTCGCGGTCGCGTCGCTTGCCGTCATAGAGTCCTCGCATGAGAAGGTGGTTTGCTGCCATGATTTTAGTCCGATATGGAGATTAGGCTATATCCTTGTCCGCTCGGGGCGTTAAGATGGCCCGAATTCGGTCGTTTGCGCTCGCTCGGGGTATACTTTCGACTATATACGGTTCTAATGTGCATGCATTGGGCCTATTTGTCGGATTATGGATGTGGAGCGCACATGGCGAACACCCAGAACTATATTAACCACCTGCTGCAGAACACCGGCATTACGCCGGCATGCAGCGAAGAAGAGCGCTTGGCTGCCGAGGATATCGCTCAGATCTTCCGCAACCACGGCTTTGATCCCGAGGTTCAGGAGTTCAATGCCCCGGCGCCCGGTAGGTTGGCATTTGCCGTTACCGGTATTCTTGCGTTTGCCGGCGCCCTGCTGATGGGCATCGGCGGCGGTATCGGCTTGGTCGGCACCTTGCTGGCCGTTGTCGGCGCCGTTCTTTACGTGCTCGAGCGCACGGGCCACCCCGTGGTTTCGCGCCTGGGCAAGACGGGCGTGAGCCAAAATGTCATCGCCTACCACAAGGCCTCGGGCCCGCTCGCGTCTCCGCGCAACCGCCCGGTGGTCGTTGTCGCACACTACGACTCTCCCCGTGCTGAGCTGCTCGCCCGCGAGCCCTATGCTTCGTATCGTGCGCTCATCGCCAAGCTGTTGCCCGTTGCCACGGTTGCCCCTGCTGCCGTTGCTATCCTGCGTATCCTGCCGCTCCCCGGCGCGCTCAAGGTTCTGCTGTGGATTGTCGCGATCCTCGCTTCCCTCGTTGCACTTGCCAACGCGGCAAACATCATCTCTAACCGCCACATTCTTCCCTATACGTCCGGCGCGGTGTGCAACAAGTCTTCTGTCGCCGCTATGCTCGGTGTTATGGACAACGTTGCTCCCTTCCAGGGCGAGAACGAGTTTCCCGACGATGTTCCGTTCGATACCTATTTTGGGGAGCAGAAACGTCGTGCCGAGGAAATGGCGCGCGCGGCGGCGGAGTATGCCGCGGCCCAGCAGCAAAACGACTACGGCAACACCATCGAGTACGAAGAGCCTACCTACGCCGAGGACGAGTTCGGTCAGCCGATTGCTCCCGACGCTCAAACCGAGCCCGAACAGGGCGAGGCTTTTGACGAGCAGATCGAGGGCTTTGAGGGTGCGTCTGCCGACGAGACGCTGATTGGCGCCATCGTGCCCGAGGATCAGAATCAGGCTGTCCAGGCCGAAGAGTTCAATGACGAGGTTCCCGCTGCTGAGCCGGCGGAGGAGCCTGCCGCGGCCGAGCCCAAGCTCTATCGCAACGCCGCCGGCAACATCCGCTTTGGTTCGGATGCCATCCGTGCGCTCGGAATGCTTCCCGAGTCCTGCACGCTCGATTACGAGGAGGGCGAGGAGCCGACGTTTGAGCCCGAGCCTGCGCCCGTTGTCACTGCGGATGATGAGTCTGCCGCGGTTACCGCTGCCGTTGCCGAGCCCGAGGCGGTGTCTGCGATCGATCCCGCGGCAGGATTGGACATTTTGGCTCCCGCCGCGCCGGCGCAAGACGTTGCGGACGAGTCTGACGACGATTACGTTGAACAGCCGAGGCGCGTGTCTTACGAGAGCGATACTGATTTCTCTGCCGAGATTCCCGCGGCAACGCCCCATGCCGATATTGCATCCGCGTTCTCTTCGATTGGCGCCAGCGCTTCCAGCTTCTTTAAGGGTGCGCTTGCAAAGGGCAGGAAATTTGTCGACGATTTCGAGGAGAAGCGCGCTGCCGCACGCGAGGCTGCCGAGCAGGAGGCTATCGCTCAGCAGCAGGCAGCCGAGGCGGCACGTGAGCGCGCGGCGCAAGAGTTTGAGCAGAACGAGGCTATGCAGTCCGGGCCCGTCGACGCTGCCGAAGCTACGACGTCCTTTGAGTCCCAGCAACCGACGTCAGCGGATGTTGTTGAGGCAACAACGTCTTTCGAGGCTCAGCAGCACGTCGATAGCACCATGTCGTTTGATGCCGCGCAGTTCGATTCCACGATAACGTTTGAAAAGCAAAGCACCGCAATTGCCGAGCCCCTTCCTGTTTCCGATGAGCAGGGCGACGCGGCGGGCGATGGCGAGCCCATTGATGCTGCCGAAATTCAGGATGCGACCGAGGACGAGTCCGTCGAGGCCAACTCTGACGAAGAGCAATACGCGGCAGCCGATCAAGGTGATTCGACCGAGGTCGAGCAGGAGGAAGTGCCTGCGGTTTCCGAGACTCCCGAGACGGATGAGTCGAGGCCTT
The DNA here is from genome assembly GCA_030839365.1 of Collinsella sp. Classification (GTDB taxonomy): domain Bacteria; phylum Actinomycetota; class Coriobacteriia; order Coriobacteriales; family Coriobacteriaceae; genus Collinsella. The sequence continues at coordinate 29,964 of JAUUMM010000013.1, forward strand.
ACTCCACGCAGATTTTCACCATGCCGACCCCGAGTGGTTCCGGTGCCACGGTTGCCAATGTTGCTCCCACCCAGGACGAAACGGTCGATTCCCTTATGGCCCAGATTTCCTCCCAGGCATCGCCGCGTCCGCAGATAAATGTTCCCGATCCGGCGTCGGCACCGTCGCCTGCACCTTCCTCGTCTCCGCTGGCTTCGGTCCCCGATCCGTCGCTGCCGTCGATGAAGCAGGCAAACGTTGCGTCTCGCACGTCGCTGTTCGACCTTCCCGATCCCTCTGCCCAGGTCAACGACCCCTTTGCTACTGCCCAGGGTCCCGAACCCACATCGGCACCCGTTGCGCCTTCTATGCCCGTTGCGTCGGGCGCGCAGCCGATCGAGACCATTTCGGCTCCCGCCCCAGCGGCACCCAAGTCTCGCAAACGCGGCCTGGGTGGCCTGTTCGGTCGTAAAAGGAAAAACGAGCAGGACAGCATGAGTGATTGGCTGGGCGTCGAAGACGATTACGATGCCAAGAAGTCCGGTCGCGGTATCGGTTCGTGGGATAACTTCGAGGACGATAACGATGGCTGGAAGGGCGGCGCTACGTCTTCCGATGGCGCTTCTTCCGAAGATATGCTCTCGGCTGTCGCCTCTATGGGCGATGATGAGCTGCTCGGTCACGATATCTGGTTTGTGGCAACGGGCGCCTCGGATTGTGATGGCGCCGGCATGAAGGCCTTCTTGGCTTCGCATCGCGATAAGCTCCGCGGCGTATTCTTCATCAATCTTGAATCCGTCGGCGCCGGTAGGCTTTCGGTGGTGACGGTCGAGGGCGAACAGCAGCTGCTCAAGGGCGATCGCCGCATCATGAACCTGGTCAGCAAGGTGTGCAAGTCGTTCCATGTCGATTGTGGCGCGCTCGAGATGCCCTATGCCAAGACCGATGCCTATGCCGCGCTCGAGGCGAGCCGCCGAGCCCTCACCATCGCCGGCGTGGACGGCACGCGTCTGGCTTGCGCTCGTACCGAGGACGACCTGCCCCACAATGTCAACCCGACGAACATTGCCACGGTATCCGAGGTCGTGACCGAGGTTATCCGCCGTTCGTAGACGGAGCTCTAAGGAGTCAACGTGTTTTCGTATATTAAGCGCCATTGGCCTGTCTACGTGATTTTGACCTTGATTGCCATTGCGTTAGGATTTGGGGCTGCCTACATCGTGGGTGCAAAGGGCTCGACCCCCGCCTCCGCAATCAGCGAAGAGGTGGAGCAAGAACAGAGTACGGGTGCCGATGGGATTCCTGAGTCCGAGCAGGCAATCGTTGATGGTGGATCTTCGTCTGCAGAGTAGATACGGCGATTTACATGATTGAAAGCGGGCGAGCCAGGGGACTGGCTCGCCCGCTTTTTCATCGCGCTAGCGCTTCTTTGGGGTCGACCTAAGGCGAGCGAACCATAGGGCTGCGGCACCCGAGGTCAGGAGCGCGGTGATGCAAGCGGCGATGGGAGCTGATCCTGTTGCCGGTAGGTCCTGCGGTAGGGTACAGCGTTGAATGACACGGTCCTCGTCATGTGACTCAAGTTTATCGCCGCCGCCGTTGCGGCAAAGATCGACGCGTGCGCTGTTGGTGAGTGCGGTTTGGGGCGTATAAGCCGACGTCGCCTGCATGTGCACGATTGCGCCCCGAGCGTCTGTGCCAAGGATTGCTTTGGCATCGTCAAGGTCGTCGTGCTCATCTTTGAGATCATCGCGGGTCCAAGAATCCGCATCGCTTCGAGTCGTAAAGTCGGCGGCTACCGCACCGTATTCAATGCGAATGCCCGTTACGACGGTATTGGACGCAAGGTCGAGTTCTTTCGCCTCGAGTGTGGTGGATTCCGTGGTCGAGACATCCGCCTTCCAGAGGTGCCAGCCGTCGTAATCGACGAGGCGGCAATCTTCACCCAGACTTTCCCTTACTTCGTCGGACTCAAGCCAAGGATTTTCGTGCCCATCGTCAAGTGTCGCGTTTGCCGGCTCATCGACGTCTGTCGAGTCCAACGGCGTCGTGCGATACCACACGTTGCACAGACCGTTGAGGTCGCCGATGGCGACGGGGGTTTCGATTGAGATGAATCTCGCCGTGCCGTCTTTGGCGCACTCAAGATCATCGGTAATCGTAAACTCATCAACCCAAGTAGCGGAATCGTTTCGAGCATCGATGGTATAGGAGAAAAGCCCATCACTATTGGTTTGCGTCGTGGCGCGGTTTTTACCATCGCCGTTAGCCAACAGGCCCTTTTCGATAGGTTGGACAAGTTCCTGACGCTTGTCGACCTGTCCCTTGATCTCGATGGGCGCATCCTTCATCGCGACGGATTGGACTTCTCCCGTATCCTTTATTTCAAACGTTATCTCCTCGGCAAGGTCGTAGGTCCGCGGGGACATCATTTCGCGCAACGAGTAGGTGCCGGGTGCAAGATGTTCGACGCGGTGTGGCTTGTCGGATGAGGTCCAGGAGTCTATTTCGGTTTTATCGGGACCATATAAGGTGAGCTGTGCGCCTTCCACTTCCTGCTCGCCGCTTGCATCGACCTTGGAGATATCAACCTTGGTGTAATCGTCGGATACGTTAAGCCGTGCTTCTACAACGGGTGTTTTCTGGTCGGCATAAGTAAGGTCGACAATATGGGTTGTTCGATCGAGCAAGAACCCTGCCGGCGCTTGAGTCTCGACAACCTCGTAGCGTGCGGTGCCAGGTCCCAGCGGGAGGTTGTCCGCGCGTGCTTCTCCAGTTTCATCCGTCGTGACGGTAGCGACAGTCTCACCGTCGAGCGCGGCAATGCTACCGTCGGGGCGCACGATATCACCCGAGGCACGGATCTCAAAGACGGCGCCCGCGAGGCTGCTGCCGTCTATGGCATCGGTTTTAACGATCCTGATGTTTCCGGTCGCGGCGTGGTCATAATACGAGGCGACTGCAACGGGCGTTAGGTTCATGTCGGCGGGTATGTTTACCTCGATCTCTTCGCCGACAAGATAGGGCTCTTTGGCCGAGGTTTCGCGTACATAATAGGTGCCCGGCACGAGCGATTCGGGCAGTGTGACGGTCCCGGTCGCGTCAGTCGTAAAGGTGTCCATTACGTTATGTGCTGGATACCAGCAAGTTTGTGAGACAGGTTCGTGATTGCTGTCGAGGAGTTGGAAGGTGAATCCGGCTAGGGGAACAGAAGCGCCTGTTTGGGCATCGCGTTTTACAATCTGGAGATGCGTCGACAGCGCGTGGTTGTCCACGATATATTGAAGCTCGGCGGCGTCGGAAATCTGATTGGCCCCGACGGTCCATTCCCCTGCACGTTTAAAACCCTCGGGGACGGTTTCCGGAACCTCGCGAACCGTGTAGCCGGCACGGTCGTATGGGACGGCTCCGTGGACACCGGCGGGTCGCTTGCCTGTGCCGAACCATGCTTCGGGCTGATCTTTGGTGGAGGCAAAGCCATAGATGTTTGTGGTCAGTGTGCCAACAACCTGCTGAGAGCTGTTGCTGACAACCTCAAAGACAACACCTTCCGCCGGCTGCTCCAGGCCGGATTGGTCGCTATTGCCGTAATCCTTGAATTTGGAAATCTCAAGGTTAAACGCAATGGGGATATCGGAAATGCGAGATTCGATCTCGACCACGCCTGAATCGCCGAGCTGGTCGGCTCCAACGGTATAGGTCCAGCTATCGTTGGATGGCAGGTAGCCCTCGGGGGCTTTTGATTCGTAGATGGTAAAGGTTCCTAAGGGGACATCGGCGAGGGTGGCCCGACCGCTTTCGTCGGTCGTGAGGATTTGTGCCCATCCAGGGGTTGATTGCGACACACACGTGAACTCTGCTCCTGCGAGTGAAGATCCCACCTGGGGGCCGGCATTCGTCGCGGCATCGAGTTTTACGATACGCAGGTTGATGGTGCCGGGCTGTTCATCAATGGCGACCCGCCCGCCGTCATTCCCCGTGGTAAAAGCGATGCGATCACGACGGGGGACATAGCCGGCCGGCGCCTTCGTTTCAATCAGGTAGTACGCCGTGTTGGGTAGGAGTGTTGCCTGTGCTCGACCGTTGCCGTCCATCTGGATGGTACCAACACGCGCGCCGCTGGCGCTCTCAAAAACATCGAATGTTGCCCCGGTAAACTGATAGGTATTGTTTCCGCTGGTAATAACGGTGTTCGCAGACTGCTTTTGGAAGGAAACAGAGACCACCGGCAGTACATAGAGCATGTCTTGACGTTTGCTGCCGCCCGATACGGCTCCTAGATAGCGTCGCGCGCGGTGCGGAGCGGCTTTGATGCTTCCTGATTTTGCGCTGTCGTGGAGCCACCGCGCAGCCGCCACGACTTCATTGTCGGCGGTAAAGCGTCCGCTCTTGGTTTTACCCTGAGCGGTCGTGTAGGAGTAGGTGCCGTCGACATGGGTAGTGCCGTTGAGCATCCATACGGCAAGCTGGGTGGCGGCGCGGGCGCGATCGGGTGAAAGATGGTAACCGCCAAACGACGTGGTGGTGGGATATCCGTGACAAACGATTGCCGCGAACTCGTCGTCGAGCCACACCCAGCCTTGATCAAAGTTGAGCCATGGGCCGCCCGGTTTGGTGGGGCCGGGGCGCTCCTGGTTCATGCAGTAGGCAATCGAGGTGTCTTGAGCTTCATACTTGCCGATGAAGAAGGGCCCACAATCATCGCTAATAGTGCGGAAGCCGAGCTGGTCGTAGCCATCGACGGCAAATGCGGCTCCCGGTGCCAGGCAGCCGAAAAGCAGGAAGAGGAGCAGGAGCAGCGGACCTGTTGCGATTGCGCTGTGGACAGAGTGCGTGGGTGCGTTGGACATGGCTGCTCCTTATCCCTCGTGCGTCGCACGGGGAGGCTGCGACGCGTAGGATGAGGCTACCCCCGAGGTTCATGCGGGTAAGTATCGGAGCCTGACCAAAAGCTTGCCCAATTCCTGACAAATTGAGCTCAAATACAACAATCAAGCAAAAGCGCAGGTAGAAGATAAGGAGAACAGGAGGTCAAAGGTCCTCATCTCCACAATTGACGCGATTTTCAAACGAATCTCCACAGCTAAAACAAGCATCGCCACTCTTGTATCGAACAAGACAACCGCGTTATACTATCCCCCACATATGCGGGCATCGCCAAGTGGTAAGGCATCAGCTTCCCAAGCTGACACTCGCGGGTTCGAGTCCCGTTGCCCGCTCCAGTAAAAAGCACAAGCACGGCAGCGTTACGTTGCCGTGCTTTTTACTACCAAGCGCCGGGACTCGAACCCGCCAGGGTGCGAGCGTTAAGCAAACGCGAAGCGTTTGTAGCGAGCAGGCGAAGGCGCCGACAGGCGCCTGAAGCCGGTGCGTATTTGCGAAGCAAATACGCAGACGTCCCGTTGCCCGCTCCACCGGGCACGGGAGACTTGGGGACGGCTAATTCAACAAAGTCTTCCCCTTCGGCTTCGTGAAGCTGAGGGGCTCGCCTGAAGCCGGTGCGTATTTGCGAAGCAAATACGCGGATGTCCCCATGGCCGCTCTTGCGGCAAAATGTTAGGTTAATGCCTACTGCCCATACTTGCACCTGCGCACGGTACAATGGTTGAGTTACGACCAACGTGCCAATAACCAAAAAGGAGCCGCTATGATCGATCGCTATACCCGCCCGGAGATGGGACACATCTTCTCCCTCGAGAACAAGTACGCCATTTGGCAGGAGATCGAGGTTCTGGCCTGCGAGGCCCAGGCGGAGCTCGGCAAGATCGGTATTTCCAAAGACGAGGCCCAGTGGATCCGCGACCATGCCAACTTTGAGAAGGCGAAAGTCGATGAGATCGAGGAAGTCACGCGCCACGACGTCATTGCCTTCCTGACCAACATGAAGGAATACATCGATGCCGATGTTCCCGAGGGCGACCCCAAGCCCAGCCGCTGGGTTCACTATGGCATGACCAGCTCCGATCTGGGCGACACGGCCCTGTGCTACCAGCTCACCCAGGCCTGCGACCTGATCATCGAGGACGTTAAGAAACTCGGCGAGATCTGCAAGCGTCGTGCCTTCGAGGAGCGCAACACGCTCTGCGCCGGACGTACTCATGGCATCCATGCCGAGCCGATGACCTTCGGCATGAAGTTTGGCTCTTGGGCCTGGGAGCTCAAGCGCGATCTGGACCGTCTTGAGGATGCCCGCAAGAATGTTGCCTTCGGTGCTATCTCGGGCGCTGTCGGCACGTACAGCTCCATCGAGCCGTTTGTCGAGGAATATGTCTGCGAGCACCTGGGCCTGGTTCACGACCCGCTGTCCACGCAGGTTATTAGCCGCGATCATCACGCCTACCTCGCCGGCGTTCTTGCCACCACCGCGGCCACCTGTGAGCGCATCGCTACCGAGGTTCGCAATCTGCAGAAGACCGATACACTCGAGGCTGAGGAGCCGTTCCGCAAGGGTCAAAAGGGCAGCTCCGCCATGCCGCACAAGCGCAACCCCATCACTATGGAGAAGGTCTGCGGCCTTTCGCGCATCGTCAAGTCCAACGCCCAGGTCGCCTTCGACAACGTTGCCCTGTGGCACGAGCGCGACATTTCGCACTCCTCTGCCGAGCGCGTCGCCCAGGCCGATAGCTTCATCGCCCTTGACCACATGTTCCAGTGCCTCATCCGCGTCATCGACGGCCTGCAGCTGTACCCTGCCCGCATGATGGCCAATCTCAACAAGACCCGCGGCCTCATCTTCTCCTCCAAGGTGCTGCTGGCTCTCGTCGATACAGGCATCACCCGCGAGGATGCCTATGCCATCGTGCAGGAAAACGCCATGGCCACGTGGCACGAGGTGCAGGATTGCGTCTCCGGTCCTACCTTTAAGGAGCGCCTCGAGGCCGATCCGCGCTGCACCGTCAGCCAGGAGAAGCTCGACGAGATCTTTGACCCGTGGGACTTCCTCACCCGCATCGACACGGTCTTCGATCGCCTGGAGCAGCTCGAGTTCTAATTGACCGATCGGGGAGGTAGTCAAATCGATCAATTCTCCGCGGCCCTCGTTCGAGTGCGACTTTCCAACACAAGCCCCGCTCGCAGCTCGCTCTGCCAGCGGGGCTTGTGCATGAGCGCACCTAGAAAGCTGGACGTCAGCGATATATGCGCGTCAACTGTGCTGCTTGCCGATAATTTGAGACATCTGACAAACATTACCTTGCCGGTAACTTTCGGGGGGGGGTATCCTTAAGCCAATTTTAAGGTGTGGGAGAATGCTGCGTTTTTTCACGAGAGATTGGACTTAGGGGAATGAGAAAAGGGTTTTGGAGGATAGCCACAGGCATCTGTGTTGCTTTAACGGCGGCAACGTTTGGGCTGACGGTGGCCGCTCCGCATGCGGATGCTGTCATGCTGGAGTCGCAGGACGGTTCCATGGGTGCATCGTTTCTCCCATACGATTCGTCTACAGGCGATGTGTGGTCAGAATTTGATGTCGCTGTTGGACAGACGGTGAAAGGAAGGCTTTCCTTTTTTAATAAAAATCACGAATGGGCGCACATTGACCCTAGCGATATCGATATCACATCGTCTGACGAGGATATCGCTAAGGTAAGTTATGAGTCACATAGTTGGGTATTGACAATTAGCCCCACCAAAGTTGGCACAACGACTATAACCCTGAAGAGCAAGACCGACGAGAGTTTAAACGGTTCTCTTAAGATTAAAAGTGTGGCTAAAGTCAATCCAATTAAGGTCAGTTTCGTTTCTTACGATCAATCTGGTGCGACAACAAACACCGCAACGCTGGGTTACACGGATGATTGTCCGCAAAAATGCGGGAACACGCATTATGCATTACTAGAGGGGAGAGTTGACGTTCGTCCCGTGGACGAGAGCCGTGCGGCCACATATTTTGTTATTAAGGAAGACCCCTCAAAGGATTCCAAAGTCCAGGCAAGGGTGAATTCGAATTATTCATCATATGGAACTTCCGAGCTAAGCGCTTCTTTGCAACTCGAGGCGTTGTCGAAAGATGCTAAAGAGGCCAAGGTTCTTGTCGACTATTGCAACGGTGAAGTTGAGACGAAGAAGCTATGTGATGTTGTAACCGAGAATCAGGAGCCCGGATTCAATGAGCGTGGGAACAAAAAGCAAAAGATGCTGGTTGGGGACAGCGATTATCTGACTGCCATTCTCAACGTTTCTCCAAATGAAGTACTGAAGGCATGCCAGCGCGCACATTGGGGTGCGGACTTTGGCGCTGTAACCTATTCTCTGGAAAGCAACGATGTCGTTGAGCTTATCGGTGGTGAAAACTCGTTTAAGGCAATAAAGCCTGGCACCGTTAAGGCTCATGCTCGTGATGGCCTTGGCAATGACCATCCCTTTGAGATAGAGGTTGTCGACCCTGCGGAAGTGAGCCTTTCGAAGGCTAAGTTTGTGTCGAGCGATTATACATTTCCCTGTGAGGTCAGTTCAGATAGTATATCCAAAGATTGGCTTTGGCTGGAATGTGACAGGGGGTTTGAATATCCAAAGGGCGTGCTGAGTAAAAGCGCTGAGGAATTGATGGACTCCTATGCCGGCGCAAAGTATTCTTTCACTTCAGATAATCCGGATGTCCTCGAGGTAAAAGGACCGATGTTTAGTGGTGGCAGTTACTTGGGGTATTTAGTGCCTCATAGTTACGGCGATGCAACGGTTTCAATGTACTTGGGTGGTCGTCTCTGCGACACGATGACCGTTCATGTTGTCAAGCCTGGCGAGGAGCCTGCAAAGACTGCGGTTTCCATTGCGGACAGCTACTCAACCTCCATGGATAAAGGCACGACTCAGCAGCTGAAGGCAAAGGTCTCCCCTGATGACAAGGCCAGCCAAGTTGTTTGGTCCTCTTCCAACGAGAGCGTCCTTACCGTCGACGCTAACGGTCTTGTTACCGCTGTCGGTGACGGTGATGCCACGATCACGGCAACGGTTGATGGGGTCTCTGCAACCACGGATGCGATTACGGTAACCACTCCGGTTGTAAAGGTGTCGGGCGTCAAGCTCAGCGCTTCAAACCTTAAGCTTGCTGTGGGCGGTGAGCCCTCGACGTTGACCGCAGCGGTTGAGCCCGATAATGCAACGAACAAGAACTTGTCCTGGTCGTCGAGCGATCCTACGGTCGCCACGGTTGCAGACGGCGTCGTGACCCCGGTCAAGGCAGGTGTTGCTACGATTACCGTCACCACTGAGGACGGAGAGCATAGCGCCACGTGCAAGGTGACGGTTATTCAGCCTGCTACGGGCATCACGCTCGATAAGCAGAAGGTCGTGCTTGTGGGCGCTGCAACCGAGCAGCTTAAGGCGGCGGTCGTTCCCGCGGAGGCTAACCAGACGATTGTCTGGAAGTCCAGCAACGAAAGTGTCGCTACAGTCGATCAAACCGGAAAGGTGGCGGCTGTCTCCAAGGGCGCCGCAACCATCACCGTTTCGACTGAAGACGGCACCTATTCTCAGGATTGCGCGGTGACCGTCTCTAATCCCGCAACGAACCTTACGGTCGACCAGAGCGTCCTCGGCCTCAAGAAGGGCGAAGAGGGCACCGTGAAGGTTTCTCTTGCTGGAACCCTTGCGGGTGAGGTCGACGAGACCAATCTTGCTCTGGATGACACGGGCGCTTCGAAGGCGTTTAAGGTTGTCGACAACGGTGATGGCTCCTACACCGTTACCGCCCTCAAGACCGGTTCTGGTTCTTTTGTCATCACTGCAGGGTCGCTCTCCCAGACCGTTTCGGTGACCGTGACCAATCCCGCCCAAAAGGTTGAGCTCAACAAGACGAGCCTGTCCTTTACCGTCGGTGATGCCTCCACAAAGCTCTCCGCAACGGTGAGTCCTGCCGATGCAGACGATACGACGGTGAGCTGGACCTCCAGCGACTCGTCGATCGCCACGGTCAAAGACGGCGTCGTGACGCCGCTTAAGGCCGGTACCGCCACGATTACCGCCACCTGTGGCGACAAAACCGCGACCTGCGCCGTTATCGTAGCGGCAAAGACCATTGCAGGCGTTGCGGGTAGCAACGGAACGGACGTTAGCGTAAGCGCCGAGAACAATGTCGCTGCCGGCATTGCCCAGAACAACAGCATCTCTCTTGTGGTCGAGGAACCGACGGATCTTACCGATGCCGCCAATGCTACGATTTCCGGCCTTGAGCAGGGGACTACCAAGGTTGCCGATAAGCTCGATATCAAGCTTCTCAAGGACGGCGAGGTTATCGAGGACTACGAAGGCATGTCCTTCATCGTCCGTGTCAAGATGACTGCCGCCATGAAGGCGCTCACCAATCTCAAGGTGCTCTACGTTGCCGAGGATGGTTCCACTCAGGCTATGGATACGTGGACCGAGGGCGACTACCTCTGCTTCCGCACGAGCCACTTCTCGACGTACGTGGTGACGGGCGAGGAGGCCAAGGGGGAGCCGGCTCAGCCTGCGCAGCCCGTGACGCCGTCCCAACCCGGTCAGCAGACGACGACCAAGGTAACCAAAACGTCCGCTAAGACTACTAAGGGTGCGCTCGCCAACACGGGCGACCAAACCCTTGCCGTCGCCTTTATTATGACCGTTGTCGGCGCTTCGCTGATTGCCTTCGCGCTTATGCGCAAACGTCTCGAGTGTTAGGGCGCCCTCTCGTTTAAGCGCGACCTTTCAGTCCAAGCCCCGTTGGTAACTCGTTTTACCAACGGGGCTTTTACGTTAAAGACTTCAGCCCGTGTGTCGCGTGCAGTGCGGCGCGTCGGAAACCGCCAGATACGCGGTCGGCGCCAACGGCCTGAACGAGGCAGCGGTCGGGGTGCATTCGGGAGCAGCTGAGCTTCGAGTAGGGTTAACCTAATTCGACCGCTTGCGGATGCATTTCAACCTTTGGCGCCTTGCCCATCTTGGGCGAGGCGCTTTTTTATCGCCGCATCGGCCCCGGGTATAAAATGAAATCCGACTGCTGTTTCGATGAAGGGAGGCGCGTGCCCGGACGCATCAAGCGAGCCGCCATCGTCTCGTTTACGCTCATACTCCTTGTTGCCGTCTGTGCGGGCGCCCTGACGTATACCGTTCGAAGCAGTTCTTCCTCCTCGAATGAAGGCGACAAAGATCTCCCGGTACTCAAAATCGGCGTTACGGATAACGACCCCTATGTGTATGTCGATACCACGGGCGATTACGCCGGTATCGATATCGACATCGCCCGCGAGGCCTGCAGGCGCGCGGGGCTCAAGCCACAGTTTGTCGATATTGACTGGAACGATCGCGACCGGCTGCTCAAAAACGGTGATATCGATTGCCTGTGGTGTGATTATTCTCCCTGTTATCGCGAGGATAAGTATTACTGGACCGAGCCGTATCTAACCGTGACGGTTTCGGTTGTCGCCAAGAAAACGAGTGGCATCAAGTCCTTGGCGCATCTCGATGGAAGCAAGACCATCGCGGTGATTGCGGGCTCGGTGAGCGAACGCCGATTGCTCGCAGGGGATCTGGAAATCTCGCCGGACGTGCAAATCAAATCGTATGGTTCTGCCGAGCTCTGCAAAGCCGCCCTCGCCAAAGGTTATGTTGACTGTTGGATGGCGGACGTTCAATCGCTCGACCGGCTCGTCGCGCAGTATCCCGGTGTTTATCGCGTGTTTGCCGACAACGTTATGACAGTTGACCTGGGCGTTGCGTTTGAGAACAGCTATGAGGGGGAGTACGTCAAAAACCTCAATACCGTGCTGTTCGACATGGATCGGGACGGCACGATTGATCGTATTGTGAGCAATTACAAGGCAGGAGCGACGGCGGACGGGCAAAGGGCGGAATCATGACAAATGACAAGTGCCGCTTGCGTCGAAAGGGTTTGGTCGCCGCGGCTATCGGCGTTGTGGCCAGCGTTGTCCTATTGAGTTTGCTCTACATGGTCGGTACGCATCGCTGTCTCGATAAAACGCTTGGGTTTGGCCAGGAAACCATGGTGTTTCTAAAAAACGCCTGCAAAAAATATGACCGATATGAACAGGGAAGAAAAACCGAGGCGACGCACAATTTGGATGCTGCGCTCGAGTCGTTTGCGGCGTTCTTGCCGCCTGATCGCGTTGAAGTCAACGACGATCTGGTCGAGGAATATGTCCATACCGAGTGTCTTTCGGGAATGTTGGTCATGGACGCCGACGGCCATATGGCCGCTCATTACGATACTGACGGTCGCGATCCACTGATGCTGTGGCGAGAGGAGCTGGCCTGTTCGCCGGTCGCATCGATGTATCGAGGCTCCAAAGTGTCCTACTCGACCGTCGTAGAGCGTCGCGGCGTCGACTTTGCCGTGAGTGCCATCCCGTACGGTGATGGGGTGGCGTTGGGGTATCAATCGCTTGCGGCTGAGCCTTCCGATGACTATTCATACGTTATCGCTGACGTGCTCGTGAACAACACGTTCCATCAGGGTCCAACGGTGCTCGTGATGCGCGATGCGCAAATCGTATCCTCAAACGATTCGACCGTCGATATAGCCCTTGCCCGACTTCTTGCCGATAGCGGAACTGACTGGAAAGACGAAGGCCTAACGCGCGTCGAATATCAGGGGACTACCTGGTATGCCGTGCGTGCGGCGTATAAGGACTACCGCCTGTTTGCGCTCTACCCCAAATCTGAGGTCATGTCTGGCAGGATTGCATTTGTCGCTGCCGGCGTGCTGGCGTGCCTGGCGTTTTGGGTCGTAGTGCTGTTGGTGCGCACTATTGCCGACCGTCGCAACTTGGCCGAAAAGGACAAGCAGCTCGGCATCATCAATGCCATCAGTTCTGCGTATGAGTCGACCTTCCTGTTGCATCTCGATACGCTCGAGATCGAGGGAATTAACATGTCGCCGTCGATGGCGAAAATATTTGCTGAGCATACCGAGGCATATGACTTTTTGGACACGGTTTGTCGAGACGTTGTGAGTCCCGAAAGCCGCGAAGTGGTCATGGAACTTATAGATACAAGTACGCTTCGGGACCGTATGGAGGGCGTGCCGCACTTGGATGCCGAGGTGCGAGATTGCCGAGGTGCTTGGTATTCGCTGCAGGTTGTTCCGCAGCGTCGCGATGAGCGGGGCCGACTGGAATCGGTCGTCGTGGCGACGCATAACATCTCGATGGCAAAGCGCGCCGAAGAGCTTTCTTTTCAGGACAAACTGACGGGGCTTCGCAATAGAAATTACCTTGAGTCCCTTGGCGACGACTCGGTGAACAAATCCCTGCCCGTGAGTGTGATCATGATGGACTGCAACCACCTCAAGCGCACCAACGATCTTTACGGTCACGAAATGGGCGATGAGTTGCTGCGGCGTACGGCGTCTGTATTGAGGCGGGTGGCGGGCGAGAAGTTTGTGCCCATGCGCGTTGGTGGAGATGAGTTTTTGTTGATATGCCCCTACACTGATCGCGAGTCCGCGCGTCAATTGGTGCAAGATCTTCGCCGCGGTCTTGCTGCGGCGAGTGATGATGCGCTGGCCGTCAGCGCGTCATTTGGCATCGCGACGGTAGAGACACCCGGCTGTACGCTAGCCGAGATATACCGCGTTGCCGACCATAACATGTATCAAGAGAAGCGTGAAGTTCACGCTCAGGACGCGAATCGTTAGTATTGCAGTCACCGGTTTGTGCATCGTAGGATGTTGAATCGGTGCCCGCGATACTATATCGGCCCGGGCGGGGATAATAGACATCTGAAATTTCTCTATGAGAGGGGATCTCAATGATTAGCTTTGACTACAAGCCTCAGGGCGTGTGCTCTCGCAATATCCATCTCAATCTTTCCGACGACGGCAGCAAGGTACTGGGCGTCGAGTTTACCGGCGGCTGCGATGGCAACCTCAAGGCCATCTCCAAACTGGTCGAGGGCGCTCCTGCCGACCGTGTGATCGAGGTTCTTGCCGGCAATACCTGCGGCATGAAGAAGACCTCTTGCGCCGATCAGCTTACGCGCGCTATCGAGGCCGCCCGCGCCGAGATCGCCTAATGGGTATCGCCGACCACATCAAGAACGGAATATCGCGCCGCGGCTTTGTGCTCGGTGGAGCTGCCGCGGGCGCTGCCACGGTGCTTGCCGGATGTTCGAAAAAAACAGGCACCAGTGATGATGCCGCTGGCGAGCCGCAGATTATCAAGGACGATTCCAAGATCATCTCGATTACGGATGAGTACGAGGCAGTCGACATCGATCTTGAGCCGGTGGCATCGTGGACGCTGCCGCTGGGCACATTGCTGTACTACTGCGAGGGTGACTATGCTGCGGCAATGATGGCGCCCGCATCGGCGCTGCACGCCAACACACTCGGTGTGCTCAACCTGGGTGATGGCTCGCTTACCACATTAATCGAGGATCCTATCGAGGGCACGGGATATGCATTCTACGATGTCCGTGCCGGCGACGGCGTATTCGCGTGGGTTGAGATGAACTTTGCCAATTCATCGTGGAAGCTCTACGCTCAAAATCTGTCGGGCGCTTCGCTCTCTGGCGACGTGGTTGAGCTCGATCGAGGTGGCAAGGACTATGATCCGCCCCTGTTTACGGCGTTCGGGTCATCGGTCATCTGGTATAAAATGCCTTCGGCAGGCGGCAATAAAACGAGTAGTGATTCGTTTTGCTATCGTCGCTCGCTTGATGAATCCAAGGCCGAGGTAATTTGGAAATCGACGGGCCGCTTTGCATCGGCCCCGCGCGCGAGCGACGGCATTTTGACCATCTCGCCGCGTGTCCGCAACGACGAGGGCGTCTACTACGGCATAACGGCAATCGATCTGACCGACGGCAACAACACCAAGCGTGCCCAGTTGGTCCTCCCTTCGTCAGTTTCGCCTTTCGAGGCCGTATATATGGGCGATACCTTCGTGTTTTCTATCGAGGCGGCCTATAGTGGCGTGGGCAGCCTGGGCAATATGGGCACGTATATCGGTAATGAGGGAGGGCCGTACCTCTTCCTGTCACGCGAGCCGCTCGCATGTGCGGCTGGCAAGAAGAATAAATACCTTGTTAAGGTACAGGCGTCGCATTTCCTGATCGACACCTCTGCCAAGACCTATGGCTCGCTGCTGTCGCCCGACCGCGCTTTGGAGTATGGCGATTATCCAGCTACGGCGGGAAAATCGGACTCATTCCTTACGTACGCCACGGTGCGCAACAGCCAGGGTATACCAGAGACGGTCACTGCACGCCTATTCTCTCTTTAAGCTTAGAGGGGTTAAAAAGGCGCCAACAGGGGAATAAACGCGTTGTAATTGTGAGTACCGCCCGCCGAGCTGCCGCGTCATAGCGGCATCTGGCGGGCTCAGGTGCGTTAAAATGGGCTTGTTCTTAGCTAATTGAGACAGGGGGGCCGTGTTATGGCTTCAGATGCAAAAAAGATTCTGCTGGTCGAGGATGAGAAGGCAATCCGTGACGCCGTCGCTGCCTATCTCGAGCGCGAAGGCTACTGGGTTGTGGGCGTCGGCGATGGCCAGTCCGCGATCGAGGAGTTCGAGAAGCATCAGTTCGACCTGGTCGTGCTCGACCTTATGCTCCCCAAGATCCCCGGCGAGCGCGTTTGCCGCACCATTCGCGATACCTCGGATGTCCCCATCATCATGCTGACGGCTAAGGGCGAGATCGAGGACCGTATTATCGGTCTTGAGCTCGGCGCCGACGACTATCTGATTAAGCCGTTCTCGCCGCGCGAGCTCGTCGCCCGCGTTCGCGCTCTGTTCCGCCGTGCCCATCAGGCCGACGAGCCCGCCGTCGAGGTACTCGACTTCGGCGATCTGGTCATCGATATCTCGGGCCACAAGATCTTGGTCGAGGGCAAGGAAGTCGATCTGACGGCTTCCGAGTTCAAGCTGCTCACCACGCTTGCCCGCCATCCCGGCCGTGTGTATAACCGCATGGAGCTGGTCGAGAAAGTGCTCGGGTATGACTTTGAGGGCTATGAGCGCACTATCGATAGCCACGTGAAGAATCTTCGCGCCAAGCTGGGCGATGATCCCAAGAAGCCCAAGTGGCTCTACACCGTCCATGGTGTCGGCTATCGCTTCGAGGCTCCGGCCAAGACCGATAAGTCGGACGAGAAATAGGGAAATCACATATGACACCTGCGCGCTTTGAAATCGGACAAAAGCACAAGCAGGAGAGCGAGGCGGGTTCCAAGGCTAGTTGGAACACGCCTCGTTCCGATTCACGGCCAACGATGAGCTATCCCTCGCGCATGGCACTTGCTTTTGCTCTGACATCGCTCATGACAGTATTGGTGCTGGTGGGCGTTGTCTCTGTTGTGTGGGGCACGGTCTTTTCGGATTACACACGCTCCAATATCGTCGAAATCGCAAATTCCGCTGCCGAGAAGTTGGCGACCTCATATGAGGAAAACGGCTCTTGGACCGCGGGAGAACTGCGCACGGTTGCAACGTCGAGTTTGGTTTCCGACGATCTGGGCATGCAGGTCGTCAATAAAAAGGGCGTGATCGTTTATGACGATTCCTGGCCCTCGGCAAGCGCCACCGCCGATGTACGCGAAAACCAGGCTACGACCGACGACACGAGCGGCAAGAGGGCATCGCATAGCCCGGTCTCGTCTGCTCCAACCGACTCCGATAGCGTTGCTAACGTCGAGATTGTAATGTCTTCCGGCGAGCATGTCGGACAGGTAAAGCTGTGGGCCATCGGCTCCGACGCTCTGCTCACCAAGGCGGACTCTGCGTTTAGGGAGAAGACCTTTAACGCCATGGCCCTCGCCGCGGTTGTTGCAATCTGCATTTCGGTCGTTATCGGATCGCTCGTGTCGCGCATGCTCACCAAGCCGATTCATCGCATCACCAGTACCGCAAAGCAAATCCGTGACGGCGACCTGTCGGCCCGCACGGGACTGCGCGGTGATGACGAGATCGATCAGCTGGGTGAGACCTTCGATGAGATGGCCACTTCGCTCGAGAAGGATATGAAACACGAGAAGCGCCTGACCTCAGACGTTGCACACGAGCTTCGCACGCCGCTTATGGCCATGCTCGCAACGGTCGAGGCCATGCAGGATGGCGTGTATCCCACCGACGATGAGCATTTGGAGACCGTTGCTTCCGAGACGCGTCGCCTGGCTCGTCTGGTGCAGCAGATGCTCGACCTGTCGCGCATGGAAAACAGCACGGCTCCGCTCAATCTAGAACCGGTGGACATGGTTCCGTTCGTGCGATCGATTGTGAACGGCCAGGAGCGTCTGTTTGCCGACCGTGACCTTCGTCTTCGCTTTGCAGATGAAACCCAAGGGCACGACGATGTCGTCGAGGCCGATCCCGACATGATCACGCAATGTGTTATCAACCTCATGAGCAACGCCATGCGCTACACCCCCGAGGGCGGTTGGGTCGTGGTGTCGGTGCTCAGTGACCGCAAGCACGTCAGCATTGCCGTTTCTGATACCGGTATCGGTATTGCCAAGGACGATCTGTCGCGTATCTTCGGACGATTTTGGCGCGCCGATGCCAGCCGCGCCCGCGAAGCCGGCGGCCTGGGCGTTGGCCTCGCCGTGACCAAGCAGATCGTCGAGCGTCACCATGGCTACATATCCGTGGAGTCGGAGCTTGGAAAGGGTACGACTTTTACAATTCATCTGCCCCGCGAGCACACGGCAGACGCGGCATCTACTACAATGGAGCACTAGCTTTTCGCTATTCGGTGAAGGAGGGGCCGCGTCCCTGCCGCTCCGAGTTTGCGAAAACATGCGGGAAAGAACCCGCATTTCTGTCGTATTTAGGTAAGGAGTGACTCACGTGACAACGATGGAGCGTCGTCCGGATTCCCGTGGCAAGGTTCGTGATATTTACGATGCCGGTGAAAATCTGCTGATGGTCGCCACCGACCGCATTTCTGCGTTCGACTTCATTCTTCCCGACGAGATTCCGTTTAAGGGAGAGGTACTCAATCGCATCTCGGCATTCTGGTTCGATAAGTTTGCCGACATCGTCCCCAACCATCTCGTTTCCATCGACCCGGCGGATTTCCCCGAGGAGTTTGCTGAGTATCGTGACTACCTCGCTGGCCGCGCCATGCTGGTTAAGAAGGCCCAGACGATTCCTATCGAGTGCATCGTCCGCGGCTATCTGACCGGTTCGGGCAAGAAGACCTACGACGAGAACGGCACCGTTTGCGGCATCCAGCTGCCTGAGGGCCTGACCGAGGCTTCCAAGCTTCCCGAGCCGCTGTTCACGCCGTCCACGAAGGCCGAGATCGGTGACCACGACGAGAACATCTCGTTCGAGCGTTGCTGCGAGATCGTGGGCGAGGACATCGCCACGCAGATTCGTGACCTTTCCCTCAAGATCTACAAGGCCGCTGCCGAGTACGCCGCGACCCGTGGCATCATCATTGCCGACACCAAGTTCGAGTTTGGTGTCATTGATGGCAAGGTCACGCTGATCGACGAGTGTCTCACGCCCGACTCCAGCCGTTTCTGGCCTGCTGCCAGCTACGAGGAGGGCAAGATCCAGCCTAGCTACGACAAGCAATTCGTCCGCAATTGGCTCAAGGCCAACTGGGATATGACGGGGGAGACCCCGCACCTGCCCGCCGAGGTCATCGATGGCACGTCCGAGCGCTATCGCGAGGCCTTCCAGATCATCACGGGCTCCCAGTTCACAAGCATGAAGGAGAACGCATAAGTGAGTACCCGTAGCGCCACGAACAAGCGCACGCAATCCCACGAAGTTACCGGGGTTGCGCGCAAGTCTGCCGCATCTGCTAAGCCCGCCCGCCAAGCAGCGAGCTCCGTTCGCGTCGTGCCGGCTTCGTCTAAGGCACGCCGCAAAGAGCTCGAGAAGGGCGAGAATCTCGAGGGCCTCTCTAAAGAGGAGAAGCGCGCCCGCAAGGCTAAGCAGCGCGCCAAGGAGGACCGCATCTATACGGTGTCGAATATCCTCCTCAAGCAGGACGAGGACTACACCAAGCGCCGTCGCATCTGGTGGATTGTGCTCGCCATTGGCATGGTGCTCGTCGTGGCAATTTGGGCCTCGCTGTACTTCGCTCCCGCTGGCATGGTGTCCAGCCCTGTCCAGATGGTCGGCATCGTTTTGTCCTATGTCATCATCCTAGGTGACTTTATCTACGACTTCGCTCGTATTCGTCCCTTGCGCAACATGTACCGCGCGCAGGCCGAGGGCATGTCCGAGAACAAGCTCAACGCTCTTATCGAGCGCGCAGCTGCCGAGGAGGACAAGAAGGACTCCAAGAAGAAGTAGCGTTTGCATACATACTTATCGCTAAGATATAAGGCGCGTCGTTTTTGCGGCGCGCCTTTTTACTGTTCTATAGATAGATGGAGTGGCACATGATTCGAGCTGCCCTGACGGTCGAAGAGGCCCTGGAGGGTATGAAGTCCCTGGAGCCCAAGATTAAAAACTATGCGCGCCTGGTTGTCCGCAAGGGCGTAAACGTTAAGCCCGGCCAGGAAGTCGTCGTTCAGTCTCCGGTTGAGTGCGCGCCGTTTGCGCGCGTGGTGGTCGCGGAGGCCTATGCTGCCGGCGCCGGCCACGTGACGGTCATCTGGGCCGATGATGCCGTGACGAGGCTCACGTACGAGCATGTCGAGAAAAGCTATTTTGAGCAGACGCCCGAGTGGAAGCGCCTGCAGCTGGATTCCCTGGCCCAGGACGGTGCCTGCTTTATCTTTATCGAGGGTGCGGACCCCGCCGCCCTTAAGGGCATCGATCCCGCTAAGCCCGCTGCAGCTTCTAAGGCAAAGAACACGCAGTGCAAAGTTTTCCGCCGTGGACTGGATTACAACATCAATCCGTGGTGCATCGCCGGCGCTCCGGTCGTGGCTTGGGCGCGCGAGGTGTTCCCGGGAGACGCCGATGAGGTTGCAATCTATAAGCTGTGGAATGCGATTCTGCACACCGCTCGCGCCGATGGCCAGGACCCAGAGAGCGACTGGGAGCTCCATGACGCCGCATTCGAAAAGAACCTGCGTTTCCTGAACGGCAATCGTTTCGACTGCCTGCATTACACCGCGGCAAATGGAACCGATCTGACGATTGGCATGACGAAGGGTCACGAGTGGGCCGGCGGCAAGGGCAAGACGCCCGATGGGCACCCCTTCTTCCCCAACATTCCCACCGAGGAAGTCTTCACTTCGCCCGATCGCATGCGCGCCGACGGTATCGTGTACTCGGCCATGCCGCTCATCCACCACGGCAATAAAGTCGACGATTTTTGGATTAAGTTCGAGGGCGGCCGCGTGGTGGACTACGACGCCCGCGTGGGCAAGGCAACGCTCGCAAGTATCATCGATACTGACGAGGGCGCTGCTCACCTGGGAGAGGTCGCGCTCATTTCCAAGAACACGCCGATCCGCGAAAGTGGTGTTCTGTTCTACGATACGCTCTATGACGAGAACGCTAGCTGCCATCTCGCGCTAGGTGTCGGTTTCCCCGAATGCATCGAGGGTGGGTACGACATGTCCAAGGAGGAGCTCCTGGAGCATGGTGTTAACGTCTCGAGCACGCACGTCGATTTTATGATCGGCACGGACGACATCGATATTACGGGCATTACGCCTGATGGACGTGAAGTTGTGTTTTTCCAGAACGGCCAATGGAGTTGGGAATAGTCCCAGACCGTGGTACAATGCCACCCGCGGGCCGTTAGCTCAGCTGGCAGAGCAGGGGACTTTTAATCCCAAGGTCCAGGGTTCGAACCCCTGACGGCCCACCCAAAGATTGTTGAGACGGTCAACTTCGGTTGGCCGTCTTTTTTGTTGCCGGTGCACGGGTTCGAACCCGTCGGGGCGCGGAGCGCCGCAGCGGCCGCCTGCGGAGCAGGCTGAACCCCCGACGGCCCACCCAACGAAAGGAAAACAAAATGAAAACAGATAGATACGGAATTAGCGGCAGCACATTAAAGATAATAGCGGCCATTTCGATGGTTCTCGATCATGTAAGCAGGATCGTCCTGACCAATGGAATCATGACTCACGCATCGTACAATCAGATATCAGACGAGCAGTGGGCGATTCTAAGCGAGGCTTCGGATGTGCTTCATGTTCTTGGCAGAATTGCATTTCCCTTATTTTGCTTTTTGATAGTTGAGGGATTTTTGCATACTCATGACATAAAGAAGTACCTGCGAAATATGCTTGTCTTCGCAATCATTGCGGAGCCCATATACGATTTCGTTCAAACCGGGCAGCTATTTGACCTTCGGCAACAGAATGTTATGTATGAGCTCCTGCTTTCCTTGGTCTTTTTGATTATTCTGGAAAAGA
This sequence comes from Collinsella sp., assembly GCA_030839365.1. Taxonomy (GTDB): domain Bacteria; phylum Actinomycetota; class Coriobacteriia; order Coriobacteriales; family Coriobacteriaceae; genus Collinsella. The sequence goes on from JAUUMM010000013.1 coordinate 51,190, forward strand.
TACAAAGTCTTTCAAAATGGAAAAGGTACATCGCAGAAACTGCTCTGATTGTTTTGACAGCACTGGCAGCTGAATACACTAAACTGGATGGCGGTGTGTATGGCATTCTGCTTGTGGCTGCATTCTATTTATTCCACGACAGCAAGGCCAAGATGTTCTTTGCTGCAGTATGCGCAGTGCTCCTTTCGTCATGCCATATAGTTGGCGGCGGATTTGAGTTTGCTACAGCTAATGTATTTAATCCTGATGTTGCTGCCGCGGTCGTTTCGTTGCTGCTTATCAATCTTTATAATGGCAAGCGAGGGCTGAAGCTCAAATATTTCTTCTACATTTTCTATCCGGCACATCTTGCTCTGCTTTATGGTGTCTCACTTATTGTTTTGAACTGTCTTTAAAAACTCTCAAACAAGTCTCTGAAAGCAGAAACAAATTGACCCTAAGACTGCTTGTGAATTTCCGGAAGACCTGAGAGATGCGTGTATAGACAACGAGGGCTGCAGAAAGATGCTACTCAGTTCTCTGGCGGATCGCATGAATCTGTATGAGGATCACTTTCACACACTCATTAATAACAGCGATAAACACGGCAGATCCTCAAAACATGAGACTGCGAAGGTCGAAAGATGCTTCGAAAGCATGAATGGCAGCGAGAAAACGAGTTCGTAAGCACCCTCTGGATGCTCCAGCATAAAACAGAAAGCGATCGACTCCGGTTGGTCGCTTTTTTGTTGCCGGTGCATGGGTTCGAACCCGTATCAATCTATATATAAGAACGCTTGGCGAACAATACCCGCCTTTTACCGATGGGAAACAAATAGCTGATGCTTTTGGAGTAAAGTGGCGCTCCAGAGATGACCGATGCCTCAATACTCATAAAACAGCTGGTCATCGCCAATATCAGAAGCCAATGCTTCAGTTTTAACCCCAGTGATGCGACTGAGGGACCTATTCATTTGTGAACAAAATATGGAGTGCGCGATTCCCGCCCCGGACGCCCCTCCGGTCTGGCAATATATCTCCTTGCCGCGCGGC
>JAUUMM010000014.1:0-50135 GCA_030839365.1 Collinsella sp.
CCCGCTGAGCTGGGCCTATGCCGGAATCTCTCCCACAGAAACCACCGAAGAGCCAGAAACATTCGGCGAAACGCCAGGTGCGTTCAGGACGCATCGGTCTAGTTAAAGGCGTTATTACTCAGACCGATCAGCTTCGCGCGACACGGGAATGCACAATCGTAGCAGCGAGCGCATCGACTCTACCAGCACAAAGCCGGCGATGCCAACCGTGACCACCACGTCGAGCGGTGTGTTCACAAACCACAGCAGGCCCATGAGGTACGACCCGGCGTTAAAGGCAAAGTGCAGCAGGATCGTATAGCGGAGCTTTCCGGTCGTCACGAGCACCCAGCCAAAAATGAGGCCGGCAGCGCCCGCATAGCAGCCCTGCACCCAGTTCATGTGCATAAAGCCGAAGACCGCCGCCTGCAGTACGATTGCCGCGGCGACGCCCCAGGTACTCGGGGCCGCCCAGGGCACTATGGCGCCGTCTTGCTCGTTCGCGCGACGCCGGCGTTTCCAGAGCGGACGGCACTGTGGATTAAACGCACGCAGCGAAAACTCAAAGATGATGCCGCGCACCAAGAGCTCTTCGCAAAACGGCGCACCGAGCACCGTAGTCAGGACGGCGAGATAGCTGGTGTCGCCCATGCCTGTTTCCTCGACAAGCTTGCTGTAGTCAGCCGCCGCCTCGGGCAACAGCGACAGCACAGCGTCGGTCACGTAGCCAACGACCACCTGCAGGGCCAGGCCAATCACGATAACGCAGGCGATGCGTTTCCACGCCCCACGCGCTCCCCCGCCGAGCGGACGCTCGCTTTGCCGGCGTGCCATAAACGAACGCGGCCACAGATAACGCCACCACAGCAGCGCCATCAAAAACGACGCCGTCTGAGCGGCAACCTGGAACCATTGGATATCGAGATTGTCGATCGGATAGCCCGTCAGCACCGATACGGCATCGAGAACTGAAAACAAAACCACGCTCAGGGCTATATCGGCAGCGACTACGCCAAAACAGGCAAGCGCCCAAATCATCGCATTGAGCATGCCAACCTCCTCAAAACCGTTCCCTAGTTCTACCACAACTCGGCAGAGAGCTGATCCCATGGGGACGGAGGAAAACGGATCACTTATTGATGAGAATCGGGCGCAGTGCCAAAAGCCCCGTTGGGCGAGATGTCGAACGGGAAGGTGCCGCAGCGATTGAACGCAGCGATAAACATACGGATGGCGTTGGACGGCGTGGTGCCCACGAGCTGGGTTGCCGCCGCGAAGGCTGCCTTTTCCTCAGGCAAGACCTTCGCGACTACGGGGGTCATGTGTTCTGCCATGGCGCTTCCTTTTTGAAACGACGGTAGTGCGGATAGATGCGGGCCGCGCGGCTGGGCGACGGGCTGTGAAGGCAACCCGATTGGCCCGCATCTGGAGTTTGTTCTACGGCGTTGGTATTACTTGGTATTCCTAGGTATTACCCCGCAGATAGAATACCATACCCGACCCCATGGGGACGGAGAAAAAACGGATCAATTTGTTGCTGAGTAAGTCTTTAGAGCGTGATGATGTCCGAGATATTGAGGGCCCGAGCGTCAGCGGAATCGTGCGTGGCAAGCAACAGCATACGACCGTCGAGCAAGTCGAGCACGACCTCGGTGCATGCGTCGCGCGCAGCGATGTCTAGACCGGTAAAGGGCTCGTCCAGAATCACTGCGCCGCCCGGACACAGCAGGGCTCGGGCAATCTCGACGCGACGGCGCTGCCCGCCCGAGAGCTCGGCCACGCGGGCATGCACATCGATCCCCGGTACCAGCAGGCGCAACAAGGCAGCGGCACTCGAGGCATTCACGCGTGCATCGGCGCACACCAGCACGTTATCCAAAGCAGAGGCGTCCTCGACCAGGCGCACGTCCTGAAACACCATGGAGCACGGTGCGCACTCCCCCGCCACCAGCGCAAGCAACGTCGACTTGCCCACGCCCGAAGCGCCCATCACACAGGTGCGTCCACCGGCGGGCACATGAAGCACCAGTCCGTCGAGCGCCGGCGACCAGGGCGCCCGGTCGCCCACGGCGAGCGCAAGCTCCGCAGCAGCCCCGCCGCCAGCAGAGCCGCACGCACGCCCGCGGCCACCGCGCCCATGCGCCCGCACGGCAGTACGCCACGCCACGGGCCCCGAAGCCCGCAGCAACCACACCAGCACGCGCTCGCATGCCCACGAAGCCATAACAACCAGCACGGTCCACGCCAGCAGGTCCGCCGTCTCGATCAAAAGCTTCGCCTGATAGATGCGTTCGCCCACGGTGCCCGTCGCCATGCCGATGAGCTCCGCCGCCACGCCGGCCTTCCAGCTCATGCCGATCACAGCGCGGGCGCACGAAAGCACAAACGGCAGGACTTCGCGCCAGGTGTGGGCACAAAACAGACGCCAACCCCGCACGCCATGCAGACGAAACATCTGCTCCAGCGGCTTATCCACTTGCGCCAAGCCCTCGACCAGCGAAAAATACACGCCCGGCAGTGCCATCAAAAAGACCGCCGCGACGCTCACACGCGCCGACCCCAACCAAATGAGCAGCAGGACCACCACGCAGGCAACCGGCGTCGCCTTAACAAACGAAAGCGCCGGCGCCACCAAGCGGGCAAACGTCGGCGACCGCACCGAGGCTCCCGCCATCACGCCGCCGCACGCCGCGGCAAGCGCCAGCCCACCCAAGATTCGCGCGCCTGAGTCCACCAGAATCGCCCACGTACCGGCATCGCATACTAGCCGCAGCAACGCCATCGCAACAGTGCCTGGCCCCGGCAAAATCAACGGCTGCGCCACCAGTGCTGCTGCAAAGACCCACACGGCAAGCCAAAAGGCGGCAACGGCACCTGCTGCCGTCACCGCCTTCATACGCTCTGTCATTTGTCGAGCAAACGCACGCACAGGCTACTCCATGTAATAGAAATCATCGGCCGGGAGCTTGCCGCCCACGGCGCTCGCGTCCGCATCGGCCAGCACCTGCAGGTACCCACCGAGTGCCGTCTTCATATCCTTCCCCGTCTGGCATACAAGCATGCACCCGGGAATCGCCTTTTCGGCAATCGCGGCGTTATCGACGATACCCGCATCAACCACGGCCTGCGCCCAGTCTGCCGGCGCCGCATTGACGGCCTTAACGCTCGCCGCATGGCAGCTCAGGAATTCCGCCACAGCCTCGGGATGTTCCACGGCAAACGCGCGGCGCACCACGGTCACGCCCGTCAGCAAACGGGAGCCCGTGTCACCCGCCAGCTCATCCCACACATCGGTCAGACTTACCGGCGCCGACAGCTTGCCTTCGCTCTTTGCGATGGCAGCGGTCTTGAACGGCTCCGGCAGCACGCCCACGGCGGACGGGTCGGCAAGCAGCGCCGACAGCACCTCGGTGGGCTCGCTCTTAAACTCAAGCGCCACCTGGCCGGTCAGGCCCGCGCGCTCCAGCAGGTAGTTCACGACGTACTCCGGCGTGGTGCCTTTGCCCGTCATGTAGACGGTGCGACCCGCCAGATCGCCAAACGAGGTCACGCCCGCGTCGCCCGTCACCACATTCAGCACGCCCAGCGTGTTGATGTCGATGACCTGCACCGCGCCCTCGGTCTTGTTGTAGAGAACGCTCGCCACGTTGGCGGGCACCAGGGCAATGTCGACATCGCCCTGAATGACCTTGGGCACGACCTCGTCGGCCGCGGCGCTGATCGCAAAGTCGAAATCGTTGTCCGTGGCACCGTCGGCAGCCTGGTCCATAAACTGTACCAGCCCAATCGACGTCGGGCCCTTGAGCGACGCAACGTGCACCTCAACCGGCCCGGCGGCGGCACCGCCAGCGGCAGACCCGGCAGCCGAGCCCGCAGCAGACCCGGCCCCGGCAGACCCGCCACCACAGCCAACCAACGCAAGCGACAACGCACCCGCGGCAAGCGCCGAGGCAAATCCCCGGCGCGTCATCTCAACATCAAACGCACGCATGGCTAGCACGCCCCCTCGTTAGGCATCGACCAGGCGTGATGGTCGGTATGCAGCAGCTCCTCGGCCAGCGGCGAAAGCGGTGCACCCAAAAACTCGCGGTAGCACGCCTGGACATCGGGATTCTCGTGCGAGAAGCGACTCTCGGCGTTCGCATCCAGGCCCCAGAGTACCTGACCACGCTCGGCCGCCAGCTCGCAACCGTCGTGGATGGGCTGACCGCCGCCACCGACGCAGCCGCCCGGGCACGCCATGACCTCGACGAAGTCATAGCTCACACGGCCGTCGCGAATCGCATCGAGCAGGCGGGCGGCGTTGCCCAGCCCGTGTGCCACGGCGACGCGCACCTTGGTGCCATCGATATCGGCCACGGCTTCCTTCCAGCCGTCCAGGCCGCGCACATCGGTAAAGAAATCGACATCCGGGTTCTTGCCCGTCACCAGGTAATAGGCCGAGCGCACGGCGGCCTCCATCACGCCGCCCGTGGCACCAAAGATCACACCCGCGCCCGTGCCAAAGCCCAGCGGCGTATCGAGCAGCTCCTCGGTAAGCGTGTCGACGCTCACGTGGCTCGCGCGGATCATGCGCACCATCTCGCGCACCGTCAGTGCAACGTCCACATCGGGTGCACCGCCCTCGCCCACCATGCTCGGCAGCGCGCACTCGGCCTTCTTGGCCGTGCACGGCATCACGGACACCACGAACAGACGCTCGGGCTCCACGCCCAGCACCTTGGCGTAGTAGGTCTTGGCGATAGCGCCGAACATCTGCTGCGGCGACTTGGACGTAGACAGGCTGTCGACAAACCCCGGATAGCGCGCCTTCACAAAGCGCACCCAACCCGGGCAGCAGCTCGTAAACATGGGCCAGCCGCGGCTATCGCCCTCGCCCTTGGCGGCGGCGCCCAGGCGCTCGAGCAGCTCGGAGCCCTCCTCCATAATGGTGAGGTCGGCCGAGAAATCGGTATCGAACACGTACTCAAAGCCAACGCGGCGCAGCGCACAAGCCAGACGCTCAACGGTGGCCTCCTCGCGCGGAATGCCGAGTTCCTCGCCCCAGGCGCTGCGCACGGCAGGCGCGATCTGCACCAGCACGATCTTGTCGGGATTAGCGAGAGCATCGAACACGGTCTCGGTGTCGTCGCGCTCGCGCAGCGCGCCCGTCGGGCAATGCGTAATGCACTGGCCGCACGCAACGCAATCGGTCTTGCCAATCGGAGCGCGCCCGCGGGTACCCACGGCGGTATGCGTGGCGCGGTTGGTCAGGTCCCAAATCCCCAGGCCCTGCACGCTCTCGCACACTTTGATGCAGCGCATGCATTTAATGCACTTGTCGTTTTCGCGGATGATGGGAAAATCGAAATCCCAGCCCTCGCCCGCCAAATGCCTTTGATACGGCAGATAGAAAATGCCCAGGTCATTGGCGATGGTCTGTAGGTTGCAGTTGCCGCTGCGCACGCAGCTCGTGCACTGCGAATCGTGCTGGGACAGCAGCAGCTGCACGTTGGTGCGACGGGCCTCGCGGGCCTTAGGGCTGTTGGTGTGGACCACCATGCCGTCGAGCGCGTAGTTGTTGCAGGCGGCAACCAGCTGGTCGCAGCCCTCAACCTCGACCACGCACACGCGGCAGCCGCCGATCTCGTTTAGATCGCGCAGATAGCACAGGGTGGGAATCTGAATGCCGACGGACTTGGCCGCATCCAGGATCGTGGTGTGCTCAGGAACCACGACCTCGCAATTATCGATAGTGAGCTTGACCATATTGTGCGCTCCGTTTTCGGTGTTGTCGCTGACGATGGTGTTGGTGGGCTCTACCATTCCAGGTTCCTCCCTCCGCGGAACGCGCCAAAACCAAAGTGATCGCAACGCAGGCAGCGGCTCGCCTCCTGGCGCGCCTCCTGCTCGGTGAGACCCTGCTCGACCAGATTCCAATCGTGGATACGCTCGCCGGCCTCGCGCTCGCCCAGCTCGCAGCGGCCACACTCATGCTTGCCCTTAAACTGAACGGTCGGCAGCTCGACCTCGAGCTTGATCTTGTGGTCGAAGCCTAGGTAGTGGTCGATGTTTGCCGACGCCACGCGGCCGGCATTGATAGCGCGGATGACGGTGGCGGGGCCGGTCTGGCAGTCGCCACCGCTAAAGAGGCCATCAAAGTTGGGCACGGCGCCATCCAAATCGGTGATGACGCAGCCCCACTTGCAGGCAATGCCCATCTCTTCAAACGGCCTGGAATCGATGTCCTGGCCAATGGCGACGAACACGCGCTCGCAGGGGATGACGCGCTCGGGCGTGGCGGCGGCACGCGGAGCCGGACGACCGCGGCGGGGCTCACCGATAATCTGCGGCTGCACGCGCAGGCCGTTCACGCGACCGTCCTCGCCCGTCTCGATGGCGAGCGGGGCCGTCAGCTCCAGCACCTCACAGCCCTCGGCCTGGGCACCGGCGATCTCGGCGTCCTGGGCCGTCATATCGCAGATGCGACGGCGGTAGACGATGCTTACCTTTTCGGCACCGCAGCGCACGGCAGAGCGAGCCACGTCCATGGCAACGTTGCCGCCGCCGATGACGCACACGCGCTGGCCGCTTAGGTCGGGCAGCTCGTCGTCACCGATGGCGCGCAGCATCTTGACGGCCGATTCCACGCCGGGCGCCTCTTCACCCGGAAGGCCGAGCTTCTTGTCGCTGTGGGCACCGATGGCCAGGTAGACGGCATCGAACTCGTCGCGCAGACGGGCGAGCTCCTCGCCGCTCACGGAGTGGTCGAGCTCCACGTCGATGCCGGCGCTCAAGATCCAGTCGATCTCGGCCTGCAGGCGCTCGCGCGGCAGGCGGTAGCTGGGGATGCCGTAGCGCAGCATGCCGCCCAAGTGGTGACGCTGCTCAAAGATGGTCACCTTGTGGCCCATCACGGCTAGGTAGTAGGCACAGGAAAGGCCGGCCGGGCCGCCGCCGATCACGGCGACGCGCTTACCGGTGTTGTCCACTACATGCGGCTTGTGGTCGTTGAGGTCACTGTGCTCAACGGCAAAACGCTTGAGGGCGAGAATGTTCATGGGGTCATCGACCATGCCGCGGCGGCAGTGCATCTCGCAGGGATGCTCGCACACCAGGCCGCAGACGAGCGGCAGCGGGTTGTTCTTGCGGATGACCTTGACGGCGTCGGCATAGCGGCCGGCCTCGACGAGCGAAATGTACCCGGGAATGTCGACGTGCGCCGGGCAGCCCGAGACGCACGGGACGCGGGCATCGCGGTCAAAACCGCAGGAGTGCTCGCGGATGTGGTGCTCAAAGTCGTCGCGAAAGCCGCGAATGGCCGTGAGCGCCATGGCACCTGCCTCGTAGCCGATGGCGCAGTCGCTCGAAAGGTAGATGGTGCGGGCTGTGCGCTCGATAAGATTAAGCGTGGACTCGTCGGCGCGGCCCTCGAGCACATCGGCGAGCAAATCGCTCAGCGCGCTCAGGCCCACGCGGCAGGGCGCACACTTGCCGCAGCTCTGGGTGGAGCACAGGTTGACGAGTGCTGCCGTAAACTCAACGGGACACGGGGCGAGCGAACTCACCGCCAAACGGCGTCCGAGCGCATCGTGCAGGTCGTCCATGACGGCCTGAGCGTGGCTGCGTTCCATTACATGCAGTCGAGCCATAAGATCCCCTCTCGCATGGCAGCCCGGAGGCGAGGCCGGGCGAAATTGCTACACGCAACACACTGACCTAAATAGTTATTTGGCAGCAACGCGGTTCGGCAGGCGGTATGAAACGTCGTCCTCAGCGGTGAAAAAGAACATTACCGCAGATAAATGCCATATTTGATAAAACGCGTTACCAAATGGCAATGCCCCGCCCACGCAATCACGTGGGCGGGGCATTAATCAAGTTTTGCGGTCAGCGACTCTTTTGTGCCAGCGACCTTCTGCCTTTAGCTAAGCTCGGGCCAGTAACCCTTGTTGGCCTCGATCATGTCGTCGAGGACTTCCTTGGCAACCTTCATCGAAGGCACGGTCTTGTTGAGCGTAAAGGCCTTGAGTGCCTTCTCGTACGAACCCTCGATCGTAGCCTCGACCACGAGCTTCTCGGAGTTCAGCTGCTGCATCATAAGACCCTGCTGGAACAGCGGAATGTTGTCGCGGCTGATGACCTCGGGGCCGTTCTTGCCAATGTAGGCAGGCAGCTCGACCATGGCGTCGTAGGGCATGTTGGGGATAGCGCCCTTGTTCTCGCAAATGACCAGGAAGCGCTGCTTGGTGTCGTTCTTCAGAGCGATGGCCAGATCGGCGATCCAGTCGCCGTGGCTGCCAGCATAGAACGTGCTCTCGTCGATCTCGCCCGTCTTCTCGTAATGGCCGATACCATCAAAGAGGTTCTTCTCGCGCGTCTCCTCAACCTCATTCGCACGGGTGCGCTCGGGGTTGGAATGCTCGACGAACTCCTTCTGCTGCAGGTAGTAGTTCAGATACGTGTTGGGCAGGTACTCCGGGAAGCACTCCATGATCTCGTACTCGCCCTTCCAGACGTAGTACCAGCTGCCCTTGGTGTGACGGTTCTGCTCGGGGTGCTCGTCAGTGGCCTCCTCGGGCTTCTTTGCCATGAGCGAGCCCATGCCCTTGAGGTAAGAATCGGGCAGCAGGATCTCATGCTCCTTGATGTACTCGCGCAGCTGCGGGAGCACCTCCTCGCCCTTGTGGCGAATCGAGGTGAACCAACCAAAGTGGTTGAGGCCAAAGTAATCGTACTCGACATCCTTCTTGTCGATATCGAGCGCGGCGCAAACCACGTCGATGATCGCGATCGGCATGTCGCAGATGTTGATGATGCGAGCGTTGGGACGCAGCACACGGCAGCCCTCGGAGACGATGGCGGCAGGGTTGGAGTAGTTGAGAATCCAGTAGTCCTTCTTGGCGTACCTCTCAACGTCATCGATCAGCTCGACCATGGGGAAGATGGTGCGCATGCCATAGGCAAGGCCGCCGCAACCGCAAGTCTCCTGACCCACGCAGCCGTGACGCAGTGGAATCTTCTCGTCCTGCTCGCGCATGGCGTAGCCGCCCACGCGCATCTGAGCAAACACGAAGCTCGCGTCGGTGAAAGCCGTCTTCTTGTCGGTGGTCACCGTGAGCTTGATGTCCAGGCCAAGGTCCTCGTGCAAAATCCAGTCCACGAGCACGCCGATCTTGCGCTGGCGCTCCTCGTTGATGTCGTACAGACGAATCTCGTCAACATCGAGCTCGTCCTTGCGCAGGGCGATGGACTTGACGATGCCGGGGGTAAAGGTGGATCCGCCACCACACAGAGTAATGATCATTGTTTACTGCTCCTTCTCAATTGCGTTTTCGACCTTGTCGCGCATCTCGGCGACCTTCATGCCAAAGATGATCTGGATATTATTGCCGTTGCGGTTGATGCCGCTGTTGGGCACGTGGTTGATGAGGCCCTCATTGATGAGGTCCGGGTTCTTAACGTTCACGCGAAGACGCGTAAAGCAGTTCTCGAGCTCCTCGATGTTGTCCTTGCCACCAAGACCTGCGACCAGGTCGGCAATACCTGCATCGACGCCCTCTGCGGGAGCTGCGGCAACAGCGCCCTGCTTCACCGCGACAGACGCGGCGGCCTCGCCCTCGGCAACGGACTCGGCGAGCTCGGACTCCTCCTCGCGACCAGGCGTATGGAGGTTGAGCTTCTTAATAAGGAAGGTGAAGAGGAAGAAGTACAGAGCGGCGTTGACGACTCCGAGCACGAGCATAACCGGCCAGTTGGTCTTGTCGACACCGAGGACCAGGTTGGAAACCACGATGTTGATGATGCCGCCTGCAGTCGAAGCGGGCACGGAGAGAACCTTGAGCAGAACCAGGAAGATGCCGGAAAGAACCGAGTGAACGACAAAGAGCACGGGAGCGGCAAAGACAAAGAGGAAGTCCATGGGCTCGGTCACGCAGGAGAGCACAGCGGTGATGATCAGCGGGATGATAACGGCTTTGGTCTTATCCTTGTTCCCCTTGTAAGCGGTGACGATAAAGGCGAGACCGATACCGATGTAGGGCCACAGGTTGTTGAAGGTGTAGCTGTTGAAATAGGTGCTATCGGAGAAGGGCTGGCCCGTCATTGCCATCTCGGCAACACGGATGGGATAGGCGCCGGCGATAACCTGATCGCCCAGCGTAAGGGTGCCGCCCACATCGGAGAACTGGAACGGGGTGTAGATGAGGTGGTGCAGACCGGTGGGAACAAGCAGCTTGTTGAGCATGCCGTAGATAAACAGACCGATGTTGCCCGACTCCTTAATGATGCCGGCAACGGAGGAGATGGCACCCTGAACCGGAGGCCAAACGATGCAGAAGCCAGCGCCCATGATCCAGGAAATGATGATCATGATCAGGAACGGAAAGCGAACGCCCGAGAACATCGAAAGGGCAATGGGGAACTGTTTGTTCGAGTACTTGTTGAACACAGCACCGGTGATGCAACCGAGGATGATGCCGCCAAATACGCCGGTATCGAGTACCTGGATGCCCATAACGGTGGCCTGGCCGGTTCCGGTAAGGCCGAGCATGCCGCTCGCATCGGCAAGAGAGCCGGTGGCGTTGAGCACGATGTTGTTAGCCTGCAGGAACAGGAAGAACGACATCAGGGCGATCAGCGAAGCATGGCCCTTGTTCTTCTTTGCCATGGCGCCGGCGATGCCCACGCAGAACAGAATCGAGAGGTTGTTGATGATAAACATCAGCGACTGATAGACAACGGCGCCCACAAGCTGGAACGGACCGAAGCCCAGCACGGGGATCATGGCGCAGATGGTCTTGTTGGTCAGAATGATGCCCACGATGAGCAGGATGCCGGCAACCGAGAGATACATCATCGGCTGAACGATCGACTTCGCGAACACCTCCAACGGCGCTTTGAAATTGAACTTCTTTTTTGCGGTCATAGCGGTACTCCCCTTCCTTTTCCGCAAATTAAGACAGATGTGCCCTGGGCAAGACCGTAAGCCTTGCCTTATACCAATCGATGTGTGGGCACGTTATGCCTAGAGACCAGGTTCTCCAAGCAGGTTAACAATGTGATATGCGAGATAACTCTTCTCGGCATCGGTAACGACAACGTTATAGGTAGACGACAAGTGGGCGGCTATGGCGTCCGCGCACGAGAATGCGCACGGATACGCCGTTTCATCGATTCGGAACAGCGCGTCTCCGTTGATTTGCCCGGCCGTAGGATCGAGCGCTCGCTGTGCGAAAAACTGTAGGTGACGAACGAAACGTTCGTAAGGCAGCGAGGTGTCATCGAGGGTCGTGGCATAGCGCTCGGAAACAATCGCGAGCACGTCGCGAACAAGCTGGACCGAAACAATCAGACGGTCAGAGCGCTGCGGCATGGTGGCGTTGACGATATGCAAGGTAATGAAACCCTGCTCTTCTTCGCTCATCTGGATGCCCATATACTCCTTGATAATCTGCAGCGCACGGCCCGCAAGCGCATACTCCTTGCGATAGAACTGCTGGATCTCGAGCAGCAACGGATTCTCACAGGGGACGCCCTTGCGCTCGCGCTCCAAAGCAAGGCTGATATGGTCTGCGAGAGCAATGAGAATCTTATCGTTGATGTCAACATTGAGCTCTCGACGAAGCATCTGAACAATGTCCTCGGAAATTACGAGGTTGACGGTGGGGATGGACTCCAAAAGATGAGCCAAGCGGTCAATCGTACGCGAATCCTGAGAAGTTCCCTCCTGCAACGCGTAGGTCTTTTCGACCGACGTCTCATCGATGGTATCGCCGGCATGACGACCAAAGCAGAGGCCTCGACCGATGACGATGAGCTCGGAGCCATCGTCCGAAGTGACCATTGCGACGTTGTTGTTAAAAACTCGCTTGATAACCACGGTACCCACCACAAGAATTTACTCGGAAAGCCAGACGACAGGCTCTTTAACAGCAACAGGGCCGGAAGCATGTTCACGAAGAGTCGAGTTCTCCGAACGCTCGCACACGATAACGAAGACCGTGGGATCAAAGCCGGCAGCGCGAACCACGTCGAAATCGACCTCGACGAGGGGCTGGCCCGCGTCGACATGGTCACCCTGGGCAACAAGCGCATGGAAGCCCTTGCCCTCAAGTTTAACAGTGTCGATTCCGATATGCAGCATCACCTGAGCAGAGCTGTCGTCGGACATGATGCCCAACGCGTGCTCAGTCGGAAACAGCGCGGCGACGGTGCCGGAAACAGGAGCGCACACCGTTCCCTCTTGGGGAACCACGGCAACGCCATCGCCCACTGCACGGCTGCTAAAAGCGGGATCATTGGTATTTTCTAGATTAACAAGCTCGCCGGAAACAGGGGCGACGATTTCGAACTCGGAAGTCGCAGTCGCCTGCTTGTCCGAGCCGCCCATAAGGCGAGAAAAGAAACCCATGATGGCATGTCCCTTCATAAATATAGCCCAACCAAAATCAATCGAATGCGCCCATTGAGACGCACCCGTTCAAAGACTTTGGTTAGGCCCATGTCCGAGGGGACTCGGTAACCTTCCGCATTTCTTTTACGGGGGTTATTGTAGGCAACAGCAAAGCCAGAGTAATCATTATGACCGGTGAACGGTATTTTTTCATCGATAAACGGTATCTAAGCGGCGCTTAGGGACGTTCCTTTTCTGCCGGCACTCGGGGACACTCCTCACTCTGGTGCATTGTGGACAGGTTTGTTTGCACCAATCATGAGTTGCGGTGAAATAGGGACTGAAAAGCCGCTCAAAAGGCCAAAACAGTCCGTATTCCACCGCAACTTCAAGACGTTGGTGCAAACTAACCTGTCCCCCTTGCACCAAAAAGGGCCCCGAGCGTAGTTGCTCGGGGCCCTTAGCTTGTCTCACGCTAGCGTGCAACGCGTATGTTACTTGCGCTTGCCGCCGCCGTCACCGGGGCGACGGGAGCTGCCGCCGCGCTTGCCGCCACGACTATTGCCATAGCTACCACGATTATCGCGACCGCCGGCACGGCCGCCGCGGGAGCCGGCCTGGTTGCCGCCACGCCCGCCACGATAGCCGCCACGACGCTCCTCGCGGGTATCGTCGTAGTTGCGCCAGTCATCGCGACGATCGCGGCTGGCACGCGGATCGCGGCGATCGCGCGACTCGTTAGAGCGGCCAGCACCGCTGCGGCTGCCATTGCCACGAGTGCCCTCGCGATGCTCGCCGCCACGGCCACCGCGCTCATCAAAGCGCTTGCCGCCACGGGACTCGCCGCCGCGAGTACCACGCTCGCCACGCGAACCGCGGCCCTCGCCGCCACGCGAGCCACGGCCCTCGTCCTCGCGCTCAACACGGCGACGACCGCCGCGGTCCTCGTCCTCGCGGCGACGGCGATGCGCCTCGCCCTGGAACTGCTTGGCACGGCGCTCGGCACGGTTGCCGCGCGGGGCCTGCTCAACGACACCAGCACCGCCGCGCTCCTCGGCAGCCACCTCGCGGGCCACGCTCTCCACAGCCTCGTCCACGCGAGCCCGAACGCCCTCGCGCACGCGGGTCTTGCCGCCGCGCTTGGGACGGCTCGGACGCTCACCGTCGCCGCGACGCTCGTCTCGACCGCGGTTGGAACGACCGGCCACATCACCGTAATCGTCGCCGTTGCGTTTGCCGTCGCGACGCGCCTGCTCAAGCTTCTTCTTGCTCTTGGACTTGCCGCGCTTGGTCTTCTTCTTCACCTTAAAGGCCGCAGGATCGCGCTCGGGGTCAACCGCGGGCGGATTGGGGCCCACATGCAGGTCGCCGGCTTCGTAGATGTCGGCGGTCTTGTCCATGAGCTTCTCGATCTCGTAGAACTCATCGACATCCTGCTCGGTCACAAACGTGATGGCCCAGCCCAGCTCGCCGGCGCGGCCCGTACGGCCAATACGGTGGATGTAGTCGGTCGGCTCGGCCGGCACGTCAAAGTTCACGACGTAGCGCACGTCGCTGATGTCGATGCCGCGGGCGAGCACGTCGGTTGCCACCAACACGTCGACGGTACCGTCGCGGAAGGCCGAAAGGGCACGCTCGCGCTGAGCCTGGCTGCGGTTGCCGTGAATCGCGGCGGCCTTGATGCCCTTGCGCTCCAGACGACGGCAGCAGCTGTCGGCGCGGTGCTTGGTGCGCATAAAGACGATGGTGCGCTCCGGGCCCTCCTTCTTGAGGAACTCGGGCAGCAGATTGTTCTTGGCCTCGATGGACACCGGGAATACAAACTGGTCGACGGTGTCGGCGGTCGACGTGACGGGCGCGATCTCCACGCGTGCCGGGTCGCTCACCAGGTCGGTGATCTCGCCCACGGCCTCCTCGTCGAGCGTGGCCGAGAACAGCAGCGTCTGACGCTCGGCCGGCGTCTCGCGCACAATGCGGCGGACGGCGGGCAAAAAGCCCATGTCGAGCATGCGGTCGGCCTCGTCCAGCACCAGCACCTTGACCTCGTCCAGGTGGCAGGCGCCCTGCTCGATCAGGTCAACCAGACGGCCCGGCGTAGCGACCAGGATGTCACAGCCGTACTTGAGCGCCGCGGTCTGCGGCTTGTAGCTCACGCCGCCCACGACGGTCACGGCGACATGGCCAGTGACGTCGGCAATCTTGCTCGCGACCTCGTCGATCTGCTGGGCAAGCTCGCGCGTGGGGGTGATGACGAGCATCACAGGGCCGCGGCCGTTGCCCTCGGGCTTCTTGGCGCCGCGACGGCGGTTGCGACCGCCACGCTCGCGCACGGGCTTGGGCGGAGCGATGTGCTCCAGGTTGTTCATGGTCGGCAGCAAGAAGGCGGCCGTCTTGCCGGTGCCGGTCTGAGCAGCGGCAAGCAGGTCGCGGCCCTCGAGCACCACGGGGATCGAGCCAGCCTGGACAGGCGTGGGCGCCGTGTAGCCTAGGTTCTCGATAGCACGAAGCATCTCGTCCGAAAGGCCCAGCTCGTCAAAGGCGGGCAGGCTCTCGGTAGCGGACTCGACGGTCTGGGCAGCATTGGCCTCATCGGCGGCATCGAAGGCAGCCTGGGTCATGGCCTCGCGGGCCTCGTCCAGAATCTCGGCGTCCGTGACGTCGGATACAGAATTACGCATATGTTGTTGTTCCTTATCTGCACGCGCAATGGGCACGGCATGCGGCCGCGCGGGCGTGCTTGGTAGTGCGCTAATACATACAAAAACAGGTGCGCACAGAGAGGACGTTGCTCAGCACGCTGGCGATCGCTTTGGCAGCCCTATCACGCGCCGTCCAGACGCAGCAGCTCTAAGCGATGGAGCAGATTCGCCGCCGGTTAGTATACCCGCACTCCGTATGCCCCCACGTAAACCACAGATGACGAGGCGGACGGGGCGGGCCTGGCCGATTGTCTCAATCTGTAACAGATGCAGGGCAAAACCGGGTCCAAATGTTACAGAACAAGACAGAGGGGGATTTCCGTCCGGTCCAAACCAAATCTCTCAGTCTTCCTGCAATTTCGAACATGTGGCCTATAATGTTGCTTTGGTTACGCTGTATATTGCGCAGCCATTTAATACGTCGCCCACCGGGAGCCATTAATTCCTATCGCCATATTGGCTAGGAAGCAATCAAAGGAGGTATCCGTGGCAGCAGAGACACCTTGCTCGGTCCTCTATAACGATATTCGCTCGTTCGGCGGTCTTAAACATCTCGAGATCGCCCGAATGCTCATCAATGGAAACTCTTATCTCGGCAGTACCCTGCTCGAGAAATGCTCTTCCAACCGCTCGTATCTCACCCGTTACATCGTCCATCGCAAGCCTGACCAGTGCGCGCCCGCCATCTACAGCGACTTTACCGTCACCACGCTCAACCTTTCCGCGGCAATCTGCAGCAAGCTCGGCGGCGGCGAGTCCGCCTATCGGGCAATCGCCGAGCACTATCGCGGTCCGGCCGCCAACGAAATGATGTCGGCTCTCGCCAGCTACAAGCTGGACAGCCGCCTATATGCAAATGCCCTCAATCGCATCGACAACTTTGACGGCAATGCCGTGCGTGAGAAAAGCACGCTTTACCTTATGCTCTTTGTGGCAACGGGGGCGCTCGCCGATCCCGTTCAGGGCGTGGCCACCGTCGAGCGCTTTTGCGACAGCAAGACGGGCGGGCACTTTGGCACCACCGAAACTACCGTCGGACGTGACTTTATGGGCAGCCTGGAGCAGCCGCGCGCCGTCGCCCCCAACCTTGGTCTGCTCAGGACACATGCCGACAACTGCGTCGACATGCAAATCCATCCCCTCACACGCGATCCGCGCGGCACCGTGATTGGTTCTTTGCCCAAAACCTCGCCCAGCATCACCGATGTGGGCGCCGACGCATCGCGCGAACATCTTCGCATTTGGCTTGAGGGTGAGCACTGGTACGCCCAGGGCCTTGGATCGACCAACGGCACGGTGCTCGAATCGGGTGCAGGCGACGGCGATATCGTAATCGAGCCGCCCCGCGACCAACGAGAGCCCGGCAAAGTCTATCCCCCGGTGGAAATCGAAAACAGCGACAGACTTCACTTGGGTCTCTATACAACGTTTCTCGTTATTGTGGACTAGCGCGGGCGGTGATAGAAAGACGGTCATCGCTCGTCTTTCGTCTGCCACCTTCTACGTCGTAAACGACAATGCTCAGCGGCATACGTGAGCAGTGCGGCTATTATGGTACTTTACCGATAGCCGCACTGTTCACGTACACGTGCGACAACCCATGCCAGACAAAGGAACGCCATGGATACTACCGACAGCGCCTATGGCGACAAACTCATCCGTCTTGACACGTTCGACACCGCCGTGGCGGTCGACCCCAGTGTCGAGGATGATGCCAAGCGACGGTTTATGACGCTTATTCTTCAGACGGCATACCGCGACGGCGGCAATATCGGGCACGTGCTGCGCGCGACCAACACGAGCGGTGAGGTCTTTGCCGTCAAGCTACTCAAGGACAACGCCATCCTTTCCGGCCAAGCCCCCGATCGCTCCGCCGAGCAAGCGGCTGCGCACCTGGCCAATACCGCCGCCCTGTTCGAGGAGTACCGTCATCTGTGTACCGTCTCGCACCTGCGCGGATTTCCGCGCGTCTATGGCTATGGATCGTGCGAGGACGACCCGCTCATCCTCATGGAGTGGGTCGAGGGCACCTCGCTCAAGCAGGCGCTGCCCTTGCTTCCGCACGATGTCTCGGGCGGGCTAACCACCCAGATGGTGGCCGCCGTTGGAAACGCCGTGCTTCGCGCACTCCTGATGACCCAGGGACTCGTAAATCCGGTCGTCCATCGCGACCTGTCGCCCGCCAATATCATGTTCCGTACCACCAGTCGAACGCTCGAGCAGCAGATCGTCGATTGCTCCTTTGACCCCTGCCTCATCGACATGGGCTCCGCGACCATGGCCCTCGGCGATGACACGATCACCCGGCGCGCCGACATCTGGCGCTTTGCCACGCCCGCATACGCCGCACCCGAGATGCTCACGCAGGATATCGAAGGCATCGCGGCCCTTCGCCGCTCGCCCGCCATCGATGTCTATGCGCTTTCGAGCATTCTGTACCAGCTCTACAGCGGTCGCAAGCCGTTTGATGTCGAGTCGACGGGTGCCGCGGCAACCGGCTCGTTCTACCTTATAAAGACCAAGACCAAGCCGGCGCCGCTCGAGCCGCGATGCAATGACGACGAAGCGCTCGCCCAGATCATCATGAAAGGCATCTCGGTCGAACAGGGCGATCGCCCTACCGAGCAGCAGATGCTCGAGGTGCTCTCGGCATACCTCACCGATGCCGAATCCGAGGGCCGCGAAGGCGCAGGAGACGAGGCCGCGATTGATATCGATTCTGGCACGCACCTTAAGGTCGACGTTGCCGGCGAGCGCGCGCGAGAGATCCTGGAGCAGGCCCGGCACGATGCCATGACCCGCCGCCGCTTTATTATCGGTGGCGTTGTCGCAGCCGTTGCGGGGCTCGGCGTTATCGGGGCGGCAACCCATGGCTTTGGCATCCCCGACTACCTGGGCGGCATCCACGGTTCACTTGACGACTACACCTGGGATCAGCTGCAGGAGATTTCGCTCAAGATTAAGGCCGCCGAGACCCGTAGCGAGGCACGCGAGATTGCCAAGCGCTACCATCTGCTCGACGCCGATGGGCATATCCCCTATCCGTGTACCAAGCGCGTGAAACTCACCAACGGGCTGGAGGTCGGCGCGCAGCTTGTGGGCATCCGTCACGATGAACTTCTGGACGGGACGGGCAAGGCCGGGCTGACGTTTATGTTCGCCGCGGGTATTGCCGAGCGCAACGCTGCGGCTGAACCGCCGAGCGCCGGCTGGGCAGATTGCGAGCTGCGGGAATGGCTCAACGGCGACGGCCTTAAGCTGCTGCCCAACGAGTTGCGCGCGCTCATTAAATCTGTCAAAAAGATTTCGAATAACGTTGGCGCTGCCAGAAGCGCATCGTGTCTGAGCGAGCTGCCCGCAACCCTTTGGCTGCCCGCCATGGTCGAGCTGTGCGGCACGCAACCGCCCGAGTCATTTGCCGAGGACTTTCACTACCTGGCCGACATCTATAACGGCGAGGGCAAGGAGTATCAGCTCTTCCGCGAGCTCAAGGTGAGCCCGTATTCCACGAACGAGACGATGGTCCGCCAGTGGAAGGGCAAGGACACCTGTTGGTGGGAGCGCACGGTGAGCCCCGACACATCGGAGAGCGAAGGCACGCTCTATATGAACCGCGTGGGGCACGACGGCGACGTCTTTACGTACGCAACGCCTGCGGAAAAGCCAAACAAGCTAACCTGTGTGATCCCCGGATTCTCTATCTAGGCGGCGGGCGTCTTGCCATGACGGGACCCCTCCCCGGCAAATGTCTCGATCTGTAACACCAGCTCGGCAGATACAGGTCTAGATGTTACAGAACGAGACAAACCCCAACCCCGCGAGACAACATCTCAATCTGCAACATCTAGCAGGCAAAACGGTCCTCAGATGTTACAGATTGAGATGATTGGTTGGGACGGTCCATCAGCCAACCAACCACCCTCAACTGTAACGAAATGTCATACATTTCTTTCTGTACTAGACACCCCCAGGGGGTATGGGTGTATAGTATCAGCAGGTTAACAATTCCAACACCGAACCACAGAAAGGAGAAGCCATGGCTCAAGATAAATTCGATGTGGGCGGCATGACGTGCGCCGCCTGCCAGGCGCACGTGGACCGTGCCGTGAGCAAACTCGACGGCGTCCAAAGCGTCGCGGTCAATCTGCTCGCCGGCTCTATGCTGGTGGACTACGACCCTGCGCAGGTCTCCCCCGACGACATCTGCACCGCTGTCGACCGCGCGGGCTACTCGGCCTCGCCCATCAGCACGGGCACCGACGCTGTCCAAAGCGGCAGCACGCAAGCCAGGTCCGGCGCCGCCCATATGGAGTCGCCCACCAAAAAGCTGGAGGCCGCCGCCTCCGCCATGCGCACCCGCCTCATCATCTCGATTATCTTCCTCATCCCGCTGTTTTACATAGGCATGGGACACATGCTCGGTTGGCCACTGCCCGGCGTCTTCACCGACCACACCCACAGCATGACACTCGCGCTCACCGAGCTCGTCCTGCTCATCCCCATCGTCTACGTCAACGACGCGTACTTTATCAACGGGTTTAAATCGCTCGCGCACGGCGCGCCCACCATGGACGCCCTTATTGCCGTGGGCGCCACCGCCTCCATCGCCTGGTCGCTCTACGCCATGTTCATCATGGCCGACCAGCTAGCCGCAGGTCAGGTGCACGAGGCCATGATGACGAGCATGGACAACCTGTATTTTGAGAGCGCTGGCACCATCCTGTCGCTCGTCACCGTGGGCAAATACCTCGAGACGCGCAGCAAGTCCAAGACCGGCGGCGCTATCGAGGCGCTCATCGACTTAGCACCCAAGACCGCGACCGTCGTGGCAGAGGACGGTACCGAGGCCACTGTCGACGTCGATGCCATTCTGCCCGGCCAGGTGCTGCGCGTGCGTCCCGGCGAGTCCATCCCCGTTGACGGCGTGGTGCTCGAGGGCGCTTCGGCCGTGGACGAAAGTGCGCTGACCGGCGAGTCCATCCCCGTGGAAAAGACCGCCGGCGACACTGTCAACGCGGCCACGGTCAACCGCACGGGCTCGTTTACCTTCCGCGCTACGCGTGTGGGCGCCGACACGTCGCTCGCCAAGATTATCCAGCTCGTCGAGGACGCCAACGCCACCAAGGCACCCATCGCCCGCATGGCCGACAAGGTCGCCGGCGTGTTCGTGCCCGTGGTGTTTGTAATCTCTGCCGTAACTTTTGTGACGTGGATGGCACTGACCAGCGACGTGAATGAGGCGCTCACCTCCGCCGTCGCTGTGCTGGTGATCAGCTGCCCGTGCGCGCTGGGCCTGGCCACGCCCGTCGCCATTATGGTCGGCACCGGCAAGGGCGCCGAGATGGGCATTCTGTTTAAGAGCGCCGAGGCGCTGGAGAACCTGCGCAGCGTGGGCACCGTGGTGCTCGATAAGACGGGCACGGTCACCCGCGGCAAGCCTGCCGTGACCGATATCGTGGTAGCCACGCGCGCTGACGGCTCGCCCGCCATGAGCGAAAAGGCGCTGCTCAAGTTGGCCGCCGCGTTGGAGCGCTCGAGCGAGCACCCGCTGGCCGAGGCGATTATGGCCGAGTGCGAGACACGCGGGATCGTCGCGCGCATGGTCGAGGACTTTACTGCCGTGCCCGGGCGAGGCGTTACGGCGCGCGAGGGGCAAAACGCCATTGCAGCCGGCAACGTACGCCTGATGGACGAACTGGGCGTTACCGTGCCCGCGGGTCTTGCCGAACAATTTGCCGCCGAGGGCAAGACGCCGCTGTTCTTTGCCAAGAACGGCGAGCTTGCCGGCACCATTGCCGTGGCTGACGAGGTCAAGGAGACGAGCGCCGGGGCCATCGCCGCACTGCGCTCGCTTGGCGTCGACGTGCGCATGCTCACCGGCGACAACCGCGTGACGGCCGAGGCCATCGCCCGCCGCGTGGGACTGACCAGCAAGCAGGTCATCGCCGACGTGCTTCCCGCCGACAAGGAGCGCCACGTGCGCGAGCTGCAGGATGCGGGCAGTAAGGTCACCATGGTGGGCGACGGCATCAACGACTCCCCCGCCCTGGCGCGCGCCGACGTGGGCCTTGCTATCGGCACCGGCGCCGACATCGCCAAGGAGGGCGCCGACGTGGTACTCATGCGCAGCGACCTCATGGACGTCGCCCGCGCCATCGAGCTTTCGCGCGCCACGATCCGCAACATCAAGCAGGACCTGTTCTGGGCGCTGTTCTACAACGGCATCGGCATTCCGCTGGCGGCGGGCGTGTTCTTCCCGCTCACCGGCTGGCAGCTTTCGCCGATGTTTGGCGCCGCGGCCATGAGCCTGTCGAGCGTATGTGTCGTAAGCAACGCTCTGCGCCTAAAATCCTTTAAGCCCAAAGTGGCAAAATAGGATCACCATTAAGTCCATTTAGAACGGGTTTTCCAGGTGCCCGAGATTGACCTGAAAGAGGAGCGACGCGTACTTTGGTACGCGAGCGACGGCTTGAAGGTCAAGGTCGGGTGCCTGGGAAAGCCGACACAACAGAGAGGAATACCCATGCGTTACACAATCAAGACTTCCGGCCTTATGTGCGGCCACTGCGACGCCACCGTCGAGACGGCACTGCTCAACGTTGCCGGCGTGACCGATCCCGACGCCGATCACGAGACCCAGACTGTCCAGGTGGAGTGCGCCGACACCGTGACCGCCGAGCAGCTCGCCGCCGCCGTCGAGGGCGCCGGCGAGAAGTTCCACGCCCTGTCCGTGACCGCCGCGTAGCAGTTACCAGAGACATTCGACCCCATCGACCAGAAACGAGGACCCGCCATGATGGCAGACCACAAATCGGTGACCCGCATGCTCAAGACGGCACGCGGTCAGATCGACGGCATCTTGCGGATGGTCGAGGAGGACCGCTATTGCGTCGATATTTCCACGCAGCTCATGGCCACACAGGCGCTCCTCGCGCGCATTAACGCCGACGTGCTCAAGGCGCATATCGAGGGCTGCGTGACTTCGGCAATCGAATCGGGCGACGAAGACCTCAAAGCCGCCAAGCTCGCCGAGATCGAACGCGTCGTCGACAAGCTCTCCAAGTAATTGGGGCATTGGGGACAGACTTCTTTGCACCGTCTTGGTGTTCCGGGGACAGGTATGTTTGCACCACCTTGGTGCAGATTAACCTGTCCCCCTTGCTCTAAATCGGGTATAAAGGCGTGCAGCATATCGAACGAAAGGCAATTTGCATGAATGACTTTATGAAGGGTCGCAATGGCGCTGACGAGCTCACCATCGTGATGGGTTTTGCGGGTATTGTCATCGCGATGATCGGATCGATAGCCCGCATCCAGTGGCTCAGCTGGATCGCCATCGCCGTCATCGTGATTGGCGTGCTGCGCGGCCTGTCCAAAAACATCGATGCACGTCGCAAGGAGAACGAGGCCTTTGTCGCCGCGACCGTCAATGTTCCCGGCTTGGGCAAATTCGTCGCCAGCTTGGGCGGCGGGGCCGCAGCGGCCAGCACCTCACGCGCGGCCGGCACCAGTAAGGAAGACTTTGAGCGTGCCAAGCGCACGGCCAAGAAGATGTGGAAGGGTCGCAAGACCACGGCGTACCTCAAGTGCCCCAACTGCGGCCAGATGCTGTCCGTCCCCAAGGGCAAGGGCAAGATCCGCGTCACCTGCCCCAAGTGCCACGCCAAGATGGAAACGCGCTCGTAACCGCCACACCATAGGACAAAATAAAAGCCGAGGCCTCGTGTTGAGACCTCGGCTTTTTTGCATGAAGCGACATCATTCGATGAAGCCGTCGCGCCAGCGCCTAAGCTACGCCGTCGCGAGCGAGCTCCTCTGCCAGGGCTTCTGCCGGCATGGCCATAATCGCGTCGAGCTCCGCGTCAACCTCGGGGATACGCCTGACCTTGAGCTTGCGCACCAGGTCACCGCGGCACATCACATGCATCGGCTCACGCAGGGCGCACAGGTCATCGAGCGGGTTCTCGCGCGTCACCAGGATATCGGCGGTCTTGCCGCACTCGATCGTGCCGGTCTCGCCGCCCAGCCCCAGCAGCTCGGCATTGACTTGCGTAGCCGTATGCAGCGCGAAGGCGTTACTCACGCCCACGTACTTGGCAAAATAGACCACCTCGCGCCACATGTCGTACTGCGTCACGAACGGGCAGCTCGAGTCCGTGCCAAGGCCCACCTTAACGCCAGCTTCCAGTGCGGCACGGGCGCTCTCGATGATGCCCGAGCACACGATGTCGCCGTTCTTCTTTTGTGTATCGGTCGAATGGGTCTTTTCCGGATTGAGCAGTACAAACGGCAGTGCAGGGCTGATCGTGCAGGTCACGCTCGGCGCGCGTCCCTCGAGCTGTGTTCCCGCGGCGCCGCGGTACAGCTCCAGAATCTCAGGCGTCAGCGGAGCGCCGTGCTCAATCGTGTCGACGCCGGCCTGAAGCGCGGCCTCCACACCTTCGGTGCTCTCGACATGGGCCATGACCGGAAGGCCAACCTCGTGCGCCGCCTTGCACGCCGCCGCAGCGACATCGACCGGCATGCGCAGCACACCCGGCTCGCCTACCTCGGTCGCGTCGAACACGCCACCCGTCACGAACAGCTTGATGACGTCGGCACCGCGCGCATACAGGTCGCGCACCTGTTCGGCCGCCTCGGCGGGACTGTTAGCCACCTGGGCGAACAAGCCAGCACCATGGCCCCCCGGCACCGTAACGCCCGTTCCCGGCGCCACCAGGCGAGGACCTTGATACTTACCGGCATCGATAGCATCGCGCACGGCGAGATCGGCAAACAGCGGGTCGCCCGCGCCACGTACCGTTGTCACGCCGCTTGCCAGCTGTTGTTGGGCGCTGCCCTTAAGAATGTGTCGCACGATGGCGCGCCCCACGGGATTATCGAGTTTCTTCATCAGCGCGCCCGCATCGCCCGCCGACACCGGTTTGCCCGAGCCGCACAGATGCACATGCATATTGATGAGGCCTGGCATGAGATACGCACCCGCCAGGTCGATAACCTCGGCACCCGCAGGCGCCTGCGCCACAGCACTCGGCCCCATCCACGTGATGACACCGCGCTCAACGGCCACGGCCATGTCGGGTTGCGGCTCCATATGCTCCGAACCATCCAGGACGGTCGCATTGATAAACAACGTGGGACGATCGGCGGTCGCCATATCGAGCTCCTCCCCCTCAGAAAACTTGAACATCTGTCCATTATCATCCAGCGCGACAGGGTTACTGCGGACATATCGGCTAACGGAAGGAAGAGACGGGCGTGAGGATGAACAGACCAGTGCAGCGATGCGTCGGTCGTTCCAGCAAAACGTCTTGATCTGTAACAGTTAGACCGTTTTTAATCTTCCAAATGTTACAGATCGAGATTTTCGGTCGTGCGTCCAACCTTTGTCTCAATCTGTAACAGTTAGGTCGAGTTTTGGCCGTTAGATGTTACAGGTCGAGATATTCTCCACCCTGTCGTCAAACGTCTAAATCTGTAACAAGTAGACAGGTTTTCGACCTCTAGATGTTACAGATTGAGATCTTTCACCAGGCGCCAACCTTCTGTCTCGATCTGTAACAGTTGCGAGGTCAAACGGCCCCTTGTTGTTACAGATCGAGACAAACTCGGCAGGAACAACCACCTCCGCGTCAGTTGCACACCTTAGCGCCCATACCACTGCCGTCTCCATTCCTCCGCCAGATTGACCCGCTGCGGAATGCCCGCCAGTCTCATCTTTTCAGCCAGCTTCCCCGGATTCTTGAGCTCATCAAACGTAAACCTCAGTACTTTATGTCCGAGCATTGTCAGATGAGATTCCCGCTGACGCTCTGCCACGAATGGATCGACCGGCTCCTGACCCTCGCCGTTCTGCAAGGTGTACTTCCCCTTTCCGTCGAGCTCGCCGATGACACATGTCCCGTCCTCGAGCCTCCAGAAATAATCAACGCGAAACACCTGACTCGAATCGAGCGGATCGCGAAACTCCACCTGCAACTCCGGAACCGGAAAGCCGTATGCAATAAAGAATGCTCGGAACCGAGACTCGCCACCGTTTTCGGACAGGCCGTCCGCATGCGACGCAATCACCTGAGCTCTGCGATACCCTCGCCTGCCCTCGCAATCGGCCTGGAGCCGTTCGCAGAGGTCGTCGCGCGACATGCCCTTCGCCCGCAATGCAGAATCGGCGATCGCCAGACCATACGAAAACGGCGCACGCAGCAGACAATCCTCCACCGTGTGCCAAAACGGCGTCACCCGCACGCCATCGACTTGTTCAAGCGCACCCGCCGTCTGCGGACGCAGCAGCCTACATCCTGCACTAAGCGTCACCGAGCAACCTGTCTTAACAAGAAATCGCGGCCCGAGCAAATCATTCGGCACCTCCAGGCCCCACAAAAGCGCTGCGTCATAACCCCAAAACGCCCAATCGGGATGAAACTCTGCAAGCCCTTTGATGGTACGCAACGCTCGCTCCACCGGCGTCAATGCATCCCAATCATGCTGAAAACAGAATAGGTGCGATTCGGGCTCCGCAATATCGTCTGTGCCCACATGGCGCCGCAGCCACATGAGCTCGGCATTGTCGTGTGTCACAAGCAACACGCCTTGTTCAGCCGCCTCCGTGAGCCTGGCAAGCATCCTATTCCGCGCCAAGGTGTTACGCATTGCATGTTTGTGTTTAAAAACGGTATTAGACACTTCCATCACCACCACATCGGACAAATGGACCATCGCCGCTGTTGCCTCCGCTGACAAATGTCTTGATCTGTAACAGGAAGACAGTCTTTGAGCCTCTAGTTGTTACTGAACAAGATTTTTCGGTACCGCGTCCACCCTTTGTCTCAATCTGTAACAGGTAGGTCGAATTTTGGCCTGTAGATGTTACAGATTGAGACATTCCCCCAACCAGGTGCCAAACGTCTCGTTCTGTAACAGTTAGACGTTCTCCAGGCCCCCAAACGTTACAGATTTAGACAAACCAGCGGCGCCCAAACGTTCGTCTCGATCTGTAACAGGTAGACCGGTTTTTTGTCCCTAAACGTTACAGATTGAGACAAAGTCAGGGCAGTAGGGCGACACCAGCCACATCCCCTACTCCCACTCCTGCTCGTAGATGTTGAGCGACTTCACGTAGCGCCCCTGGGCGCCCATGATGTCGCGGACCAGGCGCAAAAAGAAGCTGATGCACGAGGTGTCAAAGCCGTCCTGCAGGTCCTCCGGATGCACCGCGCCCGGCCCGTCGACCGCCGTATCGCTCAGCCGCGCGATGTCATACAGGTAGAGCTGTCCCGCCGTAAGCCAGACATCGTCGACGCAGGCGAGGCGCACCGCAATCGCGCCGTCGTTCCAATGCTCCTTTTGCACGATATGCGGGTCGTAGACATCAAAGCGACGGTCGGTGCGCGTGTCCTTCAGCGCGACCATACCAGTCGCAGGATCCTTGTCCAAAATGCCAAAGCGCGAGAAATACTGCGTGTCGCGTACCTGCTCGAGCCGCTTGAGCGAGGCAGGCGAAAGCGATGCCGGCGGCTCTTCAACATACAGCTCGAGCAGCGTCTTGCCATGGCGATAGGGGCGCTCGAAGAGCAGCCAATCGGTAAATGCCATGTTGTAGGCCATGATTTCGTTTTGCGAAGGCTCGGTGCAATAGCTGAGCCACGGGTCGACAATGATCTCGAACTGTTCGCGCGCCGGCTCCAAAAACTGGAACTTCCGCAGCATCCAAAAATGGGCCATGTCGGCAATATCGTTGCCGACGGCTTCGGCTAGCTGCGCTCGGTCTAAAGCGTGGTCAGTCATGGCATCCTCCTCAAACTGATAGACCTCAATTTGAGCTTACGAGGAGGGTGGTCGGCCACGACCAGCGCGGGCAAAATAGGCCTCCGGCTGCAAACCAGATGCTGACCAAGCACTTGACGAAAAGCTTGACCGAAAATGCGCACCGCAACAAAACCGCAGGTAAACATAGACGGCAAACCCGTCCTTTTGAGCCAAGCGCCCCCGGCCATCACAGAAACAGCAGAGCGCCACAGCTCAAGAAGACGCCGAATGGACACTCGCGCGTCGACAAACGGGCAAATCGCTCGCAAAGAGTGTCCCCAACGACTAGACAAAAAATGACTAGTCATTGGGGACGTTCTTAAATAACTACTTTACAGCTCCAGCGCATCGGCGACTTCGGCCGCGCAGGCCAGGGCATCGGCCATAGCGTTCACCACGAGCGAGCTGCCGTTGCGAGCATCACCCGCCACATACACCGGCGCGGCATCTGCGGCGACGCCGTCGACACGGGCCGCAAGGTGCGAGCCCTCGGTAGCCATCACCGGCAGCGGACGACCAGCGGTGGCAACAGGCACGCCAACGGCGTCGAACACGCCATGCTCGGGACCCGTAAAGCCGCAGGCGATGAGCACCAGCTGGGCCGGCACCTCGTGCTCGGAGCCCGCGATGCGCTCGGGCTTGCCAGCCGACCAATCCAGATCGACCACGCGCAGGCCCGCGGCCGCGCCCTTCTTGTCCAACAGTACCTCGAGCGTATCCACACCCCAAGCGCGCATCTCGCCGCCCATGGCAGCGATGGCCTCCTGCTGGCCGTAATCGGTCTTCTTCACGTTGGGCCACTGCGGCCAGGGGTTGCTCGCCGCGCGCGCATCAGGCGCCGCCGGCAAGAACTCAAACTGGCGCACGCTGCGCGCACCCTGACGTACCGCGGTGCCCACGCAGTCGTTACCGGTATCGCCGCCGCCAATGACCACAACGTCCAGGCCGCGCGCGTTCACCGCGGGCTCGCCGCCATCGAGCACCGAGACGGTCGAAGCCGTCAGGTAGTCCACGGCATACACCACGCCCGGGGCATCAATGTTCGCAGCCGAAAGCCCACGCGGAGCACGGGCGCCGGCAGCCACCACGACGGCGTCAAAGTCGTCGAGCTTGGCGGTAACCTTGGGATCGCTCACGTCGGCACTCAGCTCGAACACAATGCCCAGCTCGCGCATGAGCGCCACGCGACGCTCGACCACGGACTTCTCGAGCTTCATGTTGGGAATGCCGTACATGAGCAGACCGCCCGGGCGGTCGTCGCGCTCAAACACCGTCACGCGGGCGCCATGACGCGCAAGCTCCCATGCTGCCACCAGACCAGCGGGACCGGAGCCCACCACGGCAACCGTGGGTGCACCCTCCCCTGCCGGCTCAAAGCGGTGCGGACCGCCGTTGGCCCACTCATGGTCGCTGATCGCACGCTCGTTGTCATGGATCGTCGTGGGCTGGCCATCGACCGAGCCCAGGTTGCATGCGGCCTCGCACAGCGCCGGGCACACGCGACTCGTAAACTCGGGCATGGGCGAGGTGAGTGACAGGCGCTCGGCAGCCTCGTCCCAACGGCCGCGGTACACCAGCTCGTTCCACTCGGGAATCAGGTTGTGCAGCGGACAGCCGCTCGGACGTGCCTTGCCAAAGCTCGCGCCCATCTGACAAAACGCCACACCGCACATCATGCAGCGACTCGCCTGGGCACGGCGCGCGTCGTCGTCGAGCTCCACGTACAGCGGATCGAAATCGCGGCTGCGCTCCTCCACGGGGCGAAGCTCGTGGGTCACGCGATCGATATCAAGAAAAGCACCGGGCTTACCCATGGCACTTACGCCTCCTTCTTGGTCGAAGCAACAGAGCTGGCGGCGGGTACAGCACCAGCGACACCGCCCGCGACATCAAAGCGAGCGACATCCGCGGCGCTCGCGCGACCGGTCACGATGTCAAACGCCAACTCCTCGGCCTGCGCATGCGTCTTGCCCACGGCCTCGGCCGCAGCGACAATCGCCAGCACGCGCTCGTACTCGGTCGGAATGACCTTCACAAAGTGCTTGCTCATCGTCTCAAAGCTGTAGAGCAGCTTAATGCCGCGCGGACTCTGCGTCGCGTCCACGTGCTCCTGGATGAGCTCGCGAATCTGCGCCAGTTCGCCGGCCGTCGGGGCCTTGAGCTCAACGCTCTCGTGGTTCACACGGGCATCGAGCGCGCCGTACTGATCGAAGACATAAGCCACGCCACCAGTCATACCGGCGGCGAAGTTTTGTCCAACCTCGCCCAGGATGAGCGCCAGACCACCCGTCATGTACTCGCAGCCATGGTTGCCGCAGCCCTCGACCACCACGGTGGCACCGGAGTTGCGTACGCCAAAGCGCTGGCCTGCCAGGCCGTTAATGAAGCCGCGGCCGCTCGTGGCGCCAAAGAACGCAACGTTGCCCACGATGATGTTCTCATCGAACTTGTAGGTCGCATGCGGGTTGGGGCGCACCGACACCTCGCCGCCCGAAAGGCCCTTGCCAAAGTAGTCGTTGGCGTCGCCGCACACGTTGAGCGTAATGCCGCGCGGCAGGAAGGCGCCAAAGCTCTGACCGGCCGAACCATCGCAATCGATGGTGATGGAGCCGGCGGGCAGGCCCTCGGGATGCGCCTTGGTCACCGCGTTGCCCAAGATGGTGCCCACGCAGCGGTTGACGTTGGCGATATCGGCGCGGAAGCGAATCGGACGCAGGTGCGCACGGGCATCGGCCGTATAGGGCACAAACAACGTGGAGTCGAGCGTCTTTTCGAGCTCGCTGTCCGCAGCCATCTGGGGCAGGAAGTGGCGACCGTCGGCACCCGGGATATGGGCACCAAACTCACAAGTCGCGCTTGCCAGCACGGGCGACAGATCGAGCAGGTTGGCCTTGCGGTTGCCCGGGACCTCGATCTGGCGCAGGCACTCGGGATGGCCGACCATCTCGTCGACGGTGCGGAAGCCCAGGCTCGCCATGACCTCGCGCAGCTGCTCGGCAACAAAGAGCATAAAGTGCTCGATGTGCTCGGGCTTGCCGCGGAAGCCGCGACGCAGGCGGCAGTTTTGCGTGGCGATGCCGGCCGGGCAGGTATCCTGCTGGCAGTCGCGCTGCATGAGGCAGCCCATCGAGATGAGCGGCATGGTCGCAAAGCCAAACTCCTCGGCGCCCAGCAGGCAGGCGACGGCAACATCGGTGCCGTCCATGAGCTTGCCGTCGGCCTCGAGCACCACGCGTGAGCGCAGGCCGTTTTGCAGCAGCGTCTGCTGGGCCTCGGCAAGGCCAAGCTCCAGCGGCAGACCGGCGTGCCAGATCGAATCGCGCGCCGCAGCACCGGAGCCGCCGTTGTGGCCGCTGATCAAGATCTTGTCGGCGGCACCCTTGGCCACACCGGTGGCGATGGTGCCGACGCCGGCCTCGCTGACCAGCTTGACCGACACGCGTGCGCCGGGGTTGGCGTTCTTAAGATCGAAGATAAGCTCCGCCAGGTCCTCGATGGAGTAGATGTCGTGGTGCGGCGGAGGCGAGATCAGGCCGATGCCGGGCGTGGACTGACGGACCTCGGCGATCCAGGGGTAGACCTTCTTGCCGGGCAGGTGGCCGCCCTCGCCGGGCTTGGCGCCCTGGGCCATCTTGATCTGAATCTCAAAGGCGCTGCACAGGTAGCGGCTCGTCACGCCAAAGCGCGCGCTTGCCACCTGCTTGATGGCGGAATTCTTGGAGTCACCGTTAGCCAGCGGGGTCTCGCGGCGCGGATCCTCGCCGCCCTCGCCCGAGTTGGAACGGCCGTGCAGGCGGTTCATGGCGATGGCCATGCACTCGTGTGCTTCCTTGCTGATGGAACCGTACGACATGGCGCCGGTGTTAAAGCGGCGAACGATGTTGAGCGCGGGCTCGACCTCGTCGAGTGCCACCGGGGTGCGGCCGCCGGCATCAAAGTCCAGCAGGTCGCGCAGGCGCACGGCACGGCCGGTGCGGTGCAGGCGGGCGCTGTACTCCTTAAAGGTGTCGTAGCTGTCCTCACGGCAGGCGGTCCGCAGCAAGTAGACAGTCTGCGGATCGATGAGGTGATCCTCGCCGCCGAGCGGGCGCCACTTGGTCAGACCCAACGTGGGCAGCTGATCGGGAGCCGGGCTCTTAAGGATAGCGAGCGCGGCGTCGTAGCGCTCATTCTGCTCGCGCTCGACGTCCTCGACACCCATACCGCCCACACGGCTCACCGTGCCGGCGAAGTACGCGTTGACAAACTCCAGCGTAAAGCCCACGGCCTCGAAGATCTGCGCGGAGTGGTAGCTCTGCACCGTGGAGATGCCCATCTTGGACATGATGGAGACGATGCCGGCGGTCGCAGCCTTGTTGTAGTTGGCGATGCCCTGCTCGGCTGTCACGTCCAGATCGCCGTGCGCCGCCAAGTCGCGAATGCACGCATGCGCGTTGTACGGATAGATGCCGCTCGCGGAGTAGCCCACCAGCGCCGCAAAGTCGTGCGGGGACACGGCGTCGCCACACTCCACCACGATGTCGGCAAAGGTACGCACGCCGGCACGGATCAGGTGGTTGTGCACACAGCCCACGGCGAGCAGCGACGGCACGGGCACCTCGCCCGCAGCGGCACGGTCGCTCAGCACCACGATGTTCACGCCATCGCGAACCGCAGCCTCGACGTCTTCGGCAAGCTGCTTGAGCGCAGCCTGCAGCGCGCCCTCGCCGGCATCGCGGCGGTAGACGGCACGGAAACGGCGGGTCTTAAAGCCCACGCGGTCGATGGCGCAAATGCGGTCGAACTCCTCCTCGCTCAGCAGTGGGCGCTCCAGGCGAACCAGCTGGCAGGCCGTACGAGAGTCCTCGAGCAGGTTGCCGTGGTTGCCCAGGTAGAGCGTGGTCGAGGTGACCATATGCTCGCGAAGGGCGTCGATGGGCGGGTTCGTGACCTGGGCGAACAGCTGATAGAAGTAGTCAAAGAACAAGCGCGTCTTCTTGGACAGGCAGGCCAGCGGCGCATCGATACCCATCGAGGCGAGCGGCGCCTTGCCCTGCTGGGCCATGGGACGCACGACTTCGTCAACATCATCCCAGTGATACCCGAGCTTGGCCATGCGCACGGCGGCGGGCACCTCGGTATCCTCGGCGGGCGTGGGCGCGACGGGCTTGTCGAGCGCGTCGACGGTCAGCGTCTCCTCGGCGATCCAGTCGCGATAGGGCTTTTCCTTGGCGTAACGAGCGCGCAGCTCGTCGTTGTAGATCACGCGGCCGCGGGCAAAGTCGACCTCGAGCATCTGGCCCGGCCCCAGACAGCCGCTCGTCAGGATGTTCTCGGGGCTCACCTCGATGGTGCCCACCTCACTCGCCAACATAAAGCGGCCGTCGCGCGTCACGTAATAGCGAGCCGGGCGCAGGCCGTTACGGTCGAGGGCGGCACCCAGGGTACGGCCGTCGGTAAAGGCGATAGCGGCAGGACCGTCCCACGGCTCCATGAGCATGGACTGGTAAGCGTCGTAGGCGCGGCACTCCTCACTCAGGCTGTCGTTGTGGTCCCACGGCTCGGGCAGCAACATGGACGCGGCACGCGTGAGCGGGCGACCGTTCATGACCAGGAACTCAAGCACATTGTCCAGAATCGCGGAGTCGGAGCCCTCGCGGTTGATGATGGGCATCACGCGCTCAAGATCATGCTGCAGCACGGGGCTGTACAGGTTGGGCTCGCGGGCGCGGATCCAGTTGACGTTGCCCTTGAGGGTGTTGATCTCGCCGTTGTGGATGATAAAGCGGTTGGGGTGCGCGCGTTCCCAGCTGGGCGTGGTGTTGGTGGAGTAGCGCGAGTGGACGAGCGCCACGGCCGTCTTGACGGCGGCGTCGTTGAGATCGATGAAGAAGCGGCGCATCTGCGTGGCGACCAGCATGCCCTTGTACACGATGGTGCGCGAGCTCATGGAGCATACATAGAAGATTTTGTCGCGCAGGGCAAACTCAGCGTCGGCCTTCTTCTCGATAGTGCGGCGGCACACGTACAGGCGGCGCTCGAAGGCATCGCCGGCGGGCGTGTCGTCCGGACGGCCCAGGAAGGCCTGCAGGATAGTGGGCATACAGGCGTGGGCCGTCTCGCCCAGGTCGTGCGGGTCAACCGGCACCTCGCGCCAAAAGAGCAGCGGCACGCCGGCCTCGGCGCAGCCCTCCTCAAACACGCGGCGGGCATCCTCTACGCCCTTCTCGTCCTGCGGGAAGAACAGCATGGCCACGCCATAGTCGCCCTCTGCCGGCAGAATCTGGCCACACTTTTGAGCCTCTTTACGGAAAAAGTGATGCGGAACCTGGAACAGGATGCCGGCGCCGTCGCCGGTGTTCTTCTCGAGTCCCGTGCCGCCGCGGTGCTCCAAGTTGACCAGAATGGACAGTGCGTCGTCCAGGATCTGGTGATGGCGCTCGCCGTTGATATCGGCAAGCGCGCCGATGCCGCATGCATCGTGGTCGAATTCGGGGCGATAAAGGCCCTGCTGCTGAGCGGAATCTGCCTGCATCGCGATCCTCCCCTAGATATTAGACAGTCAGTTGAATAGGCATACTAGGAGCACCGCCGGCCCGTTGTGTTTCCCACCCGTTTCGAAACAATCGCGTAACGCACGCCCTACGAGTGGACACCGCCGACCTCGAGGGCGACAACATAGGCCCCAAGTTCGGCCTGTAAGCTCACCGCTTCAAACATCTCAATCTGTAACAGTAAGACCCAATTTCGACGACTAACTGTTACAGATCAAGATGTTTTCGAGAGACGGTTCCGAATGTCTCAATCTGTAACACGAAGGGTCAGTTTTGGCGGTCAGCTGTTACAGATCGAGATTTTCCATAGGACCATTTCTTCCTGTCTTGATCTGTAACACCTAGACCCAATTTCCATCCCCAGTTGTTACAGATCAAGACATTTCGGCAACCCCCTTTCCCCACCCCATTCAAATACAACTATTTTGTTAGTCATAGTTAACTTTTGAGCCTAAAACGGGTATCCTTTGCGGCGTCAAACAAACGGCACGCAGGAGCGCACCATGCTCAACCATCTCAAACAACACTTTGGCTCGCACCGCACCGGCGGTCACGGAGGCCTAGACATTGCGCGGAATATCGGCCCCGGGCTGCTCGTGACCGTCGGCTTTATCGACCCGGGCAACTGGGCCTCCAATATGGCCGCGGGCTCGCAGTTTGGCTACGCGCTGCTGTGGATCGTCACGCTGTCCACGATTATGCTGATCGTCTTGCAGCACAACGCGGCGCACCTGGGCATCGCCACGGGCGCCTGTCTTGCCGAGGCCACGACACGTTACCTCCCCCGCTTCGTTGGACGCACGGTGCTCGCCAGTGCCTATCTCGCGACCATCGCCACCGCCATGGCCGAAGTCTTGGGTGGCGCGATTGCCCTTCAAATGCTCTTTGGGCTGCCCGTACGTGCGGGCTGCGTCATCGTGGCGGCAGTATCGATGGCGATGCTCATGACGAGTTCCTACAAGCGTGCCGAACGCTGGATCATCGCCCTCGTAGGCGTGGTAGGACTCTCGTTTTTGGCCG
Organism: Collinsella sp.; assembly: GCA_030839365.1. Classification (GTDB taxonomy): domain Bacteria; phylum Actinomycetota; class Coriobacteriia; order Coriobacteriales; family Coriobacteriaceae; genus Collinsella. The sequence goes on from JAUUMM010000014.1 coordinate 34,410, forward strand.
AGCTTGCACTAGTCAAGGTCGACTGGCCGCAAGCCGCCGCAAGCTGGATCACGCCCAGTATGCCCACTGGCTCTGCCGCGATTATCGTGAGTGTCCTGGGTGCGGTCGTTATGCCCCACAACCTCTTTCTACACTCCGAGGTCATCCAATCCATGCACTTCGAAGGCCAAGGCGAGCAGGTTATCGAAGAGCGTCTGCGCTATGAGCTCTTCGACACGCTCTTTTCGATGGGCGTGGGCTGGGCAATCAACTCGGCCATGGTCATCCTGGCCGCAACGACCTTCTTTGCGCACAGCATTGTCGTAGACGACCTCGCCGTCGCAGCGGCCACGCTCTCCCCCATCTTGGGCCCGGCGAGCTCGACCATCTTTGCGGTAGCGCTGCTGTTCGCGGGACTATCGAGCAGCGTGACAGCGGGCATGGCGGCGGGAACCATCACCGCGGGCATGTTCGACGAGGAATACGACATCCACGACCGACATTCCTCGATCGGGGTAGCGGCCTGTTTCGCCGGCGCAGTGGCGGCGTGTCTGGTCATCCCAAATCCTTTTGAAGGTCTCATCTGGAGTCAGGCACTGCTGTCGCTTCAGCTGCCGATTACGGTCTTTGTGCTCATACGGCTCACCAGCTCAGCCCGCGTTATGGGCAAATACGCCAACTCGCGCCCGCTCAACGCGCTGCTCGTAGGGATCGGCGTCATCGTGACGATTCTCGACATCGTGCTGCTAACGGGGATGTAATTGGGATGGCGTGACTGTCCAGATATAACGTCTTAATCTGTAACACGTGAGACCGTTTTAAACCGTCAGATAAATCAAAAGGGTCCCGGCCGAGAATTCGACCGGGACCCTTGGACAGAGCTATGTTCGGCTTTCGCCGTGTGCCTGCGAGTTACTCCTCGACGAGCTCAAACTGATCGGGACCGACGCCGCACACCGGGCACACGTAGTCCTCGGGCAGCTCGGGCGTGTCGACCTCAACCTCGTAACCGCAAACGGTGCACACGAACTTATACGTCTTCTTCTCCTCAGCCATGATGTTTTCCTCTCGAACGTGACTGCTGGTGTACTTGCTTATTAGTATATATTCTCAATAATATAATGCAAGTATTTTTAGAACATTTCTAGCCTTGATACGACGAAGCCTTGGGCGGCGTCTTGCCCTTTAACACCTTGTGGTAGTAGTCATAGGTCAGCGGGGCCTCGCCGCTCAGACGCTCGGCATCTTCGACCTCACCGATAAAGAGCAGGTGCGTGCCCACATCCACGGCATCAATCAGACGGCAGCTAAACAGCGCCGCCGCGTGCTCGGGCACATAGGGCATGCCCAGCGCGGTCTCGTGGGTCTCGTACTTGGCAAACTTGTCGTAATCGCTGCTGGAGCGGAAGCCAAAGTTGCCGATATAGAGCATGTCGGCGGTCTGGTCAATCACGGTCAGCGCAAAAGCCTTAGCCGATGCGATTACGCCGGACGTGACATTTTCCTTGTTCACGGCAACCGAGATGCGCGCCGGGGCGGATGTCACCTGCACCGCTGTGTTGATAACGCAGCCGGCACGCAGCCCGTCGGCCGCGGCACTCACCACATACAGGCCGCTCGGCATCGTAAAGAACGCAGTTTTGTCCATAACGATCACTCCCCTAACCCAGAATTGAACCTCATGGATGTATGTACCCACAAAAAAAGGCGGCACCCATAACGGACGCCGCCTTTGAGACATATGTGTCAGAACAGTAAGAAAGATGAGACACCCACAGTTGCGGTGAAATAGGGACTGAATAGTCCCTCAAACAGGCAAAACAGTCCGTATTCCACCGCAACTTATACAGAGCGCCTAGCGGTTGCGTTCCTTAAGGGCGCGGTCGATCTCGCGTTGGACATCACGCTTGGCCATGTCCTCGCGCTTGTCGTAGAGCTTCTTGCCGCGACCTAGACCCAGCAGCAGCTTTACGCGGCCGTCGGTATTAAAGTAGAGCTCCAACGGAACCAGCGCATAACCACGGTTGCGAAGTTTGCCGTCAAGAAAGTCAATCTCCTTGCGGTGCAGCAGCAGACGACGCCGACGGTCGGGATCGCGATTCCACACGCCACCATGGCTATAAGGGTGGATATGCAGGCCGACGAGCCAGCACTCCCCGCCGCGGATCAGCGCGAAGGTATCGGTGATCTGGCAGGCGCGCTCGCGAATCGACTTGACCTCGGTGCCGCTCAGCTCAATACCGCACTCAAACGTCTCATCGATAAAGTACTCGTGATGTGCCGAGCGATTCTTGGAAATGAGTTTGCGCTCGCGCTTACTGGGCATCGCCGGCCCCCTTGGCTCCATCGGCGTTTGAGCCCGCAGTCTCGCGCTTTGCCTTGCGCTCGGCATTGAGCTCGGCATCGCTCTCGCGCACCAGTTTAATAATCGCCGCGCAGGCCTCCTCGCCCACCAAGTCGCGAGCACGCACCGTCAGGCGCGTCGCCTCCTGCTTGTCGCCGTCGCTTGCAGCATCGGTCGCGCACATAATCAGGCAGATGGCAATCTCGGCCGAAGGCGAGGTCGGAACGCCTTGCAGGGCCAGTTCACCCATCACGTGCTCGTCGCTCTCATCGGCGGCATCCGGATAGGTGGTATGGATCTTGTTGAGCAGGCGCGTCGTATGCGCATCGTTGGGCGCCAGGCGCAGCGCCAGACGCGCGCAGCCCACGGCAGCCGAAACGTTCTCGGTCTCGGGCTCCAAGAAGTACTGGCCTAGATTGGCGTAAGCGCGGGCGGCGCACTTGCCATCGCTTGCACGCTCCAGCACCGAGAACGAGAGCGATGCCCATTCCTGCTTGTCCTCGAGTGCGCGGAACAGCTCGGCCAAATCCAAGCGATAGTTGCAGTTCATGGGGTCCCAACGCACAGCCTGCATCAGGGCATTACGAGCGCTCACATAATCCTGCTGGCGAATGTAGGCAAACGCCATATCAGAGTACAGGCGGTCAAACGGCACCTCGACCTGCACGAGCTCGCGCGGATCCTTCTCCACGCGGCGATAGGCCAAGCGCTCAAACTTGCTATCGAAGCTAAAGTATTGACGCTTCTCCTCCGTCTTGCACTCAGCATCAATATACTCCTCGGCGAGCTCCACCAGACGCTCCAGCAGCGGCGTCGCCGTAGCCAGGTCGCCCTGCGCCAGATAGTTCTCGGCATACGTGATGTCTTGCAAGCTGATGGGCAGATCCATGGCTACTCCTCGATCTGAGCGAAACACGGCAGGCGCCGTATATACGGTCAATACACAAAACCCGGGTCTCTTACGAGGCCCGGGCGTTCAATTTTGGTAGCCCGTACCAGATTCGAACTGGTGATCTCCGCCTTGAGAGGGCGGCGTCCTAAACCGCTAGACGAACGGGCCATATGTAGCAAATGCAATGGCTGGGATGGAGGGAGTCGAACCCCCATTGACGGAACCAGAATCCGCTGTCCTGCCATTAGACGACATCCCAATGACTGCATCGCTGCGCTCGGCTGTGCCTTTGCGCAAGAAAGAAATATACGGGAAGTCTCGCCGTGACGCAAGCCCCAATTTTGACTTTTTTGAAATTCAGTCAAATTGGCCTAATTTAGTCCAACCCGTGAAGGACCTGTGAAGCCAACCGCTGTACACGAAGGGCAAAACGCCGTGAGCGGTAGCCGTCAACCGTTGGCAGATTCTACCGTGAAAACGATAGCACCAGGCAACACAATCGAAGTATCAATGATCGCGTAGATATCGAGGCGCCATGGACGAAGAGCTTGATTACCTATGGGAGACCCTGGGCCTCGAGATCACTGCCGACCTTTGGCCCGAACGGGACAAAATTCACCCCACGTTACGCCCCGCCATTACTGTGGTGCAGGCAAAATACCGCCGTGCATCCTTTTTAATCATGCGGATGTCATGGCACGCGGGACTCCCCGACCTTAAGCGAATCCAGGCAAGCCTCGTCGAGCTGTCCGGCATGCCGACCGTCATATCCGAGGCGCACCTGGAGCAGCGCCAGCGCGAGCGACTGCAACAGCAGCGGATTCCCTTTATCTGCCCCGGCATTCAGGCATATCTGCCCTTTATGGACGAAGAGTACTGGAGCGGCAAGCCCAACAAGCACGTAAAGGTCTACGATCCGCACGAATGGGCACAGCTGGCGGACTGACTGGGGCAGGCCCGCCGGCGGAAAGTGCGTCCCAGATTTCAAGCTCAAACTGGTCCCTACTTTCCTGTCGAGCCCTCAACCGGAAACCGTGTCCCGCAATCGAAGCTCAGAATGGGACGTGCTTTCCGCAACCGGCCACTTTGGGAAAGTGCATCCCATTCTGGAAGCGAATTCCGGGTCGCACTTTCCGCAGCCGCTACAGCAACGCCTCGGCCCAAGCCGATTCCCTAAAGCCGGGAATCGCAAAGTCGTCGCCCACCAGCAGCGGACGCTTGACCAGCATGCCGTCGGTCGCCAGCAGCTCGTAGCACTCCCGATCCGTCATGCCCGCATCCAGACGCGCCTTCAGGCCCAGCTCTCGATATTTCATGCCCGACGAATTAAAGAAGCGCCGCACCGGCAGCCCCGAATGAGCAATCCAGGTCGCAAGCTCATCAGCCGTAGGATTGTCCAAAACGATATCGCGGTCGATATACTCAACCCCATGTTCATCCAGCCATGCCTTGGCCTTCTTACAGGTCGAGCACTTGGGATATTCAACAAACAGTACGGTCATGGGAATCCTCCGAATATAGATCGGCCAACGCAGGCACACGCCACACGAGGCGCCTTCGTATGATGGGCCAATTGTAGCCCACGGGTCACACGCTAAACGAACCGTACCCCGAATCCGCGTTTGATGAACGGCAGCAGCTCCATTGCCTCGGGCGTGATATGGCCCGCAACGTTCATGCGCTCGTCACCGGGAAGATCGACCCGCGCAATCTCAAGCTCGCCTTCGTAGCGCCCATATCCGCTATTGCTCACAGCGATCGACCCCGCCTTTCGCGGCAGGCCGGCTCCGGCATCCGTCGACACGGAATCCGGCTTAAGCGTCGTACGTGACTCCTGAGACCTAAAGATGAGGACGCTCGAGTCGGGCCGGTCGTGATGAATCTGCCCGCGCACATAGGCATAACCGGGCTCAAGCTCGCATTGCAGGTCCACGTATCCGGCGGAAACTTGAGCAAACTGCGCCCAGCCCGCATCGGAAAGATCGGGGTCGCCGACCAACACAATGTCGCAATCGGCGCCATGTGCAAGCTCAAGCATATTGAGAGCAACCTTTGACGCGCGACCGCGCTGCGCCTCGACCGTCGGCAGTCCCTCGAATACCGGCCCGCGAACGTTAGCATCACCCGGCACAAAAGCCATGATTTCGAATCCAAGCGCCGCAAGACGAAGATTCACCCGAGCAATGTCCTCCAGAGCTAAACCGGTATAAGGCTTGGGGTAAAAATTGTGGCAGGCGGCAAAACGAGTCACATCGGCGCCGGCTTCACGCCACGATGCGATTTCATCAGAACTCACTGTCGATGCATTGACCACAATGCGAAATACACCGGACAGCTCCGCGACCCGCTGGGCGCTAAAGCCATAGTCCAAACGAAGGTATTCCAACCCCAGATCGCGCAGGTCCTCGATGCGCTCAAGCCCGAGCAAATCGCACGTGCGAGGCCCCACATCGGCAATGAGCGCAATGCCGCGGGCGGAAAGCAGCGACAGCACATGACGGACCTTATCGGCATACGCCGCTCCCCCATCCTCGGGAATATGCAGCGAGGTGAACGCGTAGCGCGCACCCGCCGCGGCGCCACGCTCAATCGTCCGCTCAATATCCTGCAAAGGGCTGGAAAGATAAATTGAAATACCCGTTTTCACGCTTCAACGCTCCTTTAAAAAAGGCCGGCGGAGCAGCTAGCCCCGCCGGCACAACCATAACATCAAGAAATCTGCCGCGCGCCGCGAACCCCGAGCAACACGGCTCGCGATATCAAACTACTCGCCAAAGAACTCGTTGATCTTCTGCTCGTCGACGCCAAAGAACCACGTCAGGACAAAGCCGGCGGCATAGGCAAGCAGCATAGCGGCAACGTAGCCGAGCTGCTGGCCAGGAACGACGATCAGCAGGCCAAACAGACCGGAAACGCCCTGAGAAACCGTGCCGATGTGAAGCAGCGCCGCGAGCGCGCCGCCAAATCCGGCACCCAGGCAGGCCGTCACAAACGGACGAACGAGCGGCAGCGTAACAGCATACATCAGAGGCTCGCCCACACCCAGGATTCCAACGGGAATGGACTCTGCGACGTACTTCTTGAGCTTGGCGTTCTTGGTCTTAAAGTACAGCGCCAAACCGGCACCGACCTGGCCGCCGCCAGCCATCATAAGGATGGGAAGCAGGTAATTGATACCCTTGGTAGCGCCGTCGGGATCGTTGAGCATAGCGTGAATCGGCGTGAGCGCCTGATGCAGGCCGACGGACACCAGCGGCAAGAAGCCTGCCGACAGGATATAGCCGCCCAGGACGCCCAGCTTCTCGAAGATAAAGGTCAAAACGCTAAAGATGGCAGTCGTCAGCCATGCGCCAACCGGCTGGATGACGAGCATCAGAGCAAAGGCGCCGATGATGAGCACCAGCAGCGGGGACAAGAACGTGTCGAGTGCGTTGGGCATAACCTTGCGAATCTGACGCTCCATCCAGGCAAAAAATGCGCCAGCGATGAGAGCCGCGATCATGCCGCCCGCTGCGGGGTTGTACTGCGCACTGGTGAGCGGCAGCAGAATGGCAGTGGCAGGATCAGCCGCGCCAGGCGCAAGCAGGGGCATGGCACTGTTGGCGATGCACATCGTGCCGGCGATGCCGCCCAGCGCAGCGGAGCCACCAAACTCACGTGCCGCGTTATAGCCCACCAAGATGGGCAGATAGGCAAACAGGGCCCAGCCCATGGAACGAATGCCCTGGTACCACCACTCGCCTGCAAGCGCGCCTGCCGTCGAAACGTTAATGACGTTGCAGATACCGTTGATGAGGCCAGCCGCAATGATGCCGGGAAGCAGGGCGACGAAGACATTGGAAATCTTCTTGAGGAAGGCCTGAACCGGCTTAGACTCGTACTTGGCCTTCTGCGCGGCCTTGTTTGTGGCCGCAGCATCAACCACGCTCTCGTCAGCAACGCCTTTCGCAAGGCCGGTGAGCTTGGAGAACTCCTCGAGCACCTTATTCACCTTGCCCGGACCCAGCACGATCTGCATCGTGTCGTCCTCGACCAGGCCCATCACGCCGTCGAGCGCCTTAATACCCTCCGTGTCGACGTTACCCGTGTCTTTGACGGTCACGCGCAGGCGCGTCATGCACGCCGCGTTTGCGAGCACGTTGTCTTTACCGCCCAAAAGGTCCAGCAGCTTTTGAGCCAGCTCTTTGTTCGTCATAACTCCTCCTTGTATTGGGTATCTCGTCTGGATGTCATATCAGCTCACGCCGCGCACCTATTGGGCGTCGGCATTGCTCTTCTCATGGCCACTCACCGCAGCACGGACATGGCCTCGCGCCCGCTCAAGAGCTACCGCAGCCTGCTCGGCATCGCAGTCCAGCAGTACCGAGACAATAGCGGTTTTTACGTGGCCGCCGGCATCTGCAAGCGCCTGAACAGCGCACTCGCGCGTGCAGCCGGTCGCCTCCATCACGATGTTCTGGCCGCGCACCACCAACTTCTCGTTCGTCTGCTGCACATCGACCATCAGGTTTTGGTATACCTTGCCGATCTTGACCATGGCACCGGTCGAAATCATGTTGAGAATGAGCTTTTGAACCGTTCCCGCCTTGAGCCTCGTTGAGCCGGTCAGCACCTCGGGACCGGGCACGGGCTCAATGGCAAGATCTGCGCTCTCCCCGATCTTCGACCCTTGGTTGCAGGCAATTGCAATGGTCTTGCACCCAGTTGTCTTGGCGTACGCAAGGCCGCCCACCACATAAGGAGTACGGCCGCTTGCCGCCAGGCCAACGACAAGATCCTTGTCCGAGAGTCCACGCTCCCGCAGGTCGCTCGCGCCAAGCTCCTCGCTGTCTTCGGCACCTTCGACAGCCTTGATAAACGCCGTCTCGCCTCCGGCAATGAGCCCGACAATCAGATCGGGTGACACGCCAAACGTGGGCGGACACTCCGAAGCGTCGAGTACGCCCAGACGACCGCTGGTGCCTGCGCCCATGTAAAAGACGCGCCCGCCGCGCTCGAGTGTCTCAGCAGTCCAGTCGATTGCCATGGCAACCTGGGGCAACACTTTCGTGACCGACTGGACGGCACGAAGATCCTCATCGTTCATCGTCGTGACGATTTGCAGCGATGTCATCGTATCGAGGTCCATTGACCTTTGATTACGCTGTTCGGTCGTGAATTTTGTTAAATCGAGCATTTCATTCACCTCATCTTTCCTGTTTCTCGATGTAGTTTTGCTTTATGACATGCGTCGCCCGTTCGTAGTCGCTGGCAACGTAAGCAGCGTACAGGGCATCGACAACCATAAGCTGGGCCATACGCGAAGCCATGGCACCGCTGCGGACCAAGGGTTCACTCGCAGCGACGCCGAGCACGGCATCGGCCATGGTGGCAAGATTGGATGATCCATCTACTTTGGTAACGGCCACAACGGGACAGTTGTGACGTTGAGCCTCGGCGGTGCAGTCCAGCACCTCTTGCGTCAAGCCCGAGTAGCTAAAGGCGATTGCCATATCGCCCTCATGCATGTTCTTGGCACATAAGAGCTGATCATGCCAGTCGTCGTACAGATGGCACTCTTTGTCGACACGCATGAGCTTTTGCGCCGGTCGTGCGCGACCAAACGAGAGGCACCAATACCGAACAGATTGACCGCGCGTGCCCGCTTAAGACGGGCCGCGCATCGCTCCAAGACGGTGTAATCGAGCGTTCGCGCCGTCGCCTCGATCGTGCGCACGTTGCTTTTCATCACCTTCCCCACGATACGTTCGACGCTGTCATCCATGGAGATGTCCTCGAGGGCTACGTCTTTCTTGTCACCTAAGAGCGCCAGCTCGGCAATCAGTTCGCGCTGGAACTCCTTGTAGCCCGCAAAACCCAAACGCTTGCAAAAGCGCAAAATGCTCGAGGGCGAGGAGAACGTGACATCGGCAAGACCGCGGACGGACAGCCCGACCACCTCGTGCGGATGAGCGCTTACATATGCGATGACATTGCGTTCCGCCGGGCTCGCGCTGAGCTCACGCTCGCGAAGCCGCAAAAGCAATCCGTTTGCCATCTCAAACACCTCCGTTGAGAAGAATTAAAGACCAACGAACGATTCGTACCGGATACAAACAGCTTTTGCGGTACATTGTGCCGCATCGTGGCGCACAAAGGGCGAGCGTTCTACCGCTCGCCCCTCAAATCCGACCGCTCGGAAATACGCGCGACACAAAATAATTCAACAAGGTCGCATTATCAGAAACGGGTTTGTTACCGGCTAGCGCCTCGCATGGGCGCCGATCGGCCGAGTCGCATGGCGCACCAACGCCGCTGCCAGCAATACCAACAGCATGGCGGTGACATAGCCCGCAGCATCGAATCCTAAATCGATAACGTCGAAATGCCTGCCGGGAACAAAGATCTTATGCACCTGGTCGCCAACGGAGCAGGCAGCGCAAAAGAGAAACACAGGCACGCAACGGGAACACACACTCCATGGACGCCTGGAAAAGCAGACCACGATCACCGAGGCGACCAATCCGACGAAGAAAAACTCTACGGTATGGGCGACGCGACGGACGTTTGCGCCTACCCACATGCGAATGGAAGCAAGTCGACCAGGCTGGACCGTCGAGGCAGCCGGATTGGTACTCTCAGTCATGCCGTCCCCCGCCTGAATTTCACCCGTGATGCCGGTAGCCTGAACGCCCGTAGCCTGGCCCTCCACCACACGCGCGGTGGACTCGCTCAGCAACGACGTCTCCACCGCATTTTGCTCCGTCAGCACCCAGATGCCCGCCAGCGTTGCAGCGAACAGAACGATCGCGGTCCATCCGATTATTTGTTTTACGCGCGCCAAGGGCCAACCTCCTTTTTTGAATATCAGCGAGTGTAGCCCCAAATGGCATCGTCACCGTATCAAAATTTGAATCGCAACAGGAAGCGACAAAGCGACGCAAACCCCTACCCCGCCTCGCGCATCCAGCGATCGAACGTCCCCACGCACACGCCCAGGCACTTTGCCGCCTGGCTGCGGGTAATATCGCCCGCCTCATAGCTATCGCGCACCAGCTCAAACTGAGGAGGGCACGGCTTGCGAGGTCGACCGAAACGGACCCCTCGCGCCCGCGCCGCTGCAATTCCCTCCGCTTGGCGCCGATGGATATTCTCGCGCTCTACCTGCGCCACGTAGCTCAGCAGTTGCAGCACAATATCGGCAATCAGGACGTTGGTCACATCCGGCGCGCCGCTGGCCCTAGCGCGCGTGTCAAGCAATGGCATGTCCAACACCACAATGGCAACCCCGAGCTCCTTGGTAATGCGTCGCCATTCCTCAAGAATCTCGGAGTAATTACGGCCAAGTCGGTCGATAGAAAGCACCACCAGTACGTCCCCGTCTCCCAGGACGTGCAGCAGCTCGCGATAACGCGGTCGATCGAAGTCCTTGCCGCTCGCATGGTCGGCATAAATATTCGCCGAGCCCACGCCATAGGCGCCCAGCGCATCCAGCTGCCGATTAAGGTTCTGATCGCGCGAACTCACCCGCGCATAACCGTACACCGTCGCCATCTCATCCCCGCTTTCTTGTAAACCTGCCAAAAAGGGACAGGTTTATTTTGGTAGGTTTTACCTCTCAAATAGCAGGTAAGCGGGCGGCCGAGCAGACGGCAAGGTAGCCACGATTCAAATGCGAAGGGCGGTCCCGAAAGGCCGCCCTCCGCTCTCTCGCCACGAGTCGGGATTTAGCTAATGGATAAGCTTAAAGTCCAAGTGCCCACGCGTGGTATTGACGCGCGAGACCTCGATAATCACGCGCTGCCCCAGCTCGTAACGGGTGCCCGTGTCGGCACCTGTGAGCGTTAGCGCGTCCTCGTCGAACTCGAACCACTCGTTGCCCAGGCTCTTAATTGAAACCAGGCCCTCGACCTGTGTTAGGTCCAAGCGCACAAAGAGGCCCATGCTGCTAACCCACGAGACGGTTCCGGCATAGCGCTCACCCAGACGGTCCTCATAGTACTGGGCAATCTTGATCTTTTGCGTCGCATGGCTGGCGGCATCTGCCGCGCGCTCGGCATCGCTACATGCGCGGCAGATCTGCGGCAGAATGCGCGGCAGCGACTCGCGCCCCTTACCGATCAGCCGCGGCGTACGGACCAAGGCGTCCTTGCCGCCGAGCTGCTCATAGGCCAACTGCAGTTTGAGCACGCGGTGCACCACCAGATCGGGGTAGCGACGGATGGGACTCGTAAAGTGACAGTAGCACGGCGCGGCGAGCGCAAAGTGGCCCTCGTTGCGCGGCTTGTACAGCGCGCGCTGCATGCTGCGCAGAAGCAGCGTGTTGACGAGCGGTGCGTTGGCCGTACCGGCGGCAGCATCAACTGCAGCCTGCAGCTCATCGGGGCTCCCCAGGGCAATACCGGCAGCACGGCGATCGTCGATGATGCCTAGCTGCGCCAGCGCAACGGCAGCACCGTGCAGGCTATCGGGGCTCGGATCCTCATGCACACGATAGCAGGCCTCGATATCACGGTCTGCCAGCCACTCTGCAACGCACTCGTTGGCGAGCAGCATGGCTTCCTCGATAAGCGACGTGGCACACGAACGCTCACGCGCCACAATCTGCACGGGCACTCCGTCCTCATCCAATAGAGCGCGAATCTCGGCTGTGTCAAAATCGACTGAGCCGCGGGCGCGACGAATACGACGGCGAAGTTCGGCGAGTTCGTTAGCGGCGACAAGGAAATCGCCGAGGTCGATGTTGTAGCCGCGGGCGGCCTCCTCGCACGCAAGACCGCGCTCAAGCGCTTCCTCGCGCGAGGTCTCGGCAGCCGCAACATCCTCGGCTGCACCCTCCAGCACCGAATACTCAACCGCGCCGGCACGCACCAGCAGCGCCTCGGCGCCGTCATAGTCCATACGCACACGCGAGCGAATCACGCTGGGATACGGATCGTAATGCCGCACGCGACCCTGCGCATCGAGCTCGATATCGACGGTAAACGCAAGACGGTCCTCGTCAGGGCGAAGCGAGCACAGGTCACAGGACAGGCGTTCGGGCAGCATGGGAAGCACGCGATCGGCCAGATACACCGATGTCGTACGATGGCGAGCCTCAAGATCGATATGCCCGTCCCAAGCCACATAGTGTGAAACGTCGGCGATATGCACACCCAGCTTGTAGCCACCCTCGGGCGTACGCTCCAGCGAAATGGCATCGTCAAAGTCGCGCGCGTCGACCGGGTCGATCGTGATGACAAAGCGGTCGCGCAGATCGCGGCGGAGCGGGTCCTTAAGCGCCGCGGACACATCGAGCGAAAGCCCCTCGGCCTCGTCCAGCGCGGCCTCGGGATAGCTATCGGTATAGCCGTAACGCGCCATCACATATTGAACGCCCAAATCGGGCGCGTCATCTCCGCCAATGCGGCGTTCAATCGTCACGGTGCCCGATTCCAGGCGCGTCGGGTAGGTCAAAATGTGCGCGACAACAGCATCACCCGGGTGGACGCCCAGACGATCCGCCGAGGTATCCTCGGGCAGAATGAAGAAGTCGGCCTTCAGACGCGAATCGAGCGGCTCAATCACACCGAGCGGACCGGCGGTCTGGTACGTGCCCACCACGCTTATGGCTGCACGCTCAACCACGCCCTCGATCACGGCGCGCCGCTCACCGTGCGGGCTGTTCTTAATGCTCACGGCAACGGTATCGCCATCCATGATCTCGCGCTTACCGCGGCCCATGACCTTGTAGTCGCCATTCTCGGTTATGACATAGGCACTGTGCTCATGGAGCTGCACGCGCCCGGTCAGGCTCGGACGGCGTTCGCTGCGCACCGGCCCGCGCTTATTGCGAGCTCCACGCTTATGCTTGTTATTGCGCCCCATGGCGCCTCCTAACTATCGATTGCGAACTCCAAAGAGTCTACCCAAATGATTCGCTTTCCTGCCGTCCCCTAGGGATCAAAAAACGGGCCGCCCCATAAGAGACGACCCGTTGGAAGGGATGAATTCCAGGCATGCCTACACGCGCAGGTAGCGGCGCATGGCGATGGCAGAACCAAAGAAACCGATAATCACGCCGACCAGAATCAGCGCAGCATAGGTCACCAAGTAGTACTGCATCGGCAGGGCAAACGACATCCAGCCGATGCTCTCCTGCAGACGCGGAATCATCAGGTTGCGCAGCAGCTCCAGAACGCCGATGGAAAGCAACGAGCCCAAAATGGCCTGTAGTACGCCCTCGGTGATAAACGGGCCGCGAATGAAGCCGTTGCTGGCGCCGACCAGACGCATAATCGCAATCTCACGACGACGTGCCGTGATGGATAGGCGAATCGTGTTGTTGATGAAGATGAAAGCGATAAAGGTCAGAAGGCCAACGAGCACCACGGCGGCGATGCGGATGTAGTTGGTCACCTGGAACAGGCGGCTCACTGCCTCCTGGCCGTACAGCACGCTCGCGTTGACGTCGCCGTCATCCACGATCTTCTGGAAATCGGCATCCTTCTTGAGCTTCTCTGCCGTGCTCTCGACCTTGGACGGATCGTCCATCTCAATAGCGAAGGAAGCCGGCAGCGGGTTCTGGCCATCGAGCGCGCTCATGGTGGCGTCGGCGTTGCCCGACATCTTGCTCGAATACTCGGCCTTCGCGTCGTCCTTGTCCTTATAGGTCACGGACTTGACGTTGCTCCACGTCTTAAGCTCGGCCTCAAAAGCCTGAACATCAGCCTGATCGGCGTCATCACTAATGAAGGCGTTGATGACAACCTGATCCTCGACGGTGCCGATCACGGAGTTCAGCACCGCGGAGCCCATAATGAACAGGCCGATGATAAACAGCGAAAGGAAGATCGTGATGACGGCGCCGAGCGAGGTAGTCCAGTTACGGAAGAAGTGGCTGATTGCCTCTTTGAAGGAGTAGCCCACGTTAGTTGGTGCCATAGTTGCCGTAACCTCCCCTCTCCTGGTCGCGGATGACGTGGCCGCCCTCGAGGGCGATCACGCGACGGTGCATGCTATCGACCATCTCGCGGTCGTGCGTGGCGACGATCACGGTGGTGCCGGTGCGGTTAATACGCTCAAGCAGCTTCATGACGCCCAGCGAGATCGCCGGGTCGAGGTTGCCCGTGGGCTCGTCGCAGATCAGCAGCGGCGGACGGTTGACCATAGCACGGGCGACGGCAACGCGCTGCTGCTCGCCACCGGAAAGCTGGTCGGGCAGCGAGTCCATCTGATCGGCCAGACCGACCAGACGCAGCACCTCGGGCACCTGGCTGCGAATGACGCCCTTGGGCTTGCCGATGCACTGCAGGGCAAACGCCACGTTTTCGTAGGCGGTCTTTTGCGGCAGAAGCTTAAAGTCCTGGAACACGGCGCCAATCTGGCGGCGCAGGAACGGAACCTTGCGGTTCTTGATCTTCATGAGGTCCTGACCGGCAACCAGGATGCGGCCGCTCGTCGGCTTGACGTCGCGGTTGAGCGTCGACAGCAGCGTGGTCTTACCCGAGCCGGAGTGACCGACCAAGAAGACAAACTCGCCCGGATAGATCTCGATGTTGATGTCGTCGAGTGCAGGCTTGTTGGGCTGTGCCGGATAGATCTTGGTGACATGCTCCATAAGGATGACGGGCTCGACACCGGCCTGCTTGGCCATCTTCTTGCGGCTGGCCTGCGGATCGATGGGCGCAAACACCGACGTAAAATCGGGGTTGTTGAGCGCGTTATCGAGGCTTGCGACCTCGGCTGCCTGATCGCTCTCGACCACCGGGGCAGCAGGCTGCGTGGGGTCGGGAATAGCGGCAAAGAGACCGGACTGCGCAGGCTGAGGAGCCGGCGTCGCAGGGGCCAAGGGGTCGGGAATGCCGGCCATGGTAGGCTGCGGCGTGGCGGCACCAGCCTGAGGCTGCTCCACGCGAGCGGTCACGGCCTGAACGGGCTCAAAACCCGCCGTGCCGGAAAGCGCGACATCGCTGGTTGGATTGTAGGCAAAGGGATCGGATGCCGGCTGTGCCTGATCTGCCGGCTGAGCGGGGGCCTGAGCAACAGGCTGGCCCTCTGAATCCGGAGTGGCGAAACGACTGCCCTGGACGCCTGCCTGCGTCTTGGGGGCATCATCGCCCGCACCGGAGGTACGGAAGTGGTTACCCACTGGTGCTCCTTATCGTCGTGCGTTTAAACTACATGAGCGCTTAGTATTTTAGCAGCATTAGCTTTGCTGCACATAAGAAGCATGGCCGTGTTTGGGTCCCTCCGGCCGGACACAGGGTTTCTCTCCAAATCGTCCTCGGACATGTCGGAGCCTCCGCTGCGCACTACGTGCGGCGGGGGCTCCTCCGTCCTGCGGAAAGATTTGGAAAGTAACCCTGTGTCCGGCCTGCGGTAACTAAGGGGTCGCCGCGTTTTACTTGGGGTGCTGCATATACAAAGTTGGAAGGGTCTGAATTGCGCTTTGTCGATATATGCCCTTTTCCCTGATGGGACCGTGCTTGAGGGGCGCCTGTTAGCGCCGGGCGATTTTAGCCGCTAATAGTCAAACTATTTTGACCAATCC
>JAUUMM010000065.1:0-4969 GCA_030839365.1 Collinsella sp.
ACTGGTACGTGGCCAACGAGTCCTGGTGGCGCCCGGCCAAGGAGGCCACCGAGGCACGCTACCGCGCGCGGGGGCGGTAGGGGGTGTGCTGCTGGCGTATGGGATCTGACTCATGTGGCAAATAGCGTGTTCGCATTGGGGACATCGGCGCAGGTTGACGCCCCCTATTTTTGGCTGGTTAAATCGTGCATGCATTTGTCTTTGCGGACTGTTTACGCGTTTGGCTATCGGATTCATGGGATTCAAGGCGCGCTAAGTTCATGTCCGCACCGGCGCTTAAAATCTAAACGGAACAGCATGAGCGACTTGCTGAAAGTCTTGTGCTGTGGATTCGTTGATGAATTGGTTTCGAGGGCGAGGTGAACATGAAGGGCAGAAATCAACACGTTACAAAGCGGGCGGACGGAAGTTGGCAGGTTAAAGGCGAAGGGGCGAGTCGCGCTTCATTCGTTACGACGACACAACGCGATGCTATAAATCGCGGACGAATCATTAGCTCTAACCAACAGTCCGAGTTGATTATCCATCGCCCTGACGGCAGAATTCGCGCAAGGGATTCCTATGGGTTCGATCCCTTCCCTCCGCGAGACTAAGGGTTCGGGCTCATTTCGGCTGTAGGCGCGGGATATCGTGTCTACAGCCGATAAATGGTTTCTGTACTGCGATTAATTGTGAACACGGGATTTATCCATTCTGGTTATTGGAGGATTATGTAATGAAGACTCAGTTATTGGTATATAGAAAACAGGGTTGTGGATTCGCGGAAACAACCGACCTTACGATAAGAGAATTCAGCAATGCGAGCGCCTTTGATGCCTTTGAGCTAACGGTCATTGACTTGCAGGATGAGAATTTATGGAATAGCGATTACGACAGCGACAAACTTTTAAAAAATCATGCAGTCATTTCGTCTATCAGGCAAATGATGGCACTTTCTAAAAAGTCTAAGTGCATTGTTCTATTGCCACAGAATTACATTTATTCACATGAGTATGGATATAACTATTCTATTGGCTCGAGTACGTATTTAAAAAACTCCCCTTTGAAAAATATTATTAGCAACTTTAAAGAATCTCCAATAGGGGAATTATTTTTATTTTCAATGCCCGTTTGCTTTGGGGAGTCGAAAACCAATTTGTCTGATGTGGAGCTATCTTCAGATTTCTCGTTTGCTAAGCCGCTTCCTTTTGGCGCAGACGTCATTTTGGAATCCAACGCATCGACTGTTACGGCTGTGCTGATTTCTGAGGCGTTTGCAGCTACAACACTTATGGTAAATAATTTCGTTGAATTATCGGCGATTGTTGACGCCGTATTCCCGCCTGAAGTCCAGCCCTCGCTTACTCCTGATTGGCTGGATGAAGTCGGCTTTCATGATGAAACAGTACAAAGAGCGCGAGTAAAAGAAATAGATGAACAAATGGCTGTTCTGAACGAGGAGAAGAAAGGGATTGAGAAAATCCTTTCTAGTTATCGGGATATTAAGTCAGTCCTTTGTACCAAAGATTCTGATCTTGAAAATAATGCTCGGCACCTTTTGGCCGAGATTGCTGAGGTTGATGAAACCTTCGAAGACAATAAGGAAGAGGATTTCAACTTCTCTTACGATGACACTTTCTATTTGATTGAAATTAAAGGCAGTAGCCGTGGGCTGAAGCGACAGCATATTTCAAAGACATACGATCATGTGCAAATTAAAATGGATGAGATGGAGGCCGAGGGCGATTCCCGAAAAATTAAAGGTGTCTTAATATTTGCATCTCAAATTGAGCTAAGACCCGAAGAGCGCGATCCATTTCCTGAGAAGCAGATTTCTATTGCACAGAGAACTGAAATCGCAGTTCTCTCAACTGAGACATTGCTTCGTTGTTATGAAGCACATATTGAAGGGCGCCTGACTTCAGATGCCTTCAAGGAGACCCTGCGCCATTCGTCTGGCTTGATAAGCCCGGATGCGTTTGGACTGCATGGCTAGATAGCCGTTGGCGGTTCCATGAGCTGCAATTTTGAAAACTAAATTAGCAGCTTCTATTAACATATTGCAAGGTGAAACAATAACTGCTTTTCATGTTGGACGGTTTTGTAATGGGCTTTAACCTCGACGCTCTGGATGGTTTTGAGTTTGAGAAACTCGCGCGCGATGTTACCGAGAAGATCGTGGGCGTGGATCTATCCTGCTACACCGAAGGTGCGGACGGCGGGGTTGATGCCTCCGATTATTATTATCGTTCAGGTAAGCCTGTGCGTGTCGTTATGCAGGCAAAGCACTGGTCTAGATACGTTCCTCCATCAAAGTGGATCGAAGTTGTGAGCAGGCTATGCGAGCGTCTCAAAAAGTCTAATAAGATGCCTTCGGACAAATTGGTCATCGTTGCCTCTGCGGGTATAACAGAAGACGTTCAGCACAAGATGATCGACGTTGCCGAATCACTGGGAATAAGCCAGTGCATTGTGGTGGATAGGGTTAAATTGGATGATTTCCTCCAAAGGGAGGAAGCTCTGCCAATCATAAAACGTCATTTTAAGTTATGGACTGCTGGCGCCAATATACTTGGCCTTATGCTGAATCGTGCGATTGATATTGATACTAAGGTCTTTCTAGATCATGTGGATTCGCATAAAGGGCTATATATTCAGACGAGCATATTTGACAAAGCTATTGAGTCGTTGCGGCGTCACTCCATTTTATTAATTGTTGGAGACCCTGGTACGGGGAAGAGCGTCCTTACTCAAATGATTGCTCTTCAACTTATTAAAGCTAATCACAAAGTGGTCTATTCATCCTGCAATGACCTCAACAGAATTAAGAATGCAATCGAGATTGATTGCGAAAATACGCTCTTTGTTTTAGATGATTTTCTGGGCCAGCGGTGTCTTGACATTGATTCTTCTAAGATGAGGGGGTTGGTTACACTTCTGAGATATATCTCAAAAATGAAAAACTGCTATGCAGTTCTCAACTCCCGTATTTCAATTCTGAATGAAGCCAAAAGAATCGATGATCCTTTTAAGAGATTCATTGATAGCATTCGAGCCGACATTGTCGTGATCGATACCAAAGAGATGAGTATTCTCGATAAAGCAAGGATTATGCTTTCAAATCTTGCTTTTGAAAAAGTTCCAGTTGAGTATGTTGATGCATTGAAGGCCCCGTCTTCATCGCTTTTTTCGTGCCAAATGAAGTGCATCGGTCTTTGCGAGCACAATAACTTTAATCCGCGAATTATTGAATTCTGCTGTAGGTCGGAATTTTGGACTAATAGGGACCCTTTGGATTTTCCCAGTGCTATTAAGGCAAAATTGGATCATCCGAACGATGTGTGGCAAAACGAATTCGAAGACCGATTGGGGAAAGCTGAGCGCATTCTTGCTTACCAGTTGTTCTCTTTAGGGGATGCCAACGTTGCCATCGATGCGCTGCGAATTGCCTACGAAGCTAGGATGGCGCTTGAGGTTCAGTCTGATTCTTCAGTTAATATGTTTGATCGGGCGTTAAAACGTTTGCAAGACACGATTATTAAAACCGTGTTCATTGACAATAAGCCATACGTATCAATGGCAAACCCTTCAGTGAATGATTATTGTGCCTGGTTCTTGGCAAACAATAATCTCGAGGCATCCTCTATGGCGAAGTCGCTTGTCTACGTCGACCAGTTGGAGCGTATTGCTGGTGCTAATCAATGTGCGGAAGTTATTTCGGTTGTAAGGGATGCTTTTGTTAGTAATCGGTTGTATGGATTGCCATATGCGGACAATATATCCAGGCTTTATGAATTGCCTGGATTTAAAACAATTTCCCATTGTGAAGGCAAATTATTGGATTCGGATAATCAATGGATTGTTGACTTTATATATAATGCTCTTGAGTCATCGGACCAAGAGGCATGGAATCTTGCCTCAACCTATTTATTTGGCAAATTTTATAAATGGTCAATCCTTGACGCTAGTCAAATCTCTGAGCTTGTTAATTCTGAACAATTGCTCCGCCATCTTGTTGCCGGCACATCATGTTACACTGCGCCAGCCTTAGTTGACGCTTTGATGGATTGCATAGACATGGGGCTTGTTGATAATCCGGATGTCTTGCAACAAGTGCTTATCGCTCGTAGTAAAGAATGGCTATATTTCTATGCCGAAGACGATTTTGATGACTGGTTTAAGTTTGATTACATGTCTGATATTCATGAGCGTGTTGCTCCATGTGAAGATTGGGAAGAATGGGATCAATTGGTTCGTGAGGACGCCGAAAAACAACTGAGATCCATCTTTGACGAATCTCATTTGAAAGAGTTACTTGATGACCATCTGGGAGCCGAAGTGTCTGGCTGGTTGGAGTCTCAGGACTACAGCAATGAGCTGGAGGATGCTATTGATGGCTTTATTGGTGATTTGATAATTCCGGATCAGGATTCCGCTTTTGAATCCCTTCGAGACCCGCTTAGGCTTTCGGATAAGAGTGTTGAAATCACGATTGTTGAGAAGTTGTTTAACGAATATCGGACTGAATGATGACGGAGTTTGGGACGAAAGCCGCTACGTGCGATAGCGCTGCCTTTCCTTATCCGCCGCGATAAATAGGCCGCACATTTGCTTTAAGATAATGCTACTCGGGTTGTATACGCGATGCACTCTGGATGAGAGTGCATCGATGAGGTGGGGCGCTTCTTGATCGCGGTCTTGAAATCGCAAGCATGTGTTTGCCTTGCGTTAAGTTCTTTGCTGAGACGGATATAGCAAAATGGAATGACGTGGTCCTCCTACGGGGGCCGCGTCCTCTAGAAGGGCTGTCCGCCGTATGACGGTTGCCCTTCTGATTTATGCCGACCGCTGGCTTCATCGGTTAATCGAGAGGTCTTTCAGCGGCGTTGTTTTGTTGTCTGGAAGGCCGGTAATAGGCTTCATTTCTGTTAGCGTCGGAATAATTTAGCCAAATATAGTCGGCCGAGATTGACCAATCCCGGCCGACCCA
>JAUUMM010000015.1:0-47899 GCA_030839365.1 Collinsella sp.
GACTTGCAGCGACGGACCTCAGGACACTCTTACACCACGTCTGCGCGCGCGACCTTCCTAACGATAATGGATACCGTTAGGAAGCCAAAAAGACGTAAGACATATGTGACTATCTTGGCAACAGTACTCATATTTGGCATTGTTTGACCACGTGGTATATAGCTAACCCCCTCAAACAGCCCAAAACGCCTATTTCGATGCGCGCTCCGCCGCCTCAATCACGTGTTTGGCGAGAATCGCGGTGGTCACAGCTCCCACGCCGCCCGGCACAGGCGTGATGGTGTCAACAACCGGCTCTGCAGCATCAAAATCAACGTCCCCGACCAACTTGCCAGCGGCCTCGTCCCAATTAATGCCAACATCGATGATTGTCTGGCCCTCGCGAACCGCGTCCACACCAATCGTGTGCGCGCGCCCAACGGCCGCAACCACAATATCAGCCGCACGGCACTCGGCAGCAAGGTCGCGCGTATGCGTATGGCACGTCGTCACGGTGGCATTGCGCGCCGTAAGCATGGCGGCAACGGGACGCCCGATCACCAGCGAGCGCCCGACCACAGCAACCTTAGCTCCATCCAGCTCAACGCCGTAATGATCCAGCAAAGCAAGCACAGCTTCGGCTGTGCAGGGGGCAAAACCCTCGCCGCGCCCCGAAAGCGTGGTGAGCAGCGAAGCCGGCGTCATGGAGTCAACATCCTTGGCGGGATCGAGCGCTGCGGCGACGGCGTTCTCGTCAAGGCCGGCGGGCAGCGGGCGGAACATCAGACAGCCATGAACAGCCGAATCGGCATTGATGTCCTCGATAGCCGTCAACAGCTCGTCCTGCGAAACATCGGCAGAAAGCAAAACGCGACGAGCCTCAATCCCCACTTTTTCGCAGCGCTTGAGCGCACCGCGCTCGTAGGATAGGTCGTCCTCGCGTTCACCTACACGCACAATAGCCAACGTCGGAACAACGCCCCGCTCGCGCAGGGCTGCGCAGCGAGCAGCAAGTTCCTCAGTCAAAGCGCGAGCAACGGGAGCACCCTTCAGCAGTTCAGCCATGGCTATCCTCTCTTCCTTGCAGCGTCGGAGGCGCGGCGCGCCAGCGCCTCGGCGCGCGGCAACCATGTGTCGAGCAGCTCATCACACGCCGTCTCGAGCTCCTCGGCACGAACGCGATCCTTCATAGACGTGGTGTTCGCAAAGAGCGTCAAACTCGCGCCTTGCATAGCGGCACGGCAGAACACGGCGCCGCACGCCACATCGGACAGCAGCTGACGCGAACCCTTGTCGGCCATGTCCTCGAGCAGCGCCAGCGCACGCCCGCAGGCATCCATAATGCGATACGGCGGCAGAGCGGCCACATGCAGCGCATCCTGAATCGCGGTCGCTCGAGCCGGATCGTCACGCGGAATACCGTACGCCGCGGACACCTGCCCGTAGGCACGAACGTCCTCGGCAACCAGACCCACAAGTTCCTGCGCCAACTCATCCGCCTGGGCAAACGCGCGCGTCAGATCGTCTGCGCGATCGGCAAGCGCGGGGTTTGTCGCCCCATAGCGGGCAACCATTCCGCAAAGCGAGGCGCCCAGCGCACCTACAAAGGCGCTCGCGCTGCCACCACCGGGAACCGGCTCGCGCGCGGCCAGCGCCTCGGCAAAACCGCGACAGGTTTTATCCATCATCTCTTGGCTCATACGCACACGCACCTTCAAGTCATATATATCGGTCGGGCGGCCGACGCCGGCCGACCGCATCGATCACGTAATGGTGCTAAGTCTAGCCCATAAGTACGCGAGCGTCAGCGCACCTGGCCATCGCGGATTTCTATGGCACACGATAGGCCATGCCAACGCAAACATGGGACACATGGCCCACCTTTCGAGACTCCCGAGCAGCACAAGCTGGGGCATATCTATAAGTAAGGAACCCGTTGGGGAACGGCCGCGCAACGGCCACAAGCGATGAACGGAGGCATAAGTCGCACAGTACACAGAGACATCCGCCGCCAGCGCAATCAGTACCCCAACAGCATGCGGCGCCGTGATGTCATCAGCAGACAAGGAGGACGCCACCATGATGAAAAAGACCCTATCAATCCTTTCCCTTTGCATCGCCCTCTTTGCCGCGCTCGCCCTTGTGGGCTGCGGCGGGAGCGCATCGGGCGGCGGCAGCGCCCCCAAGAGCGAGAGCAAGGAAAAGGCCCCCGTCGCCAAGAAGACCGACTACATCTGGTTTAAGGTCGAGATGCCCGAGGGCGTCGGCGTAAGCGACTCTGCCGGCAAGAATGCCGACAGGGTCCAGCTCACCTTCCCCGAAGACGAGAACGCCTCGGCCGATCGCTTTATCCCCGTTTGGAAAAAAGCGCTGACGGCCGAGGAATCCCACGCCGACCAGGCGGAAAAGAAGGGGGATACGTTCCAGTGGAAGGATGGCGGGTCCGTCGAGTATAACGGCAGGACGTGGCTCGTCGGAACATACGAGGACAACAGCGGCATCTCAACCATGCTTTTTACCGATGTTGAGCCGGGAAGCGTCTACGTCCTCATCTCGAACTTCGACCAGCACAAGAAAGAAGCCGAGGCACTCCTCAACTCCATCGAGTTCCCCGATGACATGGAAGAGGCAGTTTCCGAGGCACGCGAAGTCGAGATTTCGAGCATCGAGATCAAGTAACGGGACACCCGCACGCGCCTACGCGCACCCGCGCACATGCGCCCCATTAAAACAACGGGCGCCCAACCCGGGGAGGGCCGACAGCACCGGCCCTCCCCTCTTTTGGACCCGTGCATATTGCCACTTAACGGCGCAAATCCGGCCCTCAGAATGGGACACATGGCCCACCCTAGCGAGCCGTCCACGCGTACAGTAAAGGCAGGTAATCCATGGGCGGTTACAGATCGAGGAGGACACGACCATGAAAAAGAAGGCCTTTGCGATTCTCACCCTCTGCATCAGTCTCTTTGCCGCGGTTGCCCTGGTGGGCTGCGGTGGCAGCGGCGGCGCTACCGGCAGTGGAGGTGGCGGCGGAGCAGAAAAGCCAGCCGTGGATATGAGGACCGACTTCATTTGGTTTAAGGTCGAGGTCCCCGAGGGCGTCGAGATCACCGACGTCGCAGGCGACACCGCCGACAGGGCCCAGTTTAAGTTCACCGAGAGCGAGCACGCCAGCGATCGCTTCATCCCCGTCTTCGACTCTGACAAGAACGCCGATGAACTGTTCGACTACGAGGCAAAGTGGAATGCCAGCTTTGAGTGGACCGAGAATGACCCCGTCAAGTACAACGGCAAGACTTGGCGCAACGCTTCCTATACACACTCGGGCGGCGTAACGACCGAATACTTCACCGACGTTGACGGCGGCAGTGTGTGTGTGCGTATCGACAACGTCGAGGAGCACAAGGACGCCGTCGAGACCATGATGAAGTCTCTGGAATTTGCCGACGACATCGCCGAGGCCAAGACCGAGGCCATGGACGTCAAGCTCGACGATATCGAGATCAAGCGCTAAGCGACTGGCGAGCGCAACGGGAAACACGGTCGCAGTGCAAACAAGCGACGGTACCCCAGCGCTTCGTACCCAGGGAGGGCCGGTAAACCGACCCTCCCTTTCTTATGCCTGTAGCCGACGAACGCGAGGATGCCGGACGCCGGAACCGCCCCAAATGTGGCAACAGTACGAAAACGACAAACACCCCAACACGTCCGCCCACCGATTTATTGCGCCGCGCAGACAATTAAACCAGCATCTTTAAACATCTGGGCAGTATAGTGACCAAAACTATCGCATAACCGCACTCTGCGAATGGAGAAGTTATGACCGAACACCATGCCATCAGCCGCCGAGCGTTTACGCTGGGCCTAGGGCTTGCGGCGTTGTCACCACTTGCAAGCCTGCCCGAAACCGCAGCGCCGGGCATTCCCCTGCGAGCGGCATTTGCAGACAACACACCCGCACCGTCGGACAGCCTCCACAATTTCGTCATTCGCCTTCGCCCCGCGGGCTATTTTCGCACCGCGAGCGTCAACCAAGACGGCAACGTTCGCGGCAACGTCTGTCACCTGTTTAACGACGGCACGTCCAGCAAGCTCATCCTTGAGAACGTAACGACCAAGAATGACGATACAAACTGGTACGCCATCCGCACCTTGCTCAATTTCGAAGAGCATAAAAAGACGGGCTACAGCATTTGGTCGGTCGACGACGACTCGGACAAAGATGGAAAGGTCATCCACGTATGGGGCGGCGAGTATGACAACAAGCCCAGCCGCGCTTTTGCGTTCGAGCGTCAATCAAACGGAACCTACATCATCCGAGACCGCACGGTCGAGAAAGAAACCGAGAAAAAAGACATTAAGTACCTGGCAATAGAATCGAACGGCAAAGACCAGGACAACAATAAGATCTGCCATAAGAGTAAGAGCATTCCGTGGGAGCTCGAACTTATCGGTTACGACATGAAAAAGAACGATGCCACGGTTAGCAGCCTCGACTGGATCACGTACAGCAGCTACGTCGACGGACCATGTTGGATGAAATACGTCGACGACAACAAGTTCCTCGACGAGCTGAGCATCCCGGGTACGCACGATTCGGGCACCTGCAGCGTGGACAACGACACTGAGCCCCAATCCTCGCAAGTAAAATGCCAGCAGGATTACATTCCCACGCAGTTGCTCGAAGGCATTCGCTATTTCGATATCCGGCTCGGAAAGGGCGATGACCCCGGCATCGACCACGGGATTTTCTACCTACTCAAAAAAGACGGGAACTATCTGCATCTCTCCGATGTCATAGGCTACTTCAAAACGTTTTTGAACGAAAACCCGACAGAAGCGCTCATCATGCTTGTATCACGAGGCAACGACGAGGCTACCGACGAAAGTGTTACGACGGCTTTCGCCAAGGTTTTGGACGACAACCCCAAACTGTTCTATACGTCGAGCCGCGTTCCCACACTGGGCGAGGTGCGCGGAAAGATCGTCCTGCTACGTCGATTTGGACTCGACGGCGACAGCGTAAGCGGCCACACGTGGGGACTCGACCTCACCGAATGGGATAACAAAATCGCAGTGCACACCGACAGCAGTTCCATGTGTCTCGTCCAAGACGCGCGGGGCTTTGAAGCCGCGGGGGAAACAGGCGACAAAGAGCCCTATTGCACCAAGGTATACGCCCAGGACAAGTACAAACTCACGGGAACCGACAAGCTCAGCTGGGTCGATAATGCGCTGAAGGAAACGACCGGGCGCACGCGCAACGAGGTAGATGTCGAGGACGATAACGGGGCCAAGGAGAAAGTCCTGGAGCGTTGCTGGTCTATCAACTACACCAGCTGCACGGGCTTGTCGCACGGAGGCAATCCTTTTACCTCGGCACGAGTAGTCAACGAGCATCTGTATAAGAGCCCGTACATCAATCCCAGCGGCATCGAGGATACAAAGTCAGATTACCTCAAGCACATTGGCATCATCGCATCCGACTTTGTTGATGCGGCGCTGGCCCGGAGCATCTACCAGCGCAATTACAATTACGATACGAAGCACACGCAGTCGGCTTCGTGCTGCCTCCCGACCCGCATGCGCATGACGTACGGCGACTCGCTGAGCGATGCCTCGCTCCAGGATGGCAAGACCGTTGGCGAGGGCCATTTCCGCCTTGTCGACAGCAGCAACGTACTCAACGTGGCGGCTTCGGGCCATGCGTTTACCATCGAATACGTGGATGTCGACGCCTTGGGCAACGAGACCGTTACGGGGCTGCAGGGATCCGTGCCCATCGATATCGATCCGCGCGCACTGACACCCCACTTTGAGGGGCTCGAAGGCCTTAAGGCCGGCGAGGATGTGCGCACAAAGGTCGCGGCGCTGCTCGAGGGCAAACTCGAAAACGATGCCTGCACGGCTCAGCTCGAGTTTGTGCACGACGCGGACGGCGCTCCGGGCACGGCAATGGTCGAGGGCGAGGCATTTACCGCGGGAACGTACTGGGTGCGCGCGAACGGTCTTTTGGGCGACGCGGCGCAAAACTACAAGCTTGCTAATGACGGAGCCGCGAGCTTTACCGTAGCGGCCTCGAGCAGTGCAGGCGGCACCGACACCGACGGTGGCACGGGTTCCAACGCAGGCAGCGCTGATAAGAACGGTAAGGGCAACAAGGGCAAGAACTCGGGCGGAAAACTCGCCGACACGGGCGACGGCTCCGGCATTGCCGCCGGGCTCGCTGCCGCCGCCGTAGCGACAACGGTCGCCGGCGCGGCAATGCTTGCCAACGACCGCGAAAACGCTGGGGACGGTAGCGAATAGGCAAGCCGGCCTTTTAGACACATCGACTCAATGGGGGGCGCAGGACACCGTTCTGTGCCCCCGATTTTTACCTTGGCCCAAACGCCGCCATAGGCTACATCACCATGTTCAGCGCGTTAACAAACTCCTGGGCCTTCGCACGGCTGCTCAGGCTAAAAACACAAGCAGTCAACAGCCTGTTACGCAGAAAAACATCGCGGCCCTTGATCCTGTTGACCCCCGTAATGTCCTTAAGATAGACAATCTCGGTGTGCTTGCCACCAAAAGTGCCCTTCTTGAGCACCTCAATACGGTTGGGGTAGATCTTGACGTCTTTATACCTACCCGAACCTTTGTCCTGGAATAGCAGCGTGTTATTGTCCATACGCGTCACTCCCGTGGGATTCGCTAAAACTGCCTCTATGGTCACATTTTAGTCACCGCAAGGCCCCATGCGAAGATGTCAGACAGCACAGCAATTCGTGTCCGCGCGAGGCTTTAAACTAAATGCGATAAAGACGCATTCCACAAAAGGAAAGTGGGGCGACAGTGATGGGCGAACTGGTAAACCGTGGAGAATCGGCAATCGTGCCCGAAGGTTTTTACAAGCAGGTCTCCTCGATTCTCAACGCCGCTCGCGACAAGGCCTATACCGCCGTTAACTTTGCGATGGTTGAGGCATATTGGGAGATCGGCAAGAGTATTGTTGATGAACAGGGCGGAGAGGGGCGCGCCAAGTATGGCGATGCACTGATCGACGAACTTGCCGTTAGATTGACTAAGGATTTTGGCAGAGGCTTCAACGCCAGAAGCTTAAGATACATGCGTCAGTTTTATCTTGCGTTCCCAATCCGGAACGCGCTGCGTTCCGAATTGAATTGGACACATTACCGCAGGTTATCGCGTATAACCGACCCTGATGCTCGAACATGGTACATGAACGAATGCGCCGATTCTCGTTGGAGCACGCGTCAGCTCGAACGCCAGATCAACACCATGTTCCGCGAGCGCCTACTTGCCAGCAAGGACAAGGAGGCCGTCACCCAGGAAATCCAAAAGAGCGCCCCGGCTCGTCGCCCCGAGGATATCATCCGCGACCCATATGTACTGGAGTTTTTAGGTTTCTCGGACGATACTGCGTTTCGCGAGAGCGATCTAGAGCAGGCGCTCATCACGCATCTTCAGAAGTTCCTGCTGGAGCTTGGCCGTGGTTTCGCTTTCGAGGCGCGCCAAAAGCGCATCACCTTTGATGGGCGCCATTTCTATATTGACCTTGTTTTTTACAACTATCTGATGCGCTGCTTCGTGCTCATCGACCTTAAGACGGACGACCTTACGCATCAGGACCTGGGCCAGATGCAAATGTATGTGAACTACTACACGCGCGAGCTCATGAACGAAGGCGACAATCCGCCCATAGGCATCGTGCTCTGCGCGGACAAAAGCGATTCGATTGTCGAGTACACGCTGCCCGAAGACAACGACCAAGTGTTTACCGCCAAATACCTGCCGTATCTTCCAAGCAAGGAAGAGCTGGCGCGCGAGCTGAGTGCCGAGTACCGCGCCATCAACGAAGCGACTAATGGCGAAACGCAAGGGTAGCAGCACGTTGCGACCGAAGCCACCGCAGCCGTCGCAGGCGCACTCGCGGTTGCGACGCACGCTACGAAACAATACCGGTCATGGACGCCGGCAACGACATTCTAGCCGTGGCTGGCGAGCGTGACCTGACAGGCAAAGACGCGGCCTTCGTCTGATGTGGGTCCATTGGCTGCCACAGAAAAGGGCCGGTTGCAGCCGGCCCTTTAGACGATAATACCTGCGTTGCCCGCGCTTCCGAAGTGTGACTAGCTGAGGAGCGGGTTCCGCGGCACAACCTGATTTTACCCAGTGAGGAGGCTCTTTTGCAGCCGCTCCACTGTTTATTTACATCTGGCACCCTCAAACAATCAGACGGCAGCCCGCACTCCTGAGAGCTGCCCCGCACCCCCGGCCATCACCTTACGGCAACAACCGGTGCTACTCCCCTACTTCCCAAATAGCGCACCCAGCAGACCGCGGCGTTTGGGCTTCTCCTCTCGGTAGGAACCCTCGACGGCGGCTGCAACCTGGCGCGGTTGCTCGCCGCCTCCACGGCGCACGATCTGGTACAGGAAGGGCGATTTAACGTATTTGACCTCGAAGGGCGTGGCGTGCACGGTGCTCTCACCGGACAGATGCAGGCTCGGGCTGAGCGGCGCCACGATATGCGTTTCGCGCTTGTCGCTAAACACCACCGCGGCCGCGCGGCCCGTCTGGCCGTTTACGGCAATGCGCACCTGCTCGCCATCGCGGCCGTCTGTCGCCGGACGATCGACAAAGTAGACCGGCACCATCACCAGGCCGTCCTTATGTTTGCGGGCCTTGCGCGCCCACATGCGAATGCTCTTTTTATTGAGCCCCAGTACAGCCTCGGCGTCGTTGCCCGCAACGTCGAGCGCCAACTTATCAATGACCACCTGGTCCTTGGTAGACGCATCGACTGAGACAACGCGAAAGTCACCTTCCTGCATGGCGGGATCGAACGGACCGACCTTGGCAAAGTCCCACGGCTCCAAAATGCCCATGAGGCGAACGTCCAGGTAGTTTGCCCTGGGGTATGCCCAGTCGAGCACCTCGTAGTACACCAAGGCCTCCTTGCTCAGGCCCTTGCCCGGGAAGCTCGCCATCATGCGCAAGTCCGCCAGCGCCATGGGGAAATAGAAGAGCATCATGTCGTTTTGGATCGCGTCTTCCACGTCGTGCCCGGCAAAGGCATCCGGATACTGGCGCACCAGCTGCAGCGCGTTGGCACGTGCCTGCTGCGGCGAGATTTCGCAGGGAATACCCTGCTCGGGCACATACTCCGCACCAACGCCCATGGTCAGGCGCTTGCTAAACGTCCCCGGCTTGAGCAGGTCCGCAATGCCGATCTTATTGCCGCAGGACGGGCACTCAAACACACACTGCGTTGACTCGCCCTCAAAGGACGCTCCGCAGAAGGGGCAAGGAATGCTCACATGCGTGGCCTCTTGGAACTCCTGCGCCGTGCCGCGATCCTCCCACAGCAGATGTTCCAGGACCGACTGATTGCGCCAGTGCGCATTGAAGAAATACCAGTCCGGGTCCTGCGGGCGCTCGAGTTGCGACACATGCGTGAGTTTGAGCAGTCCATCCACCACCGTCAACGGCGTATGGCGAATACCCAAAGCGCTCTTGGGCTCTCCGGCGTCCGCCTGCCACGGAACCACCGTGCCGCAATAGGCGCACTCAAAGCTGCGCTTAGCCTGGTGCGAGTACATAGGGCCGCCGCAGTTTTGACATTTTATGGCAAACATCTCGTCCATGGAAACGTCCTCCTTTGCACAGGGGCTGTCGACATTAAGTATGTCGAGCAAGCAGGCACATGCCCATACCCATGTGGCCCAAAATGGACCACCCAGGCAGACGAGAAGGCTCGTTCGTTAGCACCGGCAGACTATTGCTGCATTTTCTGAGCATCGGCGCACGGCGCCCCCGTGCGAGCTACACTATCCCCTTAAACATGATTGTGAGGACGACCGCTATGCTATTTGTAAATCGGCTGGTACATACGCTTGTTCCCGGCAGCGAGAGCGAGCCGGTCGATGCATCTTGCCGCACCAACGCGGGCTTTTCCGCAAGCCTCGTCTGCATTGGCCTCAACATCACCCTGTGCCTGGCCAAGGGCATCGCGGGTCTGCTCGCCGGCTCCGTCTCCCTCATCGCCGACGCTTTCAACAACCTCTCCGATGCCTCGAGCAACATTGTGAGCCTGCTCGGTTTCCGCCTTGCCAGCCGCCCGGCAGACGAAGGCCACCCCTATGGTCACGGCCGCTACGAGTACCTAGCCGGCCTGTTCGTCGCCGTCCTGGTTTGCGCCGTCGGCATCAACCTGATTCTCGAGTCGGTCACCAAGATCATCAAGCCCTCGCCCACCGCTTACACGTTTATTTCCCTTGCGGCACTGGCTACGTCCATGCTCGTTAAGCTCTGGATGGCAGCGTTCAACCGCACGCTGGGCAACCGCATCGATTCCGAGACACTCATCGCCACGGCGCAGGACTCCAAAAACGACGTCATCACCTCGGGCTCGGTCTTAGCGGCGGCGCTTATTTCGCAAGCGACAGGCTTTGACCTCGACGGCTGGGCGGGCCTGGGCGTGGGCATCTTCATTTGCATCAGCGGCATGGGCCTGGTGCGCGACGCCATCAGCCCGTTGCTGGGGCAAGCGCCCGACCCCAAGCTCGTCCAGGCAATCCGCGACAAGATCATGTCCTATCCGCAGGTCCTGGGCACACACGACCTCATGGTGCACGACTACGGCCCCGGCCGTCAGTTTGCCAGCGCACACGTGGAAATGCCCGGCGAGGGCGATGCCTTTGAGCACCACGAGATTCTGGACACCATCGAACACGATATCAAGCATCAGATGGGCATCGGTATCACGCTACACTGCGACCCCATCGCCACCACCGGCGACGACCTGCGCGGCTGGGTCAAGCGCGGCATCATGCAGATCGATCCTGCGCTCTCCATCCACGACCTGCACGAGCACGATGGCTTTGTGTCATTTGACCTTGTGCGTCCCGACGGCTTTGACATATCCGACGAGGAGCTGCTGGGGCTCGTCACGCGCATCGTGCACGAGCGCCGACCCGATGCCTCATGCGTCGTTACGTTTGACTCGGGCTTTAGCTCGCCCGACCGTCCGGCCGAGCAGCTGTAGCCCACTTAACAGCTAGTTTCCCTGCGCGCCCGAGATGCCGTTTTGTAGGGCGTTCCAGGCATCCGTCGCCATGTCGCCCAAGTTCTGCGCGGTATCGCCCAGATTTTGTGCCGTATCGCCCAGCTCTTGCGCCTTGTCTCCCAACTCCTGCGCCTTGTTGCTCAAGTCCTCCAGCGTATTGGAGCTCGAGCTGTCGGTACCGCTTTGGCCGTCGGACGAGTTGCCCGAACTGTTCTTGTGCGTGAGTTGAATTTCGAGGTTGCCGTTGTCGTTATAGTAGGCAGAAGTAACGACCCAGTTGGCATCGACGACGGGCGTTGAGCCATCATCAGTCAGGACCACGGCATTCGAAAGATCGGCGCCGCGCGACTTGAGGATCTTCTTGGCGTTGGACCAGTACTGCCCCGGGATATCACTCAGATCGACGGTGCTAGACGAGGCGGACTCGGTTTGCTCGGCAGCGGTATCGGCCGTTGAACTCCCTCGCTTGTTGAGCATGCCCGACACGATGGCAAACACAACCGACAGCGCAAAGAAGATCGCCAGCACGATGAGGATCTTCTTAATCACGCTCGACGAACGCGACGGCGTCTCTTCCTCGTCCTCGCCATATTGCGGAATCGACTTGGGGTACTCGCGATACGGCTCGCGCGACTCGTAGCGAGGCTGCGCCGTGCGAGGCATATACGTCGTCTGCTGAGGCTGCGGAATGGGATTCTGCGGCAGGTCATCATAGGGATTCGGCGTCGAGGCGGCATAAGAATCCTGCGGCGCGTAATCAAACGGGTCTGCCGCCGCGTTGCCATAGGGGCTTTGCAAAGATGCAGCGTAAGGGTCCTGCGCCGCGTCGCCATAGCCCATAACTCGTGTGGGCTCGGCAGAAGGCTGCGTCGCGGCGGGGTCGACATAACCGGGGTTGGGAACAACGCGGGTCGCATCGGCGCTATCGCCAGCCTGCGCGGAACCGCAGCCGCCCATCACGGTTGTCTTGTCCTGATCCATGCAACGATTCCTTTCCGTCGCCTGTAAGCATCAAGTTATCCATGCATTCTACCAGCGCAAAAGCCTATGATGGGCAGAGTCCGTCGGTATCTACAAGACATGCGCGGGCCTAAGGATCAAAAAGCCCCGCCGGGCCTTGGTAGGCGCGACGGGGCGGGCAAGCGGCTATGAGCAGCGAGCTTAGAACAGGCCGGTGATGTTGCCGTCGTTGTCGACGTCGATGTTCTCGGCCGCAGGGACCTTGGGCAGGCCCGGCATGGTCAGAACACTGCCAGTCAGTGCGACCACAAAGTGGGCGCCGGCGGAAACCTTGAGCTCACGCACCGTGATGCGGAAGTTCTCGGGAGCGCCCAGGGCCTTGGCGTTGTCGCTAAAGCTGTACTGCGTCTTGGCCACGCATACCGGCAGGTTGCCAAAGCCGTTCTCGCGCAGCTCGGCAAGCTGACGCTTGGCGGCCGGCGTAAAGTCAACGCCGTCGGCGCGGTAAACCTTGGTGGCAACAGCATCGAGGGCGTCGGCCACATCGGCGCCGTCCTCATAGGCAAACTTGAGCTCGCTCGGCTGCTCAATCAGACGCATGACCTCATCGGCCAGCTCGAGCGCGCCCTCGCCGCCCTTGGCCCAGACCTCGGAAAGCTTAACGTTGACGCCGAGCTTCTGGCACTCGGACTCGATGAGCGCAAGCTCGGCCTCGGTGTCCGTCGGGAAGCGGTTGATGGCGACCACGCAGGGCAGACCATAAACGTTCTGGATGTTGTCGACGTGACGCAGCAGGTTGGGCATGCCAGCCTTGAGTGCCTCGAGGTTCTCCTCGTTGAGGTCGGCCTTGGCGACGCCACCGTTGTACTTCAGCGCACGAGCGGTCGCAACGACCACGACGGCGCTGGGGCGAACGCCCGTCATGCGGCACTTAATGTCGAGGAACTTTTCGGCGCCCAGATCGGCGCCGAAGCCGGCCTCGGTAATGGCGACATCGCCAAAACGCATGGCCATGCGCGTAGCCATGATGGAGTTGCAGCCGTGGGCAATGTTGGCGAAGGGACCGCCGTGGACAAACGCGGGCGTGCCCTCGAGCGTTTGCACCAGGTTGGGCTTGAGCGCGTCCTTAAGCAACGCGGCCATGGCACCCTGGGCCTTAAGGTCGCGGGCACGGACGGGCTCGCCGGCAAAGCTATAGCCGACGACAATCTCGCCCAGGCGCTCCTTGAGATCGCTGATGCTCGTAGACAGGCACAGGATTGCCATGACCTCGGAGGCGACGGTGATATCGAAGCCGTCCTCGCGCGGCACGCCCTGAGCCTTACCGCCAATGCCGTCGATGACGTGGCGCAGCTGACGGTCGTTCATATCGACGACGCGCTTCCAAGTGATGCGCTTAACGTCAATACCGAGCTGGTTGCCCTGCTGGATGTGGTTATCGAGCATGGCGGCCAGCAGGTTGTTGGCAGCACCGATGGCATGGAAGTCGCCGGTAAAGTGCAGGTTGATGTCCTCCATGGGAATGACCTGGGCCCAACCGCCGCCAGCGGCACCGCCCTTGACGCCAAAGACGGGACCGAGCGAAGGCTCACGCAGGGCCACGGCGCTCTTGATACCGCGACGACGCAGGCCATCGGCCAGACCGATGGTCGTGGTGGTCTTGCCCTCGCCCGCGGGCGTTGGGTTGATAGCGGTCACGAGGACGAGCTTGGCCTGGTGATCAGTCGGCTCGTTGAGCAGTGAATAGTCGACCTTAGCCTTGTCGAAGCCGTACGGAATAAGGTGCTTAACGTCGACGCCGGCGTTCTTGGCCACCTCGGTAATAGGCAGCGGCGTGACAGAACGTGCGATTTCGATGTCAGTAGGCATGGGCGGTCCTTTCGTTACCGAATGAGAAAAAGACCAATTCAGCATAGCACGGGCGCGCAACAGTAAAACGCCCATAACCGATGAACGGCGATATGTTTACCCGATGCCCAGCGATAGTCCAACAGCCCGCCAAAACAAAACGCCCTAAACGGTAGGTTCAATCCCCAGGTGCTCAAAGGTGCGGAGGGTTGCCTGACGGCCCTGCGGCGTACGAATCATCAATCCGCACTGCAGCAAATAGGGCTCATAGACATCCTCGAGCGTGCCTGGGTCCTCGCCCACCGCGCTGGCAAGGGTCGTAAGTCCCACGGCGCGACCGGAGAACGTCTTGGCGAGCGTCTCCAAAATGCGAATATCCATCCAGTCCAGACCGAGCTCGTCGATCTCGAAGAACTCGAGCGCCTGGCGACAGATATCGAGCTCGATGGGGCCGTTGCCGCGCACCTGTGCGTAATCGCGCACGCGCTTGAGCAGACGGTTGGCAAGACGTGGCGTGCCGCGCGAACGCGAGCCGATCTCGAGTGCACTGGGATGGTCGATCGTCACGCCCAGGATAGTCGCCGAGCGCGTCACAATCTGCGCGAGCTCCTCGACCGTGTAGTAATCCAGGCGATATGAAATGCCAAAGCGGTCGCGCAACGGGCCGGTCAACATGCCTGAGCGGGTCGTTGCCGCCACCAGCGTAAACTTGGGGATATCCAGGCGAATCGAGCGCGCCGCCGGACCCTTGCCAATCACGATATCGAGGGCAAAGTCCTCCATCGCGGGGTACAGGACCTCCTCGACCGAACGGTTGAGGCGGTGGATCTCGTCGATAAACAGCACATCGCCCGGCTGCAAGTTAGTAAGGATGGCCGCCAGGTCGCCCGTGCGCGCGATGGCAGGGCCACTCGTGGTCTTGATCTGAGCGCCCAGCTCGTTGGCGATAACGGTGGCCAGCGTGGTCTTGCCCAGGCCCGGAGGACCCGAGAAGATCACGTGGTCGAGCGTCTCGCCACGGCTCTGCGCCGCTTCGATCAACACGCGCAGGCTCTGCTTGATGTGCTCCTGGCCGCAGTAATCGTCCAGGCGCTGAGGGCGCAAAGTGCGGTCGACATCGAGATCCTCGGCCGTCAGCTCCGAGCCCACCATGCGCTCGCCGTGCGCCATGGATGCCGCCGGCGAGTTACCGGGCGTCGCCCACAAGTCCTGAGAGTCATCGGCTTCCCACATCACGCATCCATTCCGAGTCGCTTAAGCGCCGCGCCGAGCAGATCCTCGACACGCATATTCTGCCCATCATACCCGCTCAGGGCAACATCGGTCTCCTGCGGGCTAAAGCCCATGGAAAGGAGCGCCGCACGGGCATCATCGATCACCGAGGGAGCGGCAGCGGGCACGGGCATCGCAACCTGTCCGGAAATCACGTCGACCGGCACAAAGCCCTTATCCTTGGCAAAGGTGCTCTTGAGTTCCAGGATCAGGCGCTGAGCTGTCTTTTTGCCCACACCGGGTACCTTGGCCATGCCCTTGTCGTCCTCGGCCATCACCAGCGAATACAGCTGCCCCACGGTATAGGTGGAAAGCACGGCGAGCGCCAGGCGCGGGCCAACGCCCGAAACGGACACGAGCCGGTCGAACATCGTGCGCTCATCCTTTGAGGAAAAACCGAAAAGTGTCATGGCGTCCTCGCGCACCTGCATACGCGTGTAGAGGCGGACCTCGCCGCCGGGCGTCGGCAACGTGGCCGCAGTGCTGCCCGAGATGCCGAGCTCAAAGCCAACGCCCGACACATCGACGACAGCCGAGCTCATCGTGGCCTCGACAAGCGTTCCGTGGAGCTGGGAGATCATCAGTATCCGGTTCCTCTCTGTTGATAGAACTCGCCACCGGTGAGGGCGCGGGTGCGGCTGAGGTTTACGTGGCAGATGGCGCAGGCCAGGGCATCGGCGGCATGGTCGGGATGCGGGTCGTGGTCGAGCTGTGTTAGAGTGCGTACCATGTAGGCGACCTGCCGCTTGTCCGCGGCGCCGGTGCCCACCACAGCCTGTTTGATCTGCATGGGCGTGTACTCGCCAATCTCGAGCGCGCATTCCGAAAGCGCTACGAGTGCAGCACCGCGGGCATGCGCCGTGGGGATGGCCGAACGAACGTTGGCGCCAAAGTAGATACTCTCGACAGCAGCCGTGTCGGGTCGATAACGCTCGACGACATCCTTAAGGTCACGGGCGATATGCGACAGGCGCACCGCGAGCGGACTTCCGGCACTGGTCTCGATGCAGCCATAGGCACGGCAGCGAACCTCGCCGCGCCGCTCCTCGATAATCCCCCAACCCGTATGGGCCAAACCGGGGTCGATGCCCAAGATAACCAAGCCAACCTCCCCTCGCCACAAGCACAGCGCAAGACAAGGCCCCGCGCATCATTCACGAACGTCTGTTCTAGAATAACACAACGCTAGCCCTATAAGTCAGCCGAGATCGAATTGTAGGTTGAGTATACGCAAGCGAGCGCCCGCCAGAGCGAGCAAGGTGCCTTGAAAGAGGAGGGCATTGACCTGGCGGTCATGTCCGACGATTGAAAGGCAGATTGCCGCTCTGGCGGGCGCGCAGCGACCTAGTTCTGAGAGAAGAACGGAAATTGTCGGGGATCAACCGGCGGATGCGGCATCGGGCCACCCTGGGGCCCACCCTGCGGGCCACCCTGGCCGCCCATCATCTTATCGATGGCGTCCTGAACCTCGCCCTCGAACTTTTTCATTCCCTCGTGTAAACGACGCTGACCGTCCTCAGAGCGCAGCTCCTCCATTTGCTCGGGCGAAATACCCAGTAGCTCGCCCAGCACGCCCATCATCTCGTTTCGCACGCGCTCGCTCGTATCCTCGTCAGCAAAACGGCGCACCTCGGCGCGCGCCAGCGAATCGACCGTCATACGCTCCTTGCCGTTAAGCCCCAGGTCGGACCACGCGAGCATATACGGCCAGGCACGCTCGGCAAACGAACGGGCCGAGACGATCGGCGTCATCGGCAACATGCGGCGGGCAGCCTCACCCTGTCGAACGAGCATCAGCAGCAGCGAGCAGGCCTCAGGCTTGCCAGCGGCCATCGGGATGTCGTCGAAAGATCGATTGCGGTCCACGTGCGCCTCGAGCGCGCCATCGACCTCACCCGGCTCAAGCCCGCCGAGCAGCTGTGCCGCACGGTCGAGCATATCGACCGGACCGTCGAGCGTCGAGAGCGCCTGCGCCAGCACGCGCTCCATACAATCTTCCACTGCGTTGAGCGTCACGAGCTCTTGGGGCACCACGGCAGACGTGCGGTTGCGCACACGCGCCACAAACTCAAGCGTCGACAGGTACACATCGCCAAAGGGCGCAAAGTCGCCCTGGTAGCCGCCGCAAAGCGCCGGCGCCGCCAGCGCGTACTCAGTTTTGGACAGCGGGCTCAGCGCCATCGCACCCAGCTCGAGCGCCGTATCCTCCAGCATCAGGCCCAGCGTGCGCGAGCGCAGGCGCTCGGCATCGCCCGCCGACACGTCGCGATCGAGCACGCGCGCCGCATCCGGTGCATCGCGCTCGACGGTGCGAATGTGCAGACGCTCGGCGATGGCGCGGACGGCGGCACAGCGGGCAGCCTCGGCTTCTTCCTGCGCCGGCGTAAAGATACGGTTGCGCCCCAGCACCAGGCCAATCACATTGCGCGGGCCCAGAGCGTCGACGGCCAGCGCCGCCAGCAGGGACGACGGCAAGTCACCCTCGAGTGCCACCACAGCACGCGACGCACCGTGGGCTCGGGCGTTGTCGCGCACGGCGAGCACCAGCGCCTGCCACAGCCACTCCTCGGAACGGAACTCGGGCAGTTCGTGATCCTCCAGGGCATCGAGCATCACGCCGCGCTGAATCTCCTGAACCAGCAGGCTCTCCTCAAAGCACGGCGCCTGGGCCACCACGCGACCGCAGTCGTCGAGCACAAACGAACCGCCGGTATACACCGACTCGTCATAGGCACCGACCGGCGCCATGCAGGCAAACCACACGCTGCGCTTGGATGCGATCTTGCGGTAGGCGCCGCTGCGAACGGCAGCAATGGCGGCAGTCTCGCGGTCGGTCATGTCAAACGCGTTGAATTGGAAATACGCAATGAGGTCAACACCGGTCGGCAGCATCTCGAGTTCGCGGTCCAAGTCAAAAATCACGGCGATGCGCACGCCGTCCACGTCGAACACCGGCGGCGCCCAACGTGTGTCGTTGTTCTCGCCACGCTGCAGGGCAATGCTCGAACGCGCCGGCACCACATGACCGTCCTTGAGCATCATGTAGTCGAGCAGCGGCTGGCCCTCAAACGAAACCGCCGCGGGCACGATGCAGATCATGTCAAGCTCCTGGATACGCTCGGCGACACCAGTCAAACCGGCAAGCACGTCGTGCTCAAAGTCGGCAGCGCCCACCAGGCCACCGGGCATGGCGCCCATAAAGAGCGGAGCCGGAACGCACAGCACGCGCGCTCCGCGCACGTGGGCCAGACGAGCCTGGTCCTCGATGCGGCCGCAAATGCCCTCAATATCACCCAGGCGCATATCGATCTGTGCAAGCGCGAGCTTCATGGCTCAGCCCTTTCCGTCGTAAACCATCGAAATCGTAGTAAGAGCGCCGGCCGCATAATGCAGTCGGCGCTTACATGTGCATATGCTAGCTATGATACCCCGAGCGGGGGCGCGCTCCTAGAATGTCGCGGACCACAGCCCGTGCAAGTTGCAGTAGGCATAGACGGTACCGGTCTTGGAGCCGCCCGCGAAAAACGTCGCGGGTTTCATGCCGGGCTCAAGGTAATGGACCTCCAAGCGGCCCTCGGCCTCAAGGGCGATCCACTCAATGTAGTGCTCGGGCAGGCTGGGGTGCTCGACCGAGCCAACGCGTGCGCGAATCACGTGACCGTCACGCTCGGTCTCGACAACAGGCACGTGCTTCTCGTGCGCCGCGTCCTCAGTGTTTGCAGTCAGTTCCGTGCAACCGGCAGGGGTCGCAACGTCGTCGCCAAGGGCGGCGATGAGCTTGCCGTCGGGGTCCTTAAAGAATTTCGCCATGATGTTCTCCTTTGCTGATGTGCCAATGTTCTTGATGGTTCTTATGCCCAAAGGCAGACAAACCATCCACGGCATTGCAAATGAACACATAACGGGCGGGGACGATGGGACAGCGTGTGCCATCCGCCCTGACGGCCCCACCCGCGCGCGGCTAGCGCCCGTCGCCGCCGAGCAGCGCCAGGACATCCTCGCGCGTGAACAGTGCCGACGAGATGCCGTCGCCGCCGAGCACGCTGTTGACCAGATCGCGCTTGGACTCCTGCATCTGCATAATGCGCTCCTCGATCGTGTCCTTGGCGATGAGCTTGTACACGGTCACGGTATGTTGCTGGCCAATACGGTGTGCACGGTCAGTCGCTTGGTCCTGCGCCGCCACGTTCCACCACGGGTCGTAGTGGATGACCACGTCGGCAGCCGTCAGGTTAAGGCCCACGCCGCCCGCCTTAAGCGAAATCAAAAAGACCGGAACCTCGCCCGCTTGGAACTGCGCGACCATCTTGGCGCGGCTCTCCTTAGACGAAGCGCCCGTGAGCTTAAGGAAGACGATGTCCTCCTTGGCCAAGCGCTTACCGATGATATCGAGCATACCCGTAAACTGGCTGAACAACAGGATGCGATGTCCGCCGTCGTGGGCGCCGTGCACGAGCTCCATGCACGTATCGAGTTTGGCGCTCCCCGCCTTGTAATCCTCGTAGTGTAGACGCGGGTCGCAGCAGATCTGGCGCAGCTTGGTGAGCTCGGCGAGCACCTTGAGCTTGTCTTTCTTAAACTCGGATGACTCGCGGTGCTGCACCTGTTGGGCGATACGGTCCTGGTTGGCCAGGTAGAGCTTGCGCTGCTCGCCGGTGAGCTGCGCCATGACCGTATCCTCGATCTTCTCGGGCAGGTCGGCCACCACGTCTTCCTTGACACGGCGCAGCAC
Organism: Collinsella sp.; assembly: GCA_030839365.1. Lineage (GTDB taxonomy): Bacteria > Actinomycetota > Coriobacteriia > Coriobacteriales > Coriobacteriaceae > Collinsella. The sequence continues at coordinate 19,866 of JAUUMM010000015.1, forward strand.
AAACGGCGACACGAGCGCTTGCAGGCGAGCGGCACTGTCGCCCTCGGCATGCTCGACCGGGCTTTCGAAGCGCTTTGCAAACGATTCACGCGTGCCGAGCAGGCCCGGCATTAAAAAGTCGAAGATGCTCCAGAGCTCGGATAGGCGGTTTTCGATGGGCGTGCCCGTCAGGGCAAAGCGCACGCCGGCAGGCAAGCGCTTTGCGGCGCGCGCCACCTGGGTGAGCGGGTTTTTAATGTACTGGGCCTCATCGAGCACCGCACGGGCAAAGTCCTGCTCGGCGTACTCGTCGATATCGCGCCGCATAAGGTCATACGACGTCACGACCACGTTATGCTCGGCCACGCCGGCAATCTGTACGCGACGCTGCGCCTTGGCGCCCACGATGGCGCACACATCGAGCGAGGGCGCAAAGCGCTCCAGCTCGGCAGTCCAGTTGTACACGAGTGAGGCCGGGCATACCACGAGCGTGGGCTTGGTGTCCCCCGCCTCCACGCGCGCCAGGATATGCGCGATCATCTGGAGCGTTTTGCCCAGGCCCATGTCGTCGGCCAGGATGCCGCCAAGGCCCAGGTGTTCGAGCGAGCCGAGCCACTGGTAGCCGTCGACCTGATAGCCGCGCAGTGTGGCCTTGAGCGAGACCGGCACCGTAAAGTCCATCTTGCCGAGCGTGTCCAGACGCTCGACGGTACGGCGGAACGCAGCGTCGCGATCGGCCTCAAGCGCCGGCGTGCGCGCAAGCATGCTATCGACGAACAGGGTACTCGACGCGGGGAGCGACACGCCGTCGAGCAGGTCGACAGCATCGACACCCAGGTCCTCGGCAAGGCCAAACGCGGCGCGGGCGCCCTCGTCCAGGCGAATGATGTCGCCGGACGTAAGGCGCGCAAACGTCTGGTGGCGCTTGTACGAGTCCAGATAGATGGCAAGGTCGGCCGCCGAAAGACCGCTCGCGCCCAATTCAACATCGAGCAGGTTGCTCTTGACGGTCGCACGCACCGAAAGCTTGGGCGCGGGACGGACCGAAATCTGGCGCAGACGGTCGCTGAGCATAACCTCACCCAACTCGGACAGGGCAGACAGGCCCTCGGTCAGCAGGCAGAACAAGCTCTCGTCATCGCGTTCCTCAAACGCCAGACCGCCCTCGTAAAAGTCGAAATACAGGGCCGCCGTATCCATAACGCGAAACTCTGCCACCTCGTCGCGGGGCGGCACGCCCGGGCGCTGCTCTTCGAAGGGGCTGCCCGGAGCGCCCAGACTAAAGAGGTCTGCCGACCAGTCGCCGTAGGTAACCGTAATTTTGCAGGTCACGAGCCCATCGTCGACGCCGATTGCCATAGCAAAGCTCGGCTCGGGCGCCACGGTATCGAGCGCAGCGGGCGCGGTAAGGTCGGTATAGTCGCGCAAAATGGGCAGAGCCATACGACAGAACTCCCCCACCTGGTCGGCAGCGATATGGACTGGCGTGCGACAGGGCAGCAAGCGCGATAGGAACGGCGCCGCATGCTGGGCAAACGCCACATCGGTGCGGCGCGCACGGCGGGTGTCGACCAGATAAGCTACGTCGCCCGAAGCAAAGCAGTATGCATCGGCCGGCAGGCGCAGATCGTAGCTACCACCAGCCGCCGGCGCGATTTTGGCGGCAAGGAGCGGTGGGCGCTTAGCGGACGCCTCGTCCTCCCCTTGCGGAGACAGCTCAACCGCCACGTCATAGGTGCGATGCGTCGTCGTCCCCCGCGACCAGGCGGGCTCAAAAGAGATGGTCTGGCCGCGCAGCAGGTCCAGCACATATACGATGCTATGCTCGGACAGCGGCAACTGACGCTCGGCGACAAAACCGCTGCGGGCAAAGTCGTACGACGCCGAACGCGAGCTTGTGATGTCATCGAGATAGGCAACTGTCGTCAAGACAAGGCTGAGCAGCTTTGTCGACACATCTTCGAAGGCTTCGGGCGTATGGACAAACGTGAGCTTCTTGCCGTACGAGAAGGTGCCGCCGCGCACGTAGGCATCGGCCATGCCGTCGATATCCTTGACCACGTAGGACACCGAACCGCAGCGAATGCGGAACTCGAGCGCCCAGCTAAAGCGGTCGGCGAACAGCGGATTGTAGTACGGCACCAACGAGGGCTCCAACGCCGCTTTGGGGGCGTCGGGACCAACGGCACCGGCAAGCTTGCGGCGCATGCTCGCCAGCTCATCCATGCGCGCGTTCGAAAGATCGGAGAGCGCCGCCATGAGGCTGGGACTCGTGGGGACAGGTGCTGGGAAGGGAAAGTTGGGGTTGACCGTGGGCGTTGTAGGCGCGGGACGCGCGGACTGTTTGGGCTGAGCCGCAAACGTGCGGACCGGCGTGCGCAAACCTTCGACGGGCTCGGCACCGCTGGCGTCCAGGTACGCCAGCGCCGTGGCGATGGCGTGCTTGCACATGCCGGGGTAGCGATAGGCAGCGGGGCAATCGCAGTCGTAGTCGATCACCTCGTGCTCGTCCATGTCAAGCGCCACGTGCGTCTTGTACAGGTCGCCGCGCGAGCCGCGCACCGAGCCCTCAACCGTCACGTTTTTGGAGAAGCGCGAGCCGCTGTCCTCGATCGACAGAACGGCGCCGTTGAGCATGAGCGAACGCCCTTTCATAAAGGTGCCGCTCAGCGCCGCCTCTTTCCGGAGCGCCTGCACAAACGTCCCCTGCGCCATCACTTCCTCCAATCCACCCACCGGATGATTTTTCTGGGACGGGGATTAAAAAATCATTTTAGATCACCGTCACTCTGCCTTGGTTGCCCACGATGGCCTTTGCCTCTGCCAACAGCGGAATCGAGCGTGCGTTGACCTTGGCCGGCACCTCGGCACGCAGTACGCGCCCGTCCACCTGCTCGATAAAGATCTCCACGCGGTCGCCGCCCGGGTTGGCGGTAAGCACCGTGGCAAGACGCGCCATATTGCCCTGGCTAAAGCGGCTGTTGGGCACCATGACCTCAAACACCTTGGGCTTGTTGTTCTCCTCGTTGAGCTCCAGCGGCACGATCTCCTGCGCGATGATCTGGTCGCCGCGGTCCGAGCGCTCGAGTTTGCCCTTAATGCGCACAAACGCATCGGACAGCTGCGCGCCGGTCTCGGGATCGACCTCGCCGTACAGGTACCCCTCGGCCTCCTTGTAGGTCTTGGGGAACACCACGACCGTGGCCTCGCCTTCCATGTCCTCGAGCTGCACGATGCCCATGGGGTCGCCGTTTTTGGTCACGCGCTTGGACACGCTCGAGACCATGCCGGCCCACCACAGCGCCTTGCCCTCGGGAATCTCCTGGTTGATGGTACCGCCCGTGGGGTTTTGCACCTCGTAGCCGGTATCGATCTGAGAGAACGAGAAGTCGCGCGCCTTGGCTAGCGCATACTCAAACGGGCGCAGCGGGTGGTCCGAGACATAGATGCCCAGAACCTCCTTCTCCTGGCTCAGCTTAAGGTGGCGGTCCCACTCCTGGCCGTCCGGATCGGGCACGCTCACCTCAAAGCCCGAGCCCTCAACGTCGCCAAACATGTCGAAGAACGACGTCTGGCCGCTCGCACGATCCTTCTGGCGCTTTACCGCGGCATCGATGATGTTCTCAGGGTTGTTCTTATCCACAAAGTGCATCATCTGGCGACGCGGATACCCCGTGGAGTCGAAGGCGCCTGCCTTGATGAGCGATTCGATCACGCGGCGGTTGGCCTGGCTCGAGTCCACGCGCTCGACAAAGTCGTGCAGCGTCTTAAACGGACCGCCCGCCTCGCGCTCGGCGATAATCGCCTGCGCCACGCCGGTGCCCACGCCGCGGATACCGGCCAGACCAAAGCGCACGCCTTCCTTGGTAGCCGTGAACTCGGTACCGGACTCGTTGACATCTGGCGACAGCACGGGGATGCCGTCGTGACGGCACGCCGAGACGTAGTGCACGATCTTGTCGGTCTTACCCGTATAGGACGTCAGAACGGCCGCCATGTACTCATGCGGATAGTGCGCCTTGAGCCATGCCGTCTGCATAACCAGGATGGCGTAACCGGCGGAGTGCGACTTATTGAAGGCGTAGGACGCGAACTCAAGGACATCGTCCCAAATCTTCTGGGCGACCTCGCGCGTGTAGTTGTTCTTGATAGCGCCATTCATCCAGTGGTCGTAAGTGGTCTCGTCCGAGCCATCCTCCCAGTGGAGCACCGTCGACGTGAGCAGCTTAATCTTTTTCTTGGCCACGGGCTTACGGATACGCGAGTCCGATTCGCCCTTGGAGAAGCCGCACATCTCGACGGAGATGAGCATAACCTGCTCCTGGTAGACCATGGTGCCGTAGGTTTCGCCCAGGATGTCGTCCAGACGGTCGTCGTAGGAGACGGCCGGCTCCTTGCCGTTCATACGGTTGATGTAGGACGAGACCATGCCGGCGCCCAGCGGGCCCGGGCGGTACAGGGCGATCAATGCCACGACGTGTTTGTACTCGGTGGGCTTCATGTTCTTGATCGTGGCCGTCATGCCGGCGGACTCGACCTGGAAGACGCCGGCGGTGTGGCCGGAGCCCATGAGCTTAAAGATCTCGGGATCGTCAAAGGGAATCTCTTCCTCTTTGATGTCGATGCCGAAGTTCTTTTTGATGTTTGCCTTGGCCTTGGAGATAACCGTCAGCGTGCGCAGGCCCAAGAAGTCCATCTTGAGCAGGCCCATGTCGGCGACGGTATGGCCCTCGTACTGGGTAATCTCGACGCCGCCCTTGGTGTCGAGCTTGGTGGGCACGTGCTCGTTGACGGGGTCGCGGCAGATCAGAACGGCGCACGCGTGCACGCCCTCGCCACGGGTGAGGCCCTCGATCGAGAGCGCCGTGTCGATGATGCGGCGAGCGTCGTCGTCCTTTTTATAGGCCTCGGCAAAATCGGGGTTAAACAGATCCTCTTTGCCGGGTTGTTTGTCGAGCACCTGCTTGAGCTTGACCTTGGGGTCGCTCGAGACCATCTTGGACAGGCGCTGGCCCATGTAGACCGGGTAGTCCAGGACGCGCGCGGCGTCGTTGATGGCCTGCTTGGCCTTGATGGTCGAGTAGGTGATGACGTGGGTGACCTTCTCGGGGCCGTAGAGCTGACGAACGTGCTCCACGACCTCGAGGCGTCGCTCATCGTCGAAGTCCATATCGATATCGGGCATCTCGGTACGCTGCGGGGACAGGAACCTCTCGAACATCAGGCCGTTCTCGAGCGGGTCGAACGCGGTGATGTTCATAGCGTAGGCGACGATAGCGCCGGCGGCCGAGCCACGGCCGGGGCCGACGCCGATGCCGTTGTCCTTAGCCCATTGCACGTACTCGGCAACGATCAAAAAGTAGGCGGCAAAGCCCTTGTCGCAGATGACCTTGTATTCGTACTCAAAGCGCTCTTTGATGTTGACGCCACCGATCTCGCGCGTGGCCCAGTCGTCGCCATAGTGCTGGCGCAGGCCCTTCTCGCACTCGCGGCGGAACTGGCTCTCGTGCGTCTCGCCGGGATCGAGCAACGGAAAGCGCGGCAGGATGATAGAGTCCCAGTCCAGCTCAACGTAGCACTTGTCGGCGATCTCGAGCGTGTTGTCGCAGGCCTCGGGGCAATACGGGAACATCGCCCGCATCTCCTCCTCGGTCTTCATGTAAAACTCCGAGCCGGTCATGCGCATGCGGTTGGGGTCATCGACCTTGGCGTTCATGCCAATACACATGATGACGTCCTGCACGGGCGCATCCTCGCGGCGCAGGTAGTGGAAGTCGTTGGTGGCGATGACCTTGACGCCCACCTGCTTGGCGATGTCGATGAGCGTGCGGTCCATCTGCTCGTCAGTCAGGCCGTTGTCGGTGGTGATGCCGTGTTCCTGGATCTCGATGTAGAAGTCACCGGGCTCGAAGGTATCACGGAAGGTCTCGGCCCACTTGATGGCGCCTTCCATGTCGCCGCGGTCGATGTATTTGGGGATGATGCCCGCGATACAGGCGCTCGTGCAGATCATGCCCTTGGCATGGCGGCGCAGGTTGTCGAGCGTCACGCGCGGCTTGTAGTAAAAGCCCTGCACGGCGGCCTCGGAGACCGTCTGCATTAGGTTGACGTAGCCCTCCTGATCCTTGGCCAGAAGGATCATGTGGTAGAGCTCGGGCTTGTGGTCGCGGGCAAGGGTCTCGTCCGGCGTAAAGTAGACCTCGCAGCCAAAGATGGGCTTGATGACCAGGGGCGGTTTGAGCTCGTCGATGTTGCCCTTCTCGTCCCACATGGCCATGTCTTTGACGTACTGGGCATGCTCGCGCGGGTTTGCCTCGGGGTCGGGCTCCACCAGCTCGTCGCGGCGGTCCTTTTCCAAGAAGGCCTTGTCGTGGCTCCAGGTTTTGTACTCGGGCGTGTTGTGATTGACGGCGTCGCAGGCCAGCGCTAGGTCGGGCACGCCATACATGTAGCCGTGGTCGGTAATGGCCACGGCGGGCATGCCAAGTTCAACGGCACGATTGACCATATCCTGGATACGGGTTGCGCCGTCGAGCATGGAGAAAACAGTGTGATTGTGCAGATGGACGAATGCCATGTGATGAGCTCCGATGCGGGTTCGTGTTCTGACTGAACGATTTTACCGCACGGCACGGACAGCACCCGAACCTAGCCAAACCAACACGGCTCCTCTTGCAGTTGCGGTGAAATGCGGACTGTTTGGCGGCTTTTTTGGCCAAAACAGCCCGTATTCCACCGCAAGTTATCTGAGGGCTAGAGATTGTAGATGACTACTTGAGGTTCGGCGGGTTCGACGAAGATGGCTGGATTCGCCTGCTCCACGCGAACGAACTTGACCGTCACCGTCTCAAAGCCCGCCTTGTGCAACACGTCGGCGTAGACGCGCGCCTGCAGGGCGTGCTTCTCGAGCAGCTGGTCCGGCGTCTCATCCGGCGTGCCACCCGTCTTGTAATCGATGACCAGTGCGCGTGACGGATCGGCCGGGTCGGTCGCCAAAGCGTCGATGGCGCCTTCGGCATATGCACCGTAGCGGGCGATGTCCTCGTCCTCGCAGCCCAGCGAGAAGAACGGCACCTCGGCGCGAACGCACGGCCACGCGAACAGCTCGGCACGAACCGACGACTTGAGCCAGCGCTCCAGAGCGACATCGAAGCGCTCGCGCTGTTCTGGCGTCAGGTGCCACAGGCGCGCCAGCGCATCGGCACGCTCAGCGGGCAGCGCATCGGAACCCATCTCGATCAGCCACTGGCAGGCGGCATGGAACGCCGAGCCCAGCGCCATGGGGTTGCCGGCGGGCTCGACAGCGGCCACGTCCGCATCCGTCATCTCGGAACCATCCGACTCCGCATCATCGCCAGCCTCGTCCATGGGCACACGCGCCTCGGCGGCACGGTCTTCTGTCTCGGCATGGAGCGCCGCGGCGATTGACGAGTAGCTATACGAGTCGCGCATCGGATACGGACAGATGCCCATGCGCACGCCCACTGCCTGGGGATACACAAGCTCAAACGAATCGGGCTTGGGGTCGGCAGGACCGGGGACGATTGTACTGGCCGAATCGTCGGCAGCATCTGTATCGGCATCGCCACGAACAAGCCTGCCCTCGGCATCCAACGAAGCGTTGGCCTCAAACGCCTGCTCGCCAAAGGTAAAGCCCGCGAGCGAAATGAGCTCGTAGTCGCCCGGCTGGGAGTTGTCGAACACCAGGCGGTCGGCATCGAGCTGCGGCATGTCCAGAGCGTCGGTCGGCAAAATACGGCGCAGCACATCGTAGGTCAGATCGGTCTCAACGTCGAAGGTCGGCGCCGTCACCTTGCCACGGCTCACGCCGGTATCCATCGCCAAGATCACCAGCTCGCGCGCACGCGTCATGGCAACATAGAGCAAGCGGGCCCGCTCCTCGAGCGAAAGCTGCAGGTCGTCGTTGCGCAGGCGAGCAAATGCCTCGGCGGGAGAACCCGTCGCACAGACGTCCTCCATGAGCTCCGGCGGCAGCCACAGCGACGTGCCCTTGCCCTTAAACGCATGCTCAAACTGCTTTTTGACGTCGTCGCCCTTCACAAAGGTACCGTCGGCGAGCTTAACGCCGTCGAAGCGCGCCGGCAGTGCCACGACCTGTGCTCCGCCCTCGACGCGGCCCATCTGTGCCGCACCCGAGGACTTACGCACGCCAAAGCACTCGGCGACCGCCACGACCGGATATTCCAGACCCTTGGAGGCATGCACCGTCATGATGCGCACCGCGCCGTCGCCTTCCTCGTTGAGGGCACCCGGGGCTTCCTTGCCCGCCAAGAAGCGGTCGAAGGCCAGCGCGATGGAACGCGGCGAGTTGCCGAACTCGGCCTCAGCCTCAGCCACGGCGTCGAGCGCCTTGAGCACGTTGGCGGCAATGGCCTTGCCCTCGGGACCACGCTGTCCCAGACGCACAAACCAGCCGGAGGCGTTGACCACGTCGCGCACGATGGCGGCGAACGAATCGCGGCCCACGCGACGAAGCGCATACCGCAGCACCTCGCGGGCGCGCGTCACAAGCGGCAAGTCTTGCAAACCCGGCACGTCAAAATCGCTCATGATGCCCATGTCGATATTCCGGCGCGAGGTCTCCCCTGTCTCGCTATCGAGCTTGGTCGCCAGCGCCAGGAACTCCTGGGCGCCGAGCGCAAACATCGGCGAGGCGAGCAGCGGCATAAGGCCCTGCGCCGTATCAGCCGGATTGGCGAGCGCACAAACCAGGGCGCGCACCGTCTGCACCTCGGCTGCTTGGGCAAAGACCGAGCCGCCCGCGATGACGCAGTCGAGCCCCTGATCGCGAAAGGCCTGAGCGTAGACGTCGGCGTTGGTCATGCGGCCCAGCAGCAGTACCATGCCGCCCTGGGGCTGGCCGGCATCGGCAAGCGCGCGGAAGCGCTCGGCGATCGCACGGGCCTTGGCCTGTGTGCGCTCCTGCATACTGCCGCCGGCAACAAAGAAGGCCTGGCGGCGCGAGGCGTCCGCCACCAGCGTGTCCTTGTGGCCGTCGCTCGCCTCAAGATCCAAAAAGCCCTGCATCAGGCCGCCGTCATCGCCGTCGAAGACGCGTGCCACATAGCGCAGCACCTCGTCGTGGCTGCGGAAGTTGCGCACGAGTTTGACGAGTTCGCCGGCAGGGGCATCGGATGCGACGGACGTCTCGGGCGCAGCAGAGGAGCCCACCTTGCGCTCCTGACGGCGGAACACCTCGACCTCGGCGCCACGGAAGCGATAGATGGACTGCTGCGCATCGCCTACGGTGCACAACGCGCGCTCCCCCGCGCCCGTCAGATAGCGAATCAAATCGACCTGCATCTGGTCGGTATCCTGGAACTCATCGATCATGACCATCTTAAAGCGGCCCTCGTATGCCGCTCGGATGGCCGGGTAATCGCACAGGGCCTCGTAGGCCATGCGCAGCAGGTCGTTGTTGTCGAGGGCAGACTGGCCGGCCTTGAGCGCGCGATACTCAGCCTCCACGGAACGGGCCAGGCCCACCAGCGCATCGAGCGCCGGGCCACCGCAGGCAAGCACGATATTGATAAACGCATCGGCGGCCTCGGCCTTGAGCAGCTCGACCTGCTCCTTAGGGAATGCCTTGCTCGCGCGCGGCATGGTGCACGACATCATGAGTCGCGCTGCATCGGCCATGGTCTTGCCGCTCGCCTCGAACGCGTCAATGGCGTCGAGTGCCATCTGCGCCTTCTCGGTCGCGGCCTTGCTTGCGCCCAGCGCTGCGCGATAGGCATCGGCGAGTGCCGAGGTATCGGCCTGGCCGCGCGCCACGCACACGTCGTCCATACCGCCCGGCAACTGGCTCGACAGCTCCAGCAGGTCGCGCACCAGGCCCTTGATGGTCGTTCCGGTGCCAAAGGAACCGCCCTCGCCCGCCATGGGATACCAGGCATAGAGGGCCTTGAGCGATGCCGCGAGCTCGGGGGCGGCATCGGGCGCCGTCGCGCGGGCCAGCACATGCTCAACAGCCTGGTCCATAAGCTCGTCGGTATCGGTGAGCACCGTGAACTCGGGGTCGATGCCCAGCTCCAGCGCATGCGCGCGCAGGATACGCGAGCACATGCCGTGAATGGTCGAAATCCACGCGTCGTCGACGGTCAGTGCTTCCTCGTCCATGCCCTCGTCGATAAGCGCACGGCGCACGCGGTCGCGAATCTCGGCCGCGGCATCCTTGGTAAAGGTGATGGCGAGCACCTGGTCCAGATGCTCGACGAACGGACCGGATTCGGGCGAGAGCGCGTAGACGATGCGGCGCGTGAGGGTAAAGGTCTTGCCCGAACCGGCGCCCGCCGAGACAAACAGCGGACGGTCGAGCGTTTTGACGATCTGCAGCTGTTGCGGCATCAAAGTCGAAAGATCCATGGTCTACACGTCCCTCCTTACAAACGTTCCTTCGTGGTTATACGAGCAGCGCGCATGCGCGGCCTGAGCCGACGTCGGGTCGACGGCGGCAACGTTGCCCGCCTCGAGCTCGCGCAGACGCTCGGCGATGCCGGTCTCCACGCGATCGAGCAGGGCGTCGAAGTCCATGCTGCCACCCTCGCCGGGGAAACCTTTCTTAAGGCCCGGGATGCGACCGTCACCACGCTCTTCCTCGAGCAACTCGGCACTCGCCGCGCCGCGCAGCGCGGGCTTGCCGCCCTTGGTCGAGAAATAGAGCGCAGCACGGGTATCTAGGCCCAGCGCCCGACGCATGGCCCGGGCGTAGATGAGCGTTTGGGTATGTGGTGGCAACCAGCGCGGATCGTCGATGGGCGCCGTGCCCGATTCCTCGTCGCGCACCGTGGGGTCGGCGAGCTTAAACTCCTCAACGCCCGTGCGATGCTTGTAGTCGATCACCACGGCACGATTCTCGGCGTCCACGTCCACGCGGTCGATGCGCCCGCCAAGCGGCCAACCGGCATACTCGACCTTGAGCTCGTTGAAGGCGAACTCCAGGTAGCGCGGGGCAAAGGGGGCAAGTGCCTCGGACTCGTAGGCAAGCACACCCTCCAGCTGCGGCAAGATCTCGGCCACCTGGCGTTCCTCCACCGCAGAGAGCGGCACCAGCGGGCCCTCCGTGCCGCGCTTGCCGGCGTGCTCGGCCAACGTCTCGTCAAAGACCTCGTGCAGCAGCTCCTGTGCGCGCGGCAGATTCTCGGGCGTCACGCGCTCCATGCCCTCTTGGGGCAGACGGGCATGCAGATACTCCAGCACGTCGTGGACAAAGTTGCCCTTTTCCATGTTGCCAAAGCCCGCGTCGATCGACTGGGGCTTCACGCGGTACGAGACGAACCAGCATAGCGGGCAGGTCGAATAGGCCTCGATCTGCGAGGCGGACGTCAGACGCGGCACGAGCGGCGCGTCCTCACCCTCGCCATCGCGACGGCGCAGGACCAAATACGGCACGGCCTCGGCACTCAGATGCTGAGGGGCTTCACAGGTCACGCGCTCGCGCTTGAGGCCTTCACCTGCCGCGGGATCAAAGTCGGCGATGATATCGCCCTCGCCCACGCGCATGGGCTTGGCAGCGCCAGCGGCCTCGGCATGTGCCCACAGCTCGGTCCATACGGCTGCCGGGTAGCACTCGCGTGCCTGGCGATCGTGCGTCACACGGGCGAGCGCGACCGGACCGCTCGCCGCCTGCATCGCACGGCCAAAGCGCACGCGCAGCAGGGCAGCGGGCTCCAAAGACACGCCGTCGCGGCGCAGCTCGGCTGTCAACGTGGCAAGCGGGCCCTCTTCGTGCGAAAGCGGATAGCTGTCCAGGTCGACATCGGCAAACAGCACGGCATCGTAGCTGCCAGGGCGAAGAACCGACGCATCGGCAAGCGACGCGAAGCGCACTTGTGCTCGTGGCGTGCGATCGACCTCATAGGTCTCGTAATCGTAGGCGGTACTGCGCTTGTCCACCTTGGTTCGAACGCCGTCGAGAACCGGCACGGTCGCGGCCTGCGACACGTCGAGCGCGCGAGCATCGTTCATAAGGATGTCGATGGCATGGCGCAGCAAAGCCGTCTCTGCCTGGCGACGGGCCTGGCCGTCAAGGCCGCCTAGAGCGCGATCGGGCAACGCCTCGGCAACGGCAAGCATGGCCTTAAGCGCCGTCACGGGCTTGTCACGCCGCAGCGCCTGGAACACGTCCGAGACCACACACGGTACGTTCTTAAACCAGTTATCGTCGCTCGTCGCCTTGCGCGCGCCCCTCACCTGGCCCTGAACGCTCTGCAGCAGGCTCTTGACGCCCGCGGTAGTCTTGCTGCGCGAGAGACGCATATTCTTATCGAAGGTACGGGCATTGACGGCATCAGCGCCCGAAAGCGGACTGTAGATCCAGTCGGTAAGCTCCGGCGCGGGCCACCACTCAGTCTTGGAAGCGGTGCCCTCGTCGGCGGCTTTCATACGCTCGATCAGGTTGGCGAGCGCCGTAAACTGCCTGCCCGCGATGGACTGGGAAAACGCCGTGAACTCAGTCGTCTCGGCCGCAATGTGACGCGCCGCCAAACGGGCGGCGAGCTCGCCGAACAGCTGGGGTGCCCGGGCAGAAACGACGAGCACGCGCACGGGGTCGGCGGGCGTTGCAGTAGCTTTATCGGCCTTGGACTCCTTGTGCGCTTTCACCAACTTATCGATGGCGTCCGCATAGACATGAGCACGGGCATGGGGGCCGGCGACCTCAATAAAGGCAGGCTGAGCGGCGGCCCCGCAAGCGACATCAGACGCGACGGCGTCCTCCCCCAGCGGCGCGATCTCAAACAGCACACCGCGGGCATCAAATGCCGTGGCAAGCTCCTCGCGCATCGCCGCCTGCTCGCGGGCAAGCAGCACGACGACCTCTCCCCCATTGTTCGCCACGGCAGACAGCAGCTCGAGTAGACCGTGCGTAAACGACGTGATACCGCGCACGCATACGGCGCGGGCGCACGCCGGCAGGCTATCGGCCAGGGCACCGGCCATAATGTCGGCTGCCTCGCAGGGCTCGACCATATCTCGACGGTCCAAACCGCCCGCGTAGGCACGCAAAAGCTCGAATACGCGAGCCTCGGCGTCGCTCTTGGGATCGGGACGGCAAACGTCGCCGCAGCAGCGCTCGGCACCCGTCCCCGCTACGCCCGGCAGCACATCGCGGCCCATGCGCGCGAGCATGCGCACCGTGCCCTGGCTGCGCGAAAGCGGCTGCAGGTCGGCATCATCGAGGCGCGTGACCATGTCCGAAAACAGCATCTGGCGCTGCAGGTTGTCGACGAAACCGCGCCCGTCGCCCAAAAGCTCCCAAAGCGAGCGAAGCCACGATGCGGGTGTCTTGTAGTCGATACCCAGCGAAATGCCGGCTTCCGCCGCATCATGACGGCACAGATCGAGCTCGGCAAACGTTGGTGCCAGCAACACGGCACGCCCGTGACGGGCAATAAGGTCGGCAAGCAGCGCCGACTCGGCATCGCTCAAATCCGTGCCGGCATTGGTGGTATAGATTCGAACAGGCATGGTCCTCCGCTCAAACCGTTCGCAATAATCAATGCATCCATCCTACCCGCCCAAGCGGACACATTGCCACCGCAGTTCCATCTTTTGGTACAAAGCAACCTGAACCCAACGCACCAGCCGATTGCAGGCATATAAAAACCGCCCCCGGAGGGACGGTTCTTCGTAATTCAATGTTGTCGCTGGCCTACTCGCCATCCTCCAACTTAATGAGGATCTTGCGGTAGCCACCGTACTCGCCGTTCAGCGCCTTTGAAACGCGGCTCACCGTGGTGGACGAAGCGCCGGTACGGGCCTGAACCTCAACATAAGGCTCGCCCTCGTCCAAATAGCGCGCAACCTGCAAACGCTGAGAAAGGTCGCAAATCTCGCGCGGCGTGCAGATATCGGTCAAAAACGCTTGGATATCCTTCTCGTCGTCCAAAAGGCTAAATGCGTGGACCAGCTGCTTGACATCAGGCTTGTCAAACATGTTCTCGATATTCATCGATCACCGCCAAACCCGCCAAAAGGCATCGAAGTTGATACTGACATCGGGCATCGTTCACCCGTTCTATGCAATAGGGCAACGCCTGTGGCTTTTGCCCGTAGCAGTGTAGCACACCACCAAACTAAAGCGACAAGACTCTCTGCCAGCGGCGCGTTTTTCAGGACGAACGCCGTTTAGAAACCATATGCGCACGTAAGCTCCACGAATATTTGAGACAATGGGCGCCCAAACACCGCGGCGCGCCCGCGCAACCATCCAGGTCGCCGCCGTAAGCCGCTTCACGCGACGCCAGCAATCCCGGCGCAAGAAAGGATTCACGCCATGCGCTTTATGCTTAACTGGCTCTTCACCTCGATCGCCATCGCGATCGCCACGTTCCTCGTCCCCGGTATCCAACCCTTCGGCTTTGCCGAGACCTGGGTCTGCTTTGCCTTTGTGGGACTGTTCCTGAACATTGTCGATTCGTTCGTCAAACCGTTCCTGACCGTCATCTCACTGCCGCTCACTATTATTACGCTTGGTGTTTTTCAGCTCGTAGTCAACAGCTTTATGCTCGAGCTGGCCAGCTACCTGTCGGTCAATCTGCTGGGCGCGGGCATCTCCATCGCCAGCTTTGGATCGGCCTTTATGGGCAGTATCCTGGTATCCATCACGCGCAGCATCCTCGACTGCATCGCCGAGGACTAAAACGGCCATTCCGGCCGTGCCCGTCTCAACAGCCCAAAACGAAGGCCGCCCATCGCAAAAATGGGCGGCCTTCTTATTTGTCAAGTCTCAAAGGGCGAGAGAATCTACCATTTCTACCCCGTCCCCAAATGGCAGGTGTGGGTTAGATGACGTAGTCGTAGCCATGGTTGGGAGCGACAAGTTGATCGAGTGTCACACCGTCGAGGTAGTCGTTGATGAGCTTGTCCAGGTTCTTCCACACGTCGAGCGTGGGGCACTCATCCGAGCGTGAGCAGCCCTTGCAGTCGCCATCCAGGCATGCAACCGGTGCCAGACTGCCCTCGGTCAGGCGCAGGATCTCGCCCACCGTGTACTGCTCGGGCGGGCGCGTGAGCACGTAGCCGCCGCCCTTGCCGCGCATGCCCGAAAGCATGTTGGCGCGCACGAGCGTAGCCAAGATGTTCTCGAGATATTTCTCGGAAATCCCCTGTCGCGCCGCGATCTCTTTGAGCGGGATGCGACCGGCCGCCTGGTGCTCGGCCAGATCGACCATAACGCGCAGGGCATATCTGCCCTTTGTAGAAACCAACATGTATAGTGCTGCCTTTCGGTCATTTAGTCCGTAGAAATTCTAGCCGAAAAATTGGTTTTGAAAATACCCGTTCCGGTCAAGATGGTTAATCAGCTCGTAATAATCTTCTATTTCCTATTGCATTACTAGGCTTTAGTGTCTAGTATGCTTCCCAACAGCTAAACGAACAACCTATAAGGTTTATGGGTTTAGCTGCTACACGCACCGTGAAACCACACGGCAACCAGCAACTTGAACACTTTGGAGGTTCACCATGAGCAAGGTTTACACGTCCATCGATCAGCTTATCGGCCACACCCCGCTCCTGGAGCTCACTCATTTTGAGGCCGACGAGGACCTCAAGGCTCGTGTGCTCGTCAAACTCGAATACTTCAACCCCGCCGGGTCAGTTAAAGACCGCGTCGCCAAGAACATGATTGACGAGGCCGAGAAGGCAGGCAAGCTCGTGCGCGGCGGCGACTACACCATCATCGAGCCCACGAGCGGCAACACCGGCGTCGGCATCGCCTCGGTGGCGGCCGCCCGCGGCTACAAGGTGATCATCACCATGCCCGAGACTATGTCCGTCGAGCGCCGCAAGCTTATGCAGGCATACGGCGCACAGCTCGTGCTCACCGACGGCTCCAAGGGCATGAAGGGCGCCATCGCCAAGGCTGAGGAGCTGCAGAAGGAGACCCCCAACAGCATTATCGCCGGCCAGTTTGTGAACCCCGCCAACCCCGCCATCCACAAAGCCACGACCGGCCCCGAGATCTGGGATGACACCGACGGCAAGGTCGACATCTTCGTCGCCGGCGTCGGCACCGGCGGTACCGTGACCGGCGTGGGCGAGTTCCTCAAGGAGCAGAACCCCGAGATTCAGGTCGTCGCCGTCGAGCCCGCCACCTCCCCGGTGCTCTCCAAGGGCCAGGCCGGCCCGCACAAGATCCAGGGCATCGGCGCCGGCTTTGTGCCCGACGTCCTCGACACCCGAGTCTACGACGAGATCATCCCCGTCGAGAACGAGGACGCCTTTGCCACCGGCCGCGCCGTGGGCCACAAGGAGGGCGTGCTCGTGGGCATTTCGTCCGGCGCCGCCGTGTGGGCCGCGCTACAGCTGGCCAAGCGCCCCGAGAACGAGGGCAAGACCATCGTGGCGCTGCTCGCCGATACCGGTGAGCGCTACCTGTCCACGGCACTCTTCCAGGGCTAGGGCCCGTCGCCCATAGGTTGAGCCCAGGGCGAACCGGTCTCCCCTCTCCCGGTAGCCTGAGCCCATCCCATCAGGGTGTCCCACGAGACGTCCGAACTTGCTACAATGTCTGCGGCGCGGAACCAGCCTCCCGCGCCGCTTTTCTTTTTTGGCCACATGCCACCAAGGAGAACCTCCCCATGCACAACAAGCGCGTGCTCGTCGCCATGAGCGGCGGCGTCGATTCCAGCGTGACTGCGTACCTGCTCAAAAGCCAGGGCTACGAATGCGTCGGCGCCACCATGCGCCTCACCTGTCCCGCGCCCGATCCCGTCACGGGCATGAGTAAGGTCGATCGCGACATCGCCGATGCAAAGGCCGTCGCCGAGCGCCTGGGGATACCCCACCATGTGCTCGACCTACAGCAGACCTTCGACCGCAATGTTATCGAGCGCTTCGTGACCGCCTACCAGGAGGGGCTGACGCCCAACCCGTGCATCATCTGCAACCGCCATATTAAGTTTGGCGCGCTGCTCGATGCGGCACTCGATATGGGCTGCGACTACATCGCCACGGGTCATTACGCCAAAACGAGCCAGGCGTCCGACGGAACCTGGCAGCTGCACCGCGGCGAAGATCTCAAAAAGGACCAAAGCTACTTTTTGTATTCGCTCACACAAGAGCGCCTGGCACGCACGATCTTTCCGCTGGCTGGGCTGGACAAAGAGCGCGACGTGCGCCGCATTGCCGCCGAGCAGGGCTTCATCAACGCCAAGAAGGCCGAGAGCGAGGATATCTGCTTTATCGCGGACGGCGACTACGCGGGCTATATCGAGCGCCGCTGCGGACATGCCGCTGCACCGGGCGACATTGTGTGGCGCGACGGCAGCGTGGTCGGACGCCATAACGGCGCGTTGCGTTATACCATCGGCCAGCGCAAGGGTCTGGGCGTCGCGATGGCGCATCCCGTGTACGTAACGGGCGTCGATGCCGCCAACAACATTGTGCATCTGGGCGAGGCCGAGGACCTGACGGCCACAGCGCTCACGGCCAACGACTGGATCTGGAGCGCCCCCGCCGACCGCATGGAGGCAGAGCTCAATGCCGGCGGCATTCGCGTGGGCGCCAAGTACCGCTACCGTCAGAAAGACCAGGCAGCGACCCTTACGCGTGACGAAGACGGGCAAATGCTGCTAACTTTTGACGAGCCGCAACGAGCCATCGCCCCCGGCCAGGCCGTTGTAGTCTACCACGGCGACATCGTCCTCGGCGGCGGCACGGTGACCGGCGCACTTAAGTAGCCCCATCCCCTTCATAAATTGCGGTGAAATAGGGACTGTTTAAGCGTTTAAAACCGCCAAACAGTCCCTATTTCACCGCAACTTAGAGAGGACGGCCTCGGTCGGTACTGCCGTATCAGCCGAGGCCGCTGCATCGTTAGCGCTGAACGTAGGCTCGGACCAGCTCGTAGGTGTTGCGCACGCCGTCCATGTGGCTGCGCTCGTAGTTGTGGCTCGCGTACACGCCGGGGCCGATCAGGCCATGGCGAATGTCGTAGCCAGCCGAAAGCGTGGCCTCGACGTCCGAGCCGTAGTGCGGGTACACGTCGATGGCGTAGTCAAGTTCAAGCTCGCGCGCGATATTGGACAGCGTGGTCACCAGGTCGTAGTTGTACGGACCGCCCGAATCCTTGGCACAAATCGAAACCATGCGCTCGGTGCAGCCCAGATCATCGCCCACGCAGCCCATGTCAACGCTGATCATCTCGCGCGTGTCGGCCGGCACGAAGGCGCCGCCGTGGCCCACCTCCTCGTACACGGTAAAGAGCAGCGAAACCTTACGCGAAAGCGTCACCTCGCCAGCGGCGACGGCACGCGCCAAGCCCAACAAAATGGCGGCCGATAGCTTGTCATCCAGGAAGCGGCTCTTAATGTAGCCGCTCTCCGTCACCGTCGTGCGAGGATCCATAGCGATGATGTCGCCGGTCTGAATACCCAGCTCGAGCACATCGTCCTTGCTGTCGACGTTCTCGTCGAGCAAGATCTCCATGTTCTTCTCGATGGTCTTGACCGGCTCGTCGGCCACGTGCGCCGAAGGCTCGGTGTTAAGAACCACGCCCGTGTAGACATTGCCGTCGCGCGTGTAGACGGTGCAGTTCTCGCCATCGGCCGTAGACCACTGATGCCCACCGAGCGTCGTGGGGCGCAGGCGGCCATTGTCCTTAATGGAACGCACCATGGCGCCTAGGGTATCGACATGGCTCGCCAGTACGAGCGGCTCGCCCTCGCCGCCAAGCTCAACGAGCACGTTACCCTTATTAGAACGCTCAGGCCCAAACCCCATATCGCGCAGGGTCTCCATCAGATAATCAGTCGCCGCACGGGTATAGCCGGTAGGCGAAGCAATAGAAGTCAGCGTCTTAAGCTGTCCTGCGATATAGGAGAGCGTCTCCTCTAGAGAAGCATCAATATTAGAAGTCATATGCATCCTTCCAAGTAAAACTAAGACCGAGTCCCGATTTTAACCGTTCTGCACGTGCAATGCCCCAGGAGCCGAGCCGCCTCCAGACGTCCCCGCACCGGTTTTGTGCACGTGCACGGTTTACAATCTCAATCTTGCATAAATCCTATTGGTATTTGCATAGAAATGAGGCATCTTTTTGCTTCGTCTCAGGGTGCCCCACCTTGGACCGTGCAAAAAACGGAGTATTCAGCACCGTGGGCCCCAACGGCCCCATCACGAACGACAAAACGACGCGGTTACAGCAGTGTTGCAGGTCGTCGCAAAGCAGAAACTCAGTAACAACCCCCTCCACTCATCGATAGCCCGCCCACAATGGCTGTCGATGAGCGCCTGCGGATCACTACCGCCCATTCACAACGTTATGCATTTTTAAGAGCTTGTTGAATACTCCCAAAAATGCACGCAGGGAAGTGCACCACCTATCCGCAGCGGGCAGTACGCCTTGGTTTTGTCCGTCTCAGGGCATCGACGCAGCACAAAAAGCCCCGCCGTGCGTAGCACGGCGGGGCCAGCGGCACGTCAAAAGACCATACACCTACGGGCGAAGGACCACCAAACTGGGCTAGGCAGCCGGGCAGATCTTCTTGAAGAGCTCAATGACGTCGTCGAGCGTCGCCTCGCGCGGGTTGCCCGGGAAGCAAGCGTCGGCCATGGCGTCCTTGGCCAGAACCTCGATCTCGTCAGCCTTCATGGCCTCGCAGACGTGCGGGATATTCACGTCGGCGGAAAGCTGCTTGACGGCGGCGATAGCAGCATCGGCAGCCTCGGCGGTGCTCATGCCCGTGGTGTCAACACCCATGGCGACGGCAACCTTGGCCAGGCGCTCAGCGCAAACCGGCTTGTTGAACTCCATGGCGATCGGCAGCAGCATGGCGCAAGCGACGCCGTGCGGGGTGTCGTAGTGAGCGGACAGGGTGTGAGCCATGGCGTGGTCGATGCCCAGGCCAACGTTGGAGAAGCCCATGCCGGCGACATACTGACCAAGGGCCATGCCCTCGCGACCGGAGCCGGGCTGACCGGACTTGGCCTCGGCGACGGAGTCACGCAGGTTCTCGCTGATCAGCTTAATAGCCTCAAAGTGGAACATGTCGGAGAGCTCCCAAGCGCCCTTGGTGGTGTAGCCCTCGATGGCGTGGGTCAGAGCGTCCATGCCAGTGGAAGCGGTCAGGCCGGCGGGCATGGAGGCCATCATGTCGGGATCGACGACGGCGACCTCGGGGGCGTCGTTGGTGTCGACGCACACGAACTTGCGGACCTTCTCGGGGTCGGTGATGACGTAGTTGATGGTCACCTCGGCGGCGGTACCGGCGGTCGTCGGCACAGCGATGGTGAACACGGCGTGGTTCTTAGTGGGAGCAACGCCCTCGAGGCTGCGGACATCGGCGAACTCGGGGTTGTTGATGATGATGCCGATGGCCTTAGCGGTGTCCATGGAGGAGCCACCACCGATGGTCACGATAGCGTCAGCCTCGGCGGCCTTGAAGGCCTCGACGCCGTCCTTGACGTTCTGGATAGTGGGGTTGGGCTTGATCTCGGAGTAGAGGCTCCAAGCGATGCCGGCAGCGTCGAGCTCGTCGGTCACCTTAGCGGTAACGCCAAACTTGACCAGATCGGGGTCGGAGCAGACGAAGATCTTCTTGTAGCCGCGACGCTGGAGCTCGCCGGGGATCTCCTTGATGGCGCCGGAACCATGATAAGAGATGGTATTGAGAACGAAACGATTAGCCATTGATAGCCTCCCATCGTGTGCGGGGCATCCATTACGCCCCACGCTATGAGTCCCATCCTAACGCTTTTGAAACAAAAAACGCGTGAGAACGTCAATAGTGTTAAAGCGTTTCAACAGATGATGAAAAATATTGCGGCAAAGGGACAACCCCTTTGCCGCATTCGGTTACTTTCGGCAGCCCTCTTTCCAAGCCTCGGCCGCAACCTTCCAGCGTAAGCGCAAGTCGCGCTCGCGGTCGATGAACATGATGGCAAACGCGACAAACAGCAGCAAGCTCGCCACGACGATGGCGTGCAGGCCCATGCGCTCAATACACCAGTTGCCCAACACGGCGCCAAACACAAAGGTAAAGATCACGCCAAAGTACAGCAGGCCGTTTTCCAAAAAGCCGCGCCTGTGGGTGATGATGTAATCGTCCACGTTTTGCAGCGCGTTGCGCAAGTTGCCGATGCACATGGTCGTAGCGATGCCGTGACCGTGGATCTTGCGGAAGCTCTCGACCTGCATGCCGCAGGCAAACGAGGTGAGGCAGTTGGCGAGCAGGTTGAAATTGCCGCCCGGGATAAAGCTCACGCCCAGCAAGATGACGGCTTCAAAGAACACCGTTACCTGGCGCCAGTGAATCACGCTGCCAAACCGCTCATGCACCAGGTCGGCAAGCATAATGCCCACGGCAAACGACACCACGGGGAAGAAGTAGCGTCCCGCAAGTGCCCAGTTGCCCTCCGAGATGCTCACGCCCACGAGCAGGATGTTGCCTGTCTGCGCGTTGGCGAAAACATGATCGCGCCCAATGTACGAATAGACGTCCATAAAGCCACCGGCGAGCGCCAAGATGATGCCCAGCTCAATAGACTCCGATATCTGTTTGGCACGCTGCATCGTCGTGCATCCTCCTTGTTGACGACTCTCTCGTGCGTTGGCGGAAACATAGCCGCCGTTCATACTGTAACCCATTGACAACATGGCGTGCGCGCGAGACGGGTTCTCCAACGCGCAGATACACAGTCTGGAAACAAACGATCCCCGCATCGACGCGCCGATCCCCAGCTCATGTACTCCCCCAGTCTTTTTAGCCCCGTCCCAAAAAGACTGGTTACAATTACGTGCAGCATACAAACACCGGGAGGGATCGTGGCAAAAAAGCCTCAGCACGCTCAGAACAACCAGCGCAGTCAGCAGGGCAAACAGGGCCAGCAGCAAAAGCGCGGCGGTAAGGCGCAGGCCACGGTCGCCCGCACCAAGCATTCCCAAGCGACGCCCGCCCGCCCCTGGCGACCGGGCCGCGATAAGTTCCTCCCCGTCAGCCGCGCCGACATGGATGCGCGTGGCTGGGACCAGTGCGACTTTGTCTACATCTGCGGCGACGCCTATGTGGACCATCCCAGCTTTGGCATGGCCATCATCAGTCGCGTCCTCGACGCGCACGGCTACAAGGTGGGCATCATCTGCCAACCCGACTGGACCGACCCCGCCAGCATCACTGTGCTCGGCGAGCCGCGCCTGGGCTTTTTGGTCAGTGCCGGCAACATGGACTCCATGGTCAACCACTATTCGGTGACCAAACACCGCCGCCACACCGACGCCTATACCCCCGGTGGCGAGGAGGGGCGCCGTCCCAATCGCGCCGTCACGGTCTACGGCAACCTCATCCGCCAGACGTTTAAGGACGCCCCCATCATTATCGGTGGCATCGAGGCAAGCCTGCGTCGCCTGGCCCACTACGACTACTGGCAGGACAAGCTCAAGCGCTCGGTGCTGCTCGACTCGGGCGCCGACATCCTCATCTACGGCATGGGCGAGCACGCGATTGTCGAGATCGCCGACGCGCTCGACGCGGGGCTGCCCGTCGATCAGATCACCTATATCAACGGCACCGTCTACCGCACCAGCTCGCTCGACGAGGTCTACGACTACGACCTGCTGCCCAGCTGGGACGACCTTACCGCCGACAAGCTCAACTACGCGCGCAGCTTTAACGTGCAGCAGCAGAATATGGACCCCATCACCGGCCATCGCCTGGTAGAGCCATATCCCAACAGCGTGTACGTGGTGCAGAACCCGCCGTCGGCAACACTCACCACCGACGAGATGGACGAGGTGGCCGAACTCCCCTACGCACGCGATTGGCATCCCGACTACGACGCGGCAGGCGGCGTGCCGGCCTTTGCCGAGATCAAGTTTTCGATCAGCTCCAACCGCGGCTGTTTTGGCGAGTGCTCGTTTTGCGCCCTCACCTTCCACCAGGGTCGCGTACTGCAGATGCGCAGCCACGACTCGATTATGCGCGAGGCCGAGCTGCTCACGCGCGATCCCGAGTTTAAGGGCTACATCAACGACGTGGGCGGACCGACGGCAAACTTTAGCCGCCCGGCCTGCGACAAGCAGCTCAAGCACGGCGTGTGCAAGAACAAGCGCTGCCTGTGGCCGAACGTGTGCAAGAACATGGTGGTCGACGAGAGCGGCTACACGCAGCTGCTACGCGACCTGCGCCAGCTGCCGGGCGTCAAAAAGGTCTTCGTCCGCAGCGGCATCCGTTTTGACTACACCATGGCCGATACCTCGGACGAGTTTTTGCGCGAGCTGCTGGAGCATCACGTCTCGGGCCAGCTGCGTGTAGCGCCCGAGCACGTGAGTGACGCGGTACTGTCCGTGATGGGCAAGCCGAGCCGCGCCGTCTACGATGCGTTCTGCCGCAAATTTGAGCGCCTGAACCGCGAGTACGGACTCAAGCAGTACGTGGTGCCGTATCTGATCTCGAGCCACCCCGGCTCGACGATGAAGGAAGCCGTGGACCTTGCCGAGGCCGTGCGCGACATGGGCTACATGCCCGAGCAGGTGCAGGACTTCTACCCTACGCCGTCCACCATGTCGACCTGCATGTACTACACCGGCGTGGACCCGCGCACCATGGAGCCGATCTACGTGGCGCGCGACCCGCACGAGAAGGCCATGCAACGCGCGCTCATCCAATACCGCAAGCCCGAGAACTACAAGCTTGTGCGCGAGGCGCTGGAAAAGGCCGGCCGCCGAGATCTAATCGGCTACACCAAGCATTGCCTGATCCGTCCCGTACCGCCGCGCCCGGGCGAGACGCCTGCTAGCGGCGGACATGGGACCGGCAAGAAGGGCGGCAAGGCCCACGGTGGCGCCGCCGGCAAGGGACCCAAAGGCAGCAAGGGCCACGGCGGCATGTCCCGCGCGCAGAATACCGCCGGGCGCAACCGCGCAGCTCAGGGGCGTCAGGGTGCCAACGGAGGCGGTCGCCGCAACTAGGGCAGCGAGGCGGCATGCCGCCATCAATAAAATGCCGCTCGCCGGGGCATCGCAAAACGATTCCCCGGCGAGCGGCCGATTAATATTGTCTATCTCAAAACGACGTTACTTTTTGTCAAAACGACCATAGAGCGCAAACGAGAGCGTCGCGGAAATAACCCAAGTCAAAGCGATGCAGACGACAATCATGATCAGGTTCATGGGATTGCCGCTTGGATCGGCATAAACGGGCAACGAGGTAATGCCGGGCATAACAAAGCCGAAGCACTTTGCGCCCAGAACAACGGTGAGCGCACCGCCAATGCCATCCGCGATCATCGCAGCGATAAGCGGAGTCCTGTTAGGAACCTGAACGGTAAACAAAGCGGGCTCGGAGATTCCCATAAATGCCGAGAAGGCGCACGTCATTGCAGCGGACTTGAGCTTTTCGTCGGTCATGCGCAGGGCCGCACCAAAAGACGCACCGCTTTCGGCGAGGTTATGGCAGAAAGAGATCGGGAGCAGATAGTCATACCCCAGCGTTGCGATATTGGAAATCTGGATAGGGCTCGTTGACTGGTGCATGCCGAAGAGCGCGATAAGCGGCATAAAGAAGCCCAGCAGAAAACCGGCAACGGGGCCTAACGTCGAGAATAGCCAAACGATACCGTTGGCAAGACCAAGACCGCACCAGGCACCAATCGGAGCGAGCACAAACAGGTTAACGGGAATCACGATAGCAAGGGAGAGCGCCGGAACGACAACGAGCTTAAAAAGATCCGGCACGACTTTGTCGATTGCGCGATATACAAAAGACAAGCCAATGACGCCAAAGATGACCGGAAACACGGAATCGGCGTAGCTAAAAATCGGCACCGTAAAACCGAACAACGCAAGAGGCGTCTCGCCCGTACCGACAGCGTTGACAATGGTCGGGTACATCAGCGATCCGGCAACACAAAGCGCAAGCGAGCGGTTGACTCGGAACTTATCAGCCGTAGACATTGCCAGCAAAAACGGCAAGAAGTAGAACGGGATATCCGAAATCATATTGAATATCGCAAAGTCGCCGGCACCCGTGTCGATTCCAAAAGCCGCGATAGCAGCCAGGATGCCCTTTACGATGCCTCCCGCCACCAGTGCGGGAATGATAGCGGAGAAGATGCCGGTGATGATATCGAATACGCGAGCCGAACCTTTTTGGAGCTCAGGCTGCTCGGCGTCGGCGGAGACCTCGCCACCCATCCTGTCGCCCAGCATGGGCTCCAATTCGTCATATACCGACCCCACGCTGGCGCCGATGATAACCTGCCACTGCCCGTCTTTAACTTGCGCGCCCAAGGCGCCGTCAAGCGTCTTAAGGGCCTCCAGGTCTGCCTTGCTATCGTCCTTCAGGTTGAATCTGAGCCTTGTAATGCAGTGCGTTGCCATAACAACGTTATCGGCGCCGCCCACGAGCTCGAGGACACGAGCGGCTAGTTCCTTCTTGTCTGCCACAACAATCACTCCTATCCAAGATCCTCGCCATTAGTGGCGATACATTTCTGGTACCAATAGAAAGAGTCTTTACGCAAGCGCTCCGCAGTGCCGTTGCCGCAATTATCCAGATCGACATAGATAAGCCCGTATCGCTTGTCCATCGTAAGAGGACCGCAGGCAACAAGGTCAATGAATCCCCAGATCATATATCCGCGCACGTCAACGCCATCGATCACTGCCTCTTTAAGGCACTTTATGTGCTGGCGCAAATAATCGATTCGATACTCGTCGTGGATGCTGCCATCCTCCTCGACTACATCAGATGTACCGAGGCCATTCTCGGCGATATACAGGGGCAGCCCATAGCGGTCATACATCTGGTTAAGGGTAACCCTCAGGCCAATGGGATCGAGCTGCCAGCCCCACTCACTCGTCTCGAGATAAGGGTTCTTGTTTGCCATGACCAGATTTCCCGCAGTCTTCTCCCATCCCTGATCGCAGGTGGATACCTGGGAAAAGTAGTACGAGAAGGCCAGGAAGTCGACCGTGTTGCGGGCGATAAGCTCTTCATCGCCCGGCTCCATTTGAATCTCGATATCGCACGCATCGAAATAGCGATTCATATAAGCGGGGTATTTTCCACGAGCCATCACGTCCGTATAGAACCAGTTGGAATACTGGTCGTCGTGAATAGCCTGCATGTTATCTTCGGGACGGCAGGTGGCAGGATACGTACAGAATCGAGCGATCATGCCGCCAACGGGAGTATCGGGCGAAAGACGATGGACAATCTCGACGGCACGCGCATTGGCAACGAACTCGTGGTGCAGGCACTGGAAGATGGCTCGATCGAAGTTCTCTCCCTCTTCGTCTTTGACCAGACAGACCCCGTCCCAAGGCGAAAAACGCGCTGCATTGAACTCGTTAAAAGGCAGCCAGAAATCGACCAGATCGCCCAATTCCGTAACGATTGTCTCGACATAGCGGGCGAAGAAATCAATCGTCTTGCGATTCTTCCATCCTCCATATGTGGTAACAAGATTTACCGGGATGTCATAGTGAAGCATGGTGACGAAGGTCTTAATGCCGTGCTTTTTGCACTCACCCAGCATGCTTCGATACCACTCGATGCCTTCGCGGTTAGGCTCAAGGTCATCTCCGTTAGGATAGATTCGGCTCCAGCAAATAGAGGTGCGGAACAGCTTGAGACCCATCTCCGCAAAAAGCGCGATGTCCTCACGATAGTGATGATAGAAGTCGTTGCCACGCCTAAACGGGTAGAACTCAACGCCATCATCTGCGAGAGCGTTCATTAGCTCGTCATGGCAGAAGGGGTTGTTTTGATGCTTGTCCTCGATCTGGTCATGAGTCCAGGTGCCATCCAGCCATCGACAATCCTGCGTCGACTTTCCCTTTCCGCCCTCATTCCAGGCGCCATCAGCCTGCGAGCACGATATGGCTCCGCCCCATAAAAAGTCGGAGTCAAATCCATGTTTTAACTTACCCATTTGCCCTCCTTGATCGGATGCTCCAGCGGATAACCCAATACTAGGAAGAACAAGATGCATAAGATATCGCATAGAAAGCTTGGGTTTGTAACATTTTTTTAGATATAATACCGTTCAAGGCATCGATTCTACCGTTCACCGCTGGAGCACCCCATGGATTCGAATCTCAAACAGTTGCTCTATACGCATACCGAGACCGAAGAGTGGCATCGTACGCATCCGGGAGAGCCCAGCCCGCGATATAACAGGGTGGAAACCACAACCATTAACGGTGAAGAGGTCTATCTGTTTGATTGGAAAGAAACCCTCGACGAAAACCCCGTGGGCCTTATCAAGGAGTCACGCTTTACCGACATTCCTCCTCATATCAATCGGGATATGGAGC
Source organism: Collinsella sp. (assembly GCA_030839365.1). Classification (GTDB taxonomy): domain Bacteria; phylum Actinomycetota; class Coriobacteriia; order Coriobacteriales; family Coriobacteriaceae; genus Collinsella. Next base: position 47,128 of record JAUUMM010000015.1, read on the forward strand.
TTAACTACGTGTACGACGGCGTCTGCACGTTTGTCGTCAACGGACGGTCACTGCTCCTTAAAAAGGGTGATGTGCTCATTTGCAACACCGGCGTAGTCAGAAGCGTTCCATACGTTAAGGGCGAGCACGATATCGTCATTTCAATCGTCTTCAAAAAGGAAATGTTCGATTCGGTGTTCCTGAGCCAGCTACCCGGCGCGTCACCATTAACGAATCTCCTATTTGATTTTGTGTCCAAAAACCGTGAGGCTCGCAAATATCTCATTCTTCCAGAGGAATACGCCCGACATGCGCGACGCCTCATCGAGATGCTCTTTATCGAATATCACTTTAAAGATGCCTACTCCAATGAACTCATGAGGCACCTCACCGTCAGCCTATTCCTTGTTCTCATACGAGGACTGTACCGACGCTCCGCAACTGATAACCAGGCGATCATGTCGGACGAACGCATCGTGTCGATTCTGAATCATATTGAGCGAAGTTACGGCGACTGCACGCTCGAAAGCATTGCGAGCGATACGGGTTATAGCACCAGCTATCTCAGCAGCTTGATCAAGCAAAAAACCGGCAAAACGTTTTCGCAAATCAAGCTCAACCAGCAGCTCACAGAGGCGGCATATCTTCTCAATAACACCGAGCGCAGCGTGCAGTATGTAGCCCGAAAAGTCGGCATATCCAACATGTCATTCTTTTACTCAAAATTTAAAGAAACATGAGGCTTCGGTAGTTTGTGTGACAAGGGGCTAGCCTAGGCAGCAACGCTCTTCGC
>JAUUMM010000016.1:0-45230 GCA_030839365.1 Collinsella sp.
GGCATCGACCTGCGCCGATGCCCCCAACGTGGACACACATTTTGTCCTATAAGCCAACATCGCTGGGGCGCCGCGCGCCGCGAGAACCCTGCGCCTAGATCTCGGCCTCCGCATGGTCTCGCTGCGCCTCGGGCAGCTCCCCGTAGAGCGGATGGTCTTCGAGCCTAAAGCGCTCGACCTGTTCGGGAGTGCGACCGCGCACAAAGAGCCACGAGCGATCGATCGGCGTCGCCATGAGCGTGCTGGGCAGCGCGTCGGCGCGGTCGGAAAACACCCGGGCACTCTCGGGATCCTGGAACGCCAGCACCAGATGCGTGTCGCAGTTGCCCATGATGGAGCGTGCGCGTGCCTCGCCATAGAGCGCATCGAGCTGGTTGGTCGACTGCAGCAGCAGCGTTGCCCAGATGTTGCGGCTTCGGATAATCGAGAGCACGTTGTCGATCTGGGGGATCTGCAGATTTGCGAAGTCATCGAGCATAAAGCGCACGGGCACGGGCAGGCTGCCGTCGGGCTGCCTATCGGCCTCACGAATGAGGCCCATAAACGCCTGCGAAATAAAGAGGCCGGTCAGCGGATCGAGATTGCGGTCAATATCGCTCACGGTTACAAACAGGACGCAGGGGGTGTGTCCCATGGAAGCGAAGTTCACCTGATGGCACTCACGATAGAGCTGTGCCGCACCGTCGAATCCCAGACACATGACCTTTTCGGCAAGGATGCCGACGATGCTCGCGTGCATGCGCTCGGCATTTTGCGTAATGGCGTAGCGCCGCCATAGCGAGAGGGCATAGCTTTGGGGGTCGGTCGTGATCAGGTCGTCAAACAATCGACCCGTGGCACCGTCCTGCAGGTGCTCGATCAGCTTGATGACCGAGCTGATCGTCTGCTCGTCGGCGGGTAGCTGTTCGGTGACGTAGGCGATAAGACACGACAGCAGGTTTGCCGCCGCATGATCCCAAAAAGGCTGGTTGTTGTCCTCGATGGGGCAGATGGCCTTTGCCACCGAGAGGATGTCCTGCTGGTTGGGCCTGCCGTCCGCCTTGCGGCGAATGTGCCTCAGGGGGTTGTAGCCGCAGCGCTCGATGCCGGGCGCAAGGGCCGGGACGGTGTTGAGGTCGGCGAAGTTGAGGCATTGCACGCGGTAACCGTGGGCTGCCAGCACGGGTCCCACTTCGCGACAGAGCGTGCCTTTGGTGTCGAGCACGATGTAGCTTGCGTTCATTTGCAGCAGGTTGGGCTTGAGGACGTTTCGGGTCTTGCCGGCTCCCGAGGGGCCGATCACAAGTGCGTTGTTGTTGAGTCCCGTTTGGCGGGTGTCGCAGGAAAGCGTTCGATCCTTGGCGAGGATGGTGGACGATGCGGACTCAGATGCGGCGAGGCGGCTGGCGAGGTTAGACATGGGCGACCTCCTTGGTGGTCGAGAGAATTTCGTGGGCAAAGCCGAGCTCGACGGCGCGCTCGGCCGAAAGGTAGGTGTCTTTTGCAGTGAGGGACTGGATGCGCTTGGGCGTGAGGCCGCTGCGGTCCGAGAGGATTTGCGTGAGGGTCTTGCGGGTCTGCATGAGACGCCGGCTGGTTTCCTGCAACGCAAGTGCCGAGCCGCCTGCCCCCTGGGGGATCAGCGGGTCATGAATCATGAGCTCTGCATGGGGCGCCATACGGCGATCGTCGCCGCCCATAAAGATCACGGCGCCCATGGACGCGGCGAATTCCAGGCAGACGGTGCGGATGGGGCACGATGCGAGGCGCATGGCGTCATAGATCGCAAGACCCGATCGCACGCTTCCGCCGGCGCTGGCGACAAATATGGTGATGGGGCGGCTGGGGTCGGTGGCATCGAGCAGACGAATCTGCTGGCATAGGTCGTGGGCCATCGGGGTTTCGATGTTTCCCATGACGGAGAGCTCGCGACGGGCGAGCATCTCATCGTAAATGCTGGTGAGCGTGATACCTCGGGCGGATTCACGCATGGTGAGGGGGCTGATGATGGGGGAATGATTGGTGTCCATGAGGACTCCTTTCTGTTGGTTGTGTTGTGGAATAGGATTGTTGCCCGCGGAGGGGCTGGCGGGCTACAGGGTTCGTCCGAGCCTGAGATCGAGCTCGGTTGTGGGGCAGGCTGCCTGTTCGTGCGGCTCGCAAGCGCCAAGGGCTCCAAAGCGATGGAGCGTTGCGACGGGCGTGGTGTAGGCGAGCCGCAGCTGATGCTCGATAGGGGCACATCCGTCATTTTTGTAATGAGCCGCGTAGTACTGCGCGATGCTGGCGTTCATCTCGCTGCCATTGCGATGGCGCTCAAACTGGCGTCTGCAGGTCTCGATGATCTTTGCTACCGACTTGGGTGCCGTCGCGGGAACAAGGGCGAGATAGCCCTCAAATAGTTCGTTGATGCTCAGGAGGCACAGCAGGTCGATCAGCGTCCTTATGGCTGCTCCCTCGGCAGAAAAGTGCGCGGTCATGCGGTTATATCGGTTGCGGTCGACGATGGCCACATGGGGTCTTGGAGTTTTCTGCCCCGTGGTCCCGGGCTTTTGCCGCGCCTGTGAATTGAGCTCGACGTTGCAGCGCTTGAGGCCGTCCAACGGAAGGAACAGTGCGGTGCGCAGGGTGTTCCGCTTGCTTTCGAGTTCATGACGCTCGTCGGGTTCCCATTCGAGCTTGAGTTTCGTGTCGAGCGCCGTAAGCATATGGGCTAGGCAGCCTACGGTAAGAATGTGCGAATCGTTGTCGCGTTTTGGGGCATAGGGGTCTGTCAGCTTGCGAATGTCGGGGTCGCCCATGATCTTTGTGCAGCGCTTCAGCAGTTGAGGGTGATCGGCCAAGATCGTCGCGAGCGGTAGCGACGCGTAGTTCTTGATGGTCGCGGCGGCAAAGGCGGCGTCATATTCGTTTGCATATGCTCGCTCAATGCGGGCATCCAGAATGCTTTTCTTATCGCCGTCTTCAGCGTGGTGGTTTGTCATAGCTTCTCCAATCGGTTGATGTTCGTGCTGTTTGTTGATGTGTTGGTTGTCGTGAGTGATGTGCTTGCCGTGGGTGATGTGCTGACGTTGGGGTGCTATGCGGTTTTCAATGAGCCCGTGAGGCAGTTGCTGCAGGGGCGGGATGGAACGGCCCATGCAAGGCGGAAGGCATCGTGCTCAAAATCGAGACAGCAATGCCCTGGGTGCCTCACATGTGGCAGTTACCTCATTAAGTTGTCATTGCGTTTGGGGTTGTACTTTGCCGATCTTCCTTCTCTTACACGCTAAAACTCAAACTTCATATGCTCGATCTACTTAAAACCGCAACGGCGGTCTTTTATCAACTTATATGTCGGAACGTGTCTTTGCAAGTACTTTTTTGCGTTTGTTTCAAATGGGGTGGTTTTGCAACCGTCACGCGCCACGCTATGCGAACGTGCCCCGGCTCGGATAAGATAGTGCGCGATAAAAACGATGCAAGGAGGCACATATGGCAATCAAGGCCATCGCGATGGATATCGACGGTACGCTCACCAACGACCAGAAAGTGATTAGCCCGCGTACGCGCGAGAAGCTGCTCGCGGCGCAGGAGTCGGGCATTAAGCTCATCTTGGCTTCGGGCCGTCCCGCATGGGGGCTACATGCTCTGGCGCAGGAGCTCGACCTCCAAAACCATGACGGTCTGCTAGTCGCTTTCAATGGCGCGCATGTGGTCGACGCTCAGACCGATGAGGTCCTTTTTGACCAGGCCATGCCGGCTGACGAACTGCACCGTTTGATTGATCACCTGCAAAACTATGATGTGATCCCCATGATCTCGCTTGGTCGCGACTTGCATGTTGAGGACTCGTACCACTGCATGATTACGCTGCCGGATGGCTCGCGGAAAAACATCGTCAAATACGAGCGCGATGCCTGCGACCTTAAGATCCGCGAGGTCGAGAGCTTGCATGAGGTCGTGGACACTTATCCCGTGGACAAGCTGCTGACGGCGGGTGATCCGGCCTACCTGCAGGCGCATTACGAGGAAATGTATGCGCCCTTTAAGCAGACGCTTTCGGGCATGTTTACGGCCGACTGGTACTTTGAGTACACGGCGCCCGGTATTGACAAGGCCCGCGCACTCGAGGGTGCCCTGCCCAAGCTCGGCATCGATGCCAGCGAGGTTGTATCGTTTGGCGACGGCCAGAACGACAAATCCATGATTGAATGGGCCGGAACCGGTGTTGCCATGGGCAACGCCGTCGATGAGGTCAAGGCTGTAGCCCAGATGGTGACCGCCAATAATAACGAAGACGGCATTGCGGTGGCGCTGGATAAGCTGCTGGGTTAGAATCGCCGATAGTGCATGGCTCGGGCGTCCGCTTGCGGGCGCCCTTTTGTTAGGGAGGGTGCCGTGTCCGCATTTCCGTTCGACGCCGTTATCTTTGACATGGACGGCGTGATTGTCGATACCGAGTATTACTACCTGGGCGAGACTGCCGCGTTTGCCAAGGAGCTTGGGCTTAACCTGACTCAAGAGGAGTTGAATGGGCAGGTCGGTACTTCGCACCAGTTCTTCCTGCATATGCTGGTCGATTGGTTTGAGCGCGCCGGTAAGGGGCATTTCACTGGCGAGGAAGCGTTGGCCCGTTGGAACGAGTGGGCGCATAAGCGTCCGCGCGACTATCAGGCTTTGATTAACCCAGGCGCCGTGGATACGATTCGAGAGCTGCCGCGCCGTGGCGTTCGCGTGGCGCTTGCCAGCTCGTCTCCCATGGATAGCATCGAGGAAGTGCTCAACGCATGCGGGCTGTCGGATGCCTTTGAGTATGTGGTGAGCGGCGAGCAGTTTAAGGAGAGCAAGCCCGAGCCCGACATCTACCTGCATGCGCTGGACCTGCTGGGGCTGCCCGCGAATCGCTGCTGCTGCGTCGAGGATTCGGTGCCTGGCATCACTGCCGGCAAGCGAGCCGGCCTGACAGTCATTGCCAAGCGCGAGGAGCGCTTTGGCTTTAGCCAGGATGCCGCGGACAAGATTATCGACCAGCTGCCGGAGCTGCTCACGCTTTCTTAGGAGCGCGGTAGTTGCGCGTTTTTCGGGTCTGATGAGTAAATAGCCAACATTTTGGTGCGACACCTAGCATACTTTAAGCTAATGCGGGCTTAAGGGCTTGTTGAATGCCCTTAAGCCCGTTTTAGAATTAATTGTGCTGGGAGAGGGTATATGCCACCGACTGAAGGGCCAACTGACGGTAAAGCAGCGATACCGCTGTACCAACAGGTTATTGATATCATCAAAAACGAAATCAACTCCGGCGCCTACAAGGCGGGCGCGCGGATACCCAACGAATTCGAATTGGCTGAGAGCTATAAAGTTGGCCGCGTTACCGTGCGACGCGCTATTGAGGAGCTCGTCCAGCAGGGCTATCTAACGAAGCGGCAGGGGAAAGGCACGTTTGTCAATGCCCCCAAGCTTAAGCGCAAGATTCGCCAGAAGGATGACGTCCAGAGTTTTTCGGACGCATGTCGCGTTAACGGAATGGAACCGGGGGCGTGTGTCATTTCGAGAAAGATACTGCCGGCGGATTCCACCGAAGCACAGTTCTTTGGTGTTCCCGTTGGAACTGACTTGATTTGCGTTGAGCGCGTGCGCACTGCCGATGGCGTCCCTGTCATGCTCGAGAACAACATATATGTTTACGAGGACAACGCCTATCTATCAACGGCACCTCTATCTAACCAATCCATTTTTGAGTTCGTGCGCAACCGGACGGGCCGCACGCCCGCGTTTACCGACCCGTGCACGCTCGAGATCGCGTGCGCGTCGCCCGAGGTCGCTCGACTGTTGGCAGTTCCCGTTGGCGAGCCCTTGTTTTATATGGAAGCCTTCTTTTTCGATGAGCAGCGGCGGCCGTTTATCATCGGTCGTCAGCGGATCGTTGGGTCTCGCTACGTTTTTGACATCTAGGACATTGCGAATGGAAACGCCCGGTGGATCATCTCACCGGGCGTTTCCATACCGTTCACGGCGCAAACGCAACCGTTCAACCGCGTTGCGGCAATCAGTTTGAAATTATCTTGATGAAGGAAAAAGCTGCTGGTAATCTATGGAACGCCATAGAACGTTTGCATTGTGCAAACGTTGAAGCGAGATACGATGCAGTCTCGAGTTCTTTGGAGGTATCTATGTCAGATACGAAGGCGAAGAAGACAAACAGACGTTTTAAGTTCAAATTACCGCATGTCTATACGATCATGTTCTTGCTGATCGTTGTCTTTGCGGTCCTGACTTGGATCGTTCCCTCTGGTCAGTATCAGCGCAAGACGATTTCGACAGCGGCGGGCGAGCGTGAAGTCGCCGTTGCTGGAACCTATGAACAGGTCGATAAGAACTACACCGATTCCGAGACCGGCGAGACCATCAATCTGGGCCAGGATATCTTCGCGGTTCTGCAAGCGCCCACCAAGGGCATCCAGGAGGCTGCCGACGTCGTTGCGTTCGTCTTATTGATTGGCGGATCGTTCGCGATCATCACCAAGACCAACGCTTTGAATGCCGGCATGAGCCGTGTGATTAAAAAGCTCAAGAACAAGGACATCCTCATCATTCCCATCACGATGACATTGCTGTCCATTTGCGGCACTACGTTTGGTATGTCTGAGGAAGCCCTGCCGTTCTATGCCATCTTCATTCCCATCATGATGGGTATCGGGTATGACTCGATGACGGCATTCATCATCTGCTTCCTTGGTCCTAACCTGGGATATTGTGCTTCGACCATCGACCCGTTTAATGTTTTGATCGCCCAAGGCATCATTGGCATCGAGGGTAATCCGCAACTGTGGCTGCGCGCCGTTTCTTGGGTTATCTTCACTGCCGTCGGTATCGCATGGGCCATGCGCTACGCCATGCGCGTCAAGAAAAACCCCGAGTCGTCCATTGTGTACGAGGACGATAAGCTCAAGCGTATTGAGTTTTCCGTGACCGATGCCTCCATCGAGGAAGAGTTCACTATCCGTCAGAAGCTCGTGCTCATCGATTTTGCTTGCGGTATGGGCATTATCGTCTGGGGTCTTGTTACCCAGGGCTGGTACATGAATGAGATTTCCGCCGTGTTCCTTGGCATGGGCTTGCTTGCCGGTATCCTGGGCGGTCTTGACCAGCAGACAATCGCAGAGGAGTTCGTTAAGGGTCTCGCCGACTTTGCGTACGCTGCCATCGTTATCGGTATCGCTCGCGGTATTCTGGTCATCGCCGAGGGCGGCATGATCATCGACACCATCCTCCAGGCGCTCGCTACCGCGCTCGCCGGCGCACCCGCCGCCGTCTACACCACGTTTATGTATATCGTCCTTGGCCTGCTCTCTTTGCTGGTTCCCTCGAGTTCTGGCCTGGCGGCGCTCACCATGCCCGTTATGGGCCCCCTGACCGAGCTCATGGGCCTCAATCCCGAGGCAGCCGTCACCGCGCTCCAGTTTGCCAACCAGACCATCAACACCATCAGCCCCGTGGCGGGCATGACGGTCGCCGGTCTTGCCGTGGCTAGGATTTCGTTTGGCCAATGGTGGAAGACCATTTGGAAGTTCTTCATTTTCATGGTCGTCTTTGGCGTGATTGTAACGGCAATCTCTGGCATGCTTCCGGTGTAGGTGGTTGTGATGTCTGATCGTTTGACGGTCCTGACGTCTAAGAGCGTCTTTACCGGTACGGGGGACCTGCCGTTTGAAGGTTTCGTAGCGGTCCGTGGCAATCGAATTGAGGCTGTTGGCACCAAGTGTGAGGTAGCTTCGTATTTGACCCAGGCGGACGAGGTAGTTGACCTGGGCGACCGCACCGTCATGCCTGGCCTGATCGATGTACATACCTTCTATACAGGCTGGGCGCTGCGGACGTTGGGGTCTGATCTGTCCGGCATCGCTGATGCCAAAGAGGCCGTGTCGCTCTTGCGTACATGGAAAGAAGATCATCCGGATTGCGCGGCGGCTTTTGGCCACAACCTACCCGAAACGTTGGCATCGGATGCCGAGAACGCAAATACGGCAGCTGTGTTTGACGATTGTTTTGGCGATATCCCCGTCGTCTGCTTTACATCGGGTGCGGAGACCTGCGTTCTCAATGCTGCCGCCAGTGCGCGATACGGCTTTACACCCCAGGCGTGCTATGCCGAGAAGATCTGGCGCATGATGAGCGATTTCCTCGCGCTGCCCGAGGTGCGTGCCGGGTATTCGGACTACATGAGCATGCTTAACGAGCGCGGCGTTACCGCCATCAAGGAAATGGCGTTTGATGACTACTACGGCTTTGCCGACGAAATGGCTCGCCGTGAGGAATCTGGTGAGCTGACGGTTCGCGTCTCTATGATGTCGCAGCCGGTGGGCGCCGGTGCAAATCTGGCATATGCCCGCGAGGCGCGAGAGCGCTTCCGGGGACCGTTCGTTCGTTTTTCTGGCTTCAACCGTATGACCGACCGCGGCGTATGGGCGGGGCTTGCCGAGATGATAGACCCCTATGAGGACTCGGCCGATGCGGGCGCTGCCGGCAAGACGGTCGTCGAGGAGCCAGAGTGGGATCTGATTGAGAACGAGCTGCGTGCAATTGATGCTGACGGCTTCCGATATTCCTTGCATTGCCAGGGCGATGGCGCCGTTCGTCGCACCGTGGCGCTCTATGCCTCGCTGCCTCGAGACGAGCATGGACGGATGCTTCGTCGCCATGCGATTACCGATCTCGAGAACTCTGACCCGACCGATCTTGTCAAGTTTGGCAAGTTAGGTGGAATTTGCGAGGTCTATCCGCAGATTCTGACGCTGGACCGGCGCGAGGATTGCCTGTCGATGATGCGTCGACAAATTGGCGAGACGCGACTTTTGCACAGCTGGAATCGCCGCGGCATGGAAGATTCCGGATGCACAGTGTGCTGTGGCACGGATTTGCCGCTGTTGATTCCGAGCTTGGGCGAGTCAATCTACAGTGCGTGCGGCGGATACTTCGACGACGGACTGCCCGTGAATGAGGTCAACACGCTGACGCTTGTCGAGCTCTTGTGCGCTTGGACTGCCGGGGGCGCGTACGACCTGATGCGCGAAGACGAGCTGGGTACGCTTGAGGTTGGCAAGCTTGCCGATATCTGCGTGCTCGATCGGGATGTGTTCGACCTCGATTATCGCGACGCACGTGATCTTGCGGTTGACATGACGATGTCGGACGGACAAATCGTGTTCGATCGAAATAAGGAGGCATAAGATGCCTGAATCCAAACCGACGCTGCGCCGCGAGCAGATTGCGGGCATGAATATCCACTACATCATGTGGTCGCTCGATTACTTCCTTGATGTGCAGCAGCGCTTGGGCTTTGAGTCCATTGAGCTGTGGTGTGCGGAGCCGCATGTGACGCTCGACCACACGGGCTACTTTGAGGCTGAGGTCCTGGCGAAAAAGGCTGCAGACCGTGGGCTTAGGTATCGTACTCTGTGCCCCGAGAATGTTGTCTATCCTTGGCAGTACTGCGCACGCAAACCGCTGCATGAACAGCGCAGCCTGGCGTACTTTAAGCACGGCATTGAGCTTGCCGAGGTACTTGGGTGCGACCGTATGTCCGTCAACTCGGGCTGGGGCGACTGGGACGAGGACCGCGAGGAAGCCTGGAAGCGCAGCCGCGAGCACTTGTCCATTCTGGCGGAGTATGCCGGCGAGCACGGTCTGGTGCTTACGATGGAAAGCCTGCGTCCCGAGGAGAGCAACCTTGTGACGACGGTTTCCGATGCGAAGCGCATGATTGACGAGGTCGCGAGCCCGTACTTACAGCCCATGGTTGATACAACCGCGATGGGCGTTGCAGGCGAGACGCTCGAGGACTGGTTTGCCGCCTTTGGTGATGGGGCAATTCACGAGATGCACTTTATCGACGGTGACCCGTATGGCCATCTGGTGTGGGGCGATGGCAAGCACGATATGGACGCCTTCGTCGCCACGCTCAACGCCCATGGTTTCGACGGCATGCTGGGCCAGGAAATCACGGACGGTCGTTACTACGATGATCCGGCGGCGGCAGATGCCAAGAACATGGCCGCATTCGAGAAATATCTGATTGACTAAAACAACCATCGGCCACGCAACCAACGTCATTGATTGCGGGCCAAATAAGAAAGGAACTGGATATGAACGCACACGATCTGATCAAAGAGGCAATTGCCGAGAAGGGCAAGTTCGACAGCGTCTACTGGATTGCTTGCGGTGGCTCCATGATCGATTTGATCCCGGCTCATGAGCTTCTGCAGCGCGAGGCAACCACCTTCACTTCGTATATCTATACGGCTCGCGAGTTCGATATCATGCGTCCGCGTCGTCTGGGCGAGAAGTCCCTGGTCATCGCTTGTAGCCACAGCGGCAACACCCCCGAGGTCGTCGAGGGCTGCGAGATTGCCCTTGCTGCCGGCGCTACGGTGATCGCCCAGACCGACAACGCTGGATCCAAGATTGACTCCGGCAAGTGGACCACGTGGGTCTACCCGTGGGGCGAGGGCGTGCCGCAGGCCGAGGTCCCCGCTGGCATTTCGCTGTCGCTTGCGGCCGAGCTGCTCGATCAGCAGGAGGGCTACGCCGATCTTGCCGATATGTATGCCGGTATCGCCGAGATGGATAAGATTCTTCCCCCGGCACGCGAGAAGGTAAATGCCGAGCTGGGCGATCGTTTTGCCAAGCTTTGCCAGGAGCACGAGTTCTTCTACATTCTGGGCAGCGGTCCCAACTTTAGCCAGACCTACGGTTTCGCTATCTGCTCTCTTATGGAGATGCAGTGGCAGCACTGCAGCTACATCCACTCTGCCGAGTACTTCCATGGCCCCTTCGAGGCTACTCAGGATGGCGTTTTTTACTTCCTGCAGATGGGCTCCAGCGAGTGCCGTGCCATGGACGAGCGCGCCCTGGCGTTCCTTAAGACGCATACCGATACGCTGATGGTGCTCGATGCCAAGGAGTACGGTATGGAAGCCGTGCCGGCGAGCGTCCGTGCCTATCTGGACCCGGTGCTGTTCTACGCCATGAACTGCGAGCTGCGTGCTGCACGCGGCAAGGTGTTTGATCACGATCCCGATTTCCGTCGCTATATGGGTGTTGTCGAGTACTAGAAGGGGCAAAGGCCATGGCATTTAACGTTAACGCGCTCGGATTTGGCGACAACGTCGTCGATCGCTACGAGCATATCCACACCATGTATCCCGGCGGCAACGCGGTGAACTTCGCCGTTTATGCCAAGAAATGCGGTGCCGCACGCTCTGCATACATGGGCATTTTTGGCAATGACGCCGCTGCCGAGCATGTCATTGCAAGCCTCGAGGATGAGGGTATCGAGCTTGACAAGTGCGAGCAGATGATTGGCGAGAACGGAGCGGCTCGCGTGACCGTCGTTGACGGTGACCGTGTCTTCCTTGGCTCCAACGAGGGCGGTATCCGTGGCGATGCGCGCTATGTCCTCGATCGCTTTGACCTTGCGTACATGAAGCAGTTCGATGTGGTTCATTCGGGCAACTATTGCTTCACCGAGCGCGAGCTGCCCAAGCTGAAGGCTGCGGGCGTCACGGTCTCTTTTGACTTTTCGGACGACTCCACCGACGAGTACTACGAGCAGATTGCACCCTACGTCGATTTTGCCTTCTTTAGTGCGGCGGATGCCGCGAGTGAGGACGAGATTCGCGAGCGTCTGGCATGGGTGAAGGGCCTGGGTCCGCGTTTTGTGTCGGCTACGGCGGGTGCCGAGGGCTGCATTGCTTACGACGGCGAGCGTTATTACCGCCAGCTGGCTAAACCGGTAACGGACATGAAGGACACCATGGGAGCGGGCGACTCGTTCCTCACTTCGTTTTTGATGTGCTATCTCGATTCCGCCAAGCGTGGAGAGGATGGCGCCGAGGCTATCGAGCGCGCGCTCGACTTTGCTGCCGGGTTTGCCTCGACCGTGTGCGGCATGGAAGGTTCTTGGGGCCACGGAGCACCAATCGTCGAATAGCCGAGCGGTCCCGGGGAGGTGCAGGATCCTCCCCGGGACCTCGTGTGCAAAAAATGCCAAATATGAGTACTGTGACTAATTTAGTCGCAGCAAAATCAACCCCTTCAGACGTGATTTGAGCGTCTGGAGGGGTTTAAGATTTGCGAAAACGCAGGATGAATGACTGTAAAAGCTTTAATTAGCGGACAATCGAGGATTATTCTGGCGGTTGGAAAGTTAAAAGAAATGTATCCATTCCGGTAGCAGTACTCATATTTGGCATTTTTTGCACACCAGGGGTTAGCGAAGGTCAAAAAAAGAGCGCGCATTTGTTAAAACTATCGACTCGATGCGCTTTGCGTCGCAGTTTTTGAGCGAGGTGATGCGTTCTGAGGTCCTTGTGAGCGACCTGATGAGCGACTGCGCGCTTGTTTCTGTGTTTGGCTCGGCCGGCGCATCGGTCTCGAGCAGTAGGCGGTCGAGTGGAATCTGTCGTGCGTATTCGCGACCGCGCTTGGTCGCGAGCATGCGTTCGTTGACGGAAAAATAGCAGCCCGCATTACGCGCGCGGGTGAGTTCGTCCGAAGTGCCGCTAAACCAGTGGAAGATGATAGCGGGGGAGTCGGGGTTTGGGATGAGTAGTCCATGCGATTCGAGGACGTCCAGTACGGCTCCTGCCGAACGAACGGCGTGAATTGATATCACGCGCCCGGTAAGAGGATGCTGCACGAGCGCATCGCAGAGCCGGTTAAGTGCCTGTATTTGTAGCGGCTCACTTCCAGCAAAGCGCGCGGAAAAGTCGAGTCCGACTTCGCCGATGTAGCGTTCTTGGGCAGCAACTTCGCAAAGCAGATTGACTTCGGCAAAACCGCAGTGGCCATCGGCGAGCCACCAGGGGTGAAGCCCAACGCCGGCGATGATGCCCGGGTGGCGACGAGCGCGCTCGTTTGCGGCCGAAAAGTCGCGTGGATCGACGCCGCAATCAAATAGACCCAAGCCCAGCGCCGTTGCCTCATCGGCAACGGCGTCCGGGTGAGCCATTAAATCAAGATGGCAGTGTGCATCAAATAACCGGGGCTCCATCTCGGCGCGCTCCGCTAGTCCAAGCGCTGGCCATCGGCGCGCACGCGCTCGGTGCCGCGGCCACTGATCTGGCGGATAACCTCGCCGGCAATCATCTGGCCCATGATGGGCGGCATAAAGCTGGCGGTTCCGAGCTCGGTGCGCTCGTGGATATTGGAAGGGTCGCGGGGCTGTGTCTTAACCGATTCCTCGCAGCTAAACAGTACATGCAGACTCTTGATTCCGCGCTTCTTGCATTCTTTGCGCATGATGCGGCTCATGGGGTCACGTACCGTATCGAAAATGTCGGCAAAGCGGAGGCACTCGGGATGGAGCTTGTTGGCCCCGCCCATGGAGCTAACCAAACGAATGTCGTGGTCCTGAGCATATTTGGCAATGGTGAGCTTGGCCGAGATGGTGTCGATGGCGTCGACGACGTAGTCGAGCTTGCCGTCCGTCTGCTCCAAAACGCTCGCGAAGAACTCGTCGATATTGTCGCTCAGCAGGTATTCGGTGCGCTTGATGACGGTAGCGGCTGGATTGATGTCGTGGATCATGGCTTCCATAACATCGACCTTGCGCTTGCCGATGGTGCTTTGAAAGGCGATGGCCTGGCGATTGATATTGCTGGGCGCGATGATGTCCTTATCCAGAATGACGAAATGACCAATGCCGCCGCGGGCAAGTGCCTCGCAGCAATTGGAGCCCACACCTCCGCAGCCGAGCACCAGCACCGTGGCGGCGGCGAGTTTGTCGAGTGCCTCGCGGCCCATGATGATCTCGAGCTTGGTGTCGCGTGTCTCGTTGGGGGTTGCGGCTGTGGTTTCGGTCATAGACATCCTCCGATGGGGAAGCGAATCGTGTTTTAGCTATCGTCATTATAGGTATTATCGCGATTCCATTTGAGCCCTAGGGGCTTGTTGAAATGAGGCAGTGATTCGCATAAGATGAAGCAGATGGCACCCGTTGCCGCGGGTTGGCCAACTCCCAAACACGTTTGTAGCGTGAGAAGTGGCCGTCTTCGCATTACGCGGGGGCGGCTATTTCATTCGACCTCCAATGTGGATGCCGAGCTCCACAGCCGCGATTACAAGCAATAACAACGTCAGGACATCGTCAATACTCATAGTCCATCTCCTTCTCGGGTAGAGGGAGCTGGCCCATCTGCTTCAACTTCCATTGTAGCTAAATACGAACGAATGTTCTATAGATGTTCCTGTATTAGATAGTTAGACAAACATCTAAATATCGAGTATAGTGTGCGCGTCATGAGAGATGATGAAAGGGGGTCTTATGCCGGGAGAGGGTTTTAAGGCGCTTGCCGATCCAACGCGACGGCGCATTTTGGAGTTGCTGCGCGAGGGCAATTGCACGGCGGGGGAGCTTGCCGAGCATTTCGATATCAGTAAGCCGTCGCTGAGCCATCACTTGGCGACGCTCAAAAACGCCGGGTTGGTAACCGACGAACGTCATGGTCAAAACATCGTATACAGCTTAAACACTACCGTCATGCAGGACTTGATCGGTTGGTTTATGGGCTTTACAAACACGGAAGGTGATAAGGATGAATAACGAAAACAAGGGCATTCACCCCACGGGGGTATCGTCGCGCGTGTGGATTGCGCTGGTCGCTCTGTGCGTCGCCAATGTCGTAGCGCATCTCATGGTGATGCCGAGCTTGCCTGGGCAGATTCCCACGCACTGGGGCGCGAACGGCGCCGTCGACGGTTGGGGTCCCAGCTGGATGGCCTCCGCGCTCGGCGTGCTGCCTCTGGTGCTTCTCGCAATGTTCTGCGTGGTGCCGCGCATCGATCCCAAAGGTGAGGCATATCGAACCTCGGGCAAGTTCTATCAGGGCTTCGTAATCGCCTTCACCTTGTTCATGTGCGCCATAAGCTGGCTGGGAGAGCTTACGGTCTGGGGCGTGGTGCCGGCGGTCGGTTCGGTCAACGTGCTGATTTCCGGTGTTGTCGGTTTGCTGTTCATCGGCGTAGGCAACTACTTGCCGCGTGTGAAGCAGAACTATACGCTCGGTATCAAGACGCCTTGGGCGCTTGCCAATCCCGAGAACTGGCGCCGTACGCAGCGCTTTGGCGGTGCCTGCTTTATGGTGCTGGGTGTTGGCCTGATTGCGATGGGCGTGGCAGGCAGCGTGCTTTCGAGTGAAGTCGTCGCCGCGGTGATTGCGGTTCTGGCGTTTGGTTCGGTTGGAGCCGTCTACGTCTACTCGTATCTGCTGTGGCGCAAATCGCAGCGAGCCGCTCGCTAAGGTTGCGGAAAACTAGCGTACGCAGTTCATAGTATGTTCCGGGGGAACTTTTCCCAGGTAGTATTAGGGGGTATGGGCAACCATGCCCCTTTTTCGTTACGTTTCAGAGCTGGTTTTTCCATTTCGTTTCCACTTAGGCGAAACAAGAATAGAGAAACAGCAGGTAGAAAGGATAAAACAGGCAAATGGCGGAGTTTATCTACCAGATGTATCAGGCTCGCAAGGCCCATGGCGACAAGGTGATCCTTGACGACGTGACCCTGAGCTTCTACCCCGGTGCCAAGATCGGCGTCGTGGGCCCCAACGGTATGGGCAAGTCGACCCTGCTCAAGATCATGGCCGGCATCGAGGAGGTCTCCAACGGCGATGCCAGGCTCACCCCCGGCTACACCGTGGGTATCCTGCAGCAGGAGCCGCCGCTCGATGACGACAAGACCGTCATCGAGAACGTGCGCATGGCATTTGGCGACATGATCGCCAAGGTCGATCGCTTCAACAAGATCGGCGAGGAGATGTGCGACCCGGATTGCGACATGGACGCCCTCATGGCCGAGATGGGCAAGCTCCAGGACGAGATTGACGCCGCCGACGGCTGGGATATCGATTCCAAGCTCGGCCAGGCCATGGACGCCCTGCAGCTGCCCGATTCCGACATGCCGGTCAACGTGCTTTCCGGCGGCGAGCGCCGTCGCGTGGCCCTGTGCAAGCTGCTGCTCGAGGCTCCCGACCTGCTGCTGCTCGACGAGCCCACGAACCACCTGGACGCTGAGTCGATCCTGTGGCTCGAGCACTTCCTGCACAACTACCAGGGCGCCGTTCTGGCTGTCACGCATGATCGCTACTTCCTGGACAACGTTGCCGAGTGGATCTGCGAGGTCGACCGCGGCCACCTCTATCCCTACAAGGGCAACTACTCCACGTATCTGGAGACCAAGGCCGCGCGTATCGAGGCACAGGGCAACCGCGACGCCAAACTCGCCAAGCGCATGGAGGCCGAGCTCGAGTGGGTACGCTCCAGCCCTAAGGCCCGTCAGGCCAAGAACAAGGCCCGTCTGGCTCGCTATGAGGAGATGGAGGCCGAGGCCCGCGCAAGCCAGAAGCTCGACTGGACCGATATCCGCATTCCCGTTGGACCGCGTTTGGGTAACAAGGTGCTCGAGGCCCATCACCTGCACAAGGAATTCGACGGTCGCGTGCTCATCGACGACCTTTCTTTCACCCTGCCGCGTAACGGCATCGTGGGCGTCATCGGCCCCAACGGTGTGGGCAAGACTACGCTCTTCAAGACCATCGTGGGCCTGGAGCCGCTGACTTCGGGCGAGCTCGAGGTGGGCGAGACCGTCAAGATTTCCTATGTCGATCAGAACCGTTCTGGCATCGATCCCGACAAGAACCTGTGGGAGGTCGTCTCGGATGGCCTGGACCACATGATGGTCGGCGAGACCGAGGTCCCCAGCCGCGCGTACGTGGCGAGCTTTGGCTTTAAGGGCCAGGACCAGCAGAAGCGCGCTGGCGTACTCTCCGGTGGTGAGCGCAATCGTCTGAACCTGGCGCTCACGCTCAAGCAGGGCGGCAACCTGCTGCTCCTCGACGAGCCCACGAACGATCTCGACGTCGAGACGCTGTCCTCACTCGAGGCGGCGCTGCTCGAGTTCCCGGGCTGCTCGGTGGTCATTAGTCACGACCGTATGTTTCTGGACCGCGTCGCCACGCACATCCTGGCGTGGGAAGGCACCGACGAGAATCCGGGCAACTGGTATTGGTTTGAGGGCAATTTCGAGGCCTATCAGGCCAACCGCATCGAGCGCCTGGGCGAGGACGCAGCCCAGCCGCATCGTATTCACCGCAAGCTGACGCGCGATTAGGTGTTACGCGGTTTTCCAAACCGCGTAACTGGTCGACGCTGCGCGGGCCGCAAACACCCCATCTTGCCGTTCAAACCGTCGCTCGCGTACCGAAGTACGCGTCGCTCCTCTTTCACGGCAACCTGGGGCACTTGCGACCCGCTCGCTGTCGGTTACGCAACATCGATGAATGAGCAATATCAATAAACACGTAATGAAAACGGCTCAAATCCGGGTTTGGATTTGAGCCGTTTGTCGTTATTGTTCGGACTCCTCGACTTTGTCGATGGTCCAGGCGGCTCCGAGGCCTCCGGTGGTGTTGCGGCGGATGCGCACGGTGACTTCGTGGCGCTCGCCGGCCTGCGTGTAGCGCAGGGGGAAGCTTGCGCGGTTTCGCGCGGCCTCGATGGTACCGCGCTCGCGGGCGATCCAGTAGTACTCGCCGACAATGCCGAGGGTATCGGCGCCGTAGGGGAGATAGGTCGACAGCTGGTGCAGAAGCGGGCCGGGGCAGAAGACCTCGGTTGCGAAATCGACGGGGAAGTCCTCGGGGATGGCGGGCGCTACGGGTGCGGGGGTTGGGGCCTCTGCGAGTACCGAAGCCGGTGCCGGTGCGGGAATTTGGTCGCAAGCAGAGGCGGGCACGGATTCGATGACGGGTGCGAACTCCAGCGTCGTCTTCGGCTTGATTGTGGAATCTGCGGGCTTCACGGTGACGGGCGCGTCTGCAGCTTCAGTTTCAACCTCAACCTGCGTCGCGCTCTCATTCTCGACGCTCGACTTTGCCTCGATGGGCGTGGATGCCATGGTGGTGATGCCGGCATTGGCGTTCTCGGGGTCATAGACGACCGTGAGCGAGATGGCGGGCTGCGGCGTCTCGGGCTCCGGCGCCGACTCGGTAGCGTCTTGATCTGCGGGCTCGTCGGACTGATCGTCCTCGGCCACGTTGCCAAAGACATCGCTGTTTTGGAACGTAGACGTCTCGGGCTGGTCAGCGGCTTCTTCGGTTGTCGACTTGGGCGCTTCGTTGAGCTCCACAGTGGCTTCCTGCTCGGATATGACTTCGGGATCGGTCGATGCGGCGATTTCGGTTTCGGCTTCTGCCGTTACCTCAATAGCGACTTCGATCTCTGTCTCGGGCTCGGGTTCCGGCGCGGCTTCAACCATGGCTTCGGGCTCGGGACGCTTAACGTGCTTGGGGCGTACGGCCTTGAGGTCCTTTTCGCCGCGTTTCTTCTTTTTGTAGGACTGCTTGGCGCCCTTGGCGGCCTTGGGCTTGTCCTCGCCCTTGGCAAGGGCGGTATCCCAGGCCTCGTTGGCGATGACGGTGGCATACAGGCGGCCGCCCTTAAAGACGGTCAGCTTAATGCAGTCGTTGAGCTCCTCGAGCAGCTCGCGCGTGGACTCGAAGCCCAGGTCATAAGCGGTCATGTCGCCGGCGGCGAGCGCCTCCTCGACCTGCGTCATAAACGTTTGCTTGCCGCATCCGATTGCATCGCGTAGCAGGCGATACAGATAGATGTGGTTGCCCAGCGAAAGCGTGGGCCTAACTATTGTCTTGCTCATGGCAAATCTCCTCTTTACACACCAAAGCATCTTACCATCGCACGGGGCTTGCCATCTCGTCGCCCAAGGCAAACGGGCGCGACCGTTGCCGGTTCGCGCCCGTTATGCAGGTCGGTTATCTATGAGAGGCAAACGCGCTTAGTTGCCCGACGTCGTGCCTTGGCTCGAGCTGTCAGATGCCGTGCCCGATGTGGTGCCACTCGAATTGCTGTTGTTGCTGTCTGCTGTACCCGTTCCCGACGTGGTGTCGCTCGTCTGGCCTCCCGTGTTCGGCTGCGAACCGTCAGTCGTTTGGCTTGAGTCGGTCGTGCCGGATTGCGCGCCGCTGTTGTTCACAGAAGAATCGGCGCCCTGCGATTGGTTTTGGGTATTCGAGGACGAATCGGTAGAGGTGGAACTGTCTTGCGTATCGTCCGTCTGTGCCTGCTGATCCTGCGACTGGGTGTTGCCATTTGCATCGCTCTCGGTCGTGCGCGACGACAGGATTGGCTCGGGACGCTCGCCCAGACCCTCACCGGCGGTGGTTATAAGGATGGCGCCGGTGCAGGCGATGACCGCGACGATGGCGATGGCGATTGAGAAGACGATGACCTTCTTTTGCGTCTGGCTGCGCTCTGCCGCGGCCTTGGCGCGCAGGCTGTTAGGGGCGACGCGCGCCGTGGTCGCACGCCCCGCAACCTGGCGCATCTCCTGCGTAGTCGCGGCGCCGCCCAGGTGCTCCTCGGCATTAAGCTCAACGGGCTCATAGGCGCCGGCGGGGTAGTCGACGTCGGCGTGCGTACCTTTGAGGGCTTTGGCGCTGGCAGAGATAAAGTGGCGGTAGACCTGCGAGGACACAACGGTGATGACCGAGCTCACGGCGGCGCCAATTACTGAACCAGCGATACCAATCTTGGAAGCAAGCGCGACGCTTGTGGCGGCGGCTGCGGCGCCAGCGATGATCTGAGGAATGGAAATGTCATCGAACAGGCCCTTTTTGGGCGCGATGGCCATGGTCTGTCCGATGGAATGGTTTTCGTGAACGCCGTTGTTGAGCGATGCCGGTGTCATGACGCGCGTGCGCGGCGCGTCGGTGTACTTGGTTGTCATACGGGGTCCTCCCGGTGTAAATCTGCTTCGTTTCGTGTAGCCATCAGGGTACCCACCAGATGTGAATCGTACGTGACATTTAACAGATACCATCAACTCATCAATAGCTCACCAAGTTGGTGGGATGCGGTTGCACCCGGCGGTTGAACTACAATAGAGCTTGCTAATTGTTGTGAATTGCGTCTACGCACGGGAGCATTCTTATGAATCTTCACCTTTCTCAGTCTGATGGCTTTTTGCGTGTGGCGGCGGCGTCGCCGCAGATTCGCGTGGCCGATGTCGAGGGCAATGCCGAGGTTGCGCTGGCGGCTGTTCGCGAGGCTGCCGAGCGCGGCGTTCGCGCGCTGGTGCTGCCCGAGCTTAACTTGTGCGGCTATACCGCGGCCGACCTGTTCCATAATCGCACGCTGCTGCATGCCTGCGAGGCTGCTCTGGTGCATATCCTCGATGAGACTCGTGAGCTGCCGATTGTCTTTACCATCGGTCTTCCCGTTGCAGTTGCCGAGAATATCTACAACTGCGCCGCCGTGTGCTGCGCGGGCGAGCTTTTGGGCCTCACGGCCAAGAAGTATCTGCCCAACTATGGCGAGTTCTACGAGCGCCGTTGGTTTGCTCCGGCGCCCGCGGATCCCGTGTGGGTCGAGTTTGCCGGTCAGGGTCCGGTTCCGCTGGGTTCGGGGCTTGTCTACCGCTGCTGTGATGAGGGTGCCGAGGATATGGTGCTGGGCGTTGAGGTCTGCGAGGACCTGTGGGTGCCAGCGCCCCCTTCGACCGAGATGGCGCTTGCCGGTGCGACGGTGATTCTCAACCCGTCGGCTTCGGACGAGATTATCGGTAAGGCAGACTATCGCCGCAGTCTCATCTCCAATCAGAGTGCGCGCCTGTACTGCGCCTATGCCTACGCGGATGCGAGCGAGGGCGAGTCCACGACCGACATGGTCTTTGCGGGCGAGAACCTCGTCTACGAAAACGGATCTAAGCTCGCCGCCACGAAGCTCCTCACCTGCGAGATGGCGGTGGCCGATGTCGATCTTGACCGTCTGGTTGCCGAGCGCCGTCGCTCGACGACGTGGACGCGCGCGGACGATGCGCCGGAGGCCACGACCGTTGAGTTTTCGTTTGAGGGCGTTCTGGCAGACGAGTCTGTCCTGCGCGATGCACTTGACATTGACCGAGTCTTCCCCCGCGCGCCCTTTGTGCCGGCCGACCATGGCGACCTGGCCGAGCGTTGCGAGACCATCCTCGACCTGCAGACCGCCGGCCTCAAGACCCGCCTTGCCCATACGGGCACCAAGGCGGCCGTCATCGGCCTTTCGGGCGGCCTGGACTCCACGCTGGCACTGCTTGTGACCGTGCGTGCCTTCGATGCACTGGGGCTGCCGCGCACCGGTATCACGGCCGTGTCCATGCCCGGCTTTGGCACGACGCATCGCACCAAGTCGAACGCCGAGTCGCTCGCTCGCGACCTGGGTGTGAGCTTCCGCGAGGTTTCGATCCATGCGGCTGTGGAGCAGCACTTCAAGGACATTGAGCACGATCCGGCCGTCCAAGACGTGACCTACGAGAACAGCCAGGCCCGCGAGCGTACGCAGATCCTGATGGATCTGGCCAACCAGGCTGGCGGTTTTGTCATTGGCACGGGCGACCTGTCGGAGCTGGCGCTCGGCTGGGCTACCTATAACGGCGACCACATGAGCATGTACGCCGTCAACGCGAGCGTGCCCAAGACGCTTGTGCGCCATCTGGTGCGTTATGCGGCTGATGTCTTTGGCGGGCGTATTGCCGAGGTTTTGCTCGATATCCTCGACACGCCGGTGTCCCCCGAGCTTCTGCCGCCCACGGGCGACGGCGAGATTGCGCAGAAGACTGAGGATTTGGTGGGCCCGTACGAGCTGCACGACTACTTCCTCTACTACCTGCTGCGTTTTGGCTTTGAGCCGGGCAAGATCTACCGCATGGCGCTCAAGAGCTTCGAGGGCGTCTACGACGCCAAGACCGTCCACACGTGGCTACGTACGTTCTACCGTCGCTTCTTTGCCCAGCAGTTTAAGCGCAGCTGCCTGCCCGATGGTCCCAAGGTGGGCTCGGTGACGCTCAGCCCGCGCGGCGATTGGCGTATGCCGAGTGACGCCAGCTCGCGACTGTGGCTTGCGCAGATCGACGCGCTTAATGCAATTGACTAAGGTTGGCCAAATTGAACCAATACGGGGGTTGCAAGCGTTACACTTTTGCAATCTGATGGCCCGTATCGCGCGGCGCTCTTGTCGGAGCGCCGCGTTTTTTATATCGAAAGGTGGCACCATGCAGGCATCGCAGCGTCTCGACCGCTTTGGCGCGGAGGTCTTCGCCTCGCTCAACAACAAACTGCTTGCGCTGAAGGCTCAGGGCAAGACCATTTATAACATGAGCGTGGGCACGCCCGACTTTAAGCCGTACGACCACGTGGTCGAGGCGCTCACTCAAGCGGCGCAAGATCCCGAGATGTGGAAGTATGCCCTGCGCGACCTGCCCGAACTCAAGCAGTCCGTGTGCGATTACTATGAGCGCCGCTTTGGCGTTTCGGGCATTACACCGTCCATGGTGCAGTCGTGCAACGGCACGCAGGAGGGCGTGGGTCATTTGGGCCTGGCCCTGCTCGATCCGGGTGACACTATTTTGGTTCCCGATCCGTGCTACCCGGTCTTTGAGGCGGGTGCCAAGATCGCCGATGCCAAGCTCGAGTACTATCCGCTGGTTGCCGAGCACAATTACCTGCCCTATGTGGCGGGTATCGATCCCGAGGTGGCCGATCGTGCCAAGTATATGATCGTGTCGCTGCCCGCGAACCCGGTGGGCTCGGTGGGCACGCCCGAGATCTACGAGGAGATCATCGCTTTCGCCCGCGAGCACGACCTGCTCATCGTCCATGACAACGCGTACTCCGACATCGTGTTCGACGGCGAGCCGGGTGGCAGCTTTTTGCAGTATCCCGGTGCGCTCGAGGTGGGCGTGGAGTTCTTCTCGCTTTCCAAGTCGTTTAACGTCACCGGTGCCCGCATTGGCTTTTTGGTCGGCCGCGAGGACGTGGTCTCTGCCTTTGCCAAGCTGCGCGGCCAGATCGACTTTGGCATGTTCTTCCCGATCCAGAAGGCTGCTATCGCCTGCCTGAACGGTCCGCGCGATGAGGTCGAGGCGCAGCGTCTGAAGTACCAGGAGCGCCGCGATGCCCTGTGCGACGGTCTTGAGGACCTGGGTTGGGAGCGTCCCAACGCGCATGGCTCCATGTTTGTGTGGGCCAAGCTTCCCGGTGGTCGCACCGATTCCATGGCGTTTTGCGAGGAGCTCATGGAGAAGGCCGGCGTTGTGGTGACGCCGGGCGCGAGCTTTGGTCCTTCGGGCGAGGGGCACGTGCGCATGGCGCTGGTCCTGCCGCCCGATCAGATTGCTTTGGCTGTCGAGGCCATTCGCGAGGCGGGCCTGTATTAGAAAGCTATTTCGCCTCGTCAATATATCGAAACCGATTTCGTGCAGTTATTTTACGAATCCTGCAAACAATTTCGGTAAACGGTCGATTTTTGGCTGCGAATAGGAGCATAATCAAAGTCCCGATTGGATGTATTGGGATTACGACAAGCCGCTCGGGTCGTTCCCGGGCGGCTTGTTTGTGGAGAGAGATGGGAGTTTCTAATGGTTAACGAGAAGAAGGTCGCTATTGTCGGCTGCGGTTTCGTCGGTTCGTCTTCGGCGTTCGCGCTGATGCAGAGTGGTCTGTTCTCCGAGATGGTCCTCATCGACGTGGACAAGAACCGCGCCGAGGGTGAGGCCCTGGATATCGCGCACGGCATGACGTTTGCCGAGCCGATGAAGATCTACGCCGGCGATTATTCCGATGTCGCCGACGCCGCCATGATTGTCGTTACCGCTGGCGCTGCCCAGAAGCCCGGTGAGACCCGCCTGGACCTGGTCAACAAGAACGTCAACATCTTTAAGTCCATTATCCCCGAGATTAAGAAGTCCGGCTTCGACGGCATTCTGCTCATCGTCTCCAACCCGGTCGATGTTCTGACCTACGCCGCCATCAAGATGTCCGGCCTGCCCGAGGGCCACGTCATCGGTTCCGGTACCGTGCTCGACACCGGCCGTCTGCAGCAGATGCTTGGTGCCCACGTCGAGGTTGACCCGCGCGACGTTCAGGCCTATGTCATGGGTGAGCACGGCGACTCCGAGTTCGTCGCTTGGTCCAGCGCCCAGGTTGCCGGCGTGCCGCTGAACACCTTCTGCGAGCTTCACGGCCATCTGGAGCATGAGGCCGCCGAGAAGCGCATCGCCGAGGACGTCAAGAACTCCGCCTACACCATCATCGAGAAGAAGCACGCCACCTACTATGGCGTCGCCATGGCCGTCAAGCGCATCTGCACCGCCGTCATGCGCGATGAACAGACCGTTCTGCCCGTCTCCTCGCTCATGGTGGGCGAGTATGGCCTGTCCGATCTTGCCATCTCTATGCCGACCGTCGTTGGCCGCGACGGCGTTGTCTGCCGCGTCCCCGTGCCGCTGGACGATGACGAGCAGCATGAGCTCACCGCCTCCGCCAAGGCCCTCAAGGACATCATCGATAGCGTCGACTTCTCCTGCTAAATCAAGCTCGCTAGAGCGAAAAGCTACAATGAAGGCGTTCGGGACCACGCGGCCCGGGCGCCTTTTTGGTGCAAAGTCACCTGACCCCAATGCACCATAGTTGATGGGAGGGCCATGTCGGATTCGCCTAATTTTTTGACCTATGCCCAGACGGCGTTTGATCCGTTTGAGGAGCGGCCGTTCTGCGCGGTGGATAGCCTGGTCTTTGCGTGGTTGTCCTATTTGCGTTTGCCGGGTGATATGGCGGAGCTGACGAACTGGCAGGGCCTAGACGTACGAGAGCTGCTGCGTGCCGAATGCTACCGGGACATGATTGGCGACCTATGGGACCCAGAGGGGAGCAGGGCCTTGCTGGAGGCCGTGGCGGCAAGCCCTCGCTACCGTGGCGTGCACGTTTGCGGCTATCGTGCCGTGAGCGATGTGGTGGCGACAGAGCAGTTTGCAGCCATGGCGTTCCGGTTTCCGGCGGGGTTTAGTTATCTTTCCTTCCGGGGGACCGACAGCACGATTGTGGGCTGGAAAGAGGACTTTAACATGGCGTTCCGGTGCCCTGTGCCGGCCCAGGAATCCGCGGCGCGTTATGTGGACGAAGCGGCGGATGCGATCGACGGGCCGCTTTTGTGCGGAGGTCATTCCAAGGGTGGAAACCTTGCGGTGTACGGTGCGGCGATGTGCTCCGATGTCGCCCGTGAGCGAATCGAACGGGCGTATTCCCATGATGGTCCGGGCTTCGTCGAGGAGTTTCTGAACGGCGACGCCTTTGCCGATCTTTCCGGTCGAATCGACAAGACGCTACCTCGGTCGTCGATCTTTGGCATGATGTTCGAGACACAGGAGGACTATGCCATCGTTGAGAGCACCGAGTTCAGCCTGCTGCAGCACAATCCCTTTAGCTGGGTGGTTGATGGTCGCGACTTCGTGTACTGTGAGCGCCTGTCCGCCGGTGCTCGATACGTTGATGGTTCCATTCGCGAGATGCTGCTTGCAGTGTCGCCTAGCGAGCGCGAGCGTTTTGTAGATGCGTTGTTCTCCGTGTTTGAGGCTACGGGTGCTGAGCGGTTTGCGGATATCGCTGGGAATCTGCGCGAGAGCCTACCCGTGATGCTCCAGGCTGCGCAAGGCTTTGACAAGGATACGCGCCGCTTTGTCTCGCAGACCATCGTGGCAATCCTTAAATGCGCGCTGCTGCCCAAACGACCCCAGATCGACATGCCCGCTGCCGGCAAGAGTTTGGCAGAACAGCTCGAGGCTTGGCAGTCCGAGCTCCTGCGCTAGCCATTGGTGCAAAGCAACCTGCCTTCGATGCGTCTGGGGCGGGCTCGACCGCTATACTGGTTCGTGCTCAATTCGATCTAGAACGGAATGCCGTATATGAAAATCAATCACGCTATTCTGCATATCCTGGACTTTGACTCTGCCGTCAACGTCATGAGCCAGCGCGAGCTCGATATCGAGAGCCGTACCGTGCGCAACTTCGTGACCACGCATCTGCGCCGCGCACGCACCTCGGCCGACAATAAACGCGCCACGTTTGCCGAGAAGTCTGCGTTTGGCGGCGAGCTCAAGGGCTATTTCTTTGGCGAGCGCGAGTTCGTGGACCTGTCGCAGCAGATTGCGGAGTTTATCTCCTCCGAGCTCACCAAAGCCGAGAAAGCCGAGTCCACCGACGTGCTCGTGGCCGATTTTGACGACGATGAGGATGCCCGCTGGTTTGCCGTGATGCTGCTGGGCTCCAAGCAGGCTTTTATGCACGAAGTGGGCCGCGAGGAGGGGGAGGTGCGCAACGACATCGCGCGCCACTACGCCATTCTGCCGAACCCCTCGCAAAAGGTGTCGAGCTATGCCATCGTGCGTGCGAGCACCATGGAGATCGGTTACGTGGACAAGAAGCGCAAGATTGCCGGTGAGGACCGTATGCTTATCCCCGATGGCCTGCTGCAGTGCGACACGGGCGTATCGGGCAAGGAGGTCATCGACACCGTGACGCGTGTGGTCGAGGAAGTCGCCGAGGAGCACGGTGCCAATACGGCCGTAGCGCTCGCCAAGGTTAAGGCTGCTGTTGCCGAGAAGGTCGAGGATGACGAGGAGCTGCCGCCTTGGGATATCGTCGACGAGGTCTTTGAGGACGAGCCGGTCATCAAGGAGAGCGTGCGCGCGGCACTGACTGAGGAGAAGGTGCCTGAGCGTGTGCCCGTGGAGCGCAAGCAGGTCGAACGCGCGGCGGTGCGCAACCACAAGATCCGTACCGACACGGGCATCGAGATCAGCTTCCCGGCCGAGATGGGTTCGAACTCTGAGTACATCGAGTTTGTCAACGAGCCCAACGGCCTCATCTCCATCGAGCTCAAGAACATCGGAAGTATTGAGAATCGATAAACTGCTCTTGGACGTTGCAAAAAACAAAGGCCGAAGCCTTTTGGGACTTCGGCCTTTTTTGTTTTCGGCTTGGTGGCTGACATTGCGCCGCAGGTTGAGCTCACGTCAGCGAAAACGCCCCCAAGCGAGCAAGGTGACGTGAAAGAGGAGGGAAGCGTACTTTGGTACGCGACCGACGATTGAACGTCAGATTGCCGCTTAGGGGCGTTTGCAGCGTCGGGCCGTTACGGCGTTTGGTAAAACGCCGTAACTATTAAAGCTGGCGCAGGCCCTCTTCCAGGCCGGTCTTGCTGTCGGTCTTCTCGTCGCGCATCTTGATGACGCGGGCGGGGACACCGGCCACGACGGCACCGGCGGGGACGTCCTCGACGCACACGGCGCCGGCGGCAACGACAGCGCCCTTGCCTACGTGCACGCCCTCCAGGACCACGGCATTGGCGCCGATCATAACGTCGTCCTCGATGATGACGGGCGTGGCACTGGCGGGCTCCACGACGCCTGCCAGCACGGTGCCGGCGCCGATGTGGCAGTTCTTGCCCACGGTGGCGCGGCCGCCCAGCACAGCGCCCATGTCGATCATGGAGCCTTCGCCAATGACGGAGCCGATGTTGATGATGGCGCCCATCATGATGACGGCGCGATCGCCAATCTCGACACGGTCGCGGATGATCGCGCCCGGCTCGATGCGGGCGTTGATACCCTTGAGGTCGAGCATGGGCACGGCGGAGTTGCGGCAGTCGTTCTCTACGTCGTAGTAGTCGATGGAGTCGGCGTTGGCGTCGAGGATTGCCTTGAGCTCATCCCAGTCACCAAAGACGGTCTTGCCACGACGACCGCCGTAGACGTGCGCATTGCCCCACTGGACCTTCATGCCCGGCTTTTCGCGCACGTACAGTTTGACGGGCGTTTTCTTGGGCGCGGTTGCGATGTAGTTGATAATCTCCTGTGCGTCCATCTCGGCTGCATTACTCATTTGCTGTCTCTCCTTTGAGTGGATCCGGTTGATACCTGGTTAGGCAAACATGACCTGGTCGAACGTATAGAAGCCAGGCTCGCGGGTGACGAGCTTCTGCGCGGCTGCCAGGGCGCCGTTGACGAAGATCTGACGGCTCGTGGCGCGGTGCGTGAGCGTGACCTCCTCGTCCTGGCCGAAAAAGCTTACCTCGTGCACGCCGGCGACGGTGCCGCCGCGCAGCGAGTGCATGCCGATCTCCTTGGGGTCGCGCGCGCCGCACATGCCCTCGCGGCCATAGACGGGGTGGTAGCCTGCCTCGGGCTCGGCTTCGACGACGGCGTCGAGCAACAACTTGGCAGTGCCGCTGGGGGCGTCGACCTTTTGATTATGGTGCGTCTCGACGATTTCGCAGTCAAAGCCGGGCAGCTCGCGCGTGGCCTGGGCAACCAGATGGCGCAGGGCGGCGATACCGATAGAGTAGTTGCCCGAGTGCATAACACGGGCGTTCTGACCCAGCTCGCGCAGGCGATCCACCTGCTCGGGCGTATAGCCCGTGGTGCCGGAAACGAGTGCGGCACCCGTGCGCTCGACATAGGCGACAACGGCATCGAAGGTCACGACGTTCGAGAAGTCGATGATTACATCGGCGGCCGGTGCGCTCTCGAGCTCGGACAAGTCGAAGCCGAACTGGGCGACGATGTCAAAAACGGGCTCTCCAGCGGTGTTGACAATGCCCTCGGCGGTGGTGCGGATGAGCGAGCCCATGCGGCCCGTTCCCATAATGACGGTCTTAATCAAGCAGACCAGCTCCTTTCAGAGCATCGGTAAGTGCGGAGCGCGTGTCGTCTGCCATGGGGCACAGCGGCATGCGGTAGTTTGCCTCGATCATACCCATCTGGGCGAGTGCTTCCTTGACGGGGATGGGGTTGACCTCGCTAAAGAGGGCATTGATGAGCGGCTGGCCGGCAATCTGGATATCGCGGGCGCGCTCCACGTCGCCGTCCAGATAGGCGCGGCACATGTCGTGCACGAGCTGCGGCTGAACGTCGGCCCACACGCTGATGGTGCCCGAAGCGCCCAGGCTCATGAGCGGCACGGTGAGGGCGTCCTCGCCCGAGTACATGCGGAAGTCGTCGGACAGCAGGTGGGCGATCTTGGCCGCGTAAGCGACGTTGCCAGAGGCTTCCTTAATACCCATGATGTTGGGATGTGCGGCCAGGCGCTCTACGTTGCGCTCGCTGATGCCGCAGCCGCAACGGCCGGGGATGTTGTACAGGATGCAGGGGATGTCCACAGCATCGGCGACGGTCTTAAAGTGCTGATAGATACCCTCTTCGTTGGACTTGTTGTAGTAGGGGGTAATGAGCAGCAGGCCGTCGGCTCCCAAGCCCTGGTAAGTGAGTGACTTGGTGAGCATGGTTTGCGTGGAGTTGGAGCCCGAGCCGGCGATGACGGGGACGCGTCCTGCAACATGCTTGACCACGGCGGCGACGACGGAGTTGTCCTCGTCATCGGTCATCGTGGCGCTCTCGCCGGTGGTGCCCAGGGTGAGGATGGCGTCGGTGCCGTTTTGCAGGTGGAAATCGATAAGGCGCTCGAGTGCGTCAAAGTCGACGCTGCCGTCCTTTTTAAACGGCGTGACGAGGGCGACGATTGAGCCCTCGAGGTTGCGGATATCCATGTTCTTCTCCTTCGCTTCCGCGATCTGGATGCGCTTATTCCATTGGGCGGCGACGGCCAAGCGCTCGTCTTGGGCGCGACGGCGGGCACTTTCGGCGCGCGACTTGGCCAGCAGCTCTCGGCCGCTCGGCAGCACGTCGAGCGTGGCAAAGTAATCGCCCGGGCGCTCGGCACGGCGGATGAGGTCGGCTGAGCCATCGGGGCGCAGCAGAACCTCGGCGGAGCGCAGACGTCCGTTGTAGTTGTAGCCCATGGAGTAGCCATGCGCACCGGTATCGTGGATCACAAGCAGGTCGCCCATGTCGATATGCGGTAACTCGCGATCGATGGCGAACTTGTCGTTGTTCTCGCATAGGTTGCCCGTGATGTCGTAGGTGTCCGTAACGGGTACTGTGGTCTTGTCGGCGCCACCCGGCTGGCCCATCACCGTAATGTGGTGGTAGGCGCCATACATGGCAGGGCGGATCAGATCGACGGCGCTTGCGTCGACACCGATATAGTCCTTGTAGATCTGCTTCTCGTGGATGGCCTTGGTGACCAGGCAGCCGTAGGGGCCTATCATATAGCGGCCCATCTCGGTGCAGATGGCCACATCGCCCATACCGGCGGGAACCAGGATCTCGTCGTATGCCGCGTGTACCCCCTCGCCGATGGTGTGGATGTCGTTGGCCTGCTGCTCGGGCAGATAGGGGATGCCGACGCCGCCGGACAGATTAATGAAGGCGACATGTGCGCCGGTCTCGCGCTCCAGGCGCGCGGCAAGCTCAAAGAGGATGCGCGCGAGCTTGGGGTAGTAGTCGTTGGTGACGGTATTGCTGGCAAGGAATGCGTGGATGCCAAAGTTTTCGGCGCCCTTGGCCTTGAGCGTGCGGAAGGCCTCGAAGAGTTGCTCGGTGGTCATGCCGTACTTGGAATCGCCGGGGTTATCCATGATGCCATTGGAGAGCTGGAACAGGCCGCCCGGATTAAAGCGGCAGCTGACCGTTTTGGGGATGGGCCCCGCAACACGCTCAAAGAACTCGATGTGGCTGATGTCGTCAAAGTTGACGATGGCGCCCAGCTTGTCGGCGAGCTCAAAGTCGGCAGCTGGCGTGTCGTTGGACGAGAACATGATGTCGTGTCCCGTGATGCCCAGCGAGCGGGCGATCATGAGCTCGGTATAGCTCGAGCAATCGCAGCCGCAGCCGTATTCGTTGAGAATGGAGATGAGCGCCGGGTTGGGGTTGGCCTTGACGGCAAAGTATTCCTTAAAGCCCGGGTTCCATGCAAAGGCGTCGCGCACTTCTTGCATGTTGCGGCGGATGCCCGCCTCGTCGTATAGATGAAACGGCGTGGGGAACTGCTCGACGATATGCTCGAGTGTCTCCTTGTCCACAAACGGCTGCTTGGCCGCATATGCCTCGTTGGGGATCAATGCCATGTCCCGTAAACCTCGCTATCCAGACGGCGCCATCTGCGCATCGAATCCGCATAGCGTGGACCCAATGTCCGGATAGCGCTCCCGCATTGCTGCAGACAGTCCTGTGGGTGTTTCCCGCAGGCCCACCAGGTTGTTCGTGCCCGAAAAACCCAGTTCGGCGGGTTTCGCCTCCCCACGGGGTCAAAGCCTGCCGGCTCGCCCGCGGCTCTTCGTGCCCGCGCCTCTATCAAGTGGTAACGACCCTATCACGTTGCACTTTACCAAACAAGAGTATTCGTATATAACGTTTAAAAAATGCAGCAATATGCTGGAAACATGTGTGCCACAATCCTGTATCACAATAAGTTGCAACAGATGTGCCTCACGAAGGGATTCTCTATGACCGAGCTCCAAGAACTCCGTCGCTATCGCCGCGATCTCCATCGCATTCCGGAGCTCGATTTCGATCTTCCGCAGACTATCGCCTATATCGAGGGCGTGTTGGCGCCGCTCGCTTGCGAGGTGACCCATCCGTGTCCCAGCTGCGTCTGCGCTTTCTTCGACGCTGGCGTTGGTGCCGCGCGTGCCACGGCGATTCGCGCCGATATGGATGCGCTGCCCATCGCGGAGGCGACGGGAGCGGCCTTTGCCTCGATCCATCCCGGCAAGATGCACGCTTGCGGACATGACGGACACATGGCCATGGCACTTGCCGCCGCGACGTATGTCGACCGTACGATTCGCGAGCAGCCGGGCGCCATTAGGCGCAACGTTCTCTTTGTGTTCCAGCCGGCCGAGGAAACGACCGGTGGTGCCAAGACGGTATGCGAGAGCGGTGTGTTCGAGCGCTATGGGGCTGACCGCATTTTTGGCTTCCATGTGTGGCCCGATCTGCCTGCCGGCACGTTGGCGAGTTGTTCCGGTCCGCTGCTGGCGCGTTCGAGTGAGACACACATTCATATTCACGGGACGAGCATCCATATCGCTAAGACCTATGGCGTTCCGGTCGAGGAATCGCACGATGCGGCGCTGGCGGCTGCCAAGTTCTTGGTTGCCGAGCGCGAACTGATGGACGAGCTGGGCACCGACGAACCCTGTATCGGCAAGTTTGGCCTGCTGCAGGCTGGCACCGTTTGCAACGCGGTGGCGGGGGAGGCCCATGTGGCCGGAAGCCTGCGTGTGTTTACGGACGACATGTTCGACCGGGCGCGCGAAGGCGTGCGCCGCGTGCTGGACGATGCCTGTGCCGCAACGGGCTGCACGTATGATCTCGACTTTGCCGAGGGCTATCCGCCGGTCGACAACGACCCCGAGCTATTTGCCAATGTCGCGCCTGCCTTGCCCGAGCTACAGCTCGTGGATGAGCCGCTGCTGATCGCCGAGGATTTCGCGTTCTATCAACGCTATCTGCCGGGCGTGTTTTTCCTGCTGGGCACGGGTATGCCAGAGGACCAAGACAACCCGAGTGATTCGGATGGCTGCCCCGCCTATGCCACAAGCGCTCTGCATACCGATAGCATGCTCTTTGACGAGGAAATCCTACTCAAAGGCCTCGATGTCTATAAACGATTGCTTGTGATGGAGTGACGATGGAACGACGCCGACAGTCTGCCGTATATAGTCCGGGTGGATGCGGGTGCGGTTTGCTGCTGCTTCCGGTTATTGCTGTGAGCATTGGCGTGATGTTTGCGCTTGCCGGGCTTGTCGCGGCGGCGCTCGTGCTGTTTATCACTGCCATCGGCGTGACGATTTGGCTCTGCCGCAATCGCGAGCAACGCCGTGCCGACGGTAAAACCAATGTCGGCTGGGTCGTCTTTCTGATCATTGCGTACCTGCTGAGTGCCAGCTACCTTGTTTTCTTTGTCCTGTTGATGATCAGTGCCTTTACCGGGGAATCCGTCACGGTGGGTTGATGCACTGCCAGCAGACGGTCGCGCGCAGTGCGTTTGCTCGGCGTTTGGATAACTGCATTGGTCGTTTACCGCAGCCTTAGCTCTCAGCTAATGAATTCAAGTTCAATCCTTCCTACGATGTGCTGTGTACCGGCACGGTAGCCGGATCGTAGGAAGGATGAATAATGGCAAAAGAGGGAAAGAAGCCGATCGGCAAGATTGTCCTAGGCGTCATCGTGGTGCTGGTTATTGTCGGTGCCGTGGGCTCTATGGGTGGCAATTCAACCGATTCGTCTGCGAGCGATTCGGCAAAGCCTGCCGAGGCGACACAGCAGGCTGAGGAGCAAAAAGAACCGCAAGAACCGTATACCATTGCTGACGAGGCTGAAGACACCTCCAATCAGTTTGCCTATAAGATCACGGGCACGCTGACCAATAACACGGACAAGGAAAAGAGCTACATTCAGATCGAATATGTTCTGTATGATGCCGATGGCAACCAGGTTGGAACGGCTCTTGCAAACACCAATCATCTGAAGGCGGGCGGCTCTTGGAAGTTCGAGGCGCTGGGTACGGTGTCTCCCGACCAGGTTGCTAGCTGGGAGCGTTCGGACGTAAGCGGTTTCTAGCATGTTGTATGCACTGGGGGAGGTGAAGTCGTATGCCCGATAAAAAGCTGACCGAGGAGTTGCTCAATGAGCTTCTCGACGCGCCAAACATCGATGGCTATATCAAAGAACACGACTTTGCCGCCCCGTCGCTTTCGGACTACCTTAAGCAGCTGCTGCAGGAAAAGGGCTTAGAGCGCTCGCGCGTGGTGCGCATGGCCGACCTCAATGAGACTTTTGGTTATCAGATTTTTACCGGTGCGCGGCATCCGAGCCGCAATAAGGTGCTGCAGATTGCCTTTGCGATGGCGTTGACGCTCAAGGAGACCAACCGCGCCTTGACGGCTGCCGGGGCAAGCGTCCTCAACTGTAAAGACCGTCGCGATGCGATTGTCATCTTTTGCATCGACCGTGGCTGTAGCCTCCAAAAGGTCAATGAAGAGCTGTATCGCTTTGGCGAGGAGACGGTGAGTTAGCGGCTGATATCTGAGCCGGCGGAGCTGCCGAACAACGATGCAAACGAACGGGGCGCGGATGCCATGGGGTGTCTGCGCCCTGCGCTATGACGGAGGCTATGGATACTCAGACCCCAACATATTCCGATGACGAGCTGACCGCAGCGCTTGCCGAGCACCTGGCGTCGCTCGATTGCGACGACAGCTATCGCGTGGAGCGTGTACTTAAGCGCTCGTCCGTTGAAACAACCGAGCTCGTGTACTTTGAAGGAACCGGCGGTGGTTCGCTCGGTCCCTTTGTTCGTAAACGCATCGATGCTTCGGCTCAAATCGGCGGGGCATACGAGCGTCTGTTTGCCGCTCAGCGGGCAGTCAGGCGTTTTGAGCACCTGCCCAGAATCGTCGATTGTCGTCGTGTGGGCGACGAGCTCAACGTGGTTATGGAATACATCGAAGGGGAGACACTCGGGGCGCTGGTGGACCGTCTGGGAGCCACCCCCGATTATGCGCGTGAATTGTATCCTGCCCTATGCGATGCCGTGGGCGAGCTCCATGCCGGTTTTGCAATGGTGGGGGAGACGTCGGCGCCGGTGATCCATCGCGACCTCAAGCCGTCGAATATCATCGTGACAGGTGCCAACTATACGCCTGATGACGGCCTGACATTTTCATCGCTGGTGATTATCGACCTGGGGATCGCGCGCGTATGGCGCGATGGCGCCGATGCTGACACCGTCAAGTTTGGCACGCGACCCTATGCGCCGCCCGAGCAGTATGGGTTTGGGCAGACGAGTGTGCGCAGCGATGTCTACGCACTTGGGGCCCTGTTGTTCTTTTGCTTGACGGGAGTCGACCCTAAACCAGGGCTCGACATGCGCGAGCAATGTGAGGCATGCGGCATTCCCACTCCACTTGCCGATGCCGTCTGCATGTCGATGGCGCTCGACCCGGCCAAGCGTTTTGCGAGCGCGGAAGCGTTGGGACGGGCGACGCGCGCGGCATACGATCTAAGTCGCCCCGTGCGGCCTCCTGCGCCTGTGCTTGTCCGTACTCCGGCCTCGGAGACGGTGTTGACGCCCCAAGGGCTCCAGAACCCCACAGTGCTTCCTAGACCTGCCGCCTCCGCTGCATGTGGTCTGCTCTCTCGCGTTCCGGAGTCTCTGGGGCGCATTTGGAATACGCTCATCTGCTTCTCGCTGCTTGTGTTCTTTGCCGGAAGTCACTTTGCCGTCTTTCACCCCACCGGAGCAAACCAAAGTTACCCGACGTGGCTTCTCATAATCGAGTATTTTTTCTTTGTCGATGGTCTTATGGTGCTTATGCATTTTGCGCTGCTCGATAAGCGCCGTCTTCGTCGGCGATTCGCACTGCTCGACAGCTATCGCGGCAAGAAACTCGCGAAACTCTGGCTCAAGGCATTGGGTGTGCTGCTCCTGTGCATGATCGTCATAGTCGCGGTTGCCAATGCGACCGGCGTCGTCGATACCTCCGCTACCTAAAAGAAAAGGGCCCCATTGGGGCCCTTTGCAGTTGCACTTAGATGCGGTTCATCTGAGCGGCGACTTTGTTGTACCAGTCCTGCCACGTGGGCGGGCAGTACTTTTTGGCTGCTGCCGGGGTAAGGGTGGAGCCGTAGTTGGCGCCCAGATAGGCAACGTGAGCGGAGATGCCCTCGCTCCAGCTGCCAAAGCTGCGCCAACCGCCGCCACGGGCACTCCAGCCCCAGGCGTTGTAAGAATTGGCGCAATAAGCGCCCTTGGTGCTCTCGATGCAGGCGATGGCGGGGGACCAACGGGGGTCGACACCGGTATTCCAAGCGGCGACGGCAAAGTTATAGCCCTGGCCTGCCATGGGGGAGCCGGCGAGATAATTGTCGATGCGGCTCGTCCACTCATTAATGAACGAATCGTAATCGGAGCTACCGGTATTGGCGTTGTTCACCGTGGTGTCGATGGTGGTGTTGGTGTTGGTGGCCTGGCTGCTGGAATTGCTGCCGCTTACGCCCTCGCCCGAGAGCTTCTCGGCGGCAGCGGCCTTATCGGCCTCAAGCTTGGCAAGCTCGGCGGCATTTTCCTGCTCGGCTTTTGCCTGTGCCTCGCTGCGGAGCAGCTGGGCCTGCGCCAGCGCATCCTCGGCGTTTTTCTGCTCTGCCTCAAGCTGAGACTTGGCCTGCTGGAGCTCAGCCTTGTTCTGCTCGAGTTCGGTTTGCATGTTATTGAGCTGTTCGATCTCGTCGACGCTCGAGCTCGTGATCTGGTTGGTGTATTTGCAGGTCGTGATGAACTCACCCAGGCTCTGTGCGTTGACCAGGAAGCTCACGATGGGATTGGTGCCCTTCTGATACTTGTACAGATCGCGCATGGCGGAGCTTGCCTTGGCCTGCTGCTCGGGAAGCTTGGCCTCGATTTCCTCGATGCTTGCCTCATTGGAGTCAATCTGCTTTTGCAGGTCATCGAGTTTGGTGCGGGCGTCGTTGTAGGCGCTCGTGGCGGCTTCGATCTTCTGCTGGGCTGCGGAAAGCTGGTCCTGCGTTGCCTGCGAGGCGGCATACGCCGCAACGGGGGAGAGCATCGGCGTGGCCGTCAGCGCAACGGCGAGCACGGCGCTCGTGATGATACGAGCCGGCTTCGACGCAATGAGCGCTGCGGTGCGATGATTCGAATGCTGCATCCAGTCCCTCTGCAATCAATCGTAGGTTATGGTTCGAACGGTATTCTACTACTGCTTTCGACCTCAACTTGAACCTTAAAGGTTCCAAAGGGTCAAGTTGAACTTGAGGCTTTGGCTTTGACCTGCAGTTATGATGAATTGTTGAGAAACCATAGAGTTCAACTTTAACGTTACAGAGCTCTGTTTGAGAGGAGTTTTGGGCTGTAAAAGCCATCTCAACGTGGGGTTTTATAACTACAGCGTGCCCTTCTGGCGAGCCTGCTCAATCTCTTCGAGGGCCTCGGCGGGGGTGAACGAACAGGTGCCGTCGCCGAGTTTGATTACCTGGATATCGTCGCCGGCGTAGACCTCTCCGCCCTTTAGTACCACGCCAAAAACGCCCTCGTGGGGAAAGATGCAGTCGCCGGCGAGATAGTAGATGGCACAGCGTGTGTGGCAGACCTTGCCGATTTGGCTGATTTCGACAAGCACCTCGCTGCCAAGCTTGAGCTGTGTGCCCAAGGGGAGCGAGAGCAGGTTGATGCCCCGGGTTGTGAAGTTCTCGCCAAAGTCGCCCTCGTGCACATCGAGCCCGCGAGCCTGCGCCGTCTGGATAGACTCTGCAGCTAAAAAGGAAACCTGGCGGTGCCAATGCCCGGCGTGTGCGTCGGAGGCGAGGCCAAATTGCTCTATAACGGTGTCGTGCCCGTCGGCGACGGGTGACTTACGCGTGCCTTTGTGCTTCGACGTGTTGATTGAGACGATGCGGGCGGGCCCGTTGTAAGCATCGTTTGCGGTGCGTAGGGGAGCTGCCGTTTGTGCGCGTTCCGCCAGCTCGTGCTTCGCGGCATTGAGGATGGGATTATCGGTCGGATGGTCTTGGGGCACGTGCGCGCCTTTCGCTCGAGGATGTCAATACACTGAATCCTACAACAATGGTAGGTTCATTGCCCATTGTCATACAACGGTGAGCGCCGTCTTCGTGCTGGCCTTCGTGCTGGACGATTACGTCGATTGCCATAGATACGGTGGAGCTTTGGGCGTCGGCGGCTTGTCACGCTAGAATAAATCAGTTGCGCAAAGACCGCCCGTTGTGTGGGCAGTTCATGATAGGAAGTTTCCATGGCATTGCAGTTTACAGAGCGCGAGTTCATCCCCGTGCTGCTCGGTGGCGACATCAACGCCTACTCGGTGGCGCGCGCCTTCTACGAGGAGTACCAGGTCAAGAGTCTGGTCTTTGGCAAGTACCAGACGGGCCCTGCGTACCGCAGCCAGATTATCGACTACACGCCCAACGTGGATATCGATACCATGCCCGTGATGCTCAAAACCGTCAACGGCATTGCCCAAGCGCATGCCGACAAGACGATTGTCCTTGTGGGCTGTGGCGATAACTATGTTGCCCTCGTGGCTCAGGCCAAGGATGCCCATGAGTTGGCGGATAACATCGTCGCGCCTTACGCTCCCTATAGCATGCTTGAACAGTGTCAGAAGAAGGAGATCTTCTACGAGCTGTGCGAGAAGCATGGCGTGCCCTATCCGCACACGTTTACCTTTACCAAGGCGATGCTCAATGCCCAGGGTGAGGCGCCTGCCGAAGTGCTCGACCAGATCGATTTTCCTTACCCGAT
The DNA here is from genome assembly GCA_030839365.1 of Collinsella sp. Classification (GTDB taxonomy): domain Bacteria; phylum Actinomycetota; class Coriobacteriia; order Coriobacteriales; family Coriobacteriaceae; genus Collinsella. The sequence goes on from JAUUMM010000016.1 coordinate 38,022, forward strand.
GATTCTGAAGCCTTCTGACGGCATCATGTGGTGGCAGCACGAGTTCGAGGGCCAGAAGAAGGCATATGAGATTGCCGACCGCGCCGAGCTGGAACAGGTCATTCGCGATTCGTATGCCAGCGGCTACACCGACGACCTGATCTTGCAGGATCGCGTGCCCGGCAACGACGAGTACATGCGCGTGCTCACTAGCTATTCCGACCGCAACGGCAAGGTGCGCATGATGTGCCTGGGCCATGTGCTGCTCGAGGAGCATCAGCCCCACGGTGTCGGCAACCATGCCTGTATCATTACCGAGCCCAACGACGAGCTCATGGGCGGCGTGCGCAAGTTGCTCGAGGACCTTCACTTTGTGGGCTATTCCAACTTTGACGTTAAGTACGACGAGCGCGATGGCTCGTTTAAGTTCTTCGATTTCAACACGCGCCAGGGTCGCAGCAACTACTACGTTACCAACAGCGGCTTTAACGTTGCCAAGTATGTGGTGGACGAGTATGTGCTCAACCGCCCGTTTGAGCCGGAGTTTGTGACGGCGCAGGACGAGGCCCTGTGGATGGTCGTCCCCATGGGCGTCGTCGACAAGTACGTCAAGGATCCCGAGCTGCGCGCTAAGGTGCATCGCCTGGACAAGGAGGGCAAGGGCGCCGACCCTTCGTTTATGAAGGGCGACTTTGTCTTTAACCGCTGGCTGCGCATGTGGCACACCAAGCTGCGCCACTTTAAGCTGTTCAAGACGTATTACAAGTAGATGAGCGCGGCGCCCGTCCGGTTTGCATCGGGCGGGCGCGGGTATGATACGCGCAATTGCGCAAGCGTCACCAAGGAGGCGGCGATGGAAAAGCTGGGAGTTATCGGCGGCATGGGCGCCGAGGCCACGTCGTATTACTACGACCAGGTGGTGCGTCATACGGCTGCTGCCTGCGATCAGGAACATATCGACATGGTGGTACTCTCCAGGTCGACCATGCCCGACCGCACGCTGGCCATTAAGACCGGCGAGCATGCCAAACTGCTGGCGACCATGAAAGAGTGCGCCCAGGCACTCGAGTCGCTGGGCTGTGCACACATTGCCATTCCCTGCAACACGTCACACTACTTCTATGACCAGATCCAGTCGTTTACGAAGGTGCCGATTATCCACATGCCGCGTGAGTCGGTGCGCTATGCTCTGGCCGGTGCGGTGATGGGGGAGTGCGAGTTCGACCCCAACCTGAGTATGCCGGCCGAGCCGGTGCATAAGATCGGCATCATGGGAACCGATGGCACCGTGGGCGCGGGCGTCTACGGCCGCGAATGCGAGGCCGCGGGTGTCGAGGTTGTCTATCCCAGCGAGAAACGTCAGAACGATGTGATGTCGCTTATCTACGATGATGTGAAGGCCGGACGTGAGCCCGATATGGATAAGTTCGACCGCGTGATGTGGGAGTTCGCCCGTAGCGGCTGCGACCGCGTCATTCTGGCCTGCACCGAGCTCTCGGTGCTGCAGAAGTACCGAGAGATGCCCGAGATCACCCTCGACGCCATGGATGTCCTGGTGCGCGAATCCATCATCCGCAGCGGCGCCCCCTACCGCCTCTAGCTTCCGACCTGCCAAAAAGGGACAGGTTTATTTTGGTAGGTTTTATCTGGTGAAACAGTAAAGGCCTCGGCTCGTTTGGTGCGAGCCGAAGCCTTTTGCGTTGGGGCGGTTGCTGTCGGTGGTGAACTAGAACAGGAAGCCGATGACGATGAGGGCGATGCTGACGATGAGCACGGCGATGTCCAGGCCCTTGATGGGGTAGCGCTTGTACGAGCTGGCGCGCGTACGCAGATAGAAGCCGCGCTGTTCTGCCGCCAAGGCTGTGGCATCGGTCTTGCCCACACTCGAGATGAGCAGCGGCACGCACAGTGGCAGCATGAGCTTAAGCTTCTTGATGGGGTTCTTGGTGTCGTACTCGACGCCGCGTGCGGTCTGCGCCTCCATGATGGCGTTCATCTCCTGACCAAACACCGGCACAAAGCGCAGCGCCGTGGTAAAGGTGAAGGCATAGCGATACGGTACGTGCAGCACCTCGACGCAGGCGTTGGCAAGGTCGTTGAGCTTGGTCACCATGAGCATGAGGATGAGTGGTAACGCCACACCCAGCAGGCGCAGACAGGCCTTCGATCCCGTGATGAGGCCCGTGTCGGTGATAAAGCTCCACACCACGTTGCCATCGCGCATAAAGGCCAGCTGGAGCACCAGCATGATAAGCGCGAGCGGAATCAGCAACTTGAGCAGCGAGAACAGACGTTCGACGACGCCGGCATAGGCACCCAGTGCAAGGGTGAGTGCCAAAAAGCCCAGCAGTGCCACGTAGGTGTCGGACAAAAAGATGCCGACGATGATGGCGGCGGCGAGGCCCAGTTTGACGACGGGGTTCAGGCGATGCAGCAGCGTATCGCCCGGCATGTAGTCGATGACGTTAACCACGGTGGACCATCTCCTTGGTAATTCGAACGACATCGGTGACCTCGCTCACCTGCGCAAAAGCGGGCGAGACGGAAGATGCCAGACGGCGCGAGAGTTCAATAACCTGGGGAGGCTCCACGTAGGCACGCCGCATGAGTTCGATGTTCGAGAACAGCTCGTGCGTGCGGCCGCGGTCGAGGATGCGACCGTCGGCCATTACCACAATGCGCTCGGCAAAGTCGGAGACGACTTCCATATCGTGGCAGACCATGATAACGGCGCAACCGCGCTCGGCCATGGTGCGCACCGTTTCCATGACGGTCATGCACTCGCGGTAATCAAGGCCGCTCGTGGGCTCGTCGAGCACGACGATCTTGGGCTCAACCACTACGACGGAGGCAAGCGCCACCATTTGTCGCTGACCGCGCGAGAGCGAGAAGGGCGCCTCGTCGGCCGGCAAGCCAAAGCGGTCGATGACGAGCTGGGCGCGACGCAGCGCCTCGGCACGGTCGATGCCGGCAAGCTCCAGGCCAAAGGCGACCTCGTCGAGCACGGTGTCCTTGCAGATCTGGCGGTCGGGGTTTTGGAAGAGGGTCGCGACCTCGCGAGCGATGCGGCTCGTGGGAACGGCTGCGGTATCCAGTCCCGTGACGCGCACGCTGCCCGAGGCGGGCTTAAGCAGGCCTGTGAGCAGTTTGGTGAGCGTGGTCTTGCCGGCGCCGTTTTGGCCGACGATGCCCACGAGCTCGCCGGGATAGAGCGTCAGGCTAAGGTCGTGTACGGCGGCGCCGCCATTGGGATAGGCAAACTCAACATGGTCGAAGGTGAGTACGGGTTCGGCGTCCTTGGCATGAGGGCGCAACGACGGTGCATGCGGGGAACCGGCGGGCGCCTGGGCTTCGATAGCCGCGCGTGCGGGGTCGACGATGCCCGAAATCATGCGCTCGGCCTCATCGACATCCAAGCAGGGGGTACCGCTTACCAGGCCATCGGCCTCGAGGCTATTGAAGATACGCGTGACGCGAGGGCAGTCGACGCCGATGGCACGGAGCTCGTCGGTATGCGCGAAGACCTCGTGTGGCTCGCCCTGCAGCGCGATTTCGCCATGGTTGAGCACGAGCACGCGGTTGCAGTACTCCGAGAGCAGGGCGACCTTTTGCTCGACGACGACGATGGTGATTCCAAGTGCGCGGTTTGCCTCACGCAGCGTCTCGAAGACCAACGTGGAGCTGGCGGGGTCGAGTGCCGCGGTGGGCTCGTCGAGAACCAAGACGCGCGGACGCATGGCGAGGATGGCGGCGATGGCTACCTTTTGCTTCTGTCCGCCCGAGAGGGTGGCGATCTCGCGGTCGCGCAGGTCGCTGATGCCGACGGTCTCGAGAGTTTCGCTCACGCGCTGCTTGATCTGGTCGTGGGGAACGCCAAAGTTCTCGAGGCCAAAGAGCATCTCGTCCTCGACGACCGAAGCGACCATCTGCGTGTCGATATCCTGCAGCACACTGCCGACGATTTGCGACACGTCGGTGAGCGAGACTTCGCAGGTGTCGTGGCCGTCGACCATGACGGACCCAAAGAACGTGCCGGTGTAGTGGTGGGGCACGGCGCCCGACAGACAGGCGGCAAGCGTGGACTTGCCGGCGCCCGAGGGTCCGATGATGCCGATGAAATCTCCCTTGTTCACGCTGAGCGAGATGTGGCTGAGCGCTTGCTCGGTCTGCGTGCCATAGGAGAACGAGACATCGTCGACGTTGATGATCGTTTCCATGGATACCTTTCATAGTCATTGGGGACGTTCTTTAATGACTAGTCGTTTAAGAACGTCCCCAAAAGCTAGTCGTTTGGGACAGTTTTTGGTGGTGAAGCACGGAGACGGCTTTACGAGGGGCCCCAGGTTGGCGCGAGAAAGAGGAGCGAAGCGTACTTGGGTACGCGAGCGACGAATGAACGCCAAGATGGGGTGGCTCGTAAAGCCGAGCGGGTTAGTTGAGTCTAAGAGCCTTCTGGATGGGCAGGTAGAGGGCGCCGACCAGAATGGCGTTAAAGACGGCGGTCATGGCAACGACGGGCAGCATGGCGGCGGCGAGCTCGCCGACCACGCCGAGCATGGCCATCTTGATGATCATGAAGATGACGCCGGAGACAAAGGTGGTCAGGAAGGTTGCGACAATGGCGATGGCTGGCTTGACCTGACCGTTCTTGCCGGCGGCGTTGACGATGCCGGCCATGAGCATGGCGGCGATGCCCTCGGCGGCAAAATCGACGAACGGCGAAGTGGTGGTGATCTGGATCACGGCAGCCGAGATGAGGCCAATGACGAGCGCCTGGCCGATGTTGGGACGAACGACCAGGATGGTGAGGCAGAAGGCCGAGATGATGAACTCGGGGCTGATCATGCCGCCCGAGATGCCCGAGATGGCCTTGCCGACGGTGAAGTTGAGGATGAAGCCGGCAGCGAGCAGGATGGCGAGCAGGACGAGGGCGCGGACGTCGAGTTTGCCGCGGTCGGCGGTCTGGACGGTGCGGGGCTGGGCGGCGGTGGTGTTCTGAGACATGGTGAAAATCCTTTCGGAATGGGGGTGCAAGAGAAAAGCGGAGGCGCGTGATGCGAATGCGATCGGGCTCGAGATAGAAAAAGGCCCCCGGTCGAAACCGGAGGCCTTCCAATCACCTAGAGCGCAAAAACAGGCGTGAGGGACTCACTGTCGACCGATCGTATTCGCATCACGCCACCACCAGTTGTTGAGAGACTTCATCGTGTTCTTCATGTTGGTGGCTCCTTTCGTGATGCCGTGGCGCGGTCGCACCTAGTTGCTGTTGCGCTGCACTATAGCACGGCGAAGTGTGTGCGGGGAAATCTTTTTTAAAAAGATTTCAGGCGGGTTTCCCGCCGGTCAAAAGAGCGGGCTGAGCGGGCGAGGCTGCCATTGCTGCCTTGTCCGCTCAGCTAAGACGTTACTCCTTATTGCGACGGTAGAGGAAGTAACCGCCCGCGGAGATGACGGCAACGCCAGCGATGGCGAATGCGGCCACCATGCGGCCATCAAAACGATCACCGGTGGTGGGCAGGCCGCCCTTGGTGTTCGTCTTGTTGGTGGTTACCGTGGTCGTGGTGTCCGACTTGCCAGGCTTCTCGGGCTTGGTGGTGGGCTGCTCGGGCTTAGCGGGCTGCTCGGGGGTACCGGGCTGCTCAGGAGTACCGGGCTGCTCAGGAGTACCAGGCTGATCCGGGGTTACCGGGTCGGTGGCAAGAGCGTCCTTGGCGTAGGTGATGGACACCTTGAGGCCGTTGATCTCGGTGTTCAGGTCGCTCGGGGTGAAGGGCTGGTCGAAGTTTTCGGCCTTCTGATAGGCGCGCATCTCCTGGAGCAGTGCCTTGCACTTCTTGTAGGTGTTCTCGGTAGCAGCCTTGCCGGCCTTGTTAGCCAGGGCAGTGCGGCCCTCGGTGGTCGTCTCGGCTAGCATGGCGGCGTCAACTTCCTTGTTCTGCTCGATGAGCTCGTTCTGGAGCGCATCGAGGTAGGCACGGACGCTGATACCAAGGGTGTCAGGGTTCTCAAAGCAGAGCGAGCTGATGTCCATGAGGACGTAGTTGATTGAGTTCTCGGGCTCCTCGTTGTACACGACGTCAGTCTGTTTGCAGTGATCGTAGGAGACGGTCTGATCGCTGAAGTACGGGCTGACCTCAGTTATCAGAGCGGAGTACAACGGGATGGCGACGGAGTACGCGGCGCGGGAGAGCATTTCCCACTGGATGGTAGCGACTTCGGGGTCATACCCGCGACGAATCTGGAAGAGGTTGATCTCGGTGTTGCGCTCGCTGCCGATGCAATAAACACCATCAGTGTTCGCGTTGAGGCCAGGGACGTTCTCGCCGCGGTTGCCGAAGGCGCGAATCAACTCGAAAGTGCTCCAACCAGACTTGCCAGGCTTGAAGAACAGGGGCTGGATTTCGCTGACCATGGCTCCCTTTTGGTCAGGTTTTCCTTTCTCCTTTACTGTGATAATGTCGTAATCTGTGCCTTCGGTCAGCTGACTACCAAAATAATTGCGGCCTTGCACATAACGGGACCACTGGTTTACGCCGGAATCGGCGAGGCTTTCGCCATACGTTTGGGCGACATCGAATTTGCCGTCAGCGGAGTATTTGGCGAAACCCTTTTCTTCGGGCATGGATTGGATCTTTTCAGAGTGGAGGCAATTCTCGGTGTCATTGAGGTCGACATCGTAGTTGAGGCTCCCGATATTAGGGTTGAGCGACGCGACGTCGTCAGCGAGCTTCATGGCGATCCACTGATGGGCGGAAAGTGTGGCGAACAGCCAGGTCTCGTTGTTGTCGGCGATGATGATCTGGTCGTTGGTGCAGACGCCTTGATCATCGATCAGGCTGCCGAGAAGCTCGACGCCCTCGCGGGCCGTGGCGCTCTCGCCCAGGATGATGCTGCCGTAACTGTACTCGCCCAGACCCACTTCCTCATCGATGGGGTCTGCTGCAGCGGCCTCCTCGTTATAGGAGGTGCTTAGCGTGGCGGAGCAGGAGACGCCCTTCTCGTTGATGCCGGCCTCGGAGTAGGCGTCGGTGCGACCCATCCAGTTGGAGGGGTGGTCGCGTACATAGCTGTAGCGATAGGTAGGCTTGTTCGAAGTGTATTCAAAAGCAGATTCAATCGAGCTGTACTTAAAGCCAGGTTCGTGGGCAGGTTCGATGCCGTAGTGCTTAAGATAGTGTTAGCGCCGGAATAATTTAGCCAAATATAGTCGGCCGAGATTGACCAATCCCG
>JAUUMM010000017.1:0-44972 GCA_030839365.1 Collinsella sp.
ACGCGCATAAAGAAAGCCTCCCATTTCTCATGTCCAAGAAATGGGAGGCAGTTCAGTGTGAACTGCAGGGTCTTTTGTCAAGCGATGCGACAAAAATGATCCGTTTTCCTCCGTCCCCAAGGAGTCAGCGGGTTAGCCTTCCTTGCGGACTTTTTGCAGGTAGCGGTAGACGCTGGGCTCCGAGATGCCCAGCGCGGTGGCGGCGCAGGCTACGGCGCCCTTGAGCATGAACACTCCGTTGCCGTTGAGGTGGCGAATGACGTCCACGCGGTCGCTTTGACCAAGCGACGCCACATCCAGCCCGCGAGCGCTCAGCAGCTCGGCAATGCTGCGGTCGATGAGCTCCTGTGTGGACTCCGAAAGGCTTTCGACCTCGATAGAGGCGGGCTCCGTGCGCGTCGGCGCCGCGTCGAAGCATGCCATGAGCTGCTGTGCCATGGCGTTGATGGAGCGCACGGTCGAGAGGTCGGTGTTGACGCAGAGCATGCCGACGATCTCGTCATTCTCGCGGATAAAGTACGTCGCTGACTCCAATGTCTTGCCACCGGCACCGCGGCCCTCGTAGCCCGTAATAAACGGCAGGTCGCGATACTTGGCGTCGTGCATGATCTTGAGCGCCAGGTCGGTGGCGGGACCGCCGACCTTGCGACCGCTCACGATGCCGTTGCGAATATCGACGATGGCGTGGTCGGGATCCGAGAAATCGTGCAGCACGATTTCGCTGTTTTTGCCGAGTATCTGCTCCAGGAAATCGACCATCGGCAAAAAGCGACGTACGGTCTCGTTCACGGGCAACTCCTTGGGGTGAAATCGGAAATGTTCATAACAATTTTTTCTCATGGTAACACGCCATTCCTCATCTCGTATATTCGCAGGTACATTGCGTAATACAGACGAGCGGTAGGAATTCGGCGGTAAACGGTCGACCAAAAGAAAAGTTAGATGTTATTTTGACCAGACACTTTCTTGACCTGCGGAAATGCATTGTCTCAGCTCAAGAATAGTCTGATAACAAAAAATTATTATTGAGAATGAGAATCATCTTTAATACGATATGCAACGAAGGCACAACCTCAACCCCGCACTGCGTCACAATAGAGCGTTAGATGCGAAAACAACTACTTCGAGGATTGGTGGTCAAATGACCCAGGAGACGGTTACGAACGGCACTGAAGCCCTGTTCGCTCGCGAAGGCATGCCGCCCGTTAAGGAAATGATCCCGTGTGCCCTTCAGCACGTACTGGCATCGTTTGCCGGCATCATTACCCCGGCGGTCATCATGGCCGGCGTCTACGGCTTTAATAGCCAGCAGAGCACCGACATCATCCAGGTTGCGCTCATTCTTTCGGCAATCGACACGGCCCTTCAGGCCTTCGCTCCCTTCCGTCGCATCGGCGGCGGCCTGCCCATCGTCATGGGCGTTTCGTTCGCGTTCCTGCCGGCCCTGCAGGCCATGGGTGCCTCGGGCTTTAGCTTTGGTGCGCTGCTGGGCGGCGAGATCGTCGGCGGCGCCGTCGCGGTCCTCTTTGGTCTGGCCTACAGCAAGATCAAGTGGCTGTTCCCGCCCGTCGTGACCGGTACGGTCATCTTCTCCATCGGCGTTTCGCTGTATCCCACGGCCGTCAAGTATATGGCCGGCGGTATGGGTACGCCGCTGTGGGGCACTCCGCAGGCCTGGTGCGTCGCTCTTATCACCTTCGCCGTGGTCTTTGCGCTCGCCAACTTTGGCAAGGGCACGCTCAAGCTGGGATCCGTGTTCTTTGGCATGATCGTTGGCATGATCGTCTCCATCCCCTTTGGCATGATCGACTTCTCCAGCGTCGCCACCGCTCAGGTCTTCGCCCTTCCCAAGCTCATGCCCTACGCGCTCGAGTTTGATCCCGAGGTCTGCATTACCCTCGCCGTCGTGTTCCCCATGGTTGCCATCCAGGTTATCGGCGACGTCTCCGCTGCCTGCCTTGGTTCCATCGACCGTATGCCCACCGAGCGCGAGCTCTCCGGCGCTATCGTGTCTCAGGGCCTCACCTCTATGGTCGGCGGCCTGCTGGGCGGTCTTCCCACCAGCGCCCTTGGCCAGAACGTGGGCATCATCTGCTCCAACAAGGTCGTCAACAAGTGGGTCTTTGTGATCATCGCGGCCGTCTTTGCCATCGCCGGTCTGTTCCCGCAGCTCTCTGCCATCCTTTCCGCTATCCCGCAGCCCGTCATCGGCGGCGCGACCGTCGGCGTCTTTGGCACCATCACCATGAACGGCGTGCGCATGTTCACCCGCGAGGGCCTCACGCAGCGCACCACCACCATCGTCGGTACCTCCGTCGTCTTTGGCCTGGGTATCTGGATGGCCAGCGGTTGCCTTGCCGGCGAGGGTATGCCTACCTGGGTGTCCACCGTCATCGGCTCCAACGCCGTGACCCCCACCGCCATCATGGCCATCGTGCTCAACCTGATCCTTCCGCAGACGCCGGTCGTGGCTCAGCACATCGATGCCGCCAAGGACGCTGCCGTGGATCTGGTCTTGCCCGAGAGCAAGAAGTAACCAATTCGGTGCTATTCGCCGGCGGACGCATCGCCTCGTCCGCCGGCGCCATGCGGCGCCAAGCCGCACTTCAAAGGGCTTGTCCCTTTGGTGAAGCGTTGACGGGAGAGGGCCCGTTTCCGGTGTAGGCCGGCGCTTCGCACTTCCGCCATGTCAGAGGTGTCAAACCCCGCCTCTGATGTTGAAGGGAGCATTTATGCTTCTGGTCGCTAACGGTTCCGTCTTTACCCGCAACGCTCAGACTCCGTTCATTCCCAACGGTGCGGTCGCCATTGACGGAGATACGATTGTCGAAGTGGGCCCCGAGCGCGAGCTCAAGGCCAAGTACCCGGATGCCGAGTACGTCGACGCCCAGGGCAACCTCATCATGCCCGGACTTATCAACTGCCACACCCACATCTACTCGGGTCTGGCCCGCGGCCTTGCCATTAAGGGCTGCAACCCCACCAACTTCCTGGAGAATCTTGAGCAGCAGTGGTGGAAGATTGACGACAACCTGACGCTCGACGGCACCAAGGCCAGCGCCTATGCCACGATTCTGGATTCCATCCGCGACGGCGTCACCACGATCTTCGATCACCACGCGAGCTTCTGCGAGATTCCGGGCAGCCTCTTTACCATTAAGGACGCCGCTCAGGAGCTGGGCATGCGTTCGTGCCTGTGCTACGAGGTTTCCGACCGCCGTGGCCAGGAAAAGTGCGATCAGGCTATTGCCGAGAACGCCGAGTTTGCCCAGTGGGCCGCCAAGGAGCGTCGCGATAACGACAACCACATGATCGCCGCAATGTTTGGCGGTCACGCCACCTTTACGCTGTCGGATGAGACCATGGATAAGATGGCCGAGGCCAACAACGGTCTGACCGGCTTCCACATCCACGTGTGCGAGGGCATGAACGATGTGTGGGATTCCCGCCTCAACCGCGGCGGCATCAGCCCCGTCGAGCGCCTGCTGCAACACAACCTGCTCGGCCCCGACACCATGCTGGGCCACTGCATCCACGTGACGCCCGCCGAGATGGATATCGTCAAGGAGTCCGGCACCTGGCTGGTTAACAACCCCGAATCCAATATGGGCAACGCTGTGGGCTGTGCCCCCGTGCTCGAGTTCTTCCGCCGCGGCATTCCCGTGTGCATGGGCACCGACGCCTACACTCACGATATGCTCGAGAGCCTCAAGGTCTTCCTGATCATTCAGCGCCACAACGCCGCTATGCCCAACGTGGGCTGGTGCGAGGCCATGACCATGCTGTTCGAGAACAATGCCAAGATGGCGAGCAAGTACTTCGATCGCAAGCTTGGTGTGCTCGAGGCCGGCGCTGCCGCCGACGTCATCGTTATGGACTACAAGCCTTTTACGCCGTTGAGCGAGGAGAACATCGACGGCCACATGCTCTTTGGCATGATGGGCAAAAACTGCCGCACCACCATCATCAACGGCCGCGTCCTGTACAAGGATCGCGAGTTCGTTGGCATTGATGAGGACAAGATCAACGCGTGGACCATGGCCGAGTCCAAGAAGCTCTGGAGCACGCTTAACGATCGCACCTACTAATTCACAAGTAGATTCGCGCGCGTCGGATGTTTCGCCGCATCCGACGCACGTATAGGCGGCCTCCGCGGGGTCGCCGGCGCTGTGCTAGCGCTACACCGTATTTGCGCCCGCCGCGCGGTCTCGCCGGGCGTTACAGAGAGGAGCTCATTATGAGCGACATCATGAGGCCGATCCCGTTTTCGCAGCTGATGAACTGGATCATCGAGGAGCACAAGTCCCAGGACGCCATCTTTGGCGTGCGTAAGATGGTCACGACCAACCAGGAGGGCGCGCTTCCCATTTTTGACGAGCGCATCGAGACTCCGTTTGGCCCGGCCGCCGGCCCCAACACGCAGCTTGCCCAGAACATCGTGGCATCCTACGTGGCCGGTTCCCGCTTCTTTGAGCTCAAGACCGTTCAGGTTATGGACGGCGAGGAGCTCTCCAAGTGTGTGAACAAGCCCTGCATTGTGGCGCAGGACGAGTGCTACAACTGCGAGTGGTCGACCGAGCTCGAGGTTCCGCAGGCCTTTGCCGAGTACGTGAAGGCATGGTTCGCATGCCACCTCATCGCTCGCGAGTACGGCCTGGGTAGCCCGGATGGTTTTGTCTTCAACATGTCCGTGGGTTATGACCTCGAGGGCATCAAGAGCCCCAAGGTCGATGCGTACATTGAGGGCATGAAGGACGCCAGCGGCTCCGAGGTTTGGAATGAGTGCCGCGCATGGGCGCTTGCCAACCTGGACAAGTTTGAGCATGTCGACGCCGCGTTTGTCGAGTCCATCCCGGCACGCGTCTCCAACTCCATCACCGAGTCCACCCTGCACGGCTGCCCGCCGGCGGAGATCGAGCGCATCGCGACCTACCTCATCACCGAGAAGGGCCTCAATACCTACATCAAGTGCAACCCCACGCTGCTGGGCTATGAGTTTGCACGTCAGCGCCTCAACGAGCTGGGCTTTGACTACATCGTCTTCGATGACACGCACTTCCGCGAGGACCTGCAGTGGGCCGATGCCGTGCCCATGTTCGAGCGCCTGATTGCCCTGTGCGCCGAGCGCGGCCTGGAGTTCGGCGTCAAGCTGACCAACACGTTCCCCGTCGACGTGACGAGAAACGAGCTGCCCTCCACCGAGATGTACATGTCCGGCCGTTCGCTGTTCTCGCTGACCATCGAGGCCGCCCGCCGCATTACCGAGCAGTTCGATGGCAAACTGCGCATCAGCTACTCCGGCGGTGCCACGGTCTACAACATCCGCGCCCTGTATGACGCCGGTATTTGGCCCGTTACCCTGGCGACCGATGTGCTCAAGCCCGGTGGCTACGAGCGCTTTAGCCAGATGGCCGGTGAGTTTACCGACCTGGACGGCAAGCCGTTTGAGGGCATTTCGCTCGAGGCCGTGACTGCGATCCAGACCGACTCGCTCACCAACCCGCTCTACAAGAAGCCGCTGCGCCCGCTGCCCGACCGCAAGGTCGCCGGCAAGAGCCCGCTTTCCGACTGCTTTACCACGCCGTGCCGCACGAGCTGCCCCATCCAGCAGGACATTCCCGCCTATCTGGCGGCTGTTGACGAGGGCCGCTACGAGGACGCACTCAACACCATCATCGAGCGCAACGCCCTGCCGTTCATCACCGGCACCATCTGCCCGCATCCCTGCGGCCGCGCTTGCGAGCGTGCGTTCTACGAGCCCGAGGGCGCCCAGATTCGCGCCAGCAAGCTCAAGGCCGCCCGCGAGGCCATGACCGCCGTGCTGCCCAAGCTGCGCGCCCAGGCCATCGCCAACGACAGCGAGCGCAACGTTGCCGTTATCGGCGGCGGCCCTGCCGGTCTGGCGACGGCGTTTTTCCTGACGCGCGCCGGCGTGCCCGTCACCATCTTCGAGGCCCGCGATTCGCTTGGCGGCGTGGTCCGTCACGTGATCCCCGAGTTCCGTATTGCGAGCGACGACATCTCCCACGATGCCGAGCTCTGCCTGGCCTTTGGCGCCAAGGTGCAACTTAATGCTCGCGTGGAGTCCATCGGCGAGCTCAAGGCCCAGGGCTTTACCGACGTTGTCGTGGCCACCGGTGCCTGGATGCCCGGCTCTGCGGGCTTGGGCGAGGGCGCCGAGCTCGACGTGCTGGAGTTCCTCGAGGCCGCCAAGAGGGGCGAGAAGCTCGAGCTGGGCGAGGACGTCGTAGTCATTGGCGCCGGCAACACCGCCATGGATGCTGCCCGCGTGGCCAAGCGCCTGGCTGGTGTGAAGAACGTGCGCCTGGTGTATCGCCGCACCAAGAAGCAGATGCCCGCCGACGAGGAAGAGCTTGATCTTGCTCTTGCCGACGGCGTTGAGTTCTGCGAGCTGCTGGCTCCCAAGGCACTCAACGGCGCCGTGCTGACCTGCGATGTTATGGAGCTTGGCGAGCCGGATGCAAGCGGCCGTCGCAGCCCCGTTGCCACGGGCGAGACCGTTGAGCTTCCCGCCACCACGGTGATCTGCGCCGTGGGTGAGGGTATCGATGCCAGCCTGTATGATGCCGCGGGCGTCGAGCACGACCGTCGTGGCCGTCTTGCCGCCACCTCCACCGGTGTCGAGGGCGTCTGGGCTGCGGGCGACTGCCGTCGCGGTCCTGCTACCGTGGTCGAGGCTATTGCCGACGCCGCCGAGGTCGCCCGTGCCATCGCCGGCGTGGACTTTAACAAGTACACCGACCAGAATGCTCAGGCCGGCCGCGAGGACACCTGCTACGAGCGCAAGGGGTCGCTGTGCCGCGACAAGCGCAACTGCACCAAGACCCGCTGCCTGGGCTGCGGCTCGGTGTGCGAGGTCTGCTGCGACGTGTGCCCCAACCGCGCCAACGTGGCAATTAAGGTGCCGGGCCTGGCCAAGCATCAGGTCGTCCATGTCGACGGCATGTGCAACGAGTGCGGCAACTGCGCCGTGTTCTGCCCTTACCAGGAGGGTCGTCCCTACAAGGACAAGCTCACCCTGTTCTGGAGCGAGGAGGACATGGAGAACTCCGAGAACGAGGGCTTCCTGGCCGTGGACGAGGACCACTTTAAGGTTCGCGTCGCCGGCACGGTCCGCACCGTCTCGGTCGATGCCGTCAACACCGGTCTTCCCGAGGCCGTCCGCCTGACCATCAGGGCTGTGCGCGACAACTATTCGTACCTTCTTAAGAAATAGGCGAGTCTCTTATGGCCAAATCCATTCAACATAACGTGGCCTACGTTGCCTGCGGAAGCGGTTGCGCCTCCGCAGGCGGCGATGCCCGCTGCAGCGAAGGCTGCATTGGCTGTGGCGCCTGCGTCACGGCCTGCCCCCACGGCGCCATTGCGCTGGTCGATGGCATCGCCCGCGTGGACCGCTCCAAGTGCACGGGCTGTGGCCTGTGCGGCGTGGCGTGCCCGCAGCGCGTGATTGCCTTCGTCCCCGGCTACCAGAACATTCTGGTGCGCTGCAACAACACCGATAAGGGTGCCATTGCGCGCAAGGTCTGCGACACGAGCTGTATCGGTTGCGGTATGTGCGCCAAAAAGTGCCCTGCCGGCGCTATCCGCATCGAGGACAACTGCGCCCATATCGACGGCGTGGACTGCCTGTCGTGCGGCATGTGCGCCGTCGTCTGCCCGCATGGCGCCATCCACGACCGCACCGGCATCGCCGCCGGCGTGTAGAAGGGAATCACCATGGCACAGGAATTCACTTTTACCGTTAACGGTGTCGAGCACACGACGACGGAGAATAAACCACTGCTGCGCTATCTGCGCGACGACCTGCACATTCACTCCGCCAAGGACGGCTGCTCCGAGGGCGCCTGCGGCACCTGCACCATCCATGTGGACGGTGCGGCCGTCAAGGCGTGCGTACTGACCACTGCTCTTGCCGCCGGCCGTAACATCGTGACCGTCGAGGGCCTGCCCGAGGACGTGCGCGAGGCCTTTGTGTACGCCTTTGGCGCCGTGGGCGCCGTGCAGTGCGGTTTTTGCATCCCCGGCATGGTCATGGCGGGTGCAGCGCTGATCGCCGAGGACCCCGAGCCCACCGAGGAGCAGATCAAGTACGCCATCCGTGGCAATGTCTGCCGCTGCACCGGCTACAAAAAGATTATCGAGGGCATTTCGCTGGCAGCTGCGGTGCTCCGTGGCGAAAAGCAGATCGACGAGGATTTGGAGCGCGGCGACGACTACGGCGTGGGCAAGCGCGCCTTCCGCATCGACGTGCGCAAGAAGGTGCTCGGCGAGGGCAAGTATCCCGACGACATCGACGAGCTCGATCAGCCGGGTCTGACCTATGCCAGCGCCGTGCGCTCCAAGTACCCGCGCGCCCGTGTGCTCTCCATCGACACCTCCAAGGCCGAGGCCCTGCCCGGTGTGGTGGGCATCCTGCGCGCCGAGGACGTGCCGGTCAACCAGGTCGGCCACCTTATCCAGGACTGGGACGTCATGATCGCCCAGGGCGACATCACCCGCTGCGTGGGCGATGCCATCGTGCTGGTGGTTGCCGAGGACGAGGCGACGCTCGAGAAGGCCAAGAAGCTCGTAAAGATCGATTACGAGCCGCTGGAGCCCGTGCGCAACATCGCCGAGGCCAGGTCTGCCGACGCCCCGCGCCTGCACGACAGCTTCTTTGCCTTTGGCAACACGGTGGAGCTCAAGGACAACGTGTGCCAGAGCCGTCACGTGACGCGCGGTGACGCCGCCAAGGCGCTGGCAGAGAGCGCGTTTACCGTGACGCAGCGCTTTACCACGCCCTTTACCGAGCATGCCTTCTTGGAGCCCGAGTGCGCCGTTGCCTTCCCGTACAAGAATGGCGTCAAGGTGCAGTCGACCGACCAGGGCGCCTACGACACGCGCAAAGAGTGCGCTCACATGTTTGGCTGGGATAGCGAGCCCGAGCGCGTGGTCGTCGAGACCATGCTCGTGGGTGGCGGCTTTGGCGGCAAGGAGGACGTGTCCATCCAGCACTTGGCCGCGCTCGCCGCATATAAGTTCCAGCGTCCTGTGAAGTGTAAGCTCACGCGTGCCGAGTCGCTCGCTTTCCATCCCAAGCGTCACGCCATGGACGGCACCTTTACACTGGGCTGCGACGCCGAGGGCAACTTTACCGGCCTGGATTGCGAGATCAACTTTGATACCGGCGCCTACGCGTCGCTGTGCGGCCCGGTGCTCGAGCGCGCCTGTACGCATGCCGTCGGCCCCTACAAGTACCAGAACACCGACATTCGCGGCTTTGGCTACTACACCAACAACCCGCCCGCCGGTGCGTACCGCGGCTTTGGCGTTTGCCAGTCCGAGTTTGCGCTCGAGAGCCTGATCGACCTGCTGGCCGAGAAGGTCGGCCTGGATCCGTGGGAGATCCGCTACCGTAACGCCATCGAGCCGGGCGAGGTTTTGCCCAACGGCCAGATTGCCGATTGCTCCACGGCACTGAAGGAGACGCTGCTCGAGGTCAAGGATGCCTACTACGCGCATCCCGGACACGCCGGTATCGCCTGCGCCATGAAGAACGCCGGCGTGGGCGTGGGCCTGCCCGATGCCGGCCGCTGCAAGATCCGCGTCGAGGATGGCCGCGCCGTGGTCTACGCCGCCACGTCCGACATCGGCCAGGGCTGCAACACGGTCTTTTTGCAGGACGTTGCCGAGGCCTGCGGTCTGCCGCTGAGCTGCATTGCCAATGGCGAGTGCTCCACCGAGAACGCTCCCGACTCCGGCACCACGTCTGGCTCGCGTCAGACGGTCGTGACCGGCGAGGCCGTGCGCGGTGCCGCCTTCCTGCTGCGCGATGCCATGCTTGACATCGAGGCCGGCAAGCCCGCACCCGATACTCCCGTGAGCGCGCATGGCGACGGCGTCAAGATTGAGTACGACGACGGTCGCGCCTATCAGCTGCGCACGCAGGAGCTCGTCGCCGGCCAAGGTATGCATCCTCAGGATCCCGCGGCTGCCATCAAGGCGCTCGAGGGATGCGAGTTTGGCTACGTGTACCTGGAGCCGACCGACAAGCTGGGCGCCGACGTTCCCAACCCCAAGAGCCACATCTGCTACGGGTTTGCCACGCATGTGGTCATTCTGGATGATGACGGCCGCGTGAGCGAGGTCTATGCCGCGCACGATTCCGGCAAGGTGGTCAACCCCATCTCCATCCAGGGTCAGATCGAAGGCGGCGTGCTCATGGGTATGGGCTATGCGCTTACCGAGGACTGGCCGCTCAAGGACTGCGTACCCCAGGCAAGGTACGGTACGCTCGGGCTGTTCCGTGCGCCCGAGATTCCGAATATCCACGCCATCTACGTGGAGAAGGACGAGCTGTTGCCCGTGGCATACGGCGGCAAGGGCATCGGTGAGATCGCAACGATTCCCACGGCGCCCGCCGTACAGAACGCCTATCGCGCATTCGACGGCAAGCTGCGTCCGGATCTGCCCATGGTGGATACGCCGTACAGCCGCGTTCGCAACCGCGGGTAGGGTGGGGTGCGGACGACCATTGCTGATGGGCTGTTCGCGCTCAACATCAACTGTATATGCTGCGCCTTTGGCCTCGACTTTATCGCGAGCCGGGGCCTTTTGTTTGGAGCGCCTCCGCATACGGAAACTGCGTCCCAGATTTCGGCTCCAGAATGGGACGTGCTTTCCGGAACAGCAGGAAACCGGAAACTGCGTCCCAGTTTGAGCGTCTATTCCGGGATGCAGTTTCCGCTGGGCGCTTCAACCGGAAAGTCTGTCCCGTTCTAGGCCTTGATTCCGGGACACGGTTTCCGCTAGGCATGCCATCTGGAAAGTACATCCCGTTTTGAGCGCTCAATTTGGGACATGGTTTTCGCGGGTGCTGCCAACCGGAAAGTGTGTCCCAGTTTGGTGGGCAGGCGGGCATAAGCTCAGCAGCTCCTACAGCTCAATATCGTTGAGCCATGTCGGCAGCGCGGTCTGCTGGATGCCTGCCGTCTGCAGCTTTTTGGCGAGCATTCCTGTCGAGCGGACCTCGTTCATGGTAAAGCGCAGCAGAGGGTGACCGTAGAGCGATAGGTACGCCTCGCGCTGTCGTTCGGCAACGAGCGCCTCGGCGGTGGTGCGTCCGGCCAGCATGGTCTGGTCGGTATATTTGATGAGCCCGTCGAGCTCGCCCAGCGTGAGTTCCCGCGCCTGGCGCTCCCAGGCAAAGTCCGTTCGTATGGGCTTGGCCGAATCGAAGGGGTCCGTCAGCTCGTATTGAAGCCAGTCGGGCGCAAAGCCCGTCTCGATCATGACGGCTCGGGCGACCGATTCCCCGCCGCTCTCGGCGCGGGCGTCGGCATATCGAAGTGTCGTGAGGGCGGTGCGAATTGCGCGACCATTGCGGGCAGTCGCTCGTTGCTCAACGGCCTCCATCAGCTGTTCCCGTGCAAGGCCGAGCTTTAAGATCGCCGAATCGGCAATGGGCATGCCGTCGGCAAAACCAGTTTGCAGCAGGCAATCTGTGACCGTTTGGATGGGCGGCGTTACCGATATGCCGGCTCTGCGTATTGCTCCGGCCGGCTCGATCTGGTGCCGCTGAATATGTGAGCCCGGACGAGCCGACGGCTTTGTCGAGCTGCAAACATGCACGACGTTCAGGTGCCGCCACGAGACCTCGAGCCCCAGCAGGCAAGCTGCCGAAAACGAGCAGAACGTCCAATCGGGATGGATGATCGCAAGGGCGCGGATAATCTCGCAATGGCGTTGCGCTCGGTTGAGTTCATCCCAGCGCGTTTTTCGCGCAAACAACCCCGGCATGAGCGAGACAACCGTGCCGCCGGTGCGCCGAAGGAGCGCTTTTCGGATCGCCGCGCTCGGGGGAATCAGACAGCGGCCCTCTTGTTCGGCTTGAGTGAGCAGTTGGTCGATGAGTTGGTCATTGCAATGGGTCATGAGCTACCGCCTCCTTTTGGGTAGCAAAAACGTATCAGCTGGAACTTGCCGCTCAGCTGACCAAAAGCTGACCAAAATCTAACCATGCAGGTAGATGGCCTGCTTTTGGCGACATATTTCTTGTTTGAATCGGTGGGCGGTAATCGGCGACCGTGAACGGTAGCTGGA
Source organism: Collinsella sp. (assembly GCA_030839365.1). GTDB lineage: Bacteria > Actinomycetota > Coriobacteriia > Coriobacteriales > Coriobacteriaceae > Collinsella. Next base: position 12,106 of record JAUUMM010000017.1, read on the forward strand.
TATGAAGTCTTGGTAAGTTTCGGGACGTGTACTTTTTGAAAAAGAGCATTCTATCTGCTGTTTTGTGTTTCTGGATCGCATATTTGAAGGCATGTGATAAGGGCGGCGGACTGTCGCCTTGTACCTGAGGAAACCGTGACCCGGAATTGCCGCTCGGAACGGGACAAGCTTTCCGGAACAGCCCTCAACCGGAAACTGCGTCCCGGATTCGACGCTCAGAATGGGATTCGCTTTCCGGTAGAAGCTTCAGCGGAAAGTGCATCCCAGAATTCAGGCTCAGAACGGGACACGCTTTCCGGATGGCATGCTTGGCGGAAACTACGGCCCAGTTTTTGGCTCCAGAACGGGATACATTTTCCGGAACGGTCCACGTGCGGGGGTGTACCGCCCCTTTTGCGTGCGCCGCTTGTCGAATTGCGTTATAGCTAGCTATATTATAGGAAGGTATAATATAGCTAGCTATAACGCAAAGGAAGGATGGCCCTATGTTTATCGGAAGAACAGTGGAAATGTCCGAGCTCAATCGACTGTATGGCACGGGCTCCTTTGAAATGCCTGTGATTTACGGCCGCCGTCGCGTGGGTAAAACGCGTCTTATCACAGAGTTTATCCAAGGCAAGAAGGCTATTTACTTTCAAGCTCGTCGTACCAATGCAGTGGCAAACCTGCACGGCTTTAGCCAGGCGATACTTGCGGGTTCGGTTGGTGCTGCAGGTGTGTCGTTTCGTAGTTTTGACGAGGCGTTCGATGCGTTGGCCACCATGGCTCGCACGGAACGTTTGATTGTCGTGATTGACGAGTATCCCTATCTCGCCCAATCGAATCCCGAGATCAGCTCGTTGCTGCAAGACAAGATCGATCACTTGTACAAAGAGACCAAGCTCATGCTTATCCTGTGCGGGTCGTCGCTTTCGTTCATGGAAGAGCAGGTGCTGGGCTACGAGAGTCCGCTATACGGTAGGCGTACGGCCCAGTTTAAGATCATGCCGCTGGATTTTACGACGACCCTCGGCTTGTGGCAGAGCATGGGTCGCGAAGACGCTGCGGTTTGCTATGGCATGACGGGCGGCATTCCTGCATATATCGAGAAAGTCGATCCTACCGTATCGCTCGAGGACAACATCAAACGTCTTTTTCTTACTCCTACGGGCTATCTCTTTGAGGAGCCGAGTAACCTGCTATTGCAAGAGTGCCGCAATCCCGAGCAATATGATGCGATCGTGCAAGCAATTGCCCAGGGGCGCTCGAAGATCTCAGAGATTGCGAGCTCTATGGGAATCCCTGCGAGCAACGTAAAGAGCTATGTGGATAAGCTGGCGTCGCTTGGGATTGTCGAGCGCGAGCTGCCCCTAAACGAGACGAGCAATAAGCGAGCCGTGTATCTGCTGAGCGACCAGATGTTTAGGTTCTGGTACAAGTTTGTGCCGCAGAACATTGGGCTGATTCAAAACGATATGGCCGAGATGGCGTATAGGCGCATTGAGCCGCACGTATCGGATTACATGGGTACGGTCTTTGAGCTTATATGCAGACAATACGTGTACGAACTCGCACGCGCGGGCGAACTTGGTGTGGTGCCGGCAACAGTTGGCCGTTGGTGGGGAACGGACAATCGGACGCGTACGCAGGAAGAGATCGATTTGATTGTCGACGACGGAGAGGGCGCGGCGCTCTTTGCGGAGTGCAAATGGCGTAACGAACCGGCAGGCGAGGATGTTCTGGAAAAGCTCGTGTACCGAAGCGAGCTCTTTAGGCGTCAGCATAAAAGCTACGTGATCTTCTCGAAGCGTGGCTTTACGCAAGGATGTCAGGAAGCTGCGGCGAGCAGGGGAGATACCAAGCTGATTTCATTTGCCGAGATGTGCGAGCGGAGATAACCAAGCGCGCTCTGATGTGATTGCTCGGAATGGGTCGCGCTAAGGATGCCAAGCGTAAAACCTACAATGAAAATGGCGTAAAAACTACATTGAGAACGGCGTAAAAACAGCATTGAGAATGGCGTAATTTCGTATATCGCATGATCGCCCGAGCTTGCACACGGCCTTTTGCGAGCTCTTGCCATGAACGAGAGCCAGGCTGTCACGTACAAGACGCTCATAAAGGACGCCTCGTACGGTGAGACGGGCCCCGACGAGAGGACCATCGCTGCGCACCTGGATCTCTTCAACAGGCTCAAGCTGACCGAGGACCTGTGCGGATGGGAGCCATCGAGGTCAAGCTGAGTGATGCGAAAGCAGACGATGGAGCGAGAAATCTCAAGGCGCTGGAGAGGAAAGTGCTCTCCAATCCTGCCGCCCAGAATGCCGCGCCGGCGTTTTTGGCGGTCGTGGTTGGAAAGGGGAGCATTGCCTACACACGCGACGACGGCGTGGCGGTGATCCCCATGGCGGCACTTGGGGCGTAGTGGTTTTGCGGGCGTGCCGTGCTTCCTTTACCGAAAATCCATTTGGTAAACCAGATGCTCGCGGATAGAATAAAGTTGACGGCAGCCCAAGTTCTGGAGAGCTGGGAAACGCCGTTGCTTGGTCAAGAGGTCGGTGCCTTAATGGCAGCGACTTGTTATGCTTCGAATGCTGCTAATATGAGAAAGCCATTGTCAATAGGCGTGTTTGTTCGAGCCCGGTTTTAAACCGGGCTTTTTCGTTTCCCGTCGGGAGGGCCCGCGCACGCTGCACGTTTAGTCGACGCTTGCCTGGCAAGCTAATATCCGCGGGCTCTTGCGGGCGCGCTGCCGGCGGTCAGCCCGGTATGTCCGCGCACCCCACCGCATTTCGATTCTCCGTCCGGCGCGCTCGTCCGAAACCAGTCTTGTTCACGGGCGCGGCCCTTGGGCTGCCCAAAAAGGGCTCGTGAACGCGCGCCGGCGATGCGTCGAGGCGCGGGCCCTCCCGGCGGGAGGCTTGTTGTCCGACGGGGTCAGCCGAGGGTCCCCTCCGCCCGGCGCCCGATCTCCCAGACCCAGCAGGCGAGCTCGCGCGCGACGGCGGCGTTTGCCTTGCACGAGCTCTTGCCCGCCGCCGCCAGCGCCTCGCGGCGGCGGCAGAGCCTGGCGGTGCAGTCGTCGGCGCGCGCCCGGATCGCCGCGGGGACGTCCGCGCCGGGCGCCGGGGCCTTCGGGCGGGGCGTGCACGTCAGGTAGTGCCACGCCGACTCCACCAGTGCCGTCCTGGCGAGCCGGTTGCCCGTCTTGGTTATCCCGCCGCGCCGCTCGGTCTCGCCGCTCGAGCGCTCCGACGGGACCAGCCCGCACCAGCTCGCGAAGGCCGGGGCCGTCCGGAACCTCGTGAAGGAGCCCGCCTCGGCTGCGAGCCTGAAGGCCGTCAGGGTGTCGATTCCCTTGATGCAGGAGAGCGCCTCGACGGCCGGGCGCCACCGGTCGGTCCGGGCGAGGGCGAGCACCTTCTTCTCGAGCTGCCGGCGGTCCGACTCCGCGCACCTCGCGGCCGTGACGTAGTACTCGAGCACGTCGCGCTGGGGCCCCTCGAGCCTGATCCCGGATATCCACCTCCAGTGGGCGCGCGTCCAGGATCCCTTCCTCGCCCCGTCGGCGTTGCGCTCGTCCCAGACGTGGCCCAGCCTGATCAGGAACATGTTGAGGCGCTGCCTGGCGCGGCGGTACTCCGCCGTGGCGTCGTCGAGGGCGCGGTCGAGGTCCCGGGCGGCCTCGACGGCCGCATCGGGCAGCGGGACCTCCACGATGTTGTGGGTGGCGAGCATGCGGGCGATGAACTCGGCGTCGCGCCGGTCGTTCTTGCGGCGCGCGTCCGCCGCTGGCCTCTGCATCTTGGAGACGGCTGCCACGGCGCAGTCGAGGCCGAGCGCGCGCAGCTCGCGCGCCATGTGGAAGCCGGTGGGGCCGCTCTCGTAGCAGGCCCTGGGCTCCTCGAACCCGAGGGCCCACTCCGCGATCTCGGCGGCGTCCGTCCCGAAGTCACGGTGCACCACCTCGCCGGTGAAGGGGTTGAACGCCGCGGCGGCGACCGATCGCGCGTGGACGTCCAGGCCGATGGAGGTAACATGGGGCATGGGAAGCCTCCTCCCCGCAGGTGCGGTAAGGGCTACCGCACGGGCCGATACTCAAAGCCCATTGTGGCATCCCGAGCCCGCGGAAAGAAGCTGCGCCGCGGGGGAGGCGACCCAAATGGCTTTCTCATATCGTCTTTCTTTGCTTCGATCGCTGCTTGGGCGCCTCGGAAAGTCCGATGAGCGCCGTGAGGGACGAGATCAAAGCGGTCAGGTATTTCACGATCAATCAGCAATCCCCGGCCTGCTCCTTGGCCAACCGAGCACAGGCGCGTTTGATCTGATTCACGTTCATCGGGGTCCAGGCTTTAAAGATAAAGGTGCCCCCTCTGTCGACGGTGATGGACTCAATGTGGGTGCTCATTTCTTTGTGAACGTATTCCGAAATACTCGTAACTTTACGCGATGCGAGTGTGAAGCCTATGACTGGCTCCTTTCAGTGCTGTTGAAGCAGATGGCCGATTAGTTTTACGATATCCACCTAAATGTCGTTAAAACGGAGCGTGTCGGCAAGCGGCTATTGCAGGCGGATCCTATGCCACGACTGATGCCGATTGCGTCATTGCAATCTCGCACGTGAAACGTCCAGCCGGAAGATGGCTAGACTGCGAGACGGTTCTCCGTTTGCAAACGGGCGACGTCGGGCCTATGCTGCCTATGTGCCGGAGGGAGCTTCCGACTTTAATAAAATCGGAAAGGTTCAACTTCTCAGTTTTAAGCGAAGATGAACTCAAAACCCTTCATGTTTTCAAGCCTTTCTTCGGATGATTTCGCAAGTTCCTGCAGCTCGAGATCAAGTGCTTGCATGATGTGCTTGTGTCTGAGATTGGGCTTCTTCACCAAAGACCACTTCAGCTGTCCCATGGCGTAAACGGCAAAGGTGGCCATCTCAGGGTAGCTGAGCTCCATTGGATTCTTCGAGAAGTATATCCTGCCGGCATCGATACCCGCGGCAACTGAATGTGCCAGGAACAGCATAGTGGCGAGCTTGGGATGCTTCTCCCTGTTCTTGGAGAACGGGATGGACTCCTTCACGCTATGCCCCTCATGGATTCGTTTGGAGAAGTATGAGACTCGCACCGCGATCTCGGCGAGCATGGTGGGGATGCTCTGCGCGCAGAAGTGTTCGAAGTCGTAGCCTTCGTAGTACATGCCTTGGACAATCTCGGCAACTGTTTGCTTCTCCGTCCCAAGTTCGCCAAACTGCATAATATTGAACAGTCCCATGAGGGGCGCCGGGAGACCCATGGCGGTGTTCACATCGGTTTTGAGATGGATGAACTGCCTGATGAGGGCTTCGGCAACGGTCGATGCCTTGCGATCTGTGTATCTGCCAATTTGTTGAACTACTACGTTGCCGGTCTTGTCGACGGTGGTAATGGTTCCGTTGAGGATGTCTCCCACGCCCACTACAAAACCCAGCAGCGGGTCATGGCCTAGCGAGTAGAGCCTGTGCATCGTAGGGTATAGTCCTTCAACCCACGTTTCGGTAAAGCCGGCATTGTATTGTGCGTCATACGGGACCTTTGCTGCAGGCGTTGCGGCGAGTTTTTTCATTTCGTCTTCGGGAAGCCATTTCTTAAACTGGTCGCGGACGTAGTTCTCAAGGGGTTGTGCTCGTAAGCCTTGTTCGTGAGTTCTAGCGGGAACGCCGACTAGGAACATGTCCACTGCGGCAGCTAGAATTCCCGACATCACTGCAATGCCGATGTCAAACTTGTCAAGGCGATGCTGTGCGGCGAATTCCTCATTCAGAGCGGCGAGTTTGCTGTCTATTTCATCACAGTCTGACTGTGTCAGGAGGCTGTCGAGGCTATCCTCTTCCGAAGCGAATTTGCTCGCTCGTGCCACCATCTCATTCCAGGTTGGAACGACAATGGGTGACGGTGCGCATTCCTCGACCCCAGTTTCATCCTCGGGAGTGAGGCTATCTTCCACATTTGTCTCTTCGAGAAGCGCAGCATTTGCTACGAGTGCGGCGATGCGATTCTCATGATCTAGGAGGATCGCATCGACTTCCCTAAGCGGGTCCTTCTTTTTCCTAAACATTGGAGATCTCTCAACCTAGTTCCTTGGCGGTTTTGAAAGCGAATCCTTCTGCGTCTCGAGCTTTCTAATTATTGTTTTGAGTTCTCGTATCTTTCTTTGATCGCTGAAACTTTTCTTCTGTATTGACTCAAGCGCTATGAGTTTGGCTTCTTGCTTCCTGATTACTTTTTGGAGCTTCGAAAACTCTTTCTCTGCTTCGTGCTTCTCTAGGCTTTTTCCGAGGAAGAGGCCCGCAGCAAGGGTGCCAAGTGATGTGACGATTCTCTTCCAGTTCTTGCTCAGGAACTGGAGTGCTTTGTTGAAAAATGATCCCATCGACTCGCTCCTTGGCAATGATTGAATCCGTTTACACATTTTACCTTACACCCTGTGCCGCTGATTCAGTTGCCGGCTGATTGGGGAACGATCGATGGCGATCGGTGAGTGTTCGGCGGTTGGGAGATACTTGCAGAGCTCACGTGGAGTGGATTGCTTTCAGCCTAATTGGTGAGGCGGCGGCGCCGACAGTTCGATAACGCCACCGCTCTGTTTCCAAACCATTGCAATCCCGCGCGCGGCACTCAGCAGCTCGTACTCCCTTTGGCTCCACTGGTGCAGCTCGGCCGCGTGCGCGGCGTCGCGGCACAGGTCCAGGAACACCTCGGCGCCCTCGCAGAAGCACTCGCGGTCAAAGGTACCCGAGCCGCTTGCGATGCACGCGCTGTCGGCGAAGAGCTATCGGCTAGACGATTCGCGCGGGCAGCGGCTAAAGCGGGCGTGTGATAAATCGATAATTGATGAGAACGAACACGTGTTCGTTTATATGGTAAGATATATGCCAGCGGGAGCGATTTCATTCGATATCGTTCTTGCCGGTACTTTTTAGTTCCGCATGCTGTCGGCGCGGGCTTCGAATTCAGAGAGGGCGATTGCAATGCTATACGAATTTAAATAGATCTCTAATGCTTGATTAAGACCATGTCTATGTCAAAAGACATACAAAAGTGTTAGTCTTTTGACATGAAACACTTTGATGAAATATTCGAACTGGCGGCAGATGGCTACGGCATCGTGACTGCTGCGCAGGCACGCGAGATTGGCGTAACCACCGGAGAACTGAGCCGATGGTGTGCCACTGGGAAATTGATGCGCCGAGGACATGGAGTGTACAAGCTCACCCAATGGGTTCCGACGCCCCGTGACGTCTTTGCGGAGGCAGTGGCTCTTGTTGGTGACGAGGGTTTCCTGTGGGGCGAATCAGTGCTTTCTATGCATGCACTTGCACTTGTTGATCCTCGTGCCGTGACCGTGGCAACACCAAAGCGTATTCGCCGCAAACTGCCAGCTTGGGTAAAAACAGTGCCCGCTCCAGAGAATGCGAAAACGACGTTCTATGAAGGAATCCCTTCTCAATGCGTTGCTGATGCGATTGAGGCTTGTAAGGGGTCCGTTATGACCGAACGCCTCATCGAGGCAACCAAGCACGCTCAAGCCGAGGGCCTTATTACCTCCAATGAGCATGAGAGACTGATGAAGGAGCTGTCGTGAAGGAAGTCAAGAAGCCAACCAGCAGACATAACCTTGACATAGCGATAGACCGACTCTGCACTGATTTGGGCGAAGAACCGGGCCGTGTTAAAAGGCTCATTGCGGCCGTTGTTGTTGGGCAGATGCTACCCGATGGAGCCGCAAAGGGTGGAAATGCCCTGAAGATTCGCTTTGGGAAGGATGTCACGCGGTTCTCGCGCGACCTCGATACCGCTAGGGCATCCTCACTGAACGATTACATGACGAAGCTTGAAGATTCGCTCACTATAGGCTGGAACGGATTCTCGGGTGCCATTGTTCCGAGGGAGCCCGCATCTCCGAAGGGAATTCCAACTGCTTACGTCATGCGTCCGTTCGAAATCAAGATTGCCTACAATGGTAAATCGTGGATGACGCTGCCGCTTGAGGTCGGTCATAACGAAATCGGCGACGCCGACGATCCCGATATGGTTTCCTCGCCTGAAGCTGCGGCAATATTGAAAGGTCTCGGGTTTCCCGAACCGGGGCCGGTTCCGTGCATGAGGCTCGAGCATCAGATTGCCCAGAAACTTCATGCTGCGAGCAGCCCCGGCAGCGAGCGCGCCCATGATCTGATAGATCTCCAGATTGCAATTTCCAACGGGGAAATTGATTACCTAAAAACTCGAGAGGTTTGTATCAGACTCTTTACGTATCGTGCGGAGCAGGAGTGGCCTCCAATGATCTCGAGGGGAGTGGGCTGGGACTCACTGTATTTCTCCCAGGCGGAAGGACTTAACGTTTTGCCGACTGTCGATGATGCCGTGGCATGGGCGAACGATTTGATTGCAAAAATCGATTCTGCTCGTTAGTAACACTGCTGAGATCTCTCGCTTACGCCATAGCAACCCCACGCGCGGCGCTCAGCAGCTCGTATTCCCTCTGGCTCCATTGACGCAGCTCGGCAGCCTCGACGGCATCTCGGCACAGGTCCAAAAACACCTCGGCGCCCTCGCAGAAGCACTCGCGGGCAAAGGCGCCGGATCCGTCCGCAACGCACGCGCCGTCGGCGAAGAGCTTCCAGCTAGATGGCTCGCGCGAATCGTCTCCGAGCAGCTTGATCTGCAGAACATGTGGGCCGCCAGCGGCACATGGCCCTTCTTCCAATGCCTGCACCGTAAAGCGCATCTGGAGGGACAGAGTATAAAATCCGGAAAAGTGTCGAAATAGGCACCTTAAAACTTCGGAAAAGTGTAGCTGGATGACAAAACAGCACTTAGAAGCCGGTGCTGGATGCGGGATCCAGCGGCCGCCTTCAGCTCTCGCTACTCGTCGTCCTCGTCGTTGGGGTCGCCCTTGAGGGTGTTGATGTCCAGGTACTGGTTGTCGTCCTCTTTTTGCTGGGTCTCCGACTCCGCTTGGGTGGGGCCGCGGAACAGCTGGAACCCCTCAAACGCAATGACACCGAGCAGGGCAATGATAATGGCGATAAAGGCAACCTTGACTGCCTGCGGAAATTCCGAGAAACGCAGCGCCTTTTCCTCGGCGTAATAATCGGCGAAGCGCTCTTCGCCCGTGCTTTTGGTATATGCCGGTGCGGGCGCGGCCTCCGGGTCATATTCCGGTGCAGGCGTGGCAGCGTACGGATCGTTGAGATAATCGCTCGATGCGGTGTCATAATCCTCGGTCTCGATGCGACCGTTGCCAGCATAGCCATCGGAATAATCGGAATATGCCGCACCGCCCTCATAGTCCGCGGCGCTCGTGTTGGCGGCAAAAAGCGGGTTAACTGGAACATCGAGCGCCGGCATGCCGGTAGAGGTCTCATCCAGATCGGTTGCAGCCCAGGAATCGTAGGCAACCTGATGGGCAACGGGCTCATCGAGCCTTGCGACCGGAGGCTTGCGTGCCGCAGGAACAGGCAACTGCTGGGCGCTGTACATAACGGTGCTGTCGGCCGATTTGCCCTGCGTCGCTGCTGCGAGAAATGCCGCCGTCTCGGACGGGTCGCTTGCGGGGCGGGGAGCGGGCGTGGGCGCCGAAGTGGGTGCGGGCGTAGGCGCGGGCGTCGAAACAGGCGACTGCGCAGGAGTCGGCGCAGATACGGGCTCAGGCGCAAGTGCGGGATTGGGGCTTGACGGGCGAGCCCCGCCGCCGCCCATGAGTTCGTCGGCGGTCCACGGGCGATCATCCATCACGTCGTCAAGGCTCAGCGAAAACAGGTCGTCTTCACCCTCATCGAACATGCGGTGCACATGTCCACCAATTGCCGGAATCAATCCGCGACCGGTGCATGATGCCTTGCTCAACGCCATTCTGTCCCATCCTTTCGAAATACTAATGACATCGATTATATGGAACTTCCCAAGCGGCTCGGTCTCGGATTCGTGCTTTCCAGAACTCGCGCCCAAAAAGGGAGGGGCAATCCAGGCGAGTGCCTACTTGTCGCCGGCCGCCGCCTTGGCCTCATTGAGGTAGCTATAGAAGCTGTACTTGGAGATGCCAAAGAACTCGCAGGCGCGCTCACTCGACTTGGAAATGAGGAAGGCACCGCGACGGTCGAGGTAGCCAATGGCACGAATGCGCTCGTCTTTGGTCATGAGCGCCGCGGGCTTGCCCACAAACTGCTCGCACTCGTGCAGCAGGTCCTCGAGCAGGTCGCCGATGTTCTTGGTAATGGGCTCGGGCTCGGTATAGCCCGTGCCGCCGGTGCCGGTAAAAGCGTCGAGCGAGCGCTCAAATGCCTTCATAAGCGTAATGTCAAAGTTGATGCCCAAAATGCCGACGGGCTTGCCCTCGTCGTTGCGGATAAAGATCGTCGACGATTTGAGCAGCTTACCGTCGGTGGTTTTAGTGAGGTACGGCTCGCGGTCGTGTACGTCGGTGGCGCCCTCGTGCATGGACTCAAACACGATATGGCTGGGGCCGTCACCCAGTTTGCGCCCGCTGACGTGGCCGTTTTCGATCACTACGATGGAGTGGTCCACGTCCTCGGTCTCCAGGTCGTGGACGACGACTTCACAGTTGGGGCCAAATTGGAGTGCCAGGCCGTGTGCAAGGCGCTTATAGAACTCAATCTGTGCGGGGGTCATAGGTACCTTCCTAAAAATTAGTTTGGGCACACTTTGCCATAAACCACACCTGTTCGCAAATAGCGAAAGTGTCACTGCGTTATGTGACCGTTCGTCGGCGAAAAGGTACCGATTACGGCAACAAACAATTTGTTAGGTTTGCCAACCAAAAAGTGTGATAGAACAGTGCTAACAAACTTTTTGTTTGGCATCCACATAAAAGTTCAGTCGCATGAATGGGAATGGGCTGAAACGCGTATGCGGGGGCCGGCAAGAGAGGACTTAAGGAGTTCACCGTATGGCCGATAAGATCCAGTGGGCGGGCAACACGATGCCCAAGAGCGATGACAAGCACTTGGGAATCATGAGCCTCGACCACGTGAAGAAGGCCCGCGCCTTCCACCAGTCGTTCCCTCAATATACCGTTACCCCGCTTGCCCGCCTGGACGGTCAGGCTGCGCGCTTGGGTCTGTCCAACCTGTGCGTTAAGGACGAGAGCTATCGCTTTGGCCTCAACGCCTTTAAGGTTCTGGGCGGATCGTTTGCCATGGCCAACTACATTGCCGACGAGACCGGCAAGGACGTTGCCGAGTGCACCTTCGATTACCTGACCTCCGATCAGCTTGCCAAGGACTTTGGCCAGGCCACCTTCTTTACCGCTACCGACGGCAATCATGGCCGCGGCGTGGCATGGGCTGCCAACAAGCTGGGCCAGAAGGCCGTCGTTCACATGCCCAAGGGTTCCACCAAGCCCCGCTTCGATAACATCGCCGCCGAGGGCGCAACGGTGACCATCGAAGAGGTCAACTACGACGAGTGCGTGCGCATGGCCGCCGCCGAGGCCGACGCCTGCGAGCGCGGCGTCATCGTTCAGGACACCGCCTGGGAGGGCTACGAGAAGATCCCGTCTTGGATCATGGAGGGCTACGGCACCATGGCTTCCGAGGCTGCCGAGCAGCTGCGCGAGATGGCCATCAACCGCCCGACGCACGTGTTTGTCCAGGCTGGCGTGGGTTCGCTCGCCGGCGCCGTGGTGGGCTACTTCACCAACCTGTATCCCGATAACCCGCCCACCTTCGTCGTGGTCGAGTGCGCTCCGGCCGCCTGCCTGTACAAGGGCGCTGCCGCCGGCGACGGCGATCCGCGTATCGTGGACGGTGACATGCCCTCCATCATGGCCGGTCTGTGCTGCGGCGAGCCCAACATCCTGGGCTGGGATATCCTGCGCAACCATGCCACCGCCTTCGTGTCCTGCCCCGACTGGGTCACCGCTCGCGGCATGCGCACCCTGGGCGCCCCCGAGAAGGGCGACCCGCGCGTCATCTCCGGCGAGTCCGGCGCGGTGACCACTGGCCTGGTCGAGACCCTCATGCTCGATCCTGAGTACGCCGAGCTCAAAGAGCTCATCGGCCTGGATAAGACGAGCTCCGTGCTCTGCTTCTCCACGGAAGGTGACACCGATCCGGATCAGTACCGTCGCATCGTCTGGGAAGGCGAATACCCCACTTGCTAATCGTTGGGGCGGAGTAAATAGGTATCGCTCCGCCACCTCACAGGTAGATTCCTTAGTTTGAAAGGTTATGAACAATGGCTAAAGAACTCGATTTCGACGCTATCAAGGCTGCTGCTGAGTCCCATCGTGCTGATATGACTCGCTTCCTGCGCGCCATGATCTCTCACCCCTCTGAGTCCTGCGAGGAGGGTGAGGTCGTCGCTTGCATTAAGGCCGAGATGGAGAGCCTTGGCTATGACGAGGTCAAGGTCGACGGCCTGGGTAACGTCATGGGCTTTATGGGCGAGGGCGACAAGATCATCGCCATCGACTCTCACATCGACACCGTCGGCATCGGCAACATCGATAACTGGGATGCCGATCCCTATGAGGGCTACGAGACCGACGAGATCATCTATGGCCGCGGCGGCTCCGACCAGGAGGGTGGCATGGCTTCTGCTACCTACGCTGCCAAGATGATGAAGGACATGGGCCTCATCCCCGAGGGCTACAAGATCATGGTCGTCGGCACCGTCCAGGAAGAGGACTGCGACGGCATGTGCTGGCAGTACATCTACAACAAGGACGGCATTAAGCCCGAATTCGTCATTTCCACCGAGCCCACCGACGGCGGCATCTATCGCGGTCACCGCGGCCGCATGGAGATTCGCGTCGACGTTCACGGCACCTCCTGCCACGGCTCCGCTCCCGACCGCGGCGACAATGCCATCTACAAGATGGCCGACATCATCGCCGACGTTCGCGCTCTCAACAACAACGGCTGCGACGAGTCGACCGACATCAAGGGCCTCGTCAAGATGCTCGATCCCAAGTACAACCCCGAGCACTTCGAGGACGCCCGCTTCCTGGGCCGCGGCACCTGCACCGTCAGCCAGATCTTCTACACCAGCCCCAGCCGTTGCGCTGTCGCTGACTCCTGCGCCATCTCCATCGACCGTCGCATGACCGCCGGTGAGACCTGGGAGTCCTGCCTGGACGAGATCCGTAACCTGCCGGCAGCCAAGAAGTACGGCGACGACGTGAAGGTCTCCATGTACATGTACGACCGTCCGTCCTGGACCGGCGAGGTCTACGAGACCGAGGCTTACTTCCCCACGTGGATCAACAAGGAGACCGCTCCGCACGTCAAGGCCCTCGTCGACGCCCATAAGGCTATGTTCGGTGACGAGCGCATCGGCTGCGAGCCCAGCATGGACAAGCGCACCGGTCGTCCGCTGTGCGACAAGTGGACCTTCTCCACGAACTGCGTTTCCATCCAGGGCCGCTACGGCATCCCCTGCGTCGGCTTTGGCCCGGGTGCCGAGTCTCAGGCTCACGCTCCCAACGAGGTCACCTACAAGGACGACCTGGTCACCGCTGCCGCCATGTATGTGGCTGCCCTGAACCTCTACGATCCGAGCCAGGCCGATGGCGATGCCACCGTGTTCCGCGCCGGTCTGACCAACAACAAGATCGACTAGTCCCATTCCTCGATCTTGTTGAGCCGGGGACAGTTTATGCCCCCGGCACCCCCTGTTGACTTGGGGCCCGCGGTCGTTATCTCCCATGCTTCCTCAACGGTAGCGGGTCCTCGTCATGGTGCTCTGCATGTTCTAGCCACACGCGCATGCCGGAGCACATCTACTCATTGCGATCGTTTCATCTTTAGAAAGGACATTTCCATGGACGCCAAGTTTACCGAGCTCGTCGAGCAGCTGAACGGCCTCGACTTTAAGGGTATGTACGGCAGCGACTTCCTGCACACCTGGGATAAGACCACCGATGAGCTCAAGGCGCTCTACATCGTCGCCGACGCTCTGCGCGAGCTGCGCGAGAACAACGTTTCGTCCAAGATCTTCGATTCGGGCCTGGCCGTCTCGCTGTTCCGCGACAACTCCACCCGTACGCGCTTCTCCTTCTCTAAGGCCGCCAACCTGCTCGGCCTTGAGCTGCAGGACCTGGACGAGAAGAAGTCCCAGATCGCTCACGGCGAGACCGTCCGCGAGACCGCTACCATGATCTCCTTCATGGCCGACGTCATCGGCATCCGCGATGACATGTACATCGGCAAGGGCGACGCCTACATGGCTGAGGTCTCCGAGTCTGTCCAGCAGGCTTACGAGGATGGCGTTCTGGATCACCGTCCCACGCTCATCTCCCTGCAGTCCGACTCCGATCATCCCACGCAGTCCTCTGCCGACATGCTCTACCTTATCAACGAGTTTGGCGGCCTCGAGAACCTCAAGGGCAAGAAGGTTGCCGTCACCTGGGCCTATTCGCCCTCTTACGGCAAGCCGTTGTCCTGCCCGCAGTCGCTGATCAGCCTGCTGCCCCGCTTTGGCATGGACGTCACCCTGGCTCACCCCGAGGGCTACGACCTCATGCCCGAGGTCGTCGAGCGCGCCAAGAGCTATGCCGCCGAGTCCGGCACCACCTTTAAGCAGGTCAACACCATGGCCGAGGCCTTCGAGGGCGCCGACATCGTGATCCCCAAGAGCTGGGCTCCGTTTGCCGCCATGGAGAAGCGCACCAACCTGTACGCCGAGGGCGACGACGCCGGCATCGCAGCGCTCGAGAAGGAGCTGCTCGCCCAGAACGCCACCCATCAGGACTGGTGCTCCACGACCGAGCTCATGGAGAAGACCGCCAACGGCCAGGACACCATCTTTATGCACCCGCTGCCCGCCGACATCTCCGGTGTCTCCTGCGAGCACGGCGAGGTTAACGCCGACGTCTTCGACATGCACCGTGTGGGCATGTACAAGGAGGCCAGCTACAAGCCGTACGCCATCGCAGCCATGATGTTCCTGCAGAAGGTTGCCGATCCCGCCGCTACCCTCAAGGCCCTCGACGAGCGCAATACCGCCCGTTGGTTCCAGGCCTAAAGCCGGGTTGAGGTAAGCCATGTAAAGGGGGCGCTCTGCCAACCGGCGGGGTGCCCCTTTTTTGCATCGCGGGCGTGCGGGATAAGCGCTTTCGATGTGGATGCCCGCGGCGCGAGTTATGGGTACGATGGTTTCAGGGGAGGTATCACCATGAAACTTGGATGCGTCATTATGGCCTCGGGCGAGGGCAAGCGGTTTGGCTCTAACAAGATGCTCGCCGATATCTATGGCGAGCCGCTGATTGCCCGGACCATCGATTCGGTTCCCCGGGGCTTTGACGTCGTGGTTTCGACGCGTTGGCCCGAGGTCGCTCAGATTTGCGAGGACAAGCATTGCCCGTGTGTGCTGCACGATGGCGAGCTGCGCAGCGAAAGCGTCCGTGCGGGCCTTTCATGGGGAGTCGAACGCAACTGGAAAGGTTGCCTCTTTTTGCCGGGCGACCAGCCGCTCGTGAGTTCGGGTTCTTTTGAGGCTATGGTTCGTGCGTTTGACGAGTGTGGCCGCAAACATCCGGTGCGTCTTGCGTGCAACGGTGAGCCTTCGAGCCCGGTGCTCTTTCCGGCGGAACTGTTCGATGCACTTATGTGTCTTGAGGGCAAGGACGGCGGCGGTTCGATCCTCAAGGACCGTACCGATGTGGTGCTGGTCGAGGCGCGTGCCTACGAGCTGTGGGACGTCGATACCGCCAAGGGACAGCAACGCATAACGGAGCATATCGCCGCCTGCTCGTATTTTGATCGCGTGGCCAACTGCATCAATCAATAAGGAGCAATTATGATCATCATCAAAAACGGCGCCCTCGTGACGCCCCAGGGGCTTCGCCGCGCTGATCTTGCCATGGATGGCGATAAGATTGTGCGGATTGCCGCGGCGATTGAGCCTGTCGAGGGCGATACCGTCCAGGACGCCACCGACTGTTGGGTGTTCCCCGGCTTTATCGACGGCCACACGCACATGCAGTGCTGGACTGGCATGGATTGGACGGCCGATAGCTTTGAGACCGGTACGCGTGCGGCTGCCTGCGGCGGTACGACGACCATTGTGGACTACGCGACGGCCGATCGCGGCGTGACCATGCCCGATGCCTTGGCCGAGTGGCATCGCCGCGCCGACGGAACCTGCACGGCCAACTACGCCTTTCATATGGCACTCGCCGAGTGGAACGAGCGCAACCGCGCCGATCTTTCGGCCATGCGCGAGGCGGGCGTATCGTCGTTCAAGACCTACTTTGCCTACGATCATCTGCGCCTGGACGACGCCGAGACGCTCGAGGTACTGGAGGAGCTCAAGCGCCTGGGCGGTATCCTGTGCGTGCATTGCGAGAACGGCACGTTGGTGAATGAACTGCAGAAGCGCGTGTACGAGCAGGGGATTCATGGGCCCGAGGGACATGCGCTCAGCCGTCCGGATGTGTGCGAGGCCGAGGCCGTGAGCCGTCTGTTGTATCTGGCGCACCTGGCCGGCGACGCCCCAGTCAACGTGGTGCACCTTTCGATCAAGTTGGGGCTCGAGGCCATTCGCGCTGCCAAAGCGCGCGGGCAGAAGAACATCTATGTCGAGACCTGCCCTCAGTATCTGATGCTCGACGATACTTGCTACTTGGAGCAGGGCGAGGACGGCTTTGCGGGCGCCAAGTACGTGATGAGCCCGCCGCTGCGCCATGCCGGTGACCGTGCCGCGCTACGCGAGGCGCTTGTGGCCGGCGAGATCGATACGATTGCGACCGATCATTGCAGCTTTAACCTGCACGGGCAAAAGGACCGCGGGCGCGACGATTTCCGCGCGATTCCCAACGGCGGGCCCGGCGTGGAACATCGTCCCGTCGCGATTGCCACGAGCTTTGAGGGACAGCTGGGACCCGAGGATCTGTGCCGCTTGATGAGCGAGAACCCGGCGCGCGTGTTTGGCATGTACCCGCGCAAGGGCTGTCTTGCCGAGGGCGCCGATGCCGATGTGTGCGTGTGGGATCCCAAAGCGCGCTGGACAATCAGTGCCGCGACACAGCATCAAGCTGTGGACTACACGCCGCTCGAGGGTTTTGGGGCACATGGCCGCGCCAAGGCCGTGTTTGTGAACGGCGTGCTGGTGGCGCGCGATGGCGAGCCCACCGGAGCCCAGCCCGGTCGCTACGTGCCTCGCTAGCAGCAAAGATGCCGTGTCCCCTCCGCAGTTGCGGTGAAATACGGACTGTTTGCGGCCGTCGGGCGGCCAAACAGTCCGTATTTCACCGCAACTGAGGAGATGGGGCCGGCTACTTGAGGCTGCTGGCGACGACGGGGTGGTCGAGAGCTGCCTCGAAGCGGTCGGCCATCGTGGGGTCGCTGAGCGTGTCGACTTGGTTGAGCATGATGCGGGCATTGTTGAGGTTCAGCATCCGCAGCTCGGCATTGAGCACCTGGGCGACGCGCTCTGGGGTGGCAGTGTCGGTGAGCTCGCAGCCGCAACGCTCGCAAAAGAGCTCGGGGCGGTGGGCAACCTCGGCGACGGGTTTGCCCAGTCCCGAGGCGCCGACGACCCAGACAACGTTTGCCGTGCCAGAGGGAATCACCGGCTCCCAGGCGGCGTGCGCCTTGAGCGGGAGCCGCTTGCTGCCGTCCGCCTCGGCCAACACGTAGTCAAAGCGCTGTGCCAGCTCGCCGAGTGGCTCGGCGGGTGCGGAGAGCTTGCCTGTTTCCGGGTCTAAGACACCCGCCTGGCAAATACTCCCGCGGGCAAGTCCCGCGCACGCCTCACAGGTGCAGCCGGGAACATGCGCGGCACCCGGCTTCCAAGGTGCGGCACCCAGGCGACGATTCGACCCGTCCCACGGGACGCCGGCGACGGGAAACATGTGCGTGGTGGTGCAGAGGAGCACCCCGTCGCCGGCGCGCATGAGCTCGAGACCCAGCGTTTTCAGCAACGTCGACTTGCCGCCGCTGCCGATAATCGCGGTAATGCCCGGCTCGATCCTGAGCGCCGAGGCAAGATTGCCGCTAACCGTTTCCATCTGTTCACCGCCGTATAATACTGTGATAATAAATAATCATCAGAGTAGCGGTCGAACCGCTTTTGCTCTGCTCAAACCGTAGCACAGGGAGGTGCCCCGGGAATGCTCGTTTATGTTCGCGGCGCCGGCGATATCGCCACGGGTGTCGCCGCTCGCTTGGTGCACGCCGGCGTGTCGGTCGTTATGGCCGATATCGCGGTTCCCACGTGCATCCGCCGCACAATCAGTTTTTGCGAGGCTATTCGTCTGGGCGAGGTCCAGGTCGAGGGCATTCGCGCTCGCTTGGCGCAGACGCCGGCAGAGGCGCTCGAGATTACCCAAGCGGGGGATGTTGCCGTCGTGGTGGACCCTCAGGCCAAGATGCTCGATGAGCTTAAACCCGCGGCTGTGGTCGACGCGATTCTGGCCAAGCGCAACCTGGGCACCACGCGCGACATGGCGCCTACCGTCATCGCCGTGGGGCCGGGCTTTACCGCGCCGGTCGATTGCGACGCCGTGGTCGAGACCATGCGCGGGCATTTTTTGGGCCGTGTCATTACCCAGGGCTCGCCCCAGCCCAACACGGGCGTGCCGGGCGTCATCGCCGGATATGGCAAGGAGCGCGTTATCCACAGCCCCGCCGCCGGCGTGTTTCGGTCCGACCGCGCAATCGGCGACATCGTGAGCGCCGGAGACGTGATTGGCTACGCGGACGATACGCCCATGTGCACGCAGATCGATGGCTGCCTGCGCGGGCTTTTGGCGAACGGCGTGCAGGTGACTGAGGGCTTTAAATGCGCCGATGTCGATCCGCGCGGCGATGCCAGCTATATCAACTACATTTCGGACAAGGCGACGTCGGTCGGCGGCGGCGTGCTCGAGGCACTCGCTATGCTCACCGATATCTTTAGAGGATAGAAGGCGGCAATGGAAAAGCTCGATGTTGTGAATGCGGCGCTTGCCGCCCTGCGTGCTGGCGAGACGTGCGAGCTCGTGGTCGTGGCCGGCACGGCGGGGTCGTCGCCGCGCGGCGTGGGCGCCTGGATGGCCGTCTTTGCCGACGGCAGCCAGGCGGGCACTATCGGCGGCGGCAAGATTGAGCTCTTTGCGCTGGATGAGGCGCGCGAACTCCTGAGCGCGGGACAGTCGCGTCTGGTCCGCTACACCATGGGCGGCGAGAACTCCGATACCGGCATGATCTGCGGCGGAGCCATCTGCCTGTGCTATCTGCATCTGGATGCGACCCAGGCACCGTTGTTCCAGGAAATTGCCGACGTCTTGGTCTATCGGCGCATCGGCGACTTCGTCATCGACTTTGAGCCGTTTATCGCGAGCGCGCTCGAGGGCGATGTGGCCGAGTACCATGGCGAGGCATCGCGCCATACCATTGCGGGCTGCCCCGGGCTTTCACTGGTGGAGGAGGGGAGTAACGTCACCTACACTAACGCCGCCTCCGAGATTCCTCCCGCGCACATCGAGACGCTCTGCCCCGAGGGCCTGACCTACATCTTTGGCTGCGGACACGTGGGTGCCGCGACGGCGCGCGTGCTCACGGCGGCGGGCTTTGCCGTCGTGGCGTGCGACGACCGCCCCGGCACGCTGACCCCCGATTGGGTGCCCGGTGTCTACGACCGTCGTCTGGTCGACTACAAGAACCTGAGCGAGCTGTGTCCCATCGGTCCGCGCGACTTGGTGGTCGTCGCCACGGCGGGTCACAAGTCCGATATCGACGTGGTGATTCAGGCCATGCGTGCCAAGCCTGCCTACCTGGGCTGTCTGGGTTCGCGCCGCAAGACGGCCTTTGTGCGTGCCCGCCTGGAGCAGGAAGGTTTTACGCAGGACCAGATCGACGAGCTGCACCTTCCGATCGGCGTTGCCATCGAGGCCGAGGACCCCGAGGAGATCGCCATCTCCATCGCCGCCGAGATGATCCACCTGCGCCGCACCAAACTCGTCCCCCGCAAGCGCTAATCCCCGTTCCCACCGATAAGTTGCGGTGAAATACGGATTGTTTAAGCCTGTAAGGCCGCCCAACAGTCCCTATTTTACCGCAACTGCTTTTTGGGATCCATTTGTGCGGGGGAGTTGTGGAGTTGTGCAGGCAGACGAGGTTTTTCTGGAAATACGCTCCCGATGCGCGTATAGTACCGATTGTTTTGTCGGCTCCTGCTGCGTCGAGTCCAAACCGCAAAATGCCATGAGCGGCGCGGATGCAGCCAGGAGGCACGAGGACAACCCATCGTGGCCAAGCCCCGTGCTTAAAACCCCAAGAAGGAGTGAACAATGGCAGAAGAGAAGTATGTGCCGCGTCTGAAGACCAAGTACAACAACGAGGTCAAGCAGCAGCTTCAGGACAAGTTCCAGTACGAGAACGTCATGATGATCCCCAAGTTTGAGAAGATCGTCGTGAACATGGGTGTCGGCGAGGCCGCTACCGATTCCAAGGCCATCGACGGTGCCGTGCGCGACCTGCGCGCCATCACCGGCCAGCAGCCGATGATCACCCGTGCCCGCAAGTCCATCGCTACCTTCCGCCTGCGCGCTGGTATGCCGATCGGCTGCAAGGTTACCCTGCGTGGCGACCGTATGTGGGAGTTCTTCGATCGTCTGACCTCCGTCGCGATCCCCCGTATCCGCGACTTCCGCGGCATCTCCGCCAAGAGCTTCGACGGCCGTGGCAACTTCTCCATGGGCGTCACCGAGCAGCTCATCTTCCCCGAGATCGACTTCGACTCCGTCGATCACCAGCGCGGTATGGACATCACTTTCGTGACCACCGCCAATACCGATGAGGAGGCCAAGGCCCTTCTGGACGCCTTCGGTTTCCCGTTCAAGAAATAGGTTCACCTGCCCTATAAGCGCCGTTCCCACAAGGGGGCGGCGCTTGGGGCGAACAATACTCTATGTGAGGAGGATATAAGTGGCTAAGACATCGATGATCGTCAAGTGCAATCGCAAGCAGAAGTTCTCTACTCGTGAGTACACGCG
Source organism: Collinsella sp. (assembly GCA_030839365.1). Classification (GTDB taxonomy): domain Bacteria; phylum Actinomycetota; class Coriobacteriia; order Coriobacteriales; family Coriobacteriaceae; genus Collinsella. The sequence continues at coordinate 33,064 of JAUUMM010000017.1, forward strand.
CTGCCAGCGCTGCGGCCGTCCGCACTCTGTGTACCGCAAGTTCGGCCTGTGCCGTGTCTGCTTCCGCGAGCTTGCACTCAAGGGCGAGCTTCCCGGCGTTAAGAAGGCCAGCTGGTAAGTCACTACCAGCGTTTCAAGCATCAGTTTGGAACAGGGAAAACGCGCTAAAAAGGCTTTGCCGTTAAGGGCGGCGAAGAACCAAGAGCACGTGTTCATCAAGAACGAAGGAGAATCTGTATGAACCTTACAGACCCGATCGCAGATATGCTTACGCGCATCCGTAACGCTAACTCTGTGAACAAGGCCACGGTCTCCATGCCGAGCAGCAAGAAGCTCGTCGAGATCGCTCGTGTTCTGCACGAGGAGGGCTACATCGAGGGCTACGATGTCGAGGACACCGTTCCCCAGAAGACTCTGCACATCACGCTTAAGTATGGTCCCAAGAAGGCTAAGGTCATCAACGGCATCCGCCGCATTTCCAAGCCGGGCCTGCGTAAGTACACCGGCGTTGCCGACATGCCCCGCGTCCGCGGTGGCCTTGGTACCGCCATTATTTCCACCAGCCATGGCGTCATGACCGACCGCGATGCTCGCAAGCACAACGTCGGCGGCGAGATCATCGCTTACGTCTGGTAATTCGCTCGGTAGGTAGAAGGAAAGGAGATCACCGTGTCTCGTATCGGTAATAAGCCTGTCCAGATTCCCGCCGGAGTCGAAGTGGCAGTCAACGGCAACAACGTTGTCGTCAAGGGCCCCAAGGGCCAGCTCGAGCTCGATGTCTTTGAGAAGCTCGCTATCAACGTCGAGGACAACGTCCTCACCGTTTCCCGTCCCGACGACGAGCGTGAGACCCGTGCCCGCCACGGCCTCACCCGCGCCCTCATCCACAACATGGTTGTTGGCGTTTCCGAGGGCTTCGAGAAGAAGCTCGAGCTCGCCGGCGTCGGTTACCGCGTGCAGCAGAAGGGCAAGAACCTCGAGTTCTCCCTGGGCTTCTCGCACCCCGTGATCGTCGAGGCTCCCGAGGGCATCACCTTCGAGGTTCCCGACAACACCCACGTGAACGTCAAGGGTATCAACAAGCAGCAGGTCGGTCAGATCGCCGCTGAGATCCGCGGCCATCGTCCTCCCGAGCCTTACAAGGGCAAGGGTATCCACTACGTTGGCGAGCACATCCGCCGCAAGCTGGGTAAGGCCGCCAAGTAGTCGTAACCGACTCACTCGCATAAGACCAGCACCCCGTCAGGTGCTGGCAAGATCAACCTTTTTAGGAGTTTACGTATGAACAAGCATAAGGCGAAGCTGGAAGGCCTCAAGCGTCGTCAGCGTCGTGTTCGCGGCAAGGTCTCGGGTACCTCCGAGCGTCCGCGTCTTCGCGTGACCCGTACTAACGCCAACATCTATGCCCAGATCATCGACGACAGCAAGGGCTCCAGCCTGACGCTCGTCTCTGCCTCGACCCTCGAGGCCGAGTTCAAGGGCACCCACACCTCGAACAAGGAGGCTGCGGAGAAGGTCGGTCAGCTCGTTGGCAAGCGCGCCATCGAGGCCGGCATCACCAAGGTCGCCTTCGATCGCGGTGGCCGTATCTACCATGGCCGCGTCAAGGCCCTCGCCGACGGTGCTCGTGCCGCCGGTCTCGAGTTCTAGGAGGTATGTAGCACATGGCTCGTAATCAGAAGCAGCAGCGCGAGGCCTCCGAGTTCGAGGAGCGCGTCGTTTACATCAACCGCGTGTCGAAGACCGTCAAGGGTGGTCGTCGCATGAGCCTCGTCGCTCTCGTCGTCGTTGGCGACGGCAAGGGCAACGTCGGCGTTGGCATGGGCAAGTCCGCTGAGGTGCCCATGGCCATCTCCAAGGCGTCTCTCGATGCCAAGAAGAACATGTTCCACGTGCCGGTGACCGAGCAGGGCACCATCCCGCACGAGGTTCTCGGCCACTTTGGTGCCGGCCGCATCATCATCAAGCCCGCTGTCGAGGGTACCGGCGTTATCGCCGGCGGCGCTGTGCGTCCCCTCTTTGAGCTTGCTGGCATCAAGAACGTCCTGTCCAAGTCCCTCGGTACCGACAACGGCCTCAACATCATCAAGGCTGCCGTCGAGGGCCTCAAGGAGCTCTCCAGCCCTGAGGACGTCGCGGCTCGCCGTGGCCTGACGGTCTCCGAGATGTTCGTCGGTAAGGAGAACTAAGCATGGCTGACACCATCAAGATCAAGCAGGTCCGCAGCACCAATGGTTGCAAGCAGGACCAGGTCCGTACTGTCCGTGCCCTCGGTCTCCACAGGATCCGCGAGGTTCGCGAGATTGCTGACAACGAGTCCGTCCGCGGCATGATCTTCAAGGTCAAGCACCTTGTCGAGATTGTAGAGGAGTAGCAAATGCAGCTTCACGATCTTACTCCCGCGCCCGGTTCCACCAAGAACCGTAAGCGCGTCGGCCGTGGCAATTCTTCGGGTCACGGCACCACTTCTGGCCGCGGCCAGAAGGGCCAGGGTTCCCGCTCTGGCGGCACCAAGGGTGCCGGCTTCGAGGGTGGCCAGACTCCGCTGGCTATGCGCCTGCCCAAGCTTCCGGGCTTCCGCAACCCCCGTCGTATCGAGTACACCGCCGTTAACGTTGAGCGTCTCGAGCGTAAGTTCGAGGACGGCGCTGTGATCGACGGTGCCGCTCTTAAGGCCGCTCGCATCACCAAGAGCGAGTTCGAGCCCGTCAAGGTGCTCGGCAATGGTGAGCTCACCAAGAAGTTCACGGTCAAGGTCGACAAGGTCAGCGCTTCTGCGCAGGCCAAGATCGAGGCCGCCGGCGGAAAGGTCGAGCTGCCGTGCTAAATGGTCTTAAGAATGCTTTCCGCATCAAAGAATTGCGCGAAAAGATTCTTTTTACCATAGCTATGCTCGTCGTGTACCGCATTGGTGCGCACGTTCCTGTGCCCGGCATTCCCTTCCAGGGGATGCTGGGCCTTTTCTCGACCGATAACAATTCGGTCGCCGCAGGTGCTATGGCCCTCCTGAATCTTTTCTCTGGCGGCGCGTTGAGCTATGTGTCGGTGTTTTCGCTGGGCATCATGCCTTACATCACCAGCTCGATCATCCTCCAGATGCTCCAGGCCGTTGTGCCTTCCCTGCATGAGCTTGCCCGCGAGGGCGAGGTCGGTCAGACCAAGATCACGCAGTATTCGCGTTACCTCACCCTGGCTCTGGCAATCCTCAACTCCGTGGGTTACCTCTTCCTCTTTAAGAGCTTCGGCATCAGCTTCAATGGCGCCGGCGCTCCCGAGATCATCTTCGACCTCATGATCGTCGGCACGCTCACTGCGGGCGCCATGCTGATCATGTGGATTGGTGAGCTCATCACCCAGCGCGGTATCGGCAATGGCATGTCGCTGATCATCTTTGCGAACATCATGGCCGGCCTGCCGCAGGCTATCTTCTCCAGCACCGAGGGCAATGCCGGTGGCATCATCACCATGGTGATCATCTGCGCCATCATTTTGCTGGTTATCCCGCTGATTGTTTTCCTTGAGCGCGGCCAGCGCCGCATCCCGGTCTCCTACGCTAAGCGCGTCGTGGGCCGTCGCATGATGGGTGGCCAGACCACCTACCTGCCCATCAAGGTCAACACCGCGGGTGTCGTGCCGATCATCTTCGCTTCGGCGCTGCTGTACTTCCCGGCTCAGATTGCCGTGTTCTTCCCCGGCATCGGCTGGATTCAGGCAGTTGCCTCCGCGCTTTCGACCGGTTGGCTCAACTGGGTGCTTAACGTTGTCCTCATCGTGTTCTTCGCGTACTTCTACACCTCCATGGTGTTCAACCCCGATGACACGGCCGATAACCTTAAGAAGCAGGGCGGCTTTATTCCGGGCGTGCGTCCGGGTAGGGCTACCGCGGCCTACATCAAGAACGCGCTCAACAAGATCACGCTTCCCAGCGCTGTCTTTTTGGCGCTCATCGCCATCGTGCCTTCGATCATCTTCTCCTTCACGGGTAACCATCTGATCCAGGCATTTGGCGGCACGTCCATCCTCATCATGGTCGGCGTCGTGCTCGACACGGTCGATAAGCTCGAAGGCCAGATCAAGATGTATGATTACGATGGATTCTTTAAATAGGCTAGAGGAGGATTGCTCATGAACCTCGTATTGCTCGGAGCTCCGGGTGCCGGTAAGGGCACCGTCGCACAGGAGCTCGTCGCCGAGTTTGGCGTCGCCCACATTTCCACGGGCGACCTGCTGCGTGCTGCCGTCAAGGGTGGCACCGAGCTTGGTATTCAGGCTAAGAAGTACATGGACGCTGGCGAGCTCGTTCCCGACCAGCTCGTGATCGACCTTGTCAAGGAGCGCCTTGCCGCCGATGACGCCCAGCAGGGCTTCATCCTCGACGGCTTCCCGCGCAACACCGCCCAGGCTGTGACGCTCGATTCCGAGCTCTCCGCCATGGGTCGCGAGATCGACTGCGCCCTTCTGGTCGATGTGGCCCCCGAGGTCATTATCGATCGTCTGTCTTCGCGTCGCACCTGCCGCGCATGCGGTTACACCGGCACCGCTGCCGATGCTACCTGCCCCAAGTGTGGCGGCGAGATGTATCAGCGCGACGACGACAAGCCCGAGACCATCAAGAACCGTCTCGACGTCTACGAGAAGTCCACGAGCCCGCTCGTCGACTACTATCGTGGCCAGGGTCTGCTCAAGTCGGTCAACGGTGACCAGGCTCGCGAGACCGTGTACGGGGATGTCAAAGAGGCTCTCGGTCTATGATCAAGATTAAGTCTGCAACGCAAATCGAGCAGATGAAGAAGGCAGGAGCGCTATCTAAGATGGCGCTCCGCCACGTTGGAGCCATGGTGCGCCCCGGCGTTTCCACCTTTGAGCTCGATCAGCTCGCGGAGCAGATTATCCGCATGCATGGCGGCACCCCGGCCTTTAAGGGTTACGGCGGGTTCCCGGGGACCATTTGCGCATCGATCAACGATGCCGTGGTCCACGGTATTCCCAACCCCGACATGATCCTGCGCGATGGCGATATCATCTCCATCGATACGGGAGCCGTTGTCGACGGTTGGGTCGGCGATAATGCTTGGACGTTTTTCGTCGGCACCCCCACGCCCGAAGCCAAGGCTTTGTGCGAGGTCACGCGCGATTGCCTTAAGGCTGCCATCGAGCAGGCTGTTCCCGGTAACCATATCGGGGACGTCGGTTATGCCGTTCAGTCCCTCGCCGAGTCTCACGGTTACGGTGTGCTTCGTGATTATGTAGGCCATGGCATTGGCCGCGTGATGCACGAGGACCCCAACGTTCCTAACTATGGAAAGAAGGGGAGGGGCGTTCGCCTTCAGGCCGGCATGGTCATTGCTATCGAGCCGATGGTTACGATGGGTTCCAACCATGTGAGCACGGGCTCCGACGGTTGGATTGTTACGACCAACGATCACCTGCCCGCCGCGCACTACGAGAACACCGTCGCCATTACCAATGACGGTCCGGTGATTCTCACCACGGATGCCCAAGGTGCTTGGTGCTCCCTCCAAGGCGGAGAAATGTAACAAGTTCCATTTAGTTGTGGAGCCATTACGAAGTTATTACGATGCGTGCATACGTGTTGTAGAATACTCAATCGCTGTCGTTTTCTAGAGAAAGATGATTGCTTGTGAAGAAGGAAGACGCAATTGAGCTCGAGGGTACGGTAAAGGAACCGTTGCCCAACGCCATGTTTAAGGTCGAGCTCGAGAACGGTCATTCGGTTCTGTGCAACATTTCTGGCAAGATCCGAATGAATTACATCCGTATTCTCCCCGGTGACAGGGTTGTCGTGGAGCTTTCCCCGTACGACCTGACCCGCGGCCGCATCACCTATCGCTACAAATAGCGGCACGCATACACGCACTCCATTTCCGACTGCAGGCTTAGCTCAACCTACGGTCGGATTGTGTGTGAAGACCAGCCATAGTTTTAAACGCCTGCGGCTGGGCGAGTAGATAGTAGGGAAGTAGTTTGAGCGCTACCGAAAGGAAGAACGATGAAGGTACGTCCTTCGGTCAAGAAGATGTGCGATAAGTGCAAAATCATTAGGCGCCATGGCAAGGTCCTCGTCATTTGCGAGAACCCCCGTCATAAGCAGCGTCAGGGTTAAGAGAGGAGACTACGTTGGCCCGTATTAATGGTGTCGACCTCCCGCGTGAGAAGCGCGTTGAGATCGGTCTGACCTACATTTACGGCATCGGCCGCACCACTGCGACGAAGATTTGCGTCGAGTGCAACGTTAACGTGGATACGCGCGTTAAGGACCTCACCGAGGATGAGGTTAACGCTATCCGCGATTATATCGATAAGAACCAGATCATGGTTGAGGGCGACCTCCGCCGTGAGCGCAACCAGAACGTCAAGCGCCTTATGGACATCGGCTGCAACCGCGGCCTTCGTCACCGCAAGGGCCTCCCGGTCCGCGGCCAGCGCACCCACACTAACGCTCGTACCCGCAAGGGCCCGAAGCGTCAGATCGGTGCTAAGAAGAAGAAATAAGGAGCGCTAGATAGATGGCTACTGCTAAGAAGAACGTTCGCGCTGCCCGTCTGAAGCGCGCGGACCGTAAGAACATTTCCGTGGGCCAGGCTCACATTCGTTCTACGTTCAACAACACGATCGTTTCGATCACCGATCCCCAGGGCAACGTCATTTCCTGGAAGTCGGCTGGCCAGGTGGGCTTCAAGGGCTCCCGTAAGTCCACGCCGTTCGCTGCCCAGATGGCTGCCGAGGCTGCTGCCAAGCAGGCCATGGAGCACGGTATGAAGAAGGTTTCCGTCTTCGTCAAGGGCCCCGGCTCCGGTCGTGAGACCGCCATCCGCTCCCTCCAGGCTGCTGGCCTCGAGGTCTCGAGCATCCAGGACAAGACCCCCATTCCGCACAACGGCTGCCGCCCCAAGAAGCGTCGCCGCGTGTAACTGAAAGGATCGTATCAATATGGCAATCGACAGGACTCCTGTTCTTAAGCGCTGCCGTCAGCTCGGGATCGATCCCGCTGAGCTCGGTTACAGCAGCAAGAAGGAATCTATCCGTCAGCCCAAGCGCCGTCGCAAGGAATCTGAGTACGGCATGCAGCTGCGCGAGAAGCAGAAGGTCAAGTTCATCTATGGCGTTCTGGAGAAGCAGTTCCACGGCTACTTCAACAAGGCCCGTAAGATGAACGGCGTCACCGGTGAGAACCTCATGATCATTCTTGAGTCTCGCCTCGACAACGTCGTCTTCCGTCTTGGCTTCGCCCGCACCCGCAAAGAGGCTCGTCAGTCCGTCCGTCACGGTCACTTCACCGTGAACGGCAAGCGCGTGGACATCCCGTCCTACCGCGTCAAGGCCGGCGACGTCGTCGCTGTCGGCGAGAAGTTCCGTGACCTCCTCCCCATCAAGGAGGCCCTGATTTCCTCCGAGCGCTTTGAGGTCCCTGGCTGGCTCGAGGTCGATATCGAGAAGCTGTCTGGTAACGTGCTCGCTCTGCCGACGCGTGAGCAGATCAGCGGTGATATCAACGAGCAGCTCATCGTCGAGCTCTACTCTAAGTAGTCCATCCGGGCTGCTGAGGCTGGAGGTAATACATGTCAGAATTCATTAGGCCTCAGGTTCAGGTCGAAGAGATCAACGAGACGTCTGCTCGTGTCTCCGTCGAGCCGCTCGAGCGTGGTTACGGCGATACGCTGGGTAACTCCCTTCGTCGCGTTCTTCTGTCCTCGCTCGAGGGTGCCGCCGTCGAGGCTATTCAGATCGATGGTGCGCAGCACGAGTTCATGACCATCCCTAACATGGTCGAGGATGTCACCGACATCGTCCTGAATGTCAAGGGTCTTGTCTTCAGGGCTCTCGGCACGACCGACGAGGCGACCGCCACCATCTCGGTTGACGGCCCCTGCGAGGTCACCGGTGCGGACTTCTTTATTCCGTCCGAGTTTGAGCTGGTCAACCCCGAGCAGCACATTGCTACGCTCACCGAGGGTGGCCATCTCACCATGAGCATGCGCATCGGCTATGGCCGCGGCTATGTTTCTGGCGAGGCCAACAAGCGCGACAACGATCCCATCGGTGTGATCCACGTCGACTCGCTGTACTCGCCGGTTTCCCGTTGCGCCAAGCTCGTTGAGGCTTGCCGTGTCGGTCAGCACACCGACTACGACCGCCTTGTCCTCGAGATCGAGACCAACGGCTCCATCGCCCCGCGCGACGCCGTGGTCCAGGCTGCCAATATCATCAACCAGCATATGGCCGCCTTTATGAACCTTGCCGAGACCCCCGAGGTCGAGGAGGAGGCTTCGATCTTCGCTCCCGAGGTCACCAACGACAACGCCGAGCTGGACAAGCAGATCGAGGATCTGGACCTTTCCGTCCGTTCCTACAACTGCCTTAAGCGCGCCAGCATTCACTCGGTCCGTCAGCTCGTTGAGTTCTCGGAGAACGATCTGCTCAACATCCGTAACTTCGGTGTTAAGTCGATCGAGGAAGTGAAGGACAAGCTTGAGTCCATGGGCCTGAGCCTGAAGGCTTAATGCTTCGCATATTTGAGGAGAAACTAGACCATGCGTCACAACGTTAAGAAGGGCCTGAAGCTCGGCACCGATGCGAGCCACACCAAGGCCATGAAGAAGAGCCTTGCTAAGGCCCTCTTCGAGAACGACCGCATCAAGACCACCGAGACCCGCGCTAAGGCGCTGCGTTCGGTCGTCGATCCGATCATCACTTGGGCCAAGAAGGGCGACCTGCACTCTCGTCGTCTGGCTATCGCCAAGCTCGGCGATAAGCAGCTCGTTGCCGAGATCTTCGACAAGGCTGCCCAGGGTATGTGGCAGGATCGCAACGGCGGTTATACCCGCATCATGAAGCTCGGGCACCGCAAGGGCGACAACGCTCCCATCGTTATCATGGAGCTCGTCACCGAGCCTTGCACGCCTAAGGCCAAGAAGGCTGCTCCGGCCCCCAAGAAGGCCGCTGCTCCCAAGAAGGTCGAGGCTGCCGAGGAGGCTCCTGCTGAGGAGACCGCTGAGTAGACAATCCGTCTGCATAGGCTATATTCGAGGGGTACGTTCGCGTACCCCTCTTTTTTTGTCGAAATGCCATTGCCTGTTTGTTGGGAGCGCCCATGACCGCGCCGTCTGATTTCAATTCGATTCCAGAGCTCGATGCCACGCTCGTTTTCCGCGTGGCATACGATGGCTCGTCCTATAGCGGCTTTGCCGAGCAGCCGGGACAGACGACGGTTGCGGGTGAGCTGCGTCGAGCCATCGAGACGCTGCTTCGCCGTCCGATCGATCTGACGTGCGCGGGTCGCACCGATGCCGGCGTGCATGCCGTGGCTCAGTACATCAGCGTGCCCGTAACGGACGCTGAGCTCGCCCTAACGCGCCGTAGGTGGCTGCGGGCTATGGATGCCCTGCTGCCCAAAGATATCGCCATCAACGAGGTCTACAAGGCCCGTAAAGGCTTTTCTGCACGTTTTGACGCGCGTTCCCGTACGTATACGTACCGTATTGCCGATCGAGATGCGCGCCCCGTGCTGTCCCGCGGTGCGGTGTGGTGGCATCGCTATCCCTTGGATGTTGAGGCTATGTCTGCTGCCTGCCCCGCGCTGCTGGGCGAGCAGGACTTTAAAAGCTTTTGCAAGGTTGCTTCTGCCGTGGGCAAACCTACGCACCGCTGCGTAATGCGCGCCGAGTTTGGCCATGAGGTTGCGTTTGGCGAGGACATCCTGACGTTTACCATCGAGGGCAATGCGTTTCTGCATTCGATGGTCCGTACGATCGTTGGCACGCTTGTCGCGATTGGCATGCATCGCCGTGAACCCGAGTGGATGCGCGAGGTCATCGATGCTTGCGACCGTACCGCTGCGGGCCCCACGGCTCCTGCCTGCGGCCTTACGTTTATGGGCGTGGATTACGATCCCGCCGAGCTTGTCGTGCTCGACTAGGGGAGGGCTCGGCGCGTCGTGCGTCGGCACCTGTCATCTGTGGGCTGCGCGTGTGCAACATCTGTTCTTGGCGTGCAATACAACCGGTGTCTCATTGCTTTTATTGCCGGGGTGTACCATGAACGACAGTTTGATTCACTGCTGTCGAGAGGACGGATAACTTGGTTCGACGTGGCTCGCATCCGCGACTTTCGGTGATCCTTGTGGTAGAAGGTTCGCTCAGCTATGCGATGCGTGCGCTCGAGAGTATCCAGAACCAAGACCTCTACGATTTGCAGATTGTCGTTGTCTGTCGCGATGCTGCGCCCGGTGTGCGCCATTCGCTTCAAGTTGCTGCCGACAGGGACATTCATATTGATTTGATTGACGTCGAGGACGCGAAGCGCGGCGCTTGTCTTCGTGCCGGTTTTGCTGCCTCGCGCGGCTCTCAAATCATCGCTATGAACGCCGATGAGTGGTTTGCTCCGCAGTCCCTTTCCAAGATGGTCAATATCGCGTGCGATTCTACGGCAGACATAGTGCTCCCCACGGTGTCGCTCGACCGCTATGATGCACATCGAGAGCGCCATTCGCGCGTCTTGGATGCTGCTCATATTTCCATTGATAGCAAATCTTCGATGGTGGCCGGGCTGCCTCAGTTGATTTTAGGCGGCCTAGTCGTTCAGACCTCTGGTGTGATGTACAGCCGCTCGCTGTTTGAGGCATGCCTTTTGTGCGACAAGGTGTTTCGCACAGTTGGGTTTATGGCATGCGCGCTTTCGCAGACACGATGCGTGTCCGGCTGCGGCGATGCTTGTTTCCACACGGCGGCACCTAAACTTACAGATGCCTTTGATCCCACCATGTATGCCAAGGTATCCGATGACACTCGAGCGCTCGACGAGCTTGCGGACTCACTCTCGGAAGCAGACAGCGGTGGTCGGCTCAAGCTGGCAAGCCAAAAGTTCTACTTTGCCGGACTGGTCGCCTGCATCGAGAATTTGTGTCTGAGCCCGCATGGGGTGTCGTCAATCGAGCGTTCCGCCCGCATGCGTGATATGCTCGATGCGCCTCGAACCCGTCAGATGGTCGCCGCGCTCAAGGATAACCATCGGGGACTCGGTTTGTTGTTTGGGCCGATCGCCAGCGCCAAGCCCGCGCGCTGCGTGATGTGTACGCATCTGGCAGCTTTTCTTAACCGGACGGGCGCAAAAACCGCCTAAACGGCTCATTTCGAAACAAATTTGCATAGAATTGTTTCGAAATGCGTTCTTATACACAAAAGCCTTCAAATAGCGTTAAACTATTCAGTCACTGATTGATTGTCTCCGCCATCTTTTGGAGAGAGGGTTTGTATGGCTAAAAAACGCAATGGGCGCCAGGATGCCATTAGAGATATTGTGCGCAATAAGGACGTCCGCACGCAGCGCGTGCTGGTCGATGAGCTCCGCGCTATGGGCTTTGATTGCACGCAGGCGACTGTCTCTCGCGATATTGCCGATATGGGGCTGCGTAAGCTCCCCGAGGGTATCTATGTTCTGGCAGAGGACCTGCACCTGCAGCGTATGGTTTCCGAGCTCGTAACGGGCGTTCTGCGCACCGATAATCTGGTTATGATCAAGGCTCAGCCTGGTACGGCTTCCGGCATCGCCGCCGCCGTTGATGCGGCAGAGTTGCCCGATGTGCTTGGCTCGCTTGCCGGCAACGATACGATTTTGGTTATTGCCCAGACGGCCGAGGACGGCGAGCGTCTCGAGGCGCTGATCAATAAGCTGAGCAATTCTCGCAAGTAGGCGTGCGGGTCGTGCGCTCGGCACTGTGTGCGTGACATGGTGGCTTGTAAGGGGGTATCGACGTTGGTCGGTACCCCCTATATTGTTTGCCGGTATAAAGGCCGTCCACCAGGTCGCTTTAAACTAAAAGGCCCCCGAGCACTTTAATGAACTGCCTCCCATTTCTTGGACATGAGAAATGGGAGGCTTTCTTTATGCGC